>JAIRVG010000043.1 GCA_031253995.1 Paucimonas sp. | reverse complement strand
CGCGACGATCAGGCTGCGTTGAAAACAGGCTCGGAATGCTCATTGACAACCAGTCAACTCCGCTTCCTCGCCTGTTTTCGCCTTGCCTGATCGCCGCTCGGCGACTTTTCGTACAAACCCTAAGCCGCAGGATCGTTCAGCGACAAAGGGCTTGTGCAGAAGTGGCACAAAGCCATATCTTGCCGGCTTCCGGGGTGAATGCAGGGACGCCGCCCGGGCCACGTCCTCCGACCATCATCCCGGTATTGCCTGTATGCGCCTGGCGCCCTGCCTGTTGTCCGCGTTTTGCCTGCTTCCTCTTGCCTGTCTGGCCAATGGCAACGGGGAGGGGTTGCTGCCGTTCCAGCAGATCCCCGACCTGCCGTCCGCCACCAGCCTGACCCAGGGCGACACCTCCTATGAGCCGCCGGATAACCTGGAGGCCATGCCGTTCCTCAGTGGTGGCGTGGCACTGGACAACTTTGGCGGGCATGACGACCAGGCGCGCCTGGCCACGGCGGTCAACTTCCACGGCCTGCTGGCCTCGAACGATCTGCTCAGCCTGCGCAGCATGGGCTCGGCGGAGCAGGGGCATTACCACTGGGCGGCTTACCACCTGGATATCGGGCCCTGGTCGACGCGCGTGGGCGCCATGGCGTCGGATTTGTCCTATGAACTGGATGAAGAACTGAAGATCCTTGAGGCCAAGGGCACGACCCGTACTGCCAGCGCCTTCATCATCCAGCCGCTGCTGCAAGGGCGGGGGTTCGGCCTCAAGGCCCGGTTGCAGTACGACGAAAAGCACCTGCAGGACGAAATCGGGCTGCTGGGCATGGACAGTGACAAGCGTTCCCGCGTGGTTGACTACAGCCTGACCGGCAGCGTGCGGGATGGGTTGCTCGAAGGAGCCGACAGCAGCCTGACCCTGAGCTGGAGCGAGGGCCATCTGGATATCGATGGTGCGCCCTGGTCATTGGTTGGCCAGTCGGATCCGGGACATTTCAGCGTGCTGCGGGTCAAGCTGGCGCGCCTGCAGCAACTGGGTGGGCGCCTGGCCCTGTATGTGCGGGCCATGGGCCAATGGAGCGATGACAATCTGGATGATTCGCAGCGGCTCTACATTGGTGGTGCCTTCGGTGCGCGCTCGACCTACCAGACGGCGGCCTTCGGTGACCGCGGCTGGCTGGCCAGCGCCGAGCTGCGCTACGCCCTGACCGATAACTGGCGCCTGGTTACCTTCGCCGACCACGGCGAGGCGCGCCTGAATGCACCGGCCCTGAGCATCGATACCGCGCCCCGTCGGCTGTCTGCCGCCGGCCTGGGCGCCGGCTGGTCGACCCGGGCGTGGAGCGTCAGTGCGTTGGCAGGCTGGAAGCTGGGTGAGCAACCGGCTGCGGCTGCCAGCGAACGCCAGCCACGCCTGTGGGCGCAGTTGGCGTATTTCTTCTGATGACTCAAGCTTTCTGGATATTCGCGCTCAACGAGATATAGCCGCCGTGGTCGGTACACAGGCTGATGCTGGGGCTGCCGAGGCAGATGCCGTCGAAGGAGGGTAGTGGCAGGCCACGGCTGCCGATATCCCGCAGTGCAATGTCCAGGTTGGCCGAGAACAGCGCCCAGACCACATCCAGGAGAAGCGCGGCGGCACCATCGAGCTCAGGGACGAAGAAGCTGACATCGCTGATCTTATCGGCGTTTTGCTGGCTGAATTCGAAGCCGAGAATATCGCTGCTGCCGCTTGGGTTGCTCAGGGAGAGGCTGGACAGCACGTTGCTGCGATTGATCGAGAAGGCCAGCAGCGGCTGCCAGCTGCCCTGGAACATGTAGTTGAAGGCAATGTTCACGGTAAAGGGGGCGCTCAGCACCGGCTCGTCCGCCGTCGCCGCGACGGCATCGGTGATGAGGCTGCCGTAGTCGCTGACCTCGGCCGGCGTCAGGTACACCGCCAGCTCCTGGCTGAATTTGTCTGCTGAATAGAAGATGAGGCCGACCATGTTGCCCAGGTTGCCATAGGTGGTCGGATCGAGTTTGGACTGCAGGCTGGCGTAGATCGCCTTGCTCAGTTGATAGACCGCCCCGATGGTCAGGGTTGGCGCTTGCGCTACGTCGACGATGACTTGCAGTGGCAGGCCGCCGGGACTCTTGCTTTGGCCGAATGCGCACAGCTCGGGCCAGATCACGCTGTAGTAACTGGTGTTCAGCGTTTCGCTGTCGCTGTCGCTTTCCGGCGTCAGGTTCAGGGAGAAATCGCCATTCAGGTAGGCGGCCCAGAGCAAGGCATTGAGTTCGTAGGCGGCGACGTTGAGGCTGACGTCCAGGTCTGGGTCGATGGTCGGCAGGGGGATGCTGACCGGGCTGCCGGCATAGCTTGTGTCATTGAACTGAACGGCGCCGGTGATGCCCAGCACCATGCCGTTCTCCCCGGGGTAGGTCGGGCTGCAGGAGGGGGCGAACTGATAGATGATGCTGGAGGTGAGGTGGCCGCTGTTGGGAATATTGCCCAGCACGCCATTGAGGGTATCGCCTACCTTGCCAGCAAAGTCGACGGAGGCGATCTTCGAGTCGACGACGCCGTTGATCCTCCCCTGGATGCACTGGCCCAGGTCGCTGCCATTGATTTCGGAGGCCGAGGGAACCGCCACGTTGGCCACGCTGACACCGTTCTGCTGGGGGTTGCACACCGTGACTTTCCACTCCAGTGGCGAGGAGGGTGTACCGCCCTGGATGTAGAAGTCGAAGGAAAGATCGATATTGGTGATGTCGAAATCGAAAGCACCGCAATTCACCGAGTAGGAGCTCGGCATCGTGTTGCCCTCGGTAAAGGTGCTGCCTTGTTCGAACCACTCGTCATAGTGCACATGCATGCCGCCCCCGAGCTGGACGCGGGGCATCAGGGTGAACTGGAAGTTGGTGTAGCTGATGCTCGGCGTGGAGGCTACGTGGATATTGCTGATCTTGCCGCCCGACAGGGTGATCTGGTTGATGTCGATGCGTTGATCGGTGCTGGGAATGTTGACCGGGCTGGAGAGCACCGCTTCGCTCGAAGCGGTGAAACCGTTGCCTATCAGCGCAGGGGTGATGGTCTTGAACAGATTGTTGATGCCCTTGTTGGACAGGGCCAGTGTGACCGACTGCAAGGTGCTGGTGCTTTTGCTCACGACTTAACTCCTTTCTGGACGTGTGAATGCCCGTGTTGCGGGTTGGCAAGTGCCTTGGTTGAACCCCCGCGGTGATCCTCGTGGCGGGGTGGCGAGCGCCTGGAGCTCAGCCCACGACGCTCGTTTCTATGGCCTGCACGATCACCACCTTGTGGCTTGCCGGCAGGGAAACCTGGGTGGCGACGGCGTCGTCGAGGTAGTCCACCAGCAGCGGTGGACGCTCGCCCAGAAAGGTCTTGGGCAGGAACAGCCCGGACGCCAGCTCCAGGTTGTCGAACTCGCCATACTCGCGAAACAGCACCGGCACGCGGTCTATGCCGTTGGCCAGCAGGCCCAGGGCACGATGATTGCCGTCGCGCAGCATGTAGCGGCCGCGGTGCTTGATGACCTGCAGCAGGGACAGCGTGGTGACGTTCACGAAGCCCACGGCGATGCCCATCTGTCCCTTGGCGGCCATGGCGTTGTTGAACGAACCGACGATCCGGAAGTTGGGGTTGCGCGAGGTCAGGATGAAACGCTGGTGGGTGCTGTCGAAGGCGGTGGAGAACTCGCTCGACGATTGCTCCATGGGCAGGGTGATGCGCGCCAGCGCATCGAGGTCGTCCGGCCGGGCGGCGCGGGTGCGCTCGGCGGCATGATCGAGAAACACGGCGGGCTGGATGCTGCACAGCTTGCGCAGGTTGGCCAGGCAGACCCGCCATCCCTCCTTGGTGAACTGCTCCATCACCGGATGCTGGTACAGGGCCGTGATGTAGTCCTGCAGCTCAGCGGGCGGCTCGGTGATGGCGTCGCTCTGGTCCACGCCGCTTTCACGCTCGGCCACCCGCGCCTGGGCTGCGTGGATCAGGCCGAGGCGGTCGGCCTCCGAAAGTGCACCGGGATCATGGCCGAGCATGCGCATGGCCGAGGATTCGTTCATCCAGCCAATCAGCGCCCTTGCCGGACGCATGACCTGCTGGATTCCGGGGGTTGCGCTTGCTGTGTCTGCTTGCATGAAGGAAGTCCAATGCGCCGTCGATACGACGATTGGACAGGACTTGATGGCGATTGGATATCACTGAAACTGGGTAATCTGTGGCCGCTCGCCAGGGCGCAGACAGGGCGCGTCAGTCACGCCGGCGAAGCGCCAGGCTTCGCCGGCATCTCGTTCAGGCGGTCGCTCGGGCCAGGTCGCCTGTCGCTTGCACCTGGTAGCGATTGACCGGCACCTCCAGTCCCAGGTGATGCCTCAGGGTGCTGCCTTCGTAGTCCTCCCTGAACAGACCTCGCGAGCGCAGGATCGGTAGCACCTCATCGGTAAACCGGGCAAATGCCGCCGGTGCGCCGACATGGATGTTGAAGCCATCCACCGCACCTTCGCGGAACCAGCGCTCGATCTCGTTGGCGACGGTTTCCGGCGAGCCGGCGAAACCGGTGAAGGGCCGGGCAAAGCGCAAGGCCGTCTCGCGCAGGGTCAGCCCTTGTTCCTTCGCCACCCGCTTGATCTTTTCCGCATGCCCGCGATAGCCATTGCTGCCCAGGTCTCCCAGCTCGGGGAATGGCGCGTCCAGCTCGTACTGGCCGAAATCGTGGTAGTTGAACGGCCGGCCCAGTTGCACCAGGGCTTTGTTCAGGTCCAGCTCGCCATGCCGCGCCTTGAGCAGGGCCTGCGCGTCGTCGTCGCTGTCGGCGATGATCGGCGAGATGCCGGGGAACACCAGCACCTGGTCCGGATCACGCCCGGCCGCGGCGGCGCGGCGCTTGATATCGGCGTAGTACTCGCGGGCGTCCTCGAAGTTGTCGACGCCGGCGAAGATGCCTTCGGCGATCTGCGCGGCCAGGCCACGGCCCGACTCCGACACGCCAGCCTGGAAGATCACCGGCTGGCCCTGCGCGGAGCGGGAGATGTTCAGCGGCCCGGTGACCGAGAAGAATTCGCCGCGATGGTCCAGGCGGTGCTGCTTGCTCGGGTCGAGGAAGCGCTTTTTCGCCCGGTCCCGCGGGAAGGCGTCGTCCTCGTAGGAGTCCCATAGCCCCTGGACCACCGCCACATGCTCATGGGCGCGACGGTAGCGCTCGCCATGGTCGATATGCTGCTCGCGGCCGAAATTGCCAGCGGCTCCCTCCAGCCCGGTGGTGACCACGTTCCAGCCGGCGCGGCCATGGCTGATCTGGTCCAGCGAGGCGAACTGGCGGGCGACGTTGAAGGGCTCGGTGTAGGAGGTGGTCAGGGTCGCCACCAGGCCGATCCTGTCCGTGGCCCCGGCGAGCGCCGAAAGCAGGGTCAGGGGTTCCAGGCGGTTGAGGAAGTGCGGCGCCGAGTCGGGGGTGATGTAAGGGCTGTCGACGATGAAGACGAAGTCGAACTTCGCCGCCTCGGCCGCACGGGCCTGCTGCTTGTACCAGTCGATATCGATGCTGGCGTTGCCGGGGATCTGCGGGTCCAGCCATTCCTGCTGGTCGGTACCGACGCCGGTGAGGATGGCGCCGAGGTGCAAGTATCGTGTGCTCATGGTTCGCGTCCTGTCGGAAGAAATGGGGAAGTCAGGCCCAGGCATGCCGGACCAGCAGGCTGTCGGCATCCAGCGCCGCATCCACGGCGTCGATGATCGGCTGTGCCTCGCTGCGCACCAGCCAGTCCGGGCTGACCTGGGCGAAGTGCACGCGACGGTCGCGGCCAATCACCACTACCGTCGGTTGCGGCAGTTCCCAGGTCCCGGTGCCGGTGACTTCGCCGATGCTGCTGCCCTTGGCCAGCGCTGCCTGGCGCGAGGCCTCGTCGAAGCTGTAGAGCACGCCGAAACGCCGGCCCAGGACGTTGTCCGGGTCGCTGGCGACCTGCAGGGTCAACTGGTGCTTGTTGCTGATCTCCACCAGCCGCTCCGGCACCTGCGGGCTGACCGCCACCAGCGGCACGCCACGGCGTTGCAGGGCTGGCTGCAGGTTGCGTTCGTAGTAGGGGATGGCGATGTTGCACGCCGGGCAGCCGGCGAAACGGAAGAACACCAGCACCGTCGGACCGTTGTCCAGCAACTGGTCGAGGTCGAGGCTGCCGCCTTCGACCTTGAGCAGGGTGAAGGGCTCGACGATGTCGCCGGCCTTGATGAAGCGCTGCGGATCGGCTTGGTCCACCAGGCGCTGGCGCTGGTCGATGTTCACTTGCAGGGCCTCCGGGGCCCAGGTGCGCTGGCGCTCGGCGTGCAGTTCGGCGAGCAGGTGGTTGAGGGATTCACTCATGGCGGGATCCTGTGATGGGAGAAGGGGTGGCCAGCTCGCGGGCGAGGGTGAAGATGCCCTCCATGCGCCAGTGCTGGTTGGCGTAGCGCGGGTCGTCGGCGAATTCGTCCCAGCCAGAGTCGCGGCGGTACTGGCCGAGCAGGCCGCTGGCGAGAATCCGTGCCGGGTCGGGGTGGGTCGGGTGTTCGCAGTCCGGGTGCACGTAGAGGGCGTCGCCGGGGCAGTACAGCTCGCACATGAAGCAGGTCTGGCAGGCGGCCTGGTCGGCGATACGCGGCTTGCCATCGTCGCCGACGGCGAGGACGTTGCTCGGGCAGACCGCCACGCAGCGGGCACAACCGCTGCAGCGTTCGCTGAAGATCAGTTCGAGCATGCCGGGACCTCCGCGCGCACTGGATCGTGGCGCACCCAGGGCCTGTCGAGACCGCCGCTGCGCAGGTGGGCATCGAAGCGCGACGACTGCGTGGGAATATCCTCGCGCTGGTGGATGCCGCGGCTTTCCTGGCGTGCCAGGGCACTGCCGTAGCACCAGCGGGCACTGGCCAGCAGGGCGGCCGTCTCGCGCCAGCGCAGCAGGGCGGTCGGGTCGGCAACGCTGCGCTGGTTGCGCAGGCGGTCCCAGTGGTTGTCCAGCACATACAGTGAGCGCTGCAAGCGAGCGCCGCTGCGGAACAGGTTCTTGTCGTAGGGGTGCAGTTCGTCCTGCACGGCGCGAACCGTGTCGAGATGATCGTGGCCGGGATTGCCGATGGGGAGAATCCCATATCGTGCCACGTTACGTATCACGGTACGAGTTCCTGGCCGGGCCAGGGCATGCCGGGCCGCGCCGGCACCGGCCCATTGCCCGCTGGACAGGGCCCAGGACGAGTTCACCGCGCCGCCACCGGAAATCGCCCCGGTCACCGCCTCGCGACTGGCCGCGTCGCCGGCGGTGAAAAGGCCGGGGACGGTGGTCTGGCAATCGTCATCGACCACCCGCAGGCCGCCGATGCCGCGAATGGTGCCTTCGCCATGCAGGGTGACCGGGAACCTGTCGCGATAGGGGTCGATGCCCAGGCGATCGAAAGGCAGCATCAGGTTTGGCTGCACCTGAGGCAGGCGTGCGCGGATGTCGGCGGGGATGCGGTCGAGGCGGCAGTACACCGGGCCTTGCAGCAGGGCGCGGGCGAGGGCGTCGTTGAAAGCGGGGCCTTGTGGGATCTCCAGTTCGCGCCCGGCGCCATCGAAATAGCGGCCAAAGGTATAGACCATCGACCGGGTCATGGTGCTGCCGGCCGGGGCGATGCAGTAGTAGCTGGAGAACTCCATGCCGGACAGCTCGGCGCCGGCTTCGACGCCCATCAGGTAGCCGTCTCCGGTGTTGGTGTGGCTGCCCAGCAGGCGCGAGGCGAAGCCGCAACCGCCGGTGGCGAGCACCACCGCTGCGGCCTTCACCTGCCACTCGCGCCCGGCCTGGCGTTGCCAGCCGCGGGCACCGGCCAGGTCGCCGGTTTCGGTCTGCAGCAGCTCCAGGGCCGGGCTCTGGTCGAGCAGGGTAACCTGGTGCTCCAGCGCCAGCTGGCGCATGGCGCGCAGGTACTCCGGGCCGCGCAGGGCGCGGTACTGCTTGTGGCCCTGTTCGTCGCTGGGGAAGTGGTAGAGGCGGTCCAGTTGCGGCGGGGAGTGCCAGGTGGTGTCAAGGATGCGCGCCATCCAGCGGGCATCGCCGAGTTCGGCTGCGCTGGTCACGCGCTTGTCGATGGCGCTGGCACGGTGTTCCGGCGGCACCCACCAGTGGCCTGGGCCGGCGGTGGCGGTCACGCCGCTGGTACCGCAGTAGCCTTTTTCCGCGAGCACCACCCTGGCGCCCTTGCGCGCGGCGGCCACCGCAGCCCAGGTACCGGCCAGGCCGCCGCCGATCACCAGTACGTCGGCGTCCAGCTGGAGCGGGGCGGGGGCGTTGTGAAGCAGGGGAGTCATGAAGGGACACACTCCTTGGCGAGGTCGTTGGGGACGGCCTCCGCCGGGAGTGGGGTCGGGTCTGGAACAGACGATATGCCCGGTCGGCACGGGCTGGGAAAGGCTTTTTGGTTCTAAGCTAATTATGTGTTTTTTGTATTTACATAACTTGCAAGATGATTAATTCGCATTTAATTACTTTGCGTGCCAAGTACGGAATCGTTGCTGTCTTTTTGATATCATCGCTCGACAACGAGACCCCATGCCGACAGGCGGCCGAGACAAGGGATGAAAGGTTAGATGGCGCTATTCGTACAAAAGCCGGTTTTCTGGAACACCAATGGCTACACCGCCCCCTCGGGCGGCTTCGCCACCACGGGCTACCCCAAGGAAAACGGCTACGGTCACGAAGAATGGAACAACTCGCCGCGCTTGCTGCTGCGTCGTGGCAACCAGCGCTACCGGGTGTTCCATACCGAAGGCTTCGCCGCCGCGCCGCTGGCGGAGAATGCCGGGCAGACCTTCGTCTTCATGACCGCCACCCACAACGGCATCCAGCAACTGGTGGGTATTGCCGGCAACGCCGTAGGCCTGTTCGATGACGTCCTCAAGCCACAGCGCCAGGACATGGTCGACAAGCTGGCCCTGCAGGATCTGTGGGAAGAGGCCTGGGCCGTGACCAAGGTGCGGCGGATCCACGAGGACGACCGCCATCACTTCCTTCGCGGCTGGAAGCAGAACCTGCACCGCATCCCCAGCTGGATCTGCCCGGAAGAATACTTCTGGTGGTTCGACGAGCCCGTGACCCTCGACCCGCGCACCCTGACCGGCAAGCAGAAACTGCCGGACCAGCCCGGCATTCCCACCGAACTCGACCTGGCCCTGGTGGGGCGGATCATGGATGCCATTCCCGAAACGCAGCGTGGCGAGAAATGGGTTCGGCTGATCGACGCCATCCACTGTGCGCCGACCGAGCCGGTAGTGGCCTCGGACCGCGATGCGCTGCTGGAGGGCAACGAGCCGGTGGCCGACCTGCTGACCACCATCCTGACGCGCCGTGGCCGCGGCAAGTTCCGCGAAGACCTACTGGGGATCTGGGGTGGTGCCTGTGCGGTGACCGGGCTGGCCTGCACGGAAGTGCTGCGTGCTTCGCACATCAAGCCCTGGGCCGCATCGAGTGCGGCCGAGCGCCTGGACAGCAGCAACGGCCTGCTGCTGGCGGCCAACCTGGACGTGCTGTTCTATCGCGGGCTGATCAGCTTCGACCAGAAGGGCGACATGCTGGTGTCCCGCTGGCTGGACGCCGGGCATCGCCAGGCGCTGGGGCTGCCACAACCGCTACGGTTCATGCCGGGTGAGCTGGCGCAGTACCTGGGTTATCACGAAGAGCACGTGTTCCAGCGCTGATCCTCTCGCCCCAGGCCGCGCGCTGCCTCCAGCACCACCCCGCGCAACCACCGCGACGCTTGCGAGCGGTGCTTGCGCGCATGCCACAGCTGGTAGTAGCGCAGCGGCTGCACCTCCACTGGAAACGGTTCGATCCTTAGCGGCAGCAGCTCGCTGTAGTGCTTGGCGAACGAGCGGGTGGTGGTGAACAGCAGGTTGGACTTCACCAGCACATAGGGCGCGATGCAGAAGTAGGGCAGGGTCGTGGTCACCCGCCGCGCCAGCCCGTTACCGGCCAGTTCGTCGCCGAGTGTGCCGTGGCCGCTGGCGTTGTGGGTCATCACCGCCAGATGGTCCGCAGCGTTGTAGGCCTCGCGGGTCAGCCCGCCCGGCGGGATCGGGTGTTCGTCGCGCAGCAGGCAGACCAGGTCGTCATCGCACAGTGGTTGCAGGTGCAGGTGTTCTGCCGGCGTGCGCCAGTTGCCGATCACCAGGTCCAGATGGCCATCCTCCAGTCCCTTGGCGTAGCCGCCTTCCGCTTGCAGGTGGGTGAGTTCCAGGGTGGCGAACGGGGCCTGGGCGTTGATGCGCTCGACGATGGCCGGGACGAAGAACACGCTGAGGTAGTCCGGGGTGCTGATGCGGAAGGTCTGGCGGGTAGTGGCCGGGTCGAAGCGGTCGATGGGGTGGAGGATCTGCTCGATGCTGGCCAGGGCGCGGGAGGCGGGTTCGATCAGGGACTGTCCGTGGGTGGTGAGGACCATGCCGCGGCCGCTGCGCACCAGCAGCGGGTCGCCGGTCAGCTCCCGCAGTCGGCGCAGGGCGACGCTGACGGCCGGCTGGGTCTGGCCGAGCAGGTCGGCGGTGCGCGACACGCTGCATTCGGTGAGCAGGGTGTGCAGGGTGCGGATCAGCTGGGCGTCGCAGTTGGGGAGGTTGCTGGGCACTGGGGGACTCGGGGTTGTGGTAGGTCCGGATCTGATGTCGATGCTTCCGGCCTCATCTGGCTTGCCAGCGACGAGGCCAGAAGCATCACCATTCATGTCGATATATAAATGACTATATAGCGACAGCCCCGACTACCGCCAATCCGGCAACCCTTTCAGCAATTCCGCCTTCTCCTGCACCGCCGCCCCCATCAGCACGAAGCCGAGCATCCGGCTGTCCGCGTCGTGGTACAGCGAGCGGACATTGGCGATGCCCTTGTCACAAGGCGCCTCCAGCCGCGTCGACCACAAACCGCCCGTGTCCAGCGGCGAGGCCACCACGGTGGGCAGCACGCTGGTCTTGATGGTCACCGGCATCGCCGGATAGGCCACCGCCGTCGGCTGGCCGGACAGGGTCTGCGCCAGTGCCCGTGCCTGCAACATGATCGGCGCCACATAGGGCAGCACCAGGTCATGCACCTGCGCACAGTCGCCCAGTGCATAGATGTCCGGCGCACTGGTGCGCAGGTACGCATCGGTGACGATGCCGCCGCCCGTTTCGAGCCCGGCGGCGCGGGCCAGTGCGACCCGCGGTTCGAGGCCGATGGCGCAGAGCACGTAGTCCACCTCGACCGTCCGGGCGTCCGCCAGCTGCAGGCGATAGCCGTCCGCCTGCCGGTGCACCGCCACCGGCCCGTTGCCCAGCGCCAGGCGCACGCCGATGGCGCCCAACGCCTGCGCCATCGCCTGGCCGGCTTCTTCAGGCAGCAGGCGGCTCAAGGGCCAGGTGGCGCGGTCGACCACGCACACCTCATGCCCGGCATGCCGCAGGTCGTTGGCGAACTCGCAGCCGATCAGTCCGGCGCCGAGGATGGCGATGCGGCTGGCCGTGCCAATCCGCCCGCGCCACAGGCGATAGTCCTCCAGGTCGTTGACGGTGATGATCGCCTCCGCGCCATCGCCGTCCAGGGTCGCCCGCCGGGCATCCGCGCCCAGCGCCAGGACCAGGGCCGCGTAGCGCTGCGGCTGGCCGCCGATGTAGACCCGGTGCGCGTCGCTATCGATACGCTCGACCTCGCTCCAGGTCCGCACCTGCGCTTGCAACTGGGTCGCCATCTGCTCGGCGCTGGAGGTCACCAGTTGCTCGGGCAGGCGCCCGCTCTGGCAGGCGTTGGACAGCGCCGGCTTGGAGTAGAACTCGCCGCCGTCGCGGGTGACGATCAGGATCGGTGTCTCGCGATCGAGCTTGCGCAGCTCACGGGCCACGGTATAGCCGGCGAGACCTGAGCCAAGGATGACCACGGGGTCGGGCTGCGCCGAAGGCTGTTTTTCCGCGGCATCCAGGGGCAGGCGGACCATCTCGAAATCGGCCTTGCCCACGCCGCATTCCGGGCAGTACCAATCCTCTGGCACATCCTCCCAGCGCGTGCCGGCGGCGATACCGTCCTCCGGCCGGCCCAGGGCTTCGTCGTAGAAGAAGCCGCATACCAGGCATTCCCACTTGTACATGACGTGCACTCCTCAGCTGGTAAAGGCCCGGCCCAGGCCCAGGGCGCTCAAGGCGCGGCGGTAGGCGGTGGAGGAACGGTCGGCGGGGATGTGGATTTCCAGGGACAGGTCCAGTGGCAGGTCTTCCGGACGGCACAGCTCGACGATGTCGCGGTCTTCCTCGAACACCTGCTGGTTGAAGGCGTAGACATCCGCCAGCGGCAGGTCCTGGTCGAAGTTGCGGGTGATGGCGCAGAACATGCGGGTCTTGCGTGCCGAGATCGGACTGGCGGCGTTGAGGATCACCAGGCGTTCGCCCGGGGTGGGGAAATCGACGCTCAGCCGTGCAGTGAAGGGCGCGAAGACATCGAAGGTGCGCGTCCACAGGAAGTCGTCCGGCGCGCGGTGCTGCAAGGCCTTGGGGAAGTTGCTGACGCTGCTGACGTACTCGGCGTGCACGCCATAGGGCGTGACCTCGGCCTTGTAGGTCGGTACCACCGGGTTGTCGCGCTCGGCGAAGGCCTCATGGTGGATCCAGGCGAAGTGGGCGACATCGATGAAGCCCTCGACCTGGCGTCCCGCCGAGGCGGCGATATCGATGGAGGGCGGCAGGATGCGCTGGAAATCGCTGTCGTGCCAGGTCGGCATCTCGGCGAAGGGCGCGCTGTCGCCGGCCATCAGCACCCAGATCAGGCCGTATTCCTCGCGGGCCTGGTACATCTGGATGCGATGGCGTTCGGTGAGGTTGGCATTGGGTTCGGAGGGGATGCGCGTGCAACGGCCGTTGGTGCCGAAATGCAGGCCGTGGTACGGGCAGATGAGGTTGTCGCCTTGCACCCAGCCCTTGCTCAAGGGCGCGCCGCGGTGGCTGCAGATGTCGCGGGCGGCGTTGATGCGCTCGCCGGTGCGGTAGAGGACCACGGGTTCGTCGAGCAGGATCACGGCGTGGGGCTTGTCGGTCACCTCGGCAGAGAAGGCCACGGGGTGCCAGTGGCGGGTGAGGATCTCGCGGTCCTGCGCAGTGAAGGTGCTGGTCTTGGTGATGGGGTTCCAGGTGATGTCCTGGCACGCAATGGCGGGGCTGTTCATGTTGTTGTTCTCCTGGCATTGGCTGACACGGGAGCAACGCGCGGGCCGGCTGCTTGCCTCAGTCGGGCGGCGCGCATTGCGGGGGCCATGCTAGAGAAGCGGGGGCGTCCGACCCATGGCCGGGGGCATATGTTCGGTATGTGGCTGGGTGTATATGTACGCAGGCAGGGACGTGTGGACGCTGGATCCTCTGGCTGGCAACGCTTCCTGTGTGTGCGGGTTCACCCGCGATTGCGATGGTGGATTCACTACAGTAATCGCGGGTAAACCCGCTCTCATAGAACAACACATAACTCATTGATTTAGCAGGGACGGCGTGGGAGCGGATTCATCCGCGATTGGGCGCGAAGCGGCCATAAAACCTGAGTCCGCAGTGTGTCAGGAAAACTCGGGACTCAGGTTTTACGACGGCTTTGCCGCCGATCGCGGATTAATCCGCTCCCACGCCGACCGCGGCGCACTTGCGATCTAGTTCTCTGCGCGACAGCGCAGCCCGGCGGGCTGGGTGGACTCCCACAG
>JAIRVG010000032.1 GCA_031253995.1 Paucimonas sp. | reverse complement strand
CGCAGGGCCGGATGCAGGAGCAAGAGCGTTTTGCCCCCTTTTGCGCTTTTCAAAAGGGGGTCGCCGGGGGGGCGAAAAGGTGACTCAGCGTCGCCATCGCAAATGGATCAACACACGATCACCAGCACCAGCACCAACCCCGCCCGCCTTTAATCCTGTGAATAAAGAATGAAGAAACAAGCTGGCGATTTCGGCTAGACCTCATCCCTGCTCTTGCGCCGATACGGAAACACATCGATCACCTTCCCCGCCCGGATCGCCTCCTGCAGCCCCTTCCAGTAATCGGCGTCATACAGTTCCCCATGCAACTGGCTGAACAACCGCCGCTGCCCCATGTCGGCAAACAGGAACGGCGGGAATTCCTCGGGGAACACGTCATGCGGCCCGATCGAGTACCACGGCTCGCTGGACATCTCGTCCTCGGGAAAACGCGGCGGCGGGATGTGGCGGAAGTTGGCCTCGGTCAGGAAGGTGATCTCGTCATAGTCGTAGAACACCACCCGACCATGGCGGGTGACGCCGAAGTTCTTCAGCAGCATGTCGCCAGGGAAGATGTTCGCCGCCGCCAGTTGCTTGATCGCCAGGCCATAGTCGTCGAGGGCCTCGCGGACCTGGGCGTCGTTGGCGTTCTCCAGGTAGAGGTTGAGCGGGGTCATGCGCCGCTCGGTCCAGCAGTGGCGCACCAGCACGGTGTCGCCTTCCAGGCTGACCGTCGAAGGCGCCACTTCCAGCAGCTCGGCCAGGCACTCGGGCTCGAACTTGCTCACCGGGAAGCGAAAATCGGAGAACTCCTGGGTATCGGCCATGCGCCCGACCCGATCAACGCTCTTCACCAGCCGGTATTTCTCGATCACCGTGGCACGGTCGACGTTCTTCGACGGCGAGAAGCGGTCCTTGATGATCTTGAATACGGTGTTGAAGCCCGGCAGGGTGAACACGCTCATGACCATGCCGCGCACGCCCGGGGCCATGATGAAGCGGTCGTCGGTGCTGGCCAGGTGGTTGATCAGGGCGCGGTAGAACTCCGACTTGCCGTGCTTGTAGAAGCCGATCGAGGTGTACAGCTCGGCCACGTGCTTGCCCGGCAGGATGCGCTTGAGGAAGCCGACGAACTCCGCCGGCACCGGCACATCCACCATGAAATACGAGCGGGTGAAGGAGAAGATGATCGACACGTCGGCTTCATCGGTGATCAGCGCGTCGATCTCGATGCCATGGCCTTCGCGGTGCAATAGCGGGATCACCAGCGGCCACTGCTCGTCGCGGGTGAAGATGCGCCCCACCAGGTAGGCGCCCTTGTTGCGGTAGAGCACCGGCGAGAACAACTCGACCTGCAGCTCCGGGTCCTTGCACACCCAGTCCGGCAGGCTGTCGCGCAGCTGTGCCTCCAGGCGTGCGATATCGCCGGGAAGGTCGGCGAACGGCACGTCGAAGCGATAGTCCTCGAAGACCCGCGCCAGCAGCCCGGAGAGGTTCCCCACCGGACGGTAGATGCGCGTCTGCGCCGCGCGCTCGTGGGCACGCAGCGACGGCCGGGTGGTGTGGATGAACATGCAGCCGTCGCTGATCTGGTCGTGGCTGAACAGGCTGCAGAAGATCGAGTTGTACCAGGTCTCCGACAGCTCGTCGTCGAGGCGCGGGTCGATCAGCTTGATGTAGGCGCTTTTCACCAGCGGCCACAGCGAGACGTCCAGCAGCACGTCCTCGGCGAACACCTCACGCAGGCGGGCCGTGACTTCCGAGACCTTCTCTTCGTACAGGTTGATCCGCGCCGCCGCGGCGCTCTGGATCTGTTGCCAGAGGGCTTTTTCGAAACGTTCGCGGGCGCCATCGGTGATCTGGCGAAAGTGATCGCGGTAGTTGTCGAAACCATCGAGGATGGTCCGCGCGATATCGGCGGCCGGCCATTGCTGGGGCATGTCAGGACCTCTGGCGGGATGGGCGAAAGCCTGAGAGTAACCGCGGCGAACGGCGCTGCACAGGGGCGGATCGGCCAAATCGCCAGCAGCCGGAAAGTGCGTTTTTTGCCAACCCGGCGACATAAAGCGCATGAACGGATTCAGCCCGCAAGAAAGCGGACGAGATCGCCACGGGTTTTACCGTACACTCCCCCACCCGCCCCGAACCGGAGTCTGCCGTGAGCCCCATCGCCCTGTCCCGCCTGCTGATCCTCGCCGCCATCTGGGGCGCCAGCTTCCTGTTCATGCGCATCATCGCGCCAGTGCTGGGCACGGTACCGACTGCGTTCTTGCGCGTGTCGATCGCTTGCCTGGGGCTGATCGCCATCCTCGCCCTGCTCCGCGTGCGCTGGGATTTCGGCGGCAAGTTCAAGGTGGCGCTGGTGCTGGGTATGATCAACTCGGGGATTCCCGCGACGCTGTATTCGGTGGCGGCGCAGGTACTGCCGGCGGGCTACTCGGCGATCTTCAACGCCACCACGCCGCTGATGGGCGTGCTGATCGGCGCGCTGTTCTTCCATGAAGCCATGACCTTGCCCAAGCTGGCCGGGATCTTCCTCGGTCTGCTCGGGGTCGGGATTCTCAGTGGTGCGGGGCCGGTGGCCTTCGATGCCCGGCTGATGCAGGGCGCCCTCGCCTGCCTGGGCGCGACGGCCTGCTACGGCCTGGCCGGCTTCCTCGCCCGGCGCTGGCTGGACCAGCGTGGCGGCCTCGACAGCCGCCTGTCGGCACTGGGCAGCATGATCGGCGCCAGCCTGTTGCTGCTGCCGCTGTTCGCCTGGAGCGTCGCCACCCAGCCGCCTGCCAGCTGGGGTGGCTGGCAGGTATGGCTGTCGCTGCTGGGCCTGGGCCTGCTGTGCACGGCCTTCGCCTACATCCTGTACTTCCGCCTGCTCAGCGAGATCGGTCCGGTGAAATCCTCCACCGTGACCTTCCTCATTCCGGTGTTCGGCGTGGTATGGGGTGCCTGGCTGCTGGATGAACCGCTGTCCACCGCACACTTGTACGGTGGACTGCTGATCGGCCTGGCCCTGTGGCTGGTGCTGAAACCAGCAAGAAGAAACGCCGCAGC
Source organism: Paucimonas sp. (assembly GCA_031253995.1). Lineage (GTDB taxonomy): Bacteria > Pseudomonadota > Gammaproteobacteria > Pseudomonadales > Pseudomonadaceae > Aquipseudomonas. Next base: position 43,065 of record JAIRVG010000032.1, on the reverse strand, counting down.
CTAGCAGGACCGTGCAGACCGCCCGATCAGAACAGCCAGCGATACAGCAGGTAGGCCACCACCACCGCCAGCACCGGCCGCAGCACGCGGTAGGCCTTGGGATTGGCGCGCTTGAAGGTCTTCACCCGGGCGCTGATGACATTGCTGAACTTCTTGCTCCAGGCATAGGCCTGGTTGATCCCGCCCACCCGCTCGTCATCGGTGTTCTGCGGCGCGGTGGCGCGGCCGAGGAAGGCACTGACCTTGCGGTTGATCTTCGTCATCAGCGGGCTGCTCAGCGGACGCTCGACGTCGCAGAACAGGATCACCCGGGTGACGTCGGTCTCGTTCTTCACCCAGTGCACGTAGGTCTCGTCGAACATCACGTCCTCACCGTCGCGCCAGGCATAGGGCTGGCCATCGACGTAGATGCGGCAGTTGTCCGAGTTGGGGGTGGTCAGGCCCAGGTGATAACGCAGGGAACCGGCAAACGGGTCGCGGTGCGGGTTGAGGTGACTGCCACCCGGCAGCAGGGCGAACATGGCGCCCTTGACGTTGGGAATGCTGTTGACCAGCTCGACGGTCTTGGGGCACAGCAGCTCGGCGGACGGCAGGGCCTTGTCGTACCACTTCAGGTAGAAGCGCTTCCAGCCCTTCTTGAAGAACGAGCCGAAACCGGCGTCGTTGTCCTTCTCGGCGGCGCGGATGTAACCCTCGTCGAACAGGTGCATGGCCTCTTCGCGGATGGTTTCCCAGTTGTTCTTCAGCACGTCCAGCTCAGGGAAGCGTTCACGGTCCAGGTACGGCTTGGACGGTACGCCGGAGAACAGGTACATCAGCGAGTTGTAGGGCGCGAACAGGGCCGAATGGTTGACGAACTGGCGCAGCACGGGCAAACGCGCCTTGCCGCGCAGGTGCACGTACAGGACGCTGCCGAAGAACAGCAGCAGCACGCCTGCCTTGGCGACGAAGGAAAAAGTCATTCAATGCTCCTGGAAATCTCGTTCAGGCCGGGGGCCGGAAATCGTCCATGATAAACCGAACAGGCCCCGGCAAGAACAACCGGGGCCTGATAGACAGTGTTGAGGATTTTGTAATAACCCCAGGTCTGATGCATTGCCCGGGATCAAGCTGATAACTCACCGGCCTCATCGCTGGCAAGCCAGCTCCCACAAGGTCGGTGCATGCGGTCCCTGTGGGAGCTGGCTTGCCAGCGATAGGGCCATCAGCTGCAACACAAAGGCTTGTGCTTACTGCTGGTTTTCCTGATCGGTGAACAGGTCGCTGAAGAGCATGCTGGACAGGTAGCGCTCACCGGAGTCCGGCAGGATCACGACGATGGTCTTGCCCTGCATTTCCGGCTTCTCGGCCAGGCGCACGGCCGCAGCCATGGCGGCACCACAGGAAATCCCGCAGAGAATCCCCTCTTCCTGCATCAGGCGCAGGGCCATGGCCTTGGCTTCGTCGTCGCTGACCAGCTCGACCTGGTCGACCATTGCCAGGTCGAGGTTCTTCGGCACGAAACCGGCACCGATGCCCTGGATCTTGTGCGGGCTCGGCTTGATTTCCTCGCCCGCACGGGCCTGGGTGATCACTGGCGAAGAGATCGGCTCGACCGCCACCGACAGGATCGCCTTGCCCTGGGTCTGCTTGATGTAGCGCGACACGCCGGTGATGGTGCCGCCGGTGCCGACGCCAGCCACCAGCACATCCACCGCGCCATCGGTGTCGTTCCAGATTTCCGGACCGGTGGTCTTTTCATGGATCGCCGGGTTGGCCGGGTTGTCGAACTGCGCCGGCATGAAGTACTTGGCCGGGTCGCTGGCGACGATCTCGCTGGCCTTCTCGATGGCGCCCTTCATGCCCTTGGCCGGCTCGGTCAGCACCAGCTCGGCGCCGAGGGCCTTGAGCACCTTGCGCCGCTCGATGCTCATCGACGACGGCATGGTCAGCACCAGCTTGTAGCCGCGGGCCGCGGCGACGAAGGCCAGGCCGATGCCGGTGTTGCCCGAGGTCGGCTCGACGATGGTCATGCCCGGCTTGAGCTTGCCGTTGCTTTCCGCGTCCCAGACCATGTTCGCGCCGATCCGGCACTTGACCGAATAACCCGGGTTGCGCCCTTCGATCTTGGCCAGGATGGTCACGCCGCGCGGGGCGATGCGGTTGATCTGCACCAGCGGCGTGTTGCCGATGGAATGGGCGTTGTCAGCGAAGATACGGCTCATGGCAGGGGGTCCTTTTGGCACCGAGCGAAAACCTCAAGGGTAAGCCTGCCATGGGGGAGCGTCTACCCCGGTCGAACTCCCCGCCATCGGCCACGGTCAACCGTCCATCCAGGATGCGGAGCCTCCGATGAAACGCCGTTATCGCTGGCCACTGGCAGGACTGGCCGGTCTTCTCGTCCTGCTGCTCGCCCTGCACCTGTCGCTGCCGTGGCTGGTGCGCAACTACCTGAATGAAAAACTGGCCGACATGGGCGAGTATCGCGGCCAGATCGCCGACGTTGACCTCGCCTGGTGGCGCGGCGCCTACAAGATCAACGGCCTGGAGATCGTCAAGACCAGCGGCAAGGTACCGGTGCCGCTGCTCAATGCGCCGCTGATCGACCTGTCGGTAAGCTGGCATTCCCTGTGGCATGACCATGCGGTGGTGGCCCAGGTGGAATTCCTGCGGCCCGAGCTGAACTTCGTCGACGGCGGCAACAAGCAGGCCTCGCAGACCGGCCAGGGCACCAATTGGCGACAACAGCTGGAAAAACTCTTGCCGATCACCCTCGACGAAGTGCGCATCGTCGACGGCACCCTGACCTTCCGCAACTTCAACTCCAAGCCGCCGGTGGACCTCAAGGCCACCGCGTTGAATGCCAGCATCCGCAACCTGACCAACGTGGTGGACAAGGAAGGCCGGCGCGACGCCAGCTTCGACGGCAAGGCCCTGCTCTTCGGCGATTCGGCGGTGGAAAGCAACGCCACCTTCGACCCGCTGAGCAATTTCGAGGACTTCCAGTTCCGCCTGCGCGCCACCGACATCCAGCTGCGCCGCCTCAACGACTTCGCCAGCGCCTACGGCAAGTTCGACTTCAAGGCCGGGCACGGCGACGTGGTCATCGAGGCCCAGGCGGTGAAGGGCCGCCTGAGCGGCTACATCAAGCCGCTGCTGCGGGATGTCGAGGTGTTCGACTGGCAGCAGGACGTGGAAAACAAGGACAAGAACATCTTCCGCTCGGTGTGGGAGGCCCTGGTGGGCGCCACCGAGACGGTGCTGAAGAACCAGCCGAAAAACCAGTTCGCCACCCGCGTGGAGCTGTCCGGCAGCGTGCACCAGAGCAACATCAACCCGTTCGAGGCGTTCCTGCAGATCCTGCGCAACGGCTTTATCCAGGCCTTCAACGCACGCTACGAGCGTTCGCCGCCCAAGTCTGACTGAGTCACCGAGTGACGGCCCATTCAGAGACTGAATGGGCCGTCTGCGTTCCCAGTCCTGTAGGACGCGCGCTATAGTCGCGCAAGACAATTTTCCACCAGGGCCATGTCCCCGGGTATTCGCAACAACGAGGATGGACAGATGAAGTTCGAAGGCACCAGCGCTTACGTCGCCACAGACGACCTGAAACTGGCGGTCAACGCGGCGATCACCCTGGAGCGGCCACTGCTGGTCAAGGGCGAGCCGGGCACCGGCAAGACCATGCTCGCCGAACAACTGGCCGCGTCCTTCGGCGCGAAGCTGATCACCTGGCACATCAAGTCCACCACCAAGGCCCACCAGGGGCTCTACGAATACGATGCGGTGAGCCGCCTGCGCGACTCGCAGCTGGGCGTGGACAAGGTCCACGACGTGCGCAACTACCTGAAGAAAGGCAAGCTGTGGGAGGCCTTCGAGTCCGAGGAACGGGTGATCCTGCTGATCGACGAGATCGACAAGGCCGACATCGAGTTCCCCAACGACCTGCTGCAGGAACTCGACAAGATGGAGTTCTACGTCTACGAGACCGACGAGACCATCAAGGCCAAGCAGCGCCCGATCATCATCATCACCTCGAACAACGAGAAGGAACTGCCGGACGCCTTCCTGCGCCGCTGCTTCTTCCACTACATCGCCTTCCCCGACCGCACCACCCTGCAGCAGATCGTCGACGTGCACTACCCGAACATCAAGAAGGACCTGGTCAGCGAGGCGCTGGACGTGTTCTTCGACGTGCGCAAGGTGCCGGGCCTGAAGAAGAAGCCGTCGACCTCCGAGCTGGTGGACTGGCTCAAGCTGCTGATGGCCGACAACATCGGCGAGGCGGTGCTGCGCGAGCGCGATCCGACCAAGGCCATCCCGCCATTGGCCGGCGCCCTGGTGAAGAACGAACAGGACGTGCAACTGCTCGAACGCCTGGCCTTCATGAGCCGCCGCGGCAACCGCTGAAGCCACGGGGGCGATCGCCATGCTGCTCAACCTGTTCAATGAAATGCGCGCGGCCAAGGTGCCGGTGTCGGTGCGCGAACTGCTCGACCTGCTCAATGCCCTGAAGCAGCGGCTCACCTTTGCCGACATGGACGAGTTCTACTACCTGTCGCGGGCCATCCTGGTAAAGGACGAACGGCATTTCGACAAGTTCGACCGGGCCTTTTCCGCCTATTTCAAGGGCCTGGAAAACCTCGACCGGCACCTGGAGGCCCTGATTCCCGAGGACTGGCTGCGCAAGGAGTTCGAGCGCCAGCTGACCGACGAGGAACGGGCGCAGATCCAGTCCCTCGGCGGCCTGGACAAGCTGATCGAGGAATTCAAGAAACGCCTGGAAGAACAGAAGGAACGCCATGCCGGTGGCAACAAGTGGATCGGCACCGGTGGCACCAGCCCGTTCGGTTCCGGCGGCTTCAACCCGGAAGGCATCCGCGTCGGCGATGCCGGCAAGCGCCAGGGCAAGGCGGTGAAGGTCTGGGACCAGCGCGAGTACAAGAACCTCGACGACCAGGTCGAGCTGGGCACGCGCAACATCAAGCTGGCCCTGCGCCGGCTGCGCAAGTTCGCCCGCCAGGGCGCGGCGGACGAGCTGGATATCGACGGCACCATCGACCACACCGCCCGCGATGCCGGCCTGCTCAACATCCAGATGCGTCCGGAGCGGCGCAACAGCGTGAAGCTGTTGTTGCTGTTCGATATCGGTGGTTCGATGGATGCCCACGTGAAGATCTGCGAAGAGCTGTTCTCCGCGTGCAAGACCGAGTTCAAGCACCTGGAGTACTACTACTTCCACAATTTCGTCTACGAGTCGGTGTGGAAGAACAACCTGCGCCGCACCTCGGAGCGCACCTCGACCCTGGACCTGCTGCACAAGTACGGCGCCGACTACAAGGTGGTGTTCGTCGGCGATGCGGCGATGGCGCCCTATGAGATCACCCAGCCGGGTGGCAGCGTCGAGCACTGGAACGAGGAAGCGGGGTATGTGTGGATGCAGCGCTTCATGGAGAAATTCAAGAAGCTTGTCTGGATCAACCCGTATCCGAAGGACACCTGGGGGTATACGGCGTCGACCAATATCGTCCGGGAACTGGTCGAGGACCGCATGTATCCGCTGACCTTGCGGGGGTTGGAGGAAGGGATGAGGTTCCTCTCCAAATAAGAGGGTGTTCTTCAGGGCCCTATCGCTGGCAAGCCAGCTCCCACAACCTGTGGGAGCTGGCTTGCCAGCGATAGGGCCGTATCAGTCAACAAACCTTTTGAACCAGGCCTGCATTTCAGCCCAGGCAAAATCCTGCACCACCGCCCTGAACCTGACCCTCTCCCCCGGCAAACACTGCGCCAGCCGCGCCAGTGCCAACGGCGTCAGCGCCCCCAACCGCGGGTACCCGCCAATGGTCTGCCGGTCATTGAGCAACACGATCGGCTGCCCATCCGGCGGCACCTGTACCGCGCCCAATGGAATGCCTTCGGAGATCATCGGCTGGCCCTGATACCTCAATACCGGCCCGGTCAGGCGGATGCCCATGCGATCCCCGCGACTGTCCAGCTCCCAGGCGCTGTTGAACACCTCGAACAGGCTCTGCCCGCTGAACTCGCCCAACTGCGCGCCCATCACCAGGTTCAGGCAGGCCTCGCCCTCCAGCTGCGGACGCAGCGCTTGCGGCACGCCATCGCGTCCCTTCGACAGCCCCTCGAAACGCAGCTCATCACCCTTGGCCAACGCCCGCCCTGCCCCCTCCAGCCCGCCAAGCCCTTCGCGAACCACGGTGGCGCAACTGCCCAGCACCCGCGGCGCATCGAACCCGCCCGGTGCGGCCAGATAGGCACGAGCGTCGTGCAATGGCTGACTGAACTGCAAGCGCTGGCCCTTGCGCAGATCGAAGCTGTGCCACGGCTTCAGCTGCTCGCCATCGATCCGCGCATCCAGGTCGGCTCCCGCCAGGGCCAGCCGGCAATCCGCCTCGGCCACCACGGCAAAACCGCCCAGGGTAATCTCCACCACCGCCGCATCCGCCGGGTTATCCAGCAACCAGTTGGCCCACCGCGCGGACACCCAGTCCAGCGCCCCGCCCTGGGTCACGCCCAGGTGGCGCACGCCAAAACGCCCGGCATCCTGCAACTGGCACAGCGGCGTGCTGGCCTCGATACGCAGGCGGCTCATCAGCGTTCCTCCAGCGGCGTATCGTCGCCACCCAGGTTCAGGAATTGGTTTCTTTCGATCGCCACGAAACGCACCCGATCACCGGGCTGCAGCAGGCTGTAGCCATCGCGCTGGCGATCGAACAGCGGCGCCGGCGTGCGCCCGATCAGGTTCCAGCCGCCAGGAGACAGTGCCGGATAAGCCGCCGTCTGGCGCTCGGCAATCCCTACGCTGCCCGCCGCCACGCGCTTGCGCGGGGTTGCCAGACGCGGCGAGGCCAGGGATTCCTCCACCAGCCCCATGAAGGCGAAACCGGGAGCGAAGCCCAGGGCGAACACCTGGTACTCGCGGCCCGTGTGGCGCTTGATGATCTCCGCCTCGGACACCCCGCAACGCGCCGCCAGCACCTTCAGCTCCGGCCCGACACTGGCGTCGTACCACACCGGAATATCCATCGAGCGCCCGCCCTGGCCGCTGTCCGGTTGCAGGTCATGCAGCGCATCGGCAATCAGCGCCCGCGCCTCGCCCGGCGCGCAATCGAACTGCACCATCAGCGTGGTGTAGGACGGCACCAGCTCGATCAGGTGAGTACCGAACGCCGCCCGCAGGCGCTGGCTGGCGGCAAGCATCCAGGGCATGTTGGCTTCGTCGATCACATCAAACAGACGCACCATCAGCGCGTCGAGGGCGACCACTTCGATACGTGGCTTCATGGGTTGGACAAGGCATCCAGCGCCTGGCGGATCTGCCGCACCGCCGCCAGCGAGCTGTCGTTGTCGCCATGCACGCAGAGGGTTTGCGCGCACAGCTGCACGGCGCTGCCATCGTTGGCGGTGAGCGCCTCGCCACGGGCCAGGCGCAGGGCCTGCTCGACGATCAGCGCCGGGTCGTGATGCACCGCCCCCGGCAGGCGCCGCGACACCAGGCGCCCGGCGGCGTCATAGGCGCGGTCGGCGAAGGCTTCGAACCACAGGGTCACCCCCAGTTCGTCACCCAGGGCCCGGGCCGCACTGTCGTCGGCGGTGGCCATGAGCATCAGCGGCAATTGCGGGTCGTAGGCGGCCACGGCTTCCAGCACCGCACGCAGCTTGCCGGGGTCGGCCATCATGTCGTTGTACAGCGCGCCATGGGGTTTGACGTAGGCGACCCGGCCGCCCTGAACCCGGCAGATGCCGTCCAGCGCACCGATCTGGTAGTGCAGCAGGTCGCGGATTTCCTCGTTGCTGCAGGCCATGGAGCGGCGGCCGAAGCCGACCAGGTCGGGATAGGCCGGATGGGCGCCGATCATGACCTGGCTGGCCACGGCAAGGGCCACGGTGTGCCGCATGATCCCGGGATCGCCGGCATGGAAGCCACAGGCGATGTTGGCGCAGTCGATGAAGGGCATGACCTCGGCATCCAGACCCATGGTCCAGTTGCCGAAGCTTTCGCCCATGTCGCAGTTCAGTAGCAGACGGCTCACGGCGTGGCCTCCGAAAGGGGTTAGCGCCAGCTGGGCTGAACGGCCTTGCGCCGGCCGCCCATGATCACCCAGCCCACCAGCAGCAACAGGCTTTCCACCACCAGGGCGAACAGCAGCGCGCAGCCCAGGCCCCAGGTGGCGGCTTCAGGCGTGAGGAGGATCTGGTAGCTGTAGCCCTTGAGGGTTTCCTCGCGGATCGCCGGGTCCGGCTGGGTCAGCACGTGCCAGGTGCGGCCGGCCCAGCCGGTCTGCAAGGCCTGCCACTCGCCTTCGAGCAGGCGGTTGCGGATGACCAGGCTGTCGATGCTGTTGGCATCGCTGAGGAATACCGGATCGTCGCTGGCGCGGTAGTGCCGCACCAGCGCGTCGAGGTCGCCATTGAAGAAACGCTGCGCGGTCTGCTGGAAGCCCTTCAGGCCCTCCCGCGACTCCAGCAGGTGCGCCTGCACCCGCTGGCTGTAGTCATTGACCAGGCCGGGCACCTGGATGCCCAGCAGCAGGCCGCATGTGAACAGGATCAACCGCAGGTAGCTTCTGAGCATAAGCCCGTCCTTAGCTGGTCTGGCCCGAGGCGATGCATTCGCCCTTGCGCCACAGGCCCCACTGGCCGGGCTCGTAGCGGTGCCAGGTTTCGTTTTCGGTGAGCGCCTCGGTGGTGATCACCGTGACCACGTCGTTGGGGGTGGTTTCGGCGTGGAAGTCGACGATCATGTCGACGTCCTTGAGCCGCGCCGGGCCGAACGGCGCGCGCCGGGTGATATGCACCAGCTTGGTCGAGCAGAAGCAGAACAGCCAGTCGCCATCGCTGAGCAGGCCGTTGAACACGCCCTTGCCGCGGTACTCGGCGCAGGCCTGTTCCAGCACCGGCAGCAGTTGCTCGACTTCCACCGGTTCGGGGAAGGCTTCGCGGATGCGGTTGAGCAGGTCGCAGAAGGCCGCTTCGCTGTCGGTGTCGCCCACCGGCCGGTAGAAGGTCTTGAGGCCGTCGAAATCGGCGAGCTGGCCGTTGTGCGCGAAGCACCAGTTGCGCCCCCACAGTTCGCGCACGAACGGGTGGGTGTTGGACAGGCAGACCTTGCCGACGTTGGCCTGGCGGATATGGCCGATGACCACCTCGCTCTTGATCGGGTAGCGCTGCACCAGGTTGGCGACTTCCGACTCGCTGCTCGCCGCCGGGTCCTGGAACACCCGCAGGCCGCGGCCTTCGTAGAAGCCGATGCCCCAGCCGTCGCGGTGCGGGCCGGTGCGGCCACCGCGCTGCATCAGGCCGGTGAAGCTGAAGACGATGTCGGTGGGGACGTTGGCGCTCATGCCCAGTAGTTCACACATGCTCTCGCTCCAGGGCTGCGGTCAGAGACGGGGTTCGAAGCGCTGGCGCGGACCGCCACGGGATGGCTCGGGCGGCTCGTTGCGGTAGCGCTCGCGGCTGTCCAGCGGCTCGGCGGCCGCTTCCTCGGCATCACGCCTGGCGGCGGCCTCGGCACGCTCGCGACGGGCCCGGGCGCGGGCCTCCAGGGGCATGCGGATGGCGACGAAGATCAGGTACAGGGCGAAGGCGATCATGCCGTACATCGCCAGGTCCGAGGCAGCGCGCCAGACGTTGTTGCCGACCTTGAAGGCAAGGTCCAGGGCGGTGATGGCGATGGCCGGGGCGAAGATGTCCTTGGCCGGGTCGACGATGGTCGGGGTCAGCAGCAGCACCGCCGCCAGCAGGCGCAGCGGCTCGCGCAGCCAGCGCCACATCCAGCCGGTGAGGCGAAAGCCTACCCACAGGCAACCCAGGGCGGCCAGGGCATACAGGCCCCAGGCGAGCAGATAGTCGTTTTCGGTCATGGCGTCCGTGGAAGGTAGGCAAACAGGCGCTTATGATAACGATTTTTCCGCGCGCAGGCGCCCCCCAGCCAAGGAACCGCACATGTCCTCCACCGCCAACGCCCCTTCCGCCCCGATCGCACGCCGCGCGGACGGCACGGATCCCTATGCCTGGCTGCAGGAACGCGACGCCCCGGAAGTGATGGCCTACCTGGAAGCGGAGAATGCCTTCCAGGAGGCGCAACTGGCCGGCCAGGCCGATTTGCGCGAGCAGCTGTTCGAGGAAATCAAGGGCCGCATCCTCGAAACCGACCTGTCGCTGCCGTCGCCCTGGGGCCCGTATCTGTACTACACCCGCACCACCGCCGGCGACGAATATCCCCGCCACTACCGCTGCCCGCGCCCGGCGGACGATTCCAACACCGTGGACGAAAACCGCGAGGAACTGCTGCTCGACCCCAACGCCCTGGCCGCCGGCGGTTTCCTCAGCCTCGGCGCCTTCAACATCAGCCCTGACCACCAGCGCCTGGCCTACAGCCTGGATACCAGCGGCGACGAGATCTACACCCTGTATGTGAAGGAACTGGCCGACGGCTCGATCAGCGAACTGCCGTTCGACGACTGCGACGGCAGCATGACCTGGGCCAACGACAGCCAGACCCTGTTCTTCACCGAGCTGGACGATACCCACCGCCCCTTCCGCCTGCGCCGCCACCGCCTCGGCAGCGCCGACGCGCAGACCGTGTTCGAGGAACAGGACGGCCGCTTCTTCCTGCACTGCTACCGCACCAGCTCCGAGCGCCAGCTGGTGCTGACCCTCAACAGCAAGACCACCAGCGAATCCTGGGTCCTCGATGCCGACACCCCGGAGCAGCCCTTCCAGTGCGTGGCACCGCGGGTCGAGGACCACGAGTACGACCTCGACCACGGCAAGCTGGACGGTGAATGGCGCTGGTTCGTGCGCAGCAACCAGGACGGCATCAACTTCGCCCTGTTCCACGCACCGGGCGACCGCGTGCCGACCCGCGAGCAGTGGCAGGTGCTGGTGGCGCACCGCGACGACGTGATGCTCGACGGCCTGACCCTCAATGCCGAAGCCCTGACCCTGAGCCTGCGCGAAGGCGGCCTGCCGGTGATCGAGGTACGTCCGGCAGGCCTGCCGGCCTACCGCGTGCAACTGCCGGACGCGGCCTACAGCCTGTACGTGCAGGACAGCCTGGAGTTCGTCAGCCCGCGTATCCGCCTGCGCTACGAGGCGCTGAACCGCCCGGCGCAGGTGCGCCAGCTGGACCTGGCCAGCGGTGAACAGAAGGTGCTCAAGCAGACCCCGGTGCTCGGCCCCTTCGATGCCGACGACTATGTCAGCCAGCGCCTGTGGGCCCGCGCCAACGACGGCACCCTGGTGCCCATCAGCCTGGTGCAGCGCCGTGCCGATGTCGGCAAGCCGGTGCCGCTGTACCTGTACGGCTACGGTGCCTACGGTTCGAGCCTCGACCCGTGGTTCTCCCATGCGCGCCTGAGCCTGCTGGAGCGTGGCGTGGCCTTCGCCATCGCCCATGTGCGCGGCGGCGGCGAGCTGGGCGAAGCCTGGTACCGCGCCGGCAAGCAGGAACACAAGGCCAACACCTTCAGCGACTTCATCGCCTGCGCCGAGCACCTGATCGCCGAAGGCGTGACCAGCGCCGAGCGCCTGGCGATCAGTGGCGGCAGCGCCGGCGGCCTGCTGATCGGCGCGGTGCTCAACCAGCGTCCGGAGCTGTTCAAGGTAGCCATCGCCGAGGTGCCGTTCGTCGACACCCTCAACACCATGCTCGACCCCGACCTGCCGCTCACCGTCACCGAATACGACGAATGGGGCAACCCGCAGGAGCCCGAGGTGTATGCGCGGATCAAGGCCTACGCGCCCTACGAGAACGTCAGCGCCCAGGCCTACCCGGCGATGCTGGTGATCGCCGGCTACAACGATAGCCGCGTGCAGTACTGGGAAGCGGCCAAGTGGGTGGCCAAGCTGCGGGTGACCAGGACCGACGACAACCCGCTGCTGCTCAAGACCGAACTGGGCGCCGGCCACGGCGGCATGAGCGGTCGCTACCAGGGGCTGCGCGACGTGGCCCTGGAGTACGCCTTCGTCCTGAATCAGCTGGCTGTGGTGTAAATCGCATTTTTCGTTGTCTGAGCTTGCACCGCGGCGCCCGTCGCGGTGCGATCTCTTCCAGACCGACAACAAAAGACCGAACGCGATGCCTGATGCCTCCCTTCTCAACAACGAAATCCGCGACCTGCTCATGGACAGCGGCCTCTTCGACCAACTGCAGCCCGGCGACTTCGCCGCGGCCGCCGGCTACTTCGCCCTCAGCGCCATGAGCGCCGGCCAGGAAATCTTCCGCGAAGGCGATGCCGGCACCTTCATGTGCCTGATCGTTTCCGGCCTGGTGTCGGTGCGCAAGACCGATGCCGAGGGCCGCGAGGTGGAGATCGCCGTGCTGCGCAAGGGCCGCGCCTTCGGCGAGATGGCGGTGCTGGACGGCGAGCGGCGCTCGGCCTCCTGCGTCGCCGCCAGCGATTGCCAGTTGCTCAGCCTGGGCAAGGACGCGCTGGAGAAGATGCTCAACGATGCGCCGAAGATCGCCGCCAAGGTGATCCGGGCGCTGGCGGTGGCGTTGTCGAAGCGGCTGCGCATGGTGGATGGGCAGTTGCTGGCGCAGCAGGTCTAGCCGTCCTTCGCCTTGTCCGGATCGGGTGTCAGGCCCGGTAGTGGCTGGTCGCGGGGTGGTGATGGCAAGGGCATTGGCGGCAGCAGCGGGCCGCCCGGCTTGCCGTCGTTGGCCCGCGGCGCCTGCGGCGGGGTCACTTGCGGGTAGGGCGTGGGCGTCGGTGTGCCCGGCGCGCCGGGCGCGGGGCCGATGACCCGTGGTTGCAGGTCTTCGGCCTGGGCGGTGGCCAGGCTGGCGATACAGCAGAACACGATGCTCGTCAGACGCATTGAAAGGCTCCTGTTCGAGGTCACGCCCTACAGCCTACTCCGCCGTGTGGCGGATTGCCTGCCCAGCGCGGCGCGGTGGCGCTAAACTGGCGTCAAAACCGTGAAACACCTGAAGGCACAACAATGACCCAATCCTCCTCCGCTGCCGCCACCGCGCGGCTCGACCGCATCCTCGCCGACGCCAAGCGCGACGACGAACGGGGCTATCGCCAGAAAGCCCTGCGCATGTACCCCCACGTCTGCGGCCGCTGCGCCCGCGAGTTCTCGGGCAAGCGCCTGAGCGAACTGACGGTGCACCACCGCGACCACAACCACGACAACAACCCACAGGACGGCTCCAACTGGGAGCTGCTGTGCCTGTACTGCCACGACAACGAGCACGCCCGCTACACCGACCAGCAGTACTTCAGCGAAGGCTCGCTGAGCACGCCGTCGATCGCCAAGGCCACGCACAATCCGTTCGCCGGCCTGGCCGGGTTGCTGGGCAAGAAGGACGACTGAGTTCGCCCGCCCGTGCCCGGGCCCGTATAATCGCGTCTTTTTTGCGAAGGGCCCGGCACGTGGCGAACAAAAGGTACAGCTGCATCGGCCTGTACAACCCCAAATCCCCTGAGAACGTCGGCTCGGTGATGCGCGCCGCCGGCTGCTATGGCGTCAACTCGGTGTTCTACACCGGCAAGCGCTACGAGCGTGCCCGTGACTTCGTCACCGACACCAAGCGGGTGCACTACGACATCCCGCTGATCGGCATCGACGACCTGCAGAAGATCATTCCCCTGGGCTGCACGCCGGTGGCTGTCGAACTGGTGGAGGGCGCCCGCCCGCTGCCGGAATACACCCACCCGGACCGGGCGATCTACATCTTCGGGCCGGAAGACGGCACCCTGGACGACGACGTCCGCGCCTGGTGCGAAGAGACCATCTACATCCCGACCAACGGCTGCATGAACCTCGCGGCCACGGTCAACGTGGTGCTCTACGACCGCATGGCCAAGGGCCTCAACACCCGTTCCGGGCCCAAGTTCAAGTAAGCGATTGAACGCCGGCTGCGGGCTGGCGGTCTGCTGACTATCACGTCACTCACGAGGAGAAGCGCCCATGCGCCAGAAACTTGAGATCCCGGCAACGCCGTTCCAGAGCAACCCTGAACACAATGTCACCGGCTGGGAACGCGCTGGCTCGGTGGCCACCGGGGTGGTCATGGTCGGCAAGGGGTTGCGTCGGGGTGGGCTGCTGGGCCTGATCCAGATCGCCATTGGTGGCGCGGTATTGGCCCGTGGGGTGACCGGGCACTGCTCGGCCAAGAGCCTGCTGGAGCGCGGGCGCCAGGACCTGGACGGGATCCGGGCGAAGATCGAGCGTACCGGGAGCGAACTGAAGCAGTTGAGGGATGCGGCCGAGGCGGCGACCAAGAGTGCGACAGTAACCGGGAATGACTCCCTGGCAAGTCCCAAGCCCTGACTTTTGCAGTGTTCTTGAGGGCCCTATCGCAGGTTCACCCACGATAGGGCCCTCAAGGCAGATCACTGCAGCAGGGAACTCTGCAGAACCTCCGACTCCCGCCCCAGCACGCTCTCCGCCAACTGCACGAACTCCGCCGTATTCACGCTGTTCAGGCGCATCAACGCCCGTACCAGGTCATCCAGCGACTGCTTGTTGTGGGTATGGATGCGGATCTCCCGGTCCAGCGCCTGCAACAGCAGCACCGCCCGGGCGATGGTCGCAGCATTGACCTGCGCGCCGCGCAGGCTGGTCACCGCCTTGCTCTCCCTGGCCAGCCGCGCCTGCAACGCCTGGTAGCGGTCATCACTGATCCCGCCAGCCCGGCGCAACAATTCGGTGGCGTAGTACTCCGCCAGCCCCTCGCCGATCCAGTCACTGTCCTCACGGTCGTTGATCCGCGCGAACACCCGCACCAGCTCGCGCAGCAACGGGCTGCTGCCGTTCTCGCCCACCAGCGGCGTGGCGCTGTTGAGGTAGATCGAGTTGTTCGCCGCGCGCGCTCCGCGCCACAGGTGCTCACGAGCACCGACCAGCAGCAGCTTCGGCGGATTGCGCGGGAACACCGCCTGGTACTGCGGCCAGACGAAGGTCAGCAAGGTCAGCGCATCCATCCGGCGCAGGCCCTGCCCCACCGGGCCGGCCACGCTGATCTCGGTCTCGCCGAGCCGCGCCCGTCGCGCGCCCACCGTGCCGGCAAGCATCCAGCCGGTGGGCCGGTCGAACAGGCGCGAGACGTTGTCGATGCGGAAACGCTGCTTGCCCACCCGCGGCCAGGCGGTCTCGATGCTGCTCCAGCCCGTCGGCAGGTCGACGCTCAGGCGCGCCACCAGTTCGGTACCGTCCTGCTGGTCGAGGCGCGCGGCCGGAACCAGGTCGTCGCCGCGGAACAGCGCCCAGTTGGGCGCGATACGGCTGTCGTAGCTACCGTTCTTCAGCTTGTGGTTGAGGCGCACCCGGTAGGTCAGGCTGGCCTTGCCGGAGGCCGGTTGCCAGCGCCCGCGCTGGTTGTCGGGCTGCAGTTGCCACGGGCCGTCGGCCTTGAAGTCGCTGTACAGGCCTTCCTTGCCCAGGTCGAAATCCAGGCTGCGCACCTGGGCGCCATCGGCCAGGGTCACGCGTACCTCGGCTTGGCCGCTCTGCGGCAGCAGGCGCACGTGGTAATCCAGATCGACTTTCTTCGCCCAGGCGACATTGCTCGCCAACAGCAACACGACCCACGCCAGAGGGTGACGCACAGGCATTGCCCGACTCCTTGTTCGAACGCGAAACGCGCCAGCTCAGCTGGCGCGGAATATCAGATAGTCTTCCCAGTCATCCTCGGCGACGCTGTTCTCGCTGAGCATGCGCCCGGACTGCGAGATGCGCTGCTTGTGCACCTGCTCGCGATCGCCGCAGACCAGGTGATGCCAGCGCGGCAGGTCCTTGCCCTCGCTGACCAGGCGGTAACCGCAGGTGGGCGGCAGCCATTTGAACTGGTCGGCCTTGCCCGGGGTGAGCTGGATGCAGTCCGGCACGTGCTCGAAGCGATGCGGGTAGTCGCTGCACTGGCAGGTCTTGAGGTCCAGCAGCTTGCAGGCGATCCGCGTGTAGTAGACGCTGTTGTCGTCTTCGTCTTCGAGTTTCTGCAGGCAGCACAGGCCACAGCCGTCGCACAGCGACTCCCATTCCTGGGGATCGAGCTGATCGAGGGTCTTGCGGGTCCAGAACGGCTCGGTGCTTGCCAGCATGTTGCGGTAATCCTGTTTCAAAATTCTTCAGCCTGCATCAGGCGGCGCCAGTCTAGGACCTGCGCTGCGGCTTTGCCAGACCGCTTGTCAGGGTGCGGGTGACAGTTGTAGTTTTGCAAATCGTTTCAGTTCTCATCCCCCCATCAGGATCCCGCCAATGAGCGCCAACCCACGTATTGCCGACTACGCCATTCACGAACAGTTCATCCAGCGCTGGTCGCCACGCGCCTTCACCGGCGAGGCCATCAGCGAGGAAACCCTGCTGGGCTTCCTCGAAGCCGCGCGCTGGGCGCCATCGGCGTACAACTCGCAGCCATGGCGGTTCCTCTACGCCCGCCGCGACACGCCGAACTGGGAGCGCTACCTGGGCCTGCTCAACGAGTTCAACCGCAGTTGGGCGCAGCATGCATCGGCGCTGGTGATCGTGATTTCCAAGACCACCTTCACCGCCCCGGGCGCCAGCGAGGAAACCCCGGCGCTGTGGCACGAATTCGACACCGGTTCCGCCTGGGGCCACCTGGCGCTGCAGGCGAGCATCAGCGGCTGGCACACCCACGGCATGGCCGGCTTCGACCAGGAACTGACCCGCAAGGAGCTGAAGATCCCGGAAGGCTACGACCTGCACGCGGTCGTGGCGATCGGCAAGCTGGGCGACAAGGCGACCCTGGCCGAGTACCTGCAGGCGCGTGAAGTGCCGAGCCCGCGTCGTCCGCTGAACGAGCTGGCGGCCGAGGGTGATTTCACCCTGTAAGGCGTTTGGGACCGCTTTGCGGTCCCAATCAATAACCCCGCTGGAAATCCACTTCTCCGCGCAACCCGTCGCCCCGCCCGTAGGCTCCCAGGTTCTCCACGAACAAGCGCACCATCGCCGCCGGCGAGGTCGGTGCCGAGCTGTGCCCGGTCAACAGCAGCCCCAGCGCCGTCCAGAACGGATGATTGCGCGGCAGCGGCTCCTGCCGGCACACGTCGATCACCGCCCCGGCCAGGTGCCCCTTGCCCAGTGCCGCGACCAGGTCGCCATCGACCACCGCCACGCCCCTCCCGGCATTGATGAACAGCGCCTCCGGGTTGAAGCGGGCGAACAGCGCGGCGTCGTAGACATCGTGGGTCGCCGGGGTGTCCGGCAGCAGGTTGAGCACATAGTCCACCTGCCCCACCAGGCGGCCGAGATCCTCCAGCCCGCCTACCTCGATGAACGGCGCCAGCTCACGGGGCGAACTGGCGATGCCGTACAGCTTGCAACCGAACGGCACGAGGAAGCGCGCCACCTCGCAGCCGATGTCGCCGGTGCCGACGATCAGCACCCGACGCCCTTCCAGGCTGCGCCCGGGACGCCCATCCCACTTGCGCTCGACCTGGCTCATCAGGCGGGTCAGCACGTCGCGCTCATGGCCGAGCATGTAGGTCAGCATGTATTCGGCCATGACCTGGCCGAAGATCCCCACGGCGCGGGTCAGGCGGTAAGTACGCGGCAGGCCCTCGGCCAGCAGCGGGGTGATCCCGGCCCAGGTCGATTGCGCCCAGTCCGGACGATGGCCCTGGCGCAACAGGCTTGCCAGCAGGTCCGGCTGGCCCAGCCACACCGGGCACTGCGCAGCCTGCCGTGCCAGCTCGGCGGAGTCGCCGCTGGTCAGCACTTCGAGTTCGGGACAAGCCTCGCGCAACAGGCGGGCGTAGAGGGCGTGATCCTGTTCGGCGATCAGAACGCGCATATCGTTTACAACCTTGCAGAACGGCGGGAGGGTCGGCCATGGTGGCCGGCCCTCGAAGGACGGGATCAGACCGGGTCGTTGCGGCGCAGCAGCTCTTCCGGGAGGTGTTCGATGTACTCCTCCTCGGTCGGCGGCATCTGCAGGTGATAGCCCTGGGTGTCGAGGTTTTCCAGGACCTTGGCGATGTCTTCGCGGGCCAGGGTGCGCTCGGGGCTCAGGACCACGTCGAAGGCGTGCTGCGGCGTGCCGAACAGCGGCAGCAAGGCTTCCGGCACCTTGCTCAGGCCATCGGCCTTGAGCAGGTACAGGTACATTTCGTTCTTGCGCGGACTACGGTAGATCGAGCAGATACGTTTCAAATCGGTTCTCCAGCGTCGGCCAGGCAATCCAGGAGGGCCTGGCCCATGCGCTCGCGACGCCAGCCGCGCAGCGAGTCGGGCAGTTGGTACGGTCCCTCGGGGAAGCCGCTCTTGATCAGCGCTTCGAGGGTCTTCTTGCGCAGCATCAGCTCGGGGGCGATGTCCAGGCGCTCGGCCTCGGCCTGGCCAATGGCACGCAGCTTCTTGAGCAGCGCCGCGGCCTCGATCGGCAGCGGCTCCGGCACGGCCGGCGGCCACTCCTCGGGCGGCAGGCTGCCGGTGCGCTTGATCAGGTCGAGGAGGAACTCGCCATCCTGGCGGATGGTGCGCGGATGCATGTCCTCGATGCGGGCCAGGGCCACCAGGTTGTCCGGCTGGGTCCGTGCCATCGGCCACATGGCGTGCTCGCGCAGGATGCGGTTGCGCGGCACGTCGCGTTCACGGGCTTCCAGTTCGCGCCAGGCACACAGCTCGCGCAGCACCGCCAGTTGCGCGCGGGACAGTTTCCAGGCCAGCTTGGCCTCGCGGTACAACAGGTAGGGGTCGATCTCGCGGCGCAGTTGCACCACCAGTTCGGCGCCGTCTTCCAGGACCCAGGCGTTCTTTTCTTCGCTCAGTTGCGGACGCAGGCGTTCGTACAGCTCGGCCAGGTGCACGGCGTCTTCGGCGGCGTAGCTGACCTGGGTCTCGGACAGCGGACGTTGCAGCCAGTCGGAACGGGTCTCGCCCTTGGGCAGCTCGATGCCGAGCACTTCCTGGACCAGGCGCGAGTAGCCCATGGAGAAGCCGAGGTTGAGGTAGCCGGCGGCGAGCTGGGTGTCGAACAGCGGCAGCGGCAGGCTGCCGGTGAGGCGGGCGAGGACTTCGAGGTCTTCGCTGCAGGCATGCAGGACCTTGGTCACCGCAGGGTCTTCGAGCAGGCCGGCCAGCGGCTGCCAGTCTTGGATCAGCAGCGGGTCGATGAGAAAGGCACTTTGCCCGTCGCCGACCTGGATCAAACCGGCCTTGGGATAGAAGGTGTCGACCCGCATGAACTCGGTGTCGAGGGCCACGAAGGGCAGTTGACGCCAGCGCTGGCAGTGTTCGGCCAGGGCGCTGTCGTCGCGGATCCAGTGAATATCGATGGCCACAAGGCTCTCCCACTTACAATGGCGCGCAGTATATACGGCACAGGCCACCGCCGGGAAACCGCTCGACGGTGGTACTTCCAAGGGTAGATGGGGGAAACCCGTGCCGCGATCTTGCGATGATCCTCAGCGCGCCGCCTGGGCGCCGCGGCAACCGGTGAACAGGTCCAGCTGCGGGTTGTACAGCGCGGTCTTCACCTGCAGCAGCCCGAGCATGGAATGGAACAGGTTGTCCTGGCTCAGCGGCCGCTCGCGGCCCTGTTGCAGGCAGTCGACATCGACGCCGAAGGTGCTGCGGTAGTTGTCCGAGAACCAGGCCAGCATCGGCACATGCTTCTGTTGCTCCGGCGCCAGCATGTACGGGGTGCCATGGAGGAACAGGTTGTATTCGCCCAGCGATTCGCCATGGTCGGACAGGTAGATCATCGCCGTGTCGACCTGGTCCTGCTTGCTGCGCAGCACGTCGATCAGAGAGGCCAGCACATGGTCGGTGTACAGCAGGGTGTTGTCGTAGCCGTTGACGATGCTCTGCCGGTCGCACTGGTTGAGGGCGTTGCTGTGGCACACCGGGGTGAAGCGCTCGAAGGCCGCCGGGTAGCGCTTGTAGTAGTCGGGACCGTGGCTGCCCATCTGGTGCAGGACCAGCACGGTGTCCTCCTTCAGGTCGTCGATGCGCGCGGCGAGGTCCTTGAGGAGGATTTCGTCATGGCATTCGCTGTCGGCGCACAGGGTCGGCTCCTTGAGATTGCTGACGTCCTCGACGTGCACCCGGTCGCAGGTTCCCTTGCAACCGGACTGGTTGTCGCGCCAATACACGGCGAGGCCGGCGCGCTGGAGCATGTCCAGCAGGCCTTCCTGGTTCTTCGCCTTGACCGCGTCGTAGTCCTTGCGGGTCATGCCGGAGAACATGCAGGGCACGGACACGGCGGTTTCGGTACCGCAGGAAGTGACGTTGCTGAAGGCCACCAGACCCTTTTCCTTGCTCAGTTCCGGGTTGGTGTCACGGCCATAGCCCAGCAGGCCGAAGTTTTCCGCCCGGGCGCTCTCCCCCACCACCAGCACGGTCAGGGACTTGCGCGGGTGAGTGGACCAGGACGGCGCCAGGGTGGCGTCCTCGCCGATCTTGCTGAACGGCTGCGCGGCCACGCCGACCTTTTCGCGCACGTAGTTGACCGAAGCACCGATGTAGTTGCTCGGCACCACCATCAGGCGCAGTTCGTGGTGATTGCGAAACAGCGAGGCCAGGCCCTGGTAATTGGCCATCGCCACCGCCGCGAGCACGGCGGCACTGGCCAGGCCGACCCACAACTTCTGCAATAACTCGCGGGGCAAGGTGCGGAACTTTATCGGCGTCCTGAACAGAATCAGCGTCGGCACTACACCGAGCAGAAGAATATAAAAGAACAACTTCAACGACAGCAGGTCGCGCACTTCCGTAACATTGGTCTCGACGGTATTGCGCAACATGCCGATATCGATCAACACCCCATACTGGCTCATGAAATAAGCCACGCCGGCACTGATGATGAATAACGTCGCCAACAGCGGTTTCAGTGTTCTGCGAAACGCCAGCAACGTCAGCACGATATTGAAGGCGCACAACAACAGCACACCGAAGGCCAGGCGCAACACCACGGCATGGCTGTCGCCTTGCAATACCGAAGCGATATGTTCCCAGAGTACCGAGTTGAAGCCGATCAGCAGATAGGCACTGGCAAGCAGCGTCACCCATTCGGGACGCAGCGACTTTATTTTGAGCATGACGATTCGCTTATTGAGAAATCCACCACTTGTGCCGTTGCGACACAAGTTTGTTCATGGGGCGGACTTTAAGCAGCCGTTCATCAATTTTCCGTGAAAAAAATGCCAACAAACGATGGTCGCAGATGAATGATTGTTAATCCGCGTCCTGTCGTTCAGCCGCCGTTCAGGAAACGGCGGCTGGCTTTGGCATCAGCCGGGCAAACGCACTTTGGAATAAGAATCACGATCGATATCCAGCAGCTCCACGCACAACTGGATATCCACCCCTGCCTGCGTCGGCACCAGGTCCTTCAGCACTTCGATCAGGTCGGCAGACAGCTGGCGCTTGATCGCCGGCGAGCGACCGCTGAGCAGGGCCAGCTTCACATGGACGAAGGCGCGTTCGGCCGGGGCGATGCCGACGCGGAACACCTCATGGGCCACGGCGCGGCTCTTGATGTCCACTTCATCGCTGAACTGGCCGCTGGCGACCAGGGCGCTGTTCAGGCGCAGCAGGGCCTTGTCGGTGTCGAGGGTGCGCAGGTTGGCGCTGTATTCCAGGTGAAGCTGAGGCATGACGATTACCGCTTGCGGGAATGAGTCCGACAGACTAACGCCAGCTTTCCAACCCGGCAAAGGCAACTATCCTGAAGGTTCATGCCCCGACCTGACTGAGGAGATCCATGTATGCCGGTCAAGCACAATCTGTACGCCGACCTGGGAGTGACCGCGGAAGAATTCGAGGCACACAAGAAGAAGGATGCCCGGCTGAGCACCCTTGAGGAGGACTACCTGCGCAAGGACAAGGAGGTCGTCGAGGCCGAGGACAGCGCCGGCGCCGATGAAGAGATCAACCGGCTGCGTAAGGAACGCCTGAAGATCAAGGACGAGATCGTCGCCCATATCCACAAGCCCTGACACCACCCGCGACGCTGGCGCGGGTGGCGACCGTCCACCGCGTCAGCGCGCCGCCAGGCGCAGCGCCTCCAGTGCCAGGTAAGGCTGACGCGCCCACGCTTCGACTTGCTCCCGTACCGCCGGCGACGCCTCGTCGCGCTTGCCCTGGCTATCGGCGACGAAGGCCTGCCCGGGGTGCTTGGCGTTGCGTGCGGCGGCGGCGTAAGCCAGTTCCGCTTCCTCCGGCGCCAGGCCGAAGAAATCCGCCAGATGGCCGTTCATCGCCGCCGGCAGTTCGCTGTAGTTGAGCAGCAGGTTGCCTTCCGCCGCGCAATGCTCCACCGCGGCACCGAGCATCAGGCCCAGGCGACGGGCGATTTCCTCCTCGCGCTTGGCAGGTGTGCCGTCGCCATCCAGCCAGGCCGAACCGATCATGCCGGGAACCATCTGCATGCCGCCCTGGCGCATGTGCGACACAGCGATTTCCACCGGCTCGCGGTACAGGTACAGCCACGGCACCTCGGGGAAGCATTCGCGCAGAATTGCCCGTTCGCGGATGTTCCAGGCATCCAGCTTGATCACCAGCGCCCGCTCAGTGCCGCTGCGCACCTGGCCATAGGCCGAGAGCAGGCCGCGCAGCGCTGCCTTGCGCTGCTCGTCGGGCAGGTCGATGCGCAACAGCGTATCGAGGGGCGGCGGCTCGGACAGCACCACCAGGCTGGGCAGGCGCGAGAGCATCTGGCCCAGCAGGGTCGAGCCACAGCGCGAGGCGTGGTAGATGAACGCGCGCGGTGGCACGCCGGGGCTTTGCGCCTGCCACTGGCTCAGTTCTTCCAGCGAGGTCTGGCGGCGCAAGGCCTGGTTGAACGGCAGGCGCAGGGCGTCGTCCACCGAATCACGGAAGAACGGCTGGTCCAGGCGCTGCTCGCCGAACCAGCACCAGTCGACCCGCCATTCGCCCGCCTCTTGCCAGATACGGATCGGCAACCAGCCGTGCAGATTCAGGCTTTCCATTGGTCTCTCCAGCTACTGCGCCCCTGGCGCATGGCGGCGCGCACTTGCGCGCGGGTGAAGACGAAGCCCTGTTCGGCCGCCAGCGCCAGGGTGCGCTCGATGAAGGCCTCGCTGTCACGCAGCGCCTGCAACTGCGCGCTGGCTTGCGGGTTGCCCGCCAGCCATTGGGCGAAACCGGCGAAGGCGGCGGCCTGGCGACCGATGCCGGCTGGCGGCGTGGTCGCCAGTCCGGTGTCGATGGCCGCGTCCAGCCAGGGGCCGGGGCGCACGTCGATGACCAGGTGGACCCGCGGGCTGCTGTCATGGTTGTCGACGCTGTGCGCCCGGTCCAGGTCGAGGAACCAGCACTCCCCGGCCTGCATCGGCACCCGGCGGTTTTCCAGGAGGAAGTCCACCTGCACAGGGGCAAGCAGTGGCACATGCAGGCGCATGTCGGCATCCGGGCCGCCGAGGTCGTAGTCGCGGTGTTCGTGGATATGGCTGTCGGGCCCGAGGCGCATGAGCCGGGCATTGCGGATGTCCACGTCCAGCGCAGCAAGGCCCTGGCGCCAGCGCGGGTCGCGCAGCCAGGGCTGGCGCTCGACGGCGGGCCCCTCGCCATGGGTCAGTTCGCTCACGGCATCGGCCGGGGAAATCAGGGCGACGCCGCTCCAGTCGCCGTCGTAGTAACCCTGGTTGAAATGCGCCTGCCACTGCCCTTCGTCGATCTCCGCCAGCGCCGCCAGCAGCGGCGCCAGGTCGATCGTCACCGGCAGGCGAGAGAACGGCGGACGGCGAAGGCTGCCGTCCGGACAACGCGAAGAATCCATATACCCGACTCCAGGAGGAATGCGGCCCAGTCTAGGGCCGGCGCGAATAGCGTCAAGCACAATGCCATCACGCTTCTCCGGTGCACTGCGATGGATCAGTCTTGCAGCGTCCGGATGGACCTATCGAGGGCTCGGGCAGGCAGTAACGAGGGTTTGCGAGGGAGGTGAGCTTCGTGCGCAGGAAACGACGCGCCGCCCTCATGGACAGCGCGTCGTGGTGCTTCAGTCGGCTTTCTGGATCAGGATCTGGGCCGTTCCGGTGTTGTTCTGGCAGCCGTCATCACCGATGTAGGCGAAGAGGTTGGCGGTCTGCGGCATATCGACGACCGTCGGCTTGGCAGAGACCATGGTGCCCCAGCGGGCGTTGCCCCAGCCGCCCTGCAGGAACACCGAATCAGCCAGGCAACCACCCGACAGGTCGCCGTTCGAGCAGCTCATGGTGTTGGACACCAGCGAAAATACGTAGCGGCCGGCATCCAGCGGGATCTTTACCGCGGTGCCATGGGCAGTCGGCCCGAACGGGCTGGAAATGCAGTTGGCGTTGGCGTCGATGGTGACGGAGGTTGCCGCCGTGGCGGCCATGGGCGCTGCAAGAACGAGGGCTGCAGCGAGAAACTTTGCGTACATGTTTCAAATCCTTTTGTAGATCATGGTTGATGCAATCGCACGGAACAACTTGACTCCGGCCTCAGCCAGCGACGTGCGTCGCGCTATCAGGATGGGACCGGTTTGTTTCCCTGGAATGGCGGGGATATTTCAAAAGAAAGCGTGGCCCTGCGCAACCGCTCCATGAGCGGGGCTGCAAGGCAGCCCCGCGAACACCAACCATGGCAAGGAGACCTCAGAAATCCCCGCGCAGCGTCAGCATGTAGCTACGCGGTGCGCCATAGGTCGTCCCCCGGGTCCAGTACCCTGTCGAATCGAAATACTTGCGATCCAGCAGGTTCTCGATATCCACGCCCACCGTCCAGTGCTGGTCGACCTTGTAGGCCGCGCGCGCGTCGAAGAGTGCCCGGCCACTGTTGCTCACGCCGTTGTAGGCGTCGTAGTAGCTGTTCTGCGCCGACACCCCGCCACCGATACTGACGCGATTCCATTCACCCGGCAGGGTGTAGTTGGTGTTCAGCCGCAACATGTGCTTGGGTGTCTGCGCCGAGATCGGACCGCCTTCCGAAGAGCGGGTAGTGTTGAAGGTGTAGCCAGCCGCCACCTGCAACCCTGGCAGCAACTCGCCGCTGGCCTCGGCCTCGAAGCCCTTGCTGCGGTTGATGCCGTCGCTGTTCACATAGCAGCGCCCGGCAACGTCCTGCGGACAGTTGCCGGTGTTCTCGTAGTCGCGGGCGGCGACGTCTTCCTGCTCGATGTAGAACACCGCGAAGGAAACGTTCAGGCGCTTGTCCAGCAGCTCGCCCTTGATCCCGGTCTCGTAGTTGGAGCCGATGGCCGGGTCGAGCATGCCGCCGGCGGCCGTGCGGTAGCTGGCCTGGGGCATGAAGATGTCGGCGTAGCTGGCGTACAGCGACCAGGTGTCGTCCAGGTCATAGATCGCGCCCACGAACGGCGTGAATTCGTGCCGCTGTTCGTTGGTGGTGACCCGCTCGCCATCGTCGACCTCGGTCTTGTACCAGCTCAGCCGTCCACCCAGCACCAGGCTCAGGTCTTCGGTCATGTGCAGGCGGGCATTGAGGTAGGCGCCGTAGCGGGTATCCAGGGTGTCTTCCTTGTAGGCCCAGTCTGGTCGCGCCGGCTCCGGAAAGAGGTGGTGATCCGGATCGAACACGTTCAATGGCAGCGGGGTGGCCAGCTTCGCAGTGGCGTCCTTGTCGTTCATGTCGCGCCGCGACCAGTTGGCACCCAGCGACACCTGGTGATTCAGGCCGAAGGCTTCGAAGTTGCCATCCAGATGACCATCGACGGCATTGGCCGTGCTGTCGAACTTGTGGAAACCGGTCCCGGAAATCATCGGTCCGGTGGGGCTGCCGTATTCCAGGGAGTCCTCCGCGCCCCACTCGATGGCGCTGCGGTTGAACGCGCTTTCCGAGTGGGAGAAGGCCAGCTTGCTGCTCCAGTTTTCATTGAAACGATGGCTCAGGTCGGCGAACACCTCGTCGGTGCGGGTCTGCAGCTTGGCCCAGTCCTGGCCGAGAAAGGTCGAGCGCTTGAGGTGCGGATTGCTGCCGTCGGGATTGTTCGGCAGGCCAAGCACGCTGTAGCCGTCGATGCGCGAGGTCTGCCGACGCAGGCCCACGGCCACGGTGGTGGCGTCGCTCAGGTCACCCTCGACGATGCCATACAGCAAGGGGCGCTTGGAGGTGGTGACGTCGATGAACGAACCGCGGTCCTCGTACGAGGCGACCATGCGCCCGCGCAGGGTGCCCTCGGCGTTCAGCTTGCCGCTGGCGTCGAGGTCGAGGCGGTAGTTGTCCCAGGAACCGGCGCGGGTGGTGACGGAAAAGCGCGGCTCGACGGTCGGCCGCTTGCGCACCAGGTTCACCGCGCCGCCCGGGCCGCCTGCCCCCACCAGCAGGCCGGCAGCACCGCGCAGCACTTCGACACGGTCGAACACCGCCATGTCCGGGATCATCCAGCCGGTATAGGCGAATGCCTGGCCAGGCACGCCATCGACCATGTAGCTGTCATCGGTCAGGTCGAAGCCGCGGGAACTGAAATGGTTGTTGCCGTAGCCGCGGTTGGCGCGGGTGATCCCCGGAGTCTGGGCCATGACCTGGTCGAGGGAGACGAGGTTCTTGTCGTCCATCAGCTTGCGCGTCACCACGGTCACCGACTGCGGCGTCTGACGCAGCGATTGCGGGGTCTTGCCGATGGTCACCGCTCCGGTGGTGTAGGAACCGCTGCCTTCGGTGGTCTCCCCCAGGCCCGTGCCGTTGACGTTGGTCGCCCCCAGTTCCAGCGCGCCGTCGACCGCCGGCACCACGCTGAACGTGCCACTGCCGGTGACGATGACCTGCAGGCCCTTGCCCGCCAATGCTCGCTGCAGGGCCTGCTGCACGCTCATCTCGCCGCGGATGGCCGGTGCTTGCTTGCCGGCGACCAGCGCAGGGTCGAGGGACATCACCTGGCCACCCTGGCGGGCGATGGCGTTGAGGGTCTGCGCCAGGCTGGCGGCGGGCAGGTCGAAGCGCTGCAGTTGTTGCTCGGCAGCGCCTTCGGCGCGGACGAAGGCACTGGGCGCGGCGGCCAGGGCGATGGCGAGAGCGAGTGGCCAGGGTTTGAACAATTGGATTCTCCTGATGGTGTTGGCGTTGTCAGGAGAAAGGTGTGACGAGCGCAAAAAACCGGACACGAATGAGAAAAATTTTTACTTGCATTGACGTCAGAGCGGCTCGATCAGGGTCAGCCACGGACCGAAGTGCCTGACCCGGATCGGCTGGGTGTCCGCCAGCGCGGCCAGGGTTCGCGCGCTGTCGTCCAGGGGGAACACGCCCTGCACCCGCAGGTTGCGCACCTGCGGACTGACCCGGATGTAGCCGGAGCGGTACGGGCGCAAGGCGTCGATCAGGCTCGACAGTGGTTCGTCCAGCACGCTGAGGTGCCCTTCGACCCAATCGGCGCGGTAGGCCTGCCCGGCTGGCAGCGGATCGATATGCCCCAGGCGCAGCAGCGCCGCCTGGCCTTCGGACAGGTCCCGCTGCGCGCCGTTGCTCAGGGAGACGCGCACGGCGTGCTCCAGCACCACCACCCGCGTGCTGTCATCGGCGAGTTGTTCGACCAGGAAGCGGGTGCCCAGGGCGCGCACCTCGCCCTGGGCGGTGCGCACGATGAAGGGCCGCGCCGGATCCGCAGCGACCTGGACCACCAGGGCACCCCGGTATAGGCGCAGCAGACGGCGTTCCGCAGACAGCTGGATATCGACGGCGCTGCCGGCGTTCAGGAACAGCTGACTGCCGTCGCCCAGGGTCAGGCGACGGCGCTCGCCGATGCCCGTGCGCAGATCGGCCATCAACGTGCGGCCGCTGTCGCTGCGCGCACCGAGCCACAGCCCGCCGCCCAGCAGGCCGAGGCCAGCCAGGCCGCGCAACAGGTCGCGGCGGGCGGTTTCCGGTTGCAGGAGGGTGTCGCGCAGACTTCCCGGCGCGCGGCGCACGACGTCGTAGTGGCGCCCCATACCCCGCTGCAACTGCGCCCAGGCCGCTGCATTGGCCGGACTGCGTTCGAGCCACTGCTGGAACCGGGCCTGCTGGCGGGCATCGTCGGGGCCGGAACACAGGCGCACCATCCAGGCGATGGCTTCCTCGGCGACCGGGTCCAGCTCGGTGCGGCTCATGGCTGCGCTCCGCTCAGGTAGCACTGGCGCAGCGCCACGGTCATGTAGCGCCCCACGGTACGCACCGAAACATCAAGGCGCCGGGCGATTTCCGTGTAGCCAAGACCGTCGAGCTGACTCATCAGGAAGGCTTTCTTCACCTCCAGCGGCAGGCCGGCGAGGCTGCGATCGATGGCGTGCAGCGACTCCAGCAGCAGGTGGGTTTCTTCCGGCGAAGGCGCCAGTTCCTCGGGCAACAGCATCAGCCGTTCGAGATAGGCCTGTTCCAGGCGGCGACGGCGATGACGGTCGAAGATGAGTCGGCGGGCGATGGTGGAGAGATAGGCGCGGGGTTGCTCAAGGTTGTCCGGATCGACCCGCGCGGCAATGATCTGACAGAACGCCTCGGCCGCGGTGTCCTCCGCATCCGCGCGATTGCTCAACCTGCGCTGGATATGCTGGAGCAGCCAGCGGTGGTGCTCGCTGAAAAAGAAACCCAGTTTGTTGGAATTGGAAGCGGGCACGGCGGCGGCGACCTGAAGCAAATGAGAAAGAGTCGCAATCTTATAGAGGGGATGGCGCGTCTCGCAATGCTCAGGACGAGAAAATCCGGTAGGCGCAAGGGGGTCTTGAAGGCCTTGATGCAAGAGCTCAATGAACGCAGCTGCTCTGCATCGGCCGCATCGATTCCACCAGGCTGACTTCCAGGCGGCGATGTTCTTCGTCGTCCACCAGCCCTGCCAGGCGCAGGGCAATCAGCAGGCCAACGGCATTGCCGTACAAGACGAGTCGCTCGCGCTCGGTCGCTGCGTCAAGCCGTCCGAGAATCCCCTGGAACGTAGCGATCATGCGCTGCCTGACTTCATCCGGCTCCAGCACCCAGCGTTCGTTGGCGGCAGGTGTGTCTTCCTTGGACATTAGGGTTGATCCGTTCAGATGTACTAAAGACGGGCCATGCTAGCGGGGTTTGGGAGGGACGGATATAAACGTGGAGGGTTGGGATTGTAGGAATTGAAAGGACCGGGGACTACTTTGTGGTCGCTCATGAGATTTCTGCTTCAGGGCGCGCACCAGTAAGACTGCCAGTGCGCCTGCTGACGCACGAAGCGAGCCCGTTGATGAATGGTGCGGGAAAGATCGAGCCACTCCAGCAATTTCACCTGGACGCGGATAATCGCGAAGTGCTCGAAGCCTTCCTGAAGATGTTCACAGGCTTGTTCGGGAGTATCGATGATCTGCCCCGGAATGCCGCCATGCTTGAACAGCGCCTGGGTTCTATCTCGCGCCTGCTGCCAGCAGTGTTGTCGCTGCGCGAGATCGTCGACCAGATTGGCCGCCCCTTCGATACGAACCTGCATGACGCCGCAAGGGCTTAGCGCAGTCAGCGCAACACGTTCATCAGCCAGCAATTGAGCGCATAGTGCCGAGCGTTGATCCGCATAGAAGAACAGTGTTCCCGCGTTCTGATCGACACTACGAAGAACCACCGTCCTGCATTTCGGCCATCCTTGCGGACCAATGGTCGCCAGTTGCATCAGGCGAAAGGGATTGCGCTCTGCGCCGACCGGGATTGCCAGGTCCGACCAGATGCGCTGGAACAAGACATCGAGCATGGGATATTCCGCTGCATGAAGAGTGGACCGCAACGAGCGTCGCGGCCCCAGGGGATCAGACGCTGCGCGTTACGCCGCCATCGACCTTGATGTTCTGCCCGGTGATATAGGCAGCACCCTCGCTGGCAAGAAAGGCAATGGTGGCGGCGACTTCCTCGCTGGTGCCATAACGCTTGAGCGGCACGCTGTCGCGGCGCTGTTCAGTGGCCGGCAGGCTATCGATCCAGCCAGGAAGGACGTTGTTGATGCGCACGTTATCCTTGGCGAAGTTGTCGGCGAAAATCTTGGTGAACGCAGCCAGGCCGGCCCGGAATACGGCGGAAGTCGGGAACAGCTCACTGGGCTCGAAGACCCAGGCAGTGGAGATGTTGATGATCACCCCGCCTTGCTGGCGCTGCATGATCGGCGCGACCAGACGGGTTGGCCGGACAACGTTGAGCAGGTAGGTGTCCATGCCCTTGTGCCAGTCTTCATCGCTGATTTCCAGAATCGGCGCACGAGGGCCGTGGCCGGCACTGTTGACCAGCACGTCGACGCGTCCCCATTTTTCCACCACGGCATCCACGAGGCGTTGCAGGTCATCGATCGACTGGTTGCTGCCGGTCACACCGATGCCACCCAGTTCCTTGGCCAGTGCTTCCCCCTTGCCCGAGGAAGAAAGGATACCGACCTTGAAACCATCGGCTGCCAGGCGTCGCGCTGCTGCCGCGCCCATGCCGCTGCCACCGGCTGTGATGATTGCTACTTTTTCTACTGACATAACGGCCTCCAGGGGTTGGAAGTAATGCTTTCTCAAGTGCATTAACCCTAGCAGCTGTATCAATGCGGAGGGAGGCAGCCAGCCTTTGCCAGAACAGTAGTTTAACTATCGGATACCTGTTGCTTGAGCCAATCCTTGACGACAAGCAGGGCAGGAGACTGCTGCGCCTTGCGTGGCCACACCAGAAAGAACGCTTTGTCGAGCAGAAGCTGCTGCGTGAAAACCTGTACCAGCCTGCCGGCCGCGATGTCGTTCTTGACGAACGCATGGCTGGACAAGGCGATTCCCTGTCCGATGATAGCCGCCTCGATTGCCAGGGAGGTCTGGTTGAAACGCATGTTCTTGGCCGTGGGTGGCGGATGGCCGGGGAACAACGCCGCAGTGAATTCGGGCCAGAAGTTATGGGCGTCGTGGAGCATGAGGAATTCCTGAAGACTGTCGAAACTGGAGGGCATGCCCTTTCCTTCGAACAGCCTGGGGCTGGCTACGGCGACAATACGCTGCTCCATCAGCAGTTCGGCGTTCAGCCCCGCCCCGAACGCAGGCTGCCCATAGCGAACGGCGATATCGACCCCGTCGGTATGGAAATGCGACAGCCTGTCGGTTGCCAGCACACGCAAGTCGATGTCCGGATGGCTATCGGCAAAGGTCCCCAGTTTCGGGATCAGCCATTTCGAGGCAAAGGTTGGCGTGACGCTGACGGTCAGATGGGAGGGCTCCGGTCGCAGCAGGCGCGTCGCTTCGTCGATCATCGCCAGTGCGCTGCGAATGCTGCCGCTGTAGGCCAGACCTGCATCGGTCATTCCCAGGCCGCGCGGCAGGCGTTCGAACAGGCGGATGTCGAGGCTGGCTTCCAGCCCTCGGATCTGCTGGGCGACGGCGGCCTGGGTCACGCCGAGTTCTTCGGCGGCGAGACGGAAATTCAGATGACGGGCAACCACTTCGAACATGCGAAGCGCATTGAGCGAGGGCAATCCTGGAAAACCTTCAGGCATGGCAGTGGAATTTCTATCGATTGGTGACAGTTGGGGTGTCTCTCTTGCTTCGGCGCAGCGCTGTTAACCTGGCGTCATTCGAAAGATCACTGCGCCGAGGCTAGCCCCTAAAACCTGGAAAAGGAACCTGTGCCAGTAGAAAACCCACTTTCTACTCATTGGTCCTGCCATGGGCATGACGCCGAACTGGCGAGTGTACCGTCAGCAGGAAAACCACAAGATGAAGACCTTTGACGCGCGCCGAATGATGCAGGCTGTTCACAATCAGCTCGTTGCGTTCGAGGCCACCGCCAGACTCGGCAGTTTCAGGGCAGCAGCAGACGAACTCTTCGTGACGCAGGGGGCGATCGCCCAGCAGGTACGTGCCATGGAGGACAAGCTGGGTATCAAGTTGTTCACCCGCTTGCCCCGTGGCCTGGCCACCACACTGGCTGCACAGGAGTATGTGAGCCGTGTTCGCCTGGCCATGGGAATTATCGAAGAGGCCACCCGGGTATTGCTGCAAAGCGAAAGTGAACAGGACCCGTATCGGCTGACGCTCAGTACCACAGCGGCGTTCGCCAGCCGCTGGCTGGTACCGCGCCTGGCTCGGCTAGCCGAGGACCATCCGCAGATTTCAATCATGATGGATGCCTCGGATGTTACGCGACCATTGCGTGGCCGGGGCAGCGTCGACATGGCCATCCGATGGGGCGTACCACCCTTCGCCGATGCCAGCGCAAATTTTCTGCTCCCAGGTCGGGCGATTGCCGTGTGCTCGCCAACGTTGAGCGGGTTCGGCGACTGGCGGCTGCCTCAGGATTTGCTACAGGCACCGCTCATCTCGGACAGTCACAACAACTGGAAACGATGGTTTGATGTCCACGGACTGCCTGGCGCCCGGTTCGTGGGGCCCACCTTTTCGCAGACCAGCCTGGCACTGGATGCCGCCGAACAGGGCGTGGGGATCGCACTGATTGCGCAACCCCTGGTAAGCCGATCATTGAAAACGGGTGCTCTGGTGCGGGCACTGGGAGACCGGTATC
This sequence comes from Paucimonas sp., assembly GCA_031253995.1. GTDB lineage: Bacteria > Pseudomonadota > Gammaproteobacteria > Pseudomonadales > Pseudomonadaceae > Aquipseudomonas. The sequence continues at coordinate 10,692 of JAIRVG010000032.1, read as the reverse complement.
CGCTGGATATCGAGGAATGCTTCTACGTGCTGACTGCCGATCCGATCACGCCTGGATCAGTGATCGGAACCGTCGTCACATGGTTGCTTGACGAGGTCGGGTAATCCCGCCGGGCGTGGTGTTTCGTCATGATGACGGCGCTGATGGCGAATATCAGCGCCGTGGGCTTTATCAGATCACGGCCCGTTCGATCACTCGTTCGCCCTTGGCAAAGCGCGAGTAAAGGAATGGCGACAGATCCAGCGAGCGAAACTCACCGTAGATGATCTGCTCGGCTATGCCGCGTCCCACAGCAGGCCCCTGTTGGGAACCGTGGCCCGAAGAGCCATTGGTAAAGTGGAAATTCGATACCACGTCATGGGGCCCGATCACCACGTTGTAATCGAAGGTGTTGAAATCGTAGTGCCCCATCCAGAAGTCGATGATTTCCACATCACTGAACTGTGGAATGCGCTTTGACAGAATAGGGTGAACCTTCTTCTCCCAGATCCCCTCTTCTGCGGTGAAGTCATCACATGCGACCGTCTCGTCCTCACCCATCGGCGGGCAGCCAACCAGGTAATCGTCACCGAACTGCCGGAAATGCACCCCGGTAGGGTCGATCGTAAGCGGCAGATCGCGATCCAGCGGCTGCTTCGCGCGGAAGATGAAGGTGTAGCGACGCTTGGGTTGAATATCGAGCTTGAGACCTGCCATGGCGGCGATCTCACCCGCGCGGGTTCCCGCCGCATTCACGATATGGCCTGCTTCGATAACTTCGCCGCTTTCCAGCGTGACACTGGTGACCTTGTCGTTTGCACGCCCGATGGAGACCACCTTGTTGCGGACATACTCCACGCCACGCTCAATCGACTTCTTGATCAACCACTCGATCATCAGAGGAGCGTTGTAATAGCCCTCGTCCTGGGTGTTCAGGCTGCCTGCTTCGATGTCGTCGAGTCGGAAGAAAGGATACTGCGCGGCTATCTCCTGGCGGCCGACCATGCGGGTGCCGGCGCCATTTTCCGCCTGAACTTGCTGATCGCGTTCCAGCAGGGAGGTGAGACTGGAGTTGTCGGAGAGATACAGGTAGCCGAAATTGCGGATTGGCAGTTCCGGTATTGCAGCGTCGCCCCCAAGATTTTCACGAAAAGCCTTCGCGAACTCGGCAGCAAACTGACCGATCCTGACATTAATCGGATTGGCAAATTGCTGACGCATGCAGTTGTTCGATGCACCGGTTTGAGCCTTGGCGAACGTCGGGTCGGGCTCGACAATGAGGACCCTGCCTTTGAAGTCCGGGTTCGACGCTAGAAACCAGGCGCTGCATGCCCCCATGGTTGCCCCGCCGATAATGACGACGTCATAGGCGCTGTGTTTTGGAGTGACATCAAATTGCGGAAGATTCATCTGCCAGGACGAATCCTTGGAAGTGGGAGCCTTATGGTTCGACATGATTATTTTCTCGGCGGTGGGTGACTTCGTGCTTATCAGGCCAGATGTCACCGTCTTGCACTAACTACAAATAATCAGGTCTGCCAGGAGGAAAACTACAGGATAACAGTCTCTGTGAACGGCATAAGAATGAACAAGGCCCGGCCCAATAGGAGAGCAGCGATGAGCTTTACAGCCTGGTCGAAACGGCCGGGGATTATGCGCAAATTCCTGCGAGAGTTAAGAGATGGGGAGCACCAGAGGTCGAAACCGGGACGGAAGCGAAAATAGCCTCCGTCCCTTCACGTGGTCTAACGTATCAGGTCAATGACCGTAGTCGAGATTTTCGATAGTTAGTTCAACGCTGATTTAGTAGAGCACCACGTGTCGCGACCCCGATTTCGTCATGTTGCCCCGCCTGGAATAATCCCGGAGTAAAGCTGCGAAACGAGAAGGCTTTCAGTAGTTGAGATGTCTGATGGATCCACATCACTAAACGCAGAGAATTTTTCTGGCTTCATATCATCCCAGCTATCATTCACCCCACCTTCCCTCAGTTCTTTCCGCAATTCGGAGGTATAGACTGAAGTGCACTCACCCTGGACGATAGCGTTAACCCCTCCACCTACAACCTGATAGCCAGTCGCATCGATAATATTAAAATGAAATACATCGCCAAACACTTGCTCTATAGGGATAAACCACAAGCGATGGGCGTCCTCACTTCCATTTAGACGCCTCCAATCGCTAAACTTGATAGCGACATACCCTTCCAGGAAAACAGGCTGCTCCCACTCGGAAACTCGCTCATCAATTATGAGACTTGCTTGAACGATAATTTGTCTATGGGGAGGAATTACGATTGGTGTTTTATCCGAAAGCGTACGCATTTCTGTTTTAGTGGTTTCTTTTGCATCCGAGAGAGACAGTTCCGTGCTGACCTCCCCCTTGGCATCCGTAACAAACGGAATCGTTATCCCACCACTAACTTTTACACCTACATTCAAAGCTCTTGTCACAGCAAATCTATGGGTATTGGTAACATTAAAGACAAATTCAAAATCATTTGTCACCTGTTGATTTGTAGAGTTTGAAATAGCCTTTGAGTCCTTGTACTCCTTGGCTGTATTTGAGACCCTGGAATCTCTGACGCTATACTTATCCCTTAGCGCCTTGGCGGTGACGATGTATTTTTCGTAATCACTGCACTTATCATAGTTCGTGCTTGCAGTGAAATCCAAAGAGGTCTTGCACCTTTTCGCCAGCCACTCACCCCAAGCATCAGTAATAGTTTGAAGTCCCTTCATTTTGTCTCTCCATCCCAGGTTTGTGAAAATCAATCACTCAGCAAAGCTAGGCTAGTTGGAGATTCATACTTGTCAAATTCAAGAATCACCGCACAGGTTTGGGGACCTCCGATATAATCACAAAGTTTTAATGAGGCATGTGCTGACTTGCTTGGTTTTTACTTGACCAAGCTTCTCAGCAAGGTCCTGCGTGCTGAGATGCGTGATCGTGAAGGCGAATACCTTCAATCCCGGCAGCTACGCAAGCTCGCGGGAAGTAGTTCATGATCGTGTTGAGGGCCAAGCTGGAGTACCGGCTGCCGCCGATCGGCGTGGGCAGCCCTTATTGCTCGTGAGGACAGCGCTGGGCTTCTGCTTTGGCGGCAAAAGTGGCGGAAAGAGCTGGATACCCGTTGCGGCGAATCTGGGCGCGCCAGGCGTTCCCGCGCTTCTCGTAGTAGGCCATGAGGGAAATACACGCCCCCATTCCCCCAAATTCCCCCAAATGAAAAAGGAAATCTCTGGCAAGGCTGTCCTCCGAACACTCATTTTTTATTGAGTAAGTAGGAAGGAGCAGCTTTGCCGAGAAGAAAGGCGAAGCCGCTTCGCGGCAATGCTGGTGATTAAGAGCAAAGCGAAAACCCCTCAGGGTTTTCAAGACACGCACACGTACACGGGAGAGATATATAAGTTTATCCCTGCATTTCTAGTGTATCAAAGTCCTTTTTCAGATCACTCAGCAGCTGCTTACGACCCTGATTCTCACGTGAATAATGTACAATTGCCGTGATAGCAGTAGCAACACCAGAAACGGCAGTACCGACAAAATATGGAATCCAACTTCTCATTAGCCAAATACTGAGGGCTGTTGCAGCCAGCCCAAAACCAGCCACAGCCTGGCCAGCATGGTGCTCCCTCATTTGGCCATTCTCATAGTATTTATCAGGTGTAGAGGCAAATGCGAACCCAAATAAGGTTCCAGCGACAGGTGCGAGCAGCAACATAAACTCCTTCGCTGTCATAGTACTTTTTTGGCTGGTATATCCAAGCGAATGAATCTGATCATCACCACTCAATCGATAAGCGATAGGCTCACCTTTAAGGAATGCAATAAAAATCGCATGACCTACTGGAGCATCAATACTTTCGTTAATCAGAACTGTCTTAACGATCTTACCATCAGGAAACTCAAGCAATACATCCTGCTTGATATCCGTCGCAATGTTGTTACTGACTGAAATATTCCTACCAGTCCCAGTTGCAGTTACCGCACCCCTAGTGTGAGATGTGGTTGTTTTTTCTCTTACAACAGCCCTTATACAGTCGTAGCAGTTCCGCTTACTCATCACTCATCCTCACTGAAAAGTTCCGCGCTCCCTTGCACTTTTAAGCCGCACAGGATTGGGGTTTTCAGGGAACTCATCTTCACGCTTCAAAATCAGCTGACTTTGAGTTGTTCGCGTATTGTCTGAAACGACGTACTCCAAGGTTTTGTCATCAATCAAGCGAAAATAGAGCCGCTGATCACCTGTATCGGTGAATTCAATGAACCCCACTCGAGTGCTCTGCCTAGCAAACAGACCATTTCCATATTCTTTGAGTTTTTGCCGGTAGAGGTACTTGTGTACTTCGAAAAAATACCCATCTTTAATGTAGCGTTCTGCGTATTGGTCATGTCTATGAAGATTCTCTTTTTCGTAGAACACAAACCCATAGCCTTTATCAGATACCCATTTATGCCCCAGAACTTTCTCTGCAAAGTTATTGATCTGAGGGCCATACTCCATACTGGTACGATCTGATGGTAGGTCTTGAGTCTCGAACTTCAACGGAGCAGCAATCGCACCACCAAGTCCGAACACACACGCAAAACCAACCGCAAGCGTTAACTTCATTCCTTTCTCCCTGTCAGTGCATCCAATGCCTTCTGCACAAAAAAGGCACTTCGCCATCATCGCTTAAGACTTTTTCTCCATCAAGTCCCCACTTCCTGATTCCTCTCGATAGGCCAGAATATTCCCGGTCCCCACCGGCACGGGTACAAGTCCCCGCACCGTTGGCGACCTCGATCCAAACTCAAGCAGAAGGACGCCTCAGAACCTCACCAGAGGCACCGAAGTATCGTCAGATAGAGATGTAGCCACAGAGGCCAAATACGCTCAGAAAGAGCAACAGGAAGGACAAACGACAGACGAAAAAATGGCGACTTGCAGTTCAGGTTTTTGCTACAAAACCTTGCTACAAATCGCCATTTTCTAATCCTTATAAACCATTGATTTATAAGGAATTTCCCAATATTGCGGAGAGATAGGGATTTGCACCCGCCGGGTGTCCGCAACAGGCCGTCGCAGGCCCAAAAACACGGTGAATTACGGTACCTGCCCCGGACTGCGGCGTCCTATTACGGTCTGAAATTTTTTGCCTGCTCCGGAGGAGGCCCGGGTTGCTTTGACGGCCTTTGAATCGATGCACCAGGTGTCCAGATCGATCAGCCCTTGTGCGTTGAGCTTGACGTGCATCCGCTTGAGCATCTTGTTGAAGGTGCCCTGATTTCGCCAGTCTCGAAACCGCTGATAAACCGTGGACCAAGGACCGTATCGCTCAGGCATGTCACGCCACGTCGCGCTGGAGCAAAGCACCCAGAACACACCGTTGAGCATCAGTCGATCATCAGCTCGTGGGCGTCCGGTGCGGCGAGGTGTATTGAAGAGATCGGCGACCAACTCCCAGTCGGCGTCGGAGATTTCGTATCGCTGTTTGGGCATGGCAGAGTCCTGCGCTGAAAAGGCCAGAACTCTACGGAAACTCAGGCGGGCTGGGGTGTTGGCGGGTTTTCAAAGGTTTTCATACAAAGCCTAGGCATTGCAACGCGCACAATGCTCGATTGCAATACTGGAAAACTTAATAATTCTTAATGCTAAATTTTTCCGGCATCTGCTATCAAGACCGTTTCATCTTATGCAATGAATTTTGCATTAACGAGCACACTAAACCAACTACTGCAATAAGGACTTTGCATGAAAGCTCACATGCTTCTGCTAGCCGCAACACTGTACCTGGGCGTTATACCCAGCTATGCAGATGATGCCCCTTCCAGCCCTCCCGCCACACCCACGACTCCACCACCGACCACTGCCCCCCCCACTACACAACCTCCGGCGACGCCCCCCCAAGGCACCGTCATGGATAGCTCCGGCCCATTTGAATCGACCGAGCCGGTAGAAGATCTGCCTAAACCGGAAGAGCCTGTGCCACTGACCGAGGAAATGACCAGCCTTGAAGAGTTCCAAGTGGTAAACCCCGCTAATGGCATTTATCCGGAGTACGTTGTTGATCCCGAACAAAACCTGGGTGAGCCGGAGGGGCAAAGCTGCGCTGGAAACCCCATAAACACGGCGACAGGCAACAAGTTCCAAAGTGAAGTCGACATCCCCAAGCGAAACCCAAATAGCCTGGAGATGGTGCGCTACTACAACAGTCAACGGGCAGTCCACTGGAGTCACACCTACTCAGCGTACATCAAAAGCAAAGGGTCTCTGGTCAGGCTACAAACAGCAGAAGGCGCAGCGCTTAAATTCAAGCTTATCCAAGGTACCACTTACACGCCGCTCAGCGAGGAATCAATCGGTAAGCTGCTGAAAACCAGCAACGGCTGGGAATATCAGAATACCGACAAGGACATTTCAAGGTTTGATGCGAAAGGTCGACTGGTGCAGTGGGCCGGGCACACCGGCTACGGCTATTCACTGGTGTACTCGGGCAACACTGTAACCATTACTGATATTTACACAAAGTCAATTTCCCTCACCCATGATAGTTATGGGCGCTTGAGTATCGCCCGTAACCCTGTGGTAACAGCGACCTATCAATACGACAAAGGCGGCAGGTTGACCGGGGTAGCCTACAACTACAGCGGCAAAATAAAAAGCCGTCAGTATGGCTATGACGACACAAGGTTTCCGTTTCACTTGACGTCGATCACGGACGAGCGCGGAGTGGTTGCGGCCCAATGGACCTACGACAGCCGAGGCAGGGCAATTTCCAGCGTGCATGCCGGTGGCGCCGATCTAACGACCATGGCCTATAACGATTTGGGTGCAACGACAATTACCAACTCATTGGGCAAGCAATCCACGCACTCGTTCGAAGTGATCAAGAACGTAAAGCGTCTTGTACGTGTGCAAGGACACCCGTCCCTGAACTGTGGGCTGAGTAATGCCAGCTTCAAATACGATAGCCAAGGAAGGCGTGTAGAGAAACTCGATGAAATGGGGACAAAAACCCTCTATTCGTACAATGCTCAAGGACATGAGATTTCTCGGACAGAAGCCGCAGGCACTCCACTCGCACGTGTCATCACCACCCAGCGCGACGCCGACGGAATAAGGCCTATTACCATCACCGAACCCGGTAAAACTACGCAATTTCGCTATAACGCGAAGGGTCAATTGATAGAAATGACGGTGCAGTGACGGCAGCCCTTGCCGGGCTTTCTGACCCCGGACGGCCAACTAACTGAACGCAGTATGGATGCTCCACAGGAATGGATTTATGAATGTGAAACTCAGCGCATTAGCGCTCTTTGGCCTCGTCTTGCTTGCCGGGCAGTCCAGCGCTGCCTCGACCACAACATACACGTATGACGCAGCCGGTTTACTCACGTCCGTGGATGGCCCCCGACGTGACGTGGCAGACATAACGAAGTATGAATACGACGCCGCTGGCAACAATACCAGTGTCACCAATGCTGAAGGTAATCGCACCTTATATTCTGATTTCAATGAATTTGGTTTGCCGGGAAAGGTGACTGACGTCAATGGCGTTTACACGACCCTGACTTATACTGAAGAGGGTTGGCTTGCCACCAGCAATACCCGGGGCAAGATAACGCAGCATGAATACAATGCATCGGGCGATCTGACCAAAACTTCATATCCCGATGGCAGTTGGACTCAGTACTTATATGATCAAGCACGTCGCTCCATCGGCGAGGACAACAGCAGCGGTATAAAAATCCGCTATACGCTGGACAGCATGGGCAACCGTGTCAGGACTCATCGCCTTCACGTTGCTAATAATAATTCATCTGCCCGAACCACCATCAGCAAGGTAGATGAACTAGGTCGCGTGATAGCAGAAATCGACGCGACGGGTAAAGCCACCCTGTACACCTACGACCTCGTAGGTAATCTGACCAGCAGTGTGACGCCGTTGGGGTCTAAAACCCAGTTCAGTTACGACGCACTGGGCCGGCGCATTACAACTACAGACGCACTCGGCGGTGTGACGCGATACACCTATAACACGGCGGATCAACTGACAGCGGTTGTCGACCCACGCGGGGCACAGACCACTTACAGTTACGATTACAATGGCAACATCATCAAGACCGTAAGCCCGGACACCGGCACGTCTACACGCCAGTACGATGAAGCCTCCAACTTGATCAAGTCGGTCGATGCCCGTGGCGTTGTCACTGACTACGCTTACGATAATCTGAACCGGTTGGTCGCCAAAAAGTTTCCGGCTACACCTGCGGAAAACATTACGTTCACCTATGGCAAAGGAACACCCTACGACAAAGGACGCCTGGCAAGAGTCAACGGTAATTACGGTTACAATAGCTATCAATACACCGCCGAAGGAAAAATTATTGTTGAGGCGGTCTCGGCCGTGGGCCAAAGCAGTATTTATGGCCAGCAATATTTTTACAACGCCAATAATCAATTGGTCTCTGCACAAAACTCCCAACAGAAAATCACGTATGAGCGGGACACCGCTGCGAATATCACTGCAATAAGAGCCGACATCAACGGGACCGTCCAATACCTGGCCAAGGACATCACCTACAAAAAAGCGGGTCTTGTAACCTCGATGCTGCTCGGCAATGGCATGCAGGTAACGAATGATTACGACCAGCACCTTCGTCAGGCCAGGCAACAAACAGGTAAAAACTCCGCGTCCAGCGTGATCAACTCAAACGGCAATGTCGTCACGTCAATCACGTCCTTTGCTGGCAGCACCACCTATCAATATGACGCCTTGGATAGGCTCATCGAAGAAAAATCCGGAAATATAGTAAAGACCTATCAATGGGACGCGGTTGGCAACCGAACTCAGCGACTGACCAAAGATGCGACCACTGGTGCCGTACTCAGCAGCCAAACCCTCACCTATGCCCCGAACAGCAATGTACTCGCCTCGATCGACGGCCGCGCTGTGCCGCGAGATGCGGCGGGCAACACATTGCAGCATAGAGGCCGGAGGTTGGCCTACGACAGCGCCGGGAGGCTGAGTGAAGTTTATAATGCCGCCAACAGCAAAATAGCCGAATACAAATATAACCACCTCGGCCAGCGCGTTATCACGCGTGACCTGGACAATGGCCAGTTGTATCGCACCACCGTGTACGAATACGGCGGACAAGGCGAGCTTGCTGGCTTGATGGTGAATGATGCGTCTGGCAAGAAACTGTTTCAGTCCGCGTGGGTATGGTTCGATGGCAAGCCACTGGCCCAGATCAACTATTACCCCGACGCCACTGGCGCTCTCAAGAATCACCAGATTGTCTACCTGCTGACCGACCATCTGAACACACCACGCCTGGCAATCGGTGATAACGGCGCCTCGATGTGGCGTTGGATAAGTGATGCCTTCGGGGTGGGTGACCCAGACATCATCATCGGGTTGGACAGCCAGCGGCGCAGTGCCACCGTACCCCTGCGGTTGCCCGGCCAGATCGACGACCTGGACAGCAAACTCAACTACAACTACTTCCGCGATTACGACGCCGACACCGGCCGCTACCTGCAAAGCGATCCCATTGGTTTGAATGGCGGTCTGAACACGTTCGCATACGCTAACGGCAACCCTGGCAGCATCAGTGACCCACTCGGCCTGTGTGGTCCCGCAACGCCCTTGTGCATCTGGGCGCTGGCAAACGCGCCGGCGATCAATGCTGCTGGCATTGCGGCAGCTGAAATCGGTGCAGGCGTGTCGCTGGGTGCCACGTTTGGCGGCAGGGTTGCAGGCGAGGCGGCCTATGATGTCTACATGGCCGCGAACGCAGGTAAATTAACGTACGCAGGAATATCTACCCGATTGGATATCAGAATCGGTGAACATCTTGCTAATGGGCGGAATTTTGACGAGTTTATCAAGATCACCACACAGCAGTTGACAAGAGACCAAGCACGCGCAGTCGAGCAGGTTTTGATTAATCGAAACCCACACTTCGAAAATATCATCAACTCCATCAGTCCCAACCGAAGCTGGTACAATGAGGCCATTAGCTGGGGCGAAAAATACCTACAGTGCACACGGTGAAGGGAATAGGTATGAAAGTTGATTTAATGAGAGAACCGTCCAAACAGCTCATACTTTCGGTGCCCCCCGAGGAAATTACGAGCTTGCGGGTATGGCACTGCAAGTATAAAAGCCTGAAGGCGATTGAGCAGTGCGTAAACTTGCGAGAACTGGTGATCGGTACTCTTCCAGACGACTCAGTAGACTTCTTGTCGGGTTTGAAGCAGCTTGAGTACTTGAGAATATTGCACATGCCAAAGCTAAGGCAGATTTCAGCTTTAGCCCAACTTGATGCAATGATCTGCCTGTCATTGGCAACGGCACCGAGCTGGGATTCGGCAGGCAAACGCACTGTGATCGATACTCTTGAGCCGATATCCGCATTGCCGGCGCTCAAGCACGTCGAGCTGATTTGCGTCATTCCCGCCGATGGCTCTCTAGACCCACTCGCCAGTGTCCCTCGCTTGGAAAGTGCTCGGCTTGGTGGATACCCCACTGACCTGGTAACGCGCTTCTACGCCATGACCGGTGTGCGAGACAACTTCAATCCGTCGTCCAGCTTTGACTAAGGTTTGTACGAAAAGTCGCCGAGCGGCGATCAGGCAAGGCGAAAACAGGCGAGGAAGCGGAGTTGACTGGTTGTCAATGAGCATTCCGAGCCTGTTTTCAACGCAGCCTGATCGTCGCG
>JAIRVG010000018.1 GCA_031253995.1 Paucimonas sp. | reverse complement strand
GCGCAATGCCGATGCGCTGGCGCTGATGGCGCAGAGTTCGCTGAAGCTGCCGTATGAACGCATCAATCCTTTTGCCTTCGAGCCGGCCATCGCTCCGCACCTGGCGGCGCGGGAGGCGGGGATTGAATTGAGTGTGCAGAGCCTGCTGGGGCCGATGCGCGAGATACTTGCCGAGAATGCCGACTTCACCCTGATCGAAGGGGCGGGTGGCTGGCGGGTGCCGCTGTCGCACCACGCCAACCTGTCGGACCTGGCCATGGGCCTGAAATTGCCGGTGATCCTGGTGGTCGGGGTGCGCCTGGGCTGCATCAACCATGCCTTGCTCAGCGCCGAAGCGATCGCCCGGGACGGCCTGCAACTGGCGGGCTGGGTGGCCAATATCGTCGATGCGCGGACCTCGCGGCTGGAGGAGAACCTGGCCAGCCTGGCCGAGCGCCTTCCGGCGCCGTGCCTGGGGCGGGTGCCGAAGCTGAAGATCGCGTCGGCGGAGGCGGTGGCGGAGCATTTGCAGCTTGATCTGCTGGACTAGAAGCCAGCTACGGGTTGTTTATTTGCTGTTCTCTATCATGAAGCCTATTGCCATTAGTGTTTTTCAAGGGCATTTCCTGCCCGTCTCTGCTTCAATAGGCCACTGTATTGCCACTCTCTTCCTTGGAGTCTTGAAATGGAAATCTCGGGCAGTTCCGCGTTCTATGCCGGCCTGGGCGCCATTCACGCCGGGCAGCAGCGGGTCGACCAGGCCGCCAGCCAGATTGCCAACAACACCGTAGAGCGCGCCGCCACCAGTCAATCCAGCGACTTCCAGGCCGAACGCCTGCGTGCCGTCGACCGCAGCCAGCAGATGGACATGGCCACCGCCACCGTCGAACAGGCCCTGGGCAAGCACCAGGTCGAACTTGGTGTCAAAGTGGCCAAAGCATCGGACGAAATGCTCGGCACCCTGATCGACACCTACGCCTGAAGCGCGACGCTTCAGGCTTCATCTTTCCCCGCTAGCCTTTATCCATCAGTGCCTTGGCTCTTGCGCCAGGCATTCGGCTGCGCGTTTATCAGACATTTCCTCGCCTTCTAACGCGTATGGACGATGGCAAAAGCGCCATCGGCAGGGTGCTTGACAAGCTTCGGGCTTAAACGTAAGTTTCAAACAACTGTTTGACCGAAAGCCGCCTAGAGCTCGGTACCTACCCAAACCAGGATTCATCAGCAGAGGTTCATCGCTATGCCTGAATACAAAGCCCCCTTGCGTGATATTCGTTTCGTCCGTGATGAACTGCTCGGCTATGAAGCGCACTATCAGAGCCTGCCGGGTTGCCAGGACGCCACCCCGGACATGGTCGACGCCATCCTCGAAGAGGGCGCGAAGTTCTGCGAACAGGTACTGGCCCCGCTGAACCGTGTCGGTGACCTGGAAGGCTGCACCTGGAGCGAATCGGGCGTGAAGACCCCGACCGGCTTCAAGGAAGCCTACAAGCAGTTCGTCGAAGGCGGCTGGCCGAGCCTGGCCCATGACGTCGACCACGGCGGCCAGGGCCTGCCGGAGTCGCTGGGCCTGGCCATCAGCGAGATGGTCGGCGAGTCCAACTGGTCCTGGGGCATGTACCCGGGCCTGTCCCACGGCGCGATGAACACCCTGTCCGCCCACGGCACCGCCGAACAGCAGCACACCTACCTGACCAAGCTGGTATCCGGCGAGTGGACCGGCACCATGTGCCTGACCGAGCCACACTGCGGTACCGACCTGGGCATGCTGCGCACCAAGGCCGAGCCCCAGGCCGACGGTTCCTACAAAGTCACCGGCACCAAGATCTTCATCTCCGCCGGTGAGCACGACATGGCCGACAACATCGTCCATATCGTCCTGGCCCGCCTGCCCGATGCACCGGCCGGCACCAAGGGCATTTCCCTGTTCATCGTGCCGAAGTTCCACGTCAACGCCGAAGGCGGCGTGGGCGAGCGCAACGCGGTGACCTGTGGCTCCCTGGAACACAAGATGGGCATCCACGGCAACGCCACCTGCGTGATGAACTTCGACGCCGCCACCGGCTACCTGATCGGCCCGGCCAACAAAGGCCTGAACTGCATGTTCACCTTCATGAACACTGCTCGCCTGGGTACTGCGCTGCAAGGCCTGGCCCACGCCGAAGTGGCGTTCCAGGGTGGCCTGAAATACGCCCGCGACCGCCTGCAGATGCGCTCCCTGACCGGCCCGAAAGCACCGGACAAGGCCGCTGACCCGATCATCGTCCACCCGGACGTACGTCGCATGCTGCTGACCATGAAGGCCTTCGCCGAAGGCAACCGTGCCATGGTCTACTTCACCGCCAAGCAGGTGGACATCGTCAAGTACAGCCAGGACGAGGAAGAGAAGAAGAAGGCCGACGCACTGCTGGCCTTCATGACCCCGATCGCCAAGGCCTTCATGACCGAAGTCGGCTTCGAAGCCGCCAACCACGGCGTGCAGATCTACGGTGGCCACGGCTTCATCGCCGAGTGGGGCATGGAGCAGAACGTGCGCGACAGCCGTATCTCCATGCTGTACGAAGGCACCACCGGCATCCAGGCCCTCGACCTGCTGGGTCGCAAGGTACTGATGACCCAGGGCGAGGCGCTGAAGGGCTTCACCAAGATCGTGCACAAGTTCTGCCAGGCCCAGGAAGGCAACGAAGCCGTCAAGGAGTTCGTCGAGCCGCTGGCTGCGATCAACAAGGAGTGGGGCGAACTGACCATGAAGGTCGGCATGGCCGCCATGAAGGACCGCGAGGAAGTGGGTGCCGCCTCGGTGGACTACCTGATGTACTCCGGCTACGCTTGCCTGGCCTACTTCTGGGCCGACATCGCCCGCCTGGCCGCCGAGAAGCTGGCTGCCGGCACCAGCGAAGAGGCGTTCTACACCGCCAAGCTGCAGACCGCGCGCTTCTACTTCCAGCGCATCCTGCCGCGTACCCGCACCCATGTCGCGACCATGCTGTCCGGTGCGAACAACCTGATGGCGATGGACGAAGAGCATTTCGGCCTTTCCTACTGAGCCTCAAGCCGCAAGTTTCAAGCGGCAAGATAAAGCCTTATCAAGCCTGCCCTCACCGGCAGGCTTTTTTTTGCCTTGGGAAAATCCGAACCCTCCGCGAACTGCTTCTGCTTGAAGCTTGCCGCTGGCTCTCCCCGGTGACGCCAAATAAATTGGCGCCAAAAATTTATCTATTCAGGTGCATTGCCGATACAGTGGAGGCACAATGCCATTGTCGATCTGCTGGATCGGAGAGTTCACGTGTTTCGTTTTTCCGCTGTAAGACCAAGTCATTTCCTGCCGAGCCTGTTTCTTCTCCTCTCGGGGCTGGCGGCCGCCTACGTGCGGGACCTGTCGGTGTTCTTCACCTCGCTGTTCAACGTCCTGCCGACCCTGGTGCTGCTGCTGGGCGGCGCCTATTGCGCGGTGTACCGGCGGCAGCGCGAGCTGTTCCTGATGATCACCGTCTACATCGCCTATTACCTGCTCGATACCCAGACCGACTACTTCCGTGACCACGGCCGCGTGCGCGAGGACGCCGCGGTGGTGTTCCACCTCGTCTGCCTGCTGCTGCCGATGCTGTTCGCGCTGTTCAGCGCGTGGCAGGAGCGCACCCACCTGTTCCAGGACATGGTGGCGCGCTTCGCCGTGCTGCTGGCGGTGGGCAGCGTGGCCCTGGGCATGGAGCAGAGCTACCCGCAGGCCCTGCTGGCGTGGCTGGTGGAGATCCGCTGGCCGGCGCTGCATGGCAGCTGGATGAGCCTGATCCAGATGTCCTACCCGGTGTTCTTCCTGGCCTTCGTGGTTGTCGTCGTGCAGTACCTGCGCCAGCCGCGGCCGCTGCACGCGGCGCAGATCACCGGCCTGATCGGCATCTTCTGGATGCTGCCGCAGACCTTCATCCTGCCCTTCACCCTGAACATCATGTGCAGCCAGGTGATGCTGATGATCGCCGCGGCGGTGTCCCACGAGGCCTACCAGATGGCCTTCCGCGATGAACTCACCGGCCTGCCGGGACGCCGCGCGCTGAACGAGCGCATGCAGCGCCTGGGGCGCAACTACGTGCTGGCGATGACCGACGTCGACCACTTCAAGAAATTCAACGACACCCACGGCCACGACGTCGGCGACCAGGTGCTGCGCCTGGTGGCCAGCAAGCTGTCCAAGGTCACTGGCGGCGGGCGCGCCTACCGCTACGGCGGCGAGGAGTTCTGCCTGGTGTTCGCCGGCAAGACCCTGGAAGAGTGCATTCCGCACCTTGAGGCGGTGCGCGAGATGATTGCCAACTACGCTATCCAGCTGCGCAACCAGGAGAACCGCCCGCAGGACGACCAGCAAGGTCGCCAGCGCCGCGGAACGTCGGGAAGCGGTAGCGTGTCGGTGACCGTGAGTATTGGCGTGTGCGAGCGCCAGGCCGAACACCGGACCCCCGAGGAAGTGCTCAAAGCCGCGGACCAGGCGCTGTACGCGGCCAAGGGAGCGGGGCGTAACTGCGTGATGGCCCATGGGCAGAAGGAGCGGCGAGGCGCATTGCGCGTGGCGTGACCAAAAGTGACTAGACGGTCTCCAGATGACCCTATGTGTCGCAAAAGTTGTTCAGTTACACTCCGAGACCTTAGTACCGGTCCCCTGCGGGACTGCCCACGACTCAAGGTGTGAGAGGTTGCCATGGCTGACTACAAAGCGCCGCTGCGCGATATGCGCTTCGTCCTCAACGAAGTCTTCGAAGTCTCGAAACTCTGGGCAGCCCTGCCCGGACTGGCCGAAGCGGTGGACGAAGACACCGCCATGGCGGTGCTGGAAGAGGCCGGCAAGGTCACCGGCAAGACCATCGCCCCGCTGAGCCGCGCCGCCGACGAGGAAGGCTGCCACTGGGATAACGGTGCCGTGCGTACCCCAGCCGGTTTCATCGAGGCCTACCAGACCTACGCCGAAGGCGGCTGGGTCGGTGTCGGCGGCGACCCGGTGTACGGCGGCATGGGCATGCCCAAGGTGATCTCGGCCCAGGTCGAGGAAATGGTCAACTCGTCGAGCCTGGCCTTCGGCCTGTACCCGATGCTGACCGCCGGCGCCTGCCTGTCGATCAACGCCCACGCCAGTGAAGAACTCAAGGAAAAGTACCTGCCGAACATGTACGCCGGCGTCTGGGCAGGGTCCATGTGCCTGACCGAGCCCCATGCCGGTACCGACCTGGGCATCATCCGCACCCGCGCCGAGCCACAGGCCGACGGCAGCTACAAGGTCAGCGGGACCAAGATCTTCATCACCGGCGGCGAACACGACCTCACCGAGAACATCATCCACCTGGTGCTGGCCAAGCTGCCGGACGCCCCGGCGGGTCCCAAGGGTATCTCGCTGTTCCTGGTGCCCAAGTTCCTGGTCAACGCCGACGGCAGCCTCGGCGCGCGCAACCCGGCGACCTGCGGCTCGATCGAGCACAAGATGGGCATCCAGGCCTCGGCCACCTGCGTGATGAACTTCGACGAAGCTACCGGCTACCTGGTGGGCGAGGCGAACAAGGGCCTGGCGGCCATGTTCACCATGATGAACTACGAGCGCCTGGGCGTCGGTATCCAGGGCCTGGCCTCGGCCGAGCGCTCCTACCAGAACGCCGTCGAATACGCCCGCGACCGCCTGCAAAGCCGCTCGCCCACCGGCCCGCAGGCCAAGGACAAGGTCGCCGACCCGATCATCGTCCACCCGGACGTGCGGCGCATGCTGCTGACCATGAAGGCGCTGAACGAAGGCGGCCGCGCCTTCTCCACCTACGTGGCAATGCAGCTCGACACCGCCAAGTACAGCGAAGAGGCCAGCACCCGCAAGCGCGCCGAAGACCTGGTGGCACTGCTGACCCCGGTGGCCAAGGCCTTCCTCACCGACCTCGGCCTGGAAGCCGCGGTACACGGCCAGCAAGTGTTCGGTGGCCACGGCTATATCCGTGAATGGGGCCAGGAGCAGCTGGTGCGCGACGTGCGCATCACCCAGATCTACGAAGGCACCAACGGCATCCAGGCCCTGGACCTGATGGGGCGCAAGATCGTCGGCAGCGGCGGCGCGTTCTACAAGCTGTTCGCCGACGAGATTCGCCATTTCACCGCCACCGCCGGCAGCGAGCTGGGCGAGTTCGTCAAGCCGCTGAACGCGGCCCTGGATGACCTGGACAGCCTGACTGCCTGGGTCCTCGACCGGGCCAAGGGCAACCCCAACGAGATCGGTGCCGCCTCGGTCGAATACCTGCACGCCTTTGGCTACACCGCCTACGCCTACATGTGGGCGCTGATGGCCCGCAAGGCGCTGGAGAAGCAAGGCGACGACAGCTTCTACGCCAGCAAGCTGGGCACCGCGCGCTTCTATTTCGCCCGTCTGCTGCCGCGCCTGCAGTCGCTGTGCGCCTCGGTGAAAGCTGGCAGCGAGTCCCTGTATCTGCTGGACGCGGAGCAGTTCTGACGTAATTGCGTCATGTAAGCATTTGCTTACATGACGTGGTGACTTTTAGCCTCTTTCCCAAGATTGGATCCACAGTTAATCTTTCTTACATGGACGAAGCGCAGGACGCGCAAAGTACATCACAAGGACGGAACGAAGGAGACCTGCCCGGGACGGTGGGACGAAAGGGAAGTCAAAGGGAAACAGTCTGTAAAACCCCGCTTCGGCGGGGTTTTCTTTTTTCCGAGCTTCAAGTTTCAAGCTGCAAGCTGTAAGAAAAAGCGGGTGCGCGCCGATCTGCTTCTTCTTGTCGCTTAAAACTTGTAGCTTGCAGCTGCCTCATCCTCCAGCAACGTACGCAGCAGCTCCACCGAGGCCTGCTGGCGCTGCGCATCGCGAAACACCAGCCCCACCTTCAGCGGCACCCGTGGCTCGCTCAGCGGTTTCCACAGCAGTTCCGGATCCTCCGAGGCTTCCTGCGCCCGGCCCGGCAGCACCGTGGCCAGCGCAGTGTGCGGCAGGCTGTCGAGAATCCCGCCCATGTTGTTCATCTCCGCCTGCACCTGTGGCCGGCGGCCCAGGTTGGCCAGTTGGCCCTGCCAGATCTGCCGCACCTGGAATTCCTCGCCGAGCAGGATCATCGGCAACTCGGCAGCCTGCTTCAGCGAGACCTTCTTGAACTCGCGCAGCGGGTGGGTGCGGGGAATCACCACCTGCAACTCGTCTTCGTACAACAACAGGCCGTGCAGCCCCGGCTGGCGCGGGGGCAGGTAGCTGATGCCGATGTCCAGGCTGCCGTTGAGCAGGCGCCGTTCGATCTCCAGTCCCGACAGCTCGTAGATCTGCACGACAAGATGCGGCTGCGCCTTGCGTACCCGGTCGAGCAACTGTGGCACCAGGCTCGGCCGGACCGTCTGCAGCACGCCGATGGCCAGGGTGCGCAGGGCCTGGCCCTTGAAGTTGCGCAGGGCCTCGCGGGCCCGCTGCATGCCGTCGAGCAGGGGCAGGGCGTGGTTGTACAGGGTGTGCGCGGCCAGGGTCGGCAGCAGGCGCTTGTTGCCCCGTTCGAACAGGCTGACATCGAGGCTGTGTTCCAGCTGGCGGATCTGCTGCGACAGCGCCGGTTGGGACAGGGACAGGCGTTCGGCGGCGCGGCCGACATGGCCTTCTTCATACACCGCGACGAAATAACGCAGTTGGCGGAAATCCATAAGACTTACTTATCGAAAATGCTCGAAAAACGAAATGGCCCCAAGGGCCCGTCGCGCCTACTCTACGCCCGTATTCACAAGGTTTACAGGCCCCGAGGGCGCGATGAACACCGTACATGTGGATGGCGTTTACATAGGCAAGGCTAAAAATCTCGGTTATGGCCTCATGACCGATATCGATAAGGAAGAGGTTGCACGGCGGCTCTGGTTATGGCCGCAGGGGCTGGGAAGCGACGAACACGGCGACCCACGTTTCCATACCGGCCCGGAACGGGCCCTGCACCACTATCCGGCCGAGCACTACGCCTGGTGGCGCAAATGCTGTCCACAGGTCGCCTGGCAGGCCCCGGCGTTCGGCGAGAACCTGTCGACCCACGGCATCGACGAACACGACGTTTGCCTGGGCGACCTGTTCCGTTGGGGCGGCGCGTTGTTGCAGATCAGCCAGCCGCGTTCGCCGTGCTATCGCCTCAGCCACCGCTGGGGGCTGCAGGAGCTGCCGCAGATCGCCCAGGAAAGCGGGCGTTGCGGCTGGTTCTACCGGGTCCTGAAACCGGGCTTCGTCAGCGCCGACGAGCCGTTCGAACTGATACAGCGCAGCTATCCGGGCCTCACCGTGGCCTGGGCGCTGCACGCTTTTTACCGTGAACCTCTGGAGCATGCGGGTTTGAAGAAACTGGTGGATTGTCCGGCCCTGTCGTCACGCTGGCGCGATATCGCGATCAAGCGCCTGCGCACCGGCCGGATCGAGGACTGGAGCGCCCGCCTGCTCGGCCTGCCGCTGGAAGGACTGCGCGCATGAACCTGTTCAACCTGCGGCGCCAGACGGCGCCGGTCATCGACGAGGCGCCGCTGGCGGCCGAGCCGGTCGACCCGCTTTCCCGGGAGCACCTGATGCCCGCCGTGCAGCGTGCCGAGCAAGTCTTCGTGCGTGGCCAGGGTTCATGGCTGTGGGACAGCGAAGGCCGCGCCTTCCTCGACTTCACCCAGGGCAATGCGGTCAACAGCCTCGGCCACAGCCCCAAGGCGCTGGTCCAGGCCCTGAGCGGGCAGGCCCAGGCGCTGATCAACTCGGGCGCGGGGTTTCATAACCGTGGTCACCTGAAGCTGGTCAACCTGTTGTGCCAGAGCACCGGCAGCGACCAGGCCTACCTGCTCAACAGCGGTGCCGAAGCCTGCGAAGGCGCGATCAAGCTGGCGCGCAAATGGGGCCAGCTGCATCGCAACGGCGCCTATCACATCATCAGCGCCAGCCAGGGCAGCCATGGCCGCAGCCTGGGCGCGCTGTCGGCCTCCGACCCGCTGCCGTGCAATCGCTGCGAGCCCGGGCTGCCGGGCTTCAGCAAGGTGCCGTTCAACGACCTGGCGGCGCTGCATGCGGCGGTGGACTCGCGCACCGTGGCGATCATGCTCGAACCGATCCAGGGCGAAGCCGGGGTGATCCCGGCGACCCGGCACTACCTCAAGGGCGTCGAGCGGCTGTGCCGCGAGCTGGGCATCCTGCTGATCCTCGATGAAGTGCAGACCGGCGTAGGGCGCTGCGGCGCCTTGCTGGCCGAGGAAACCTATGGAGTGCGCGCCGACATCCTCACCCTCGGCAAGGGCCTGGGTGGCGGGGTGCCGATTGCCGCGTTGCTGGCCCGGGGTACGGCCTGCTGCGCCGAAGTGGGCGAGCTGGAAGGCAGCCACCACGGCAATGCGCTGATGAGCGCCGCCGGCCTGGCGGTGCTGGAAACCGTGCTGGAAAAGGGCTTCTTCGACCAGGTGCGGGATGCCGGCTGGCACCTGCGCGACGGGCTTGGCCGCCTGGCTGGGCGCTATGGTCTTGGCGAGGTGCGTGGCCAGGGGCTGCTGTGGGGGCTGGAGTTGCCCGAGCCGCTGGCGGCCGAGGTGGTCAAGGCGGCGTTGCAGGAAGGGCTGCTGCTCAATGCACCGCGGCCTGATGTGCTGCGCTTCTCGCCGGCGCTGACTGTCAGCCACGGCAACATCGACGAAATGCTTCTGCGCCTGGCCCGCGCCTTCGCCCGGGTGAATACCGCGCAGCTTAGCCGCCGCTCGTAAACGAATTCAAAGAACCGTCTCGCGTTCCTGCGCGTCGCCCTGGGCCTGTTGTTTTTGGTCCGGGGCGTTTTTTTGTGGGCGCGAAACAAGCGGAACCGTCGGGGTTGGGCCAGAGTCAGAATGAGGACACCACTTAGGGAGCCTTTCCATGGACCTGATTCGTATCATCTTCGCCATTCTCCTGCCTCCGCTGGGGGTGTTCCTGCAGGTTGGTTTTGGCGGGGCGTTCTGGCTGAATATCCTGCTGACGCTGCTGGGTTATATCCCGGGGATCGTGCATGCGGTGTACATCATCGCCAAGCGGTGATCTTCAGGGCCTCATCGCTGGCAAGCCAGCTCCCACAGGGTTCAGCGACGCCGCGGACACTGTGGGAGCTGGCTTGCCAGCGATAGGGCCCTGAAGGCTGGTCGAGAATCCTGCTGTAGAACTTCCATTCCTCTTCCAGTGCATGCGCCAGGTTCGCCATCTTCGCAATCCTGCTGCCACCGCTGGGGTATATCCCGGGGATCGTGCATGCGGTGTACATCATCGCCAAGCGGTGATCTTCGGGGCCTCATCGCTGGCAAGCCAGCTCCCACAGGGGTCAGCGGCGCCGCGGACACTGGGGGAGCTGGCTTGCCAGCGATAGGGCCCTCAAGGCTGGTCGAGGATCCTGCTGTAGAACTTCCATTCCTCTTCCAGCGCATGGGCCAGGTTCGCCATCTTCGCAATCCTGCTGACGCTGCTGGGTTATATCCCGGGGATCGTGCATGCGGTGTACATCATCGCCAAACGGTGATCTTCAGGGCTTCATCGCTGGCAAGCCAGCTCCCACAGGGTTCAGCGGCGCCGCGGACACTGTGGGAGCTGGCTTGCCAGCGATAGGGCCCTCAAGGCTGGTCGAGAATCCTGCTGTAGAACTTCCATTCCTCTTCCAGGGCATGGGCCAGGTTCGCCATCTTCGCAATCCTGCTGCCACCGCTGGGGTATATCCCCGGGCCTCATCGCTGGCAAGCCAGCTCCCACAGGGTTCAGCGGCGCTGCGGACACTGTGGGAGCTGGCTTGCCAGCGATAGGGCCCTTAAGGCTGGTCGAGAATCCTGCTGTAGAACTTCCATTCCTCTTCCAGCGCATGGGCCAGGTTCTCGGCTCTGCGGAAGCCATGCCGCTCGCCCGGGTAGAAATGCCCCTCGGTCTCGACCCCGTTGGCCTTGAGCGCATCGAGCATCGAACGGGTCTGCTCCGGCACCACCACCGCATCCAGCTCGCCCTGGAAGAAGATCACCGGCACGCGGATATTCCCGGCATGCAGTAGCGGCGTGCGCTCGCGATAGCGTTCGGCATCCCGTTCGGGATCGCCGATCAGCCAGTCCAGGTAATCCCCTTCGAACTTGTGCGTGGCCCGCGCCAGCGCCAGCGGATCGCTGACCCCATACAGGCTGGCGCCACCGCGGAACACATCCTGGAAAGCCAGGGCACACAGCGTCGTGTAGCCGCCGGCACTGCCGCCACGAATGAACGCCTGGTACGGATCGATCAAGCCTTGCCCGGCCAGGTGCAGCACCGCCGCACAGGCATCCTCCACGTCGATCTCGCCCCAGCGCAGGTGCAGCGCCTGCCGGTACGCCCGGCCATAGCCGCTGCTGCCGCGGTAGTTGAGATCGGCAACGGCGAAGCCGCGCTGGGCCCAGTACTGGATGCGCGGGTCGAGCACCGGGTAGCAGGCCGAGGTCGGCCCACCATGCACGAAGACGATCAACGGCGCCGGCTTGCGTCCGTTCATCGCCGGGTAGAAGAAACCATGGGCCTCGCCATCGCCGCTGGGGTAGCTGAAGCCCCGTGGCCGGCTGACCAGGTCGGCGGGTAGCGGCGCGACACCACCGGCCAGCACCTGCACCGAATGGTCGCGGCGGTCGATGGCGATCACCGCTGCCGGCAGCACCGGCGAAGCGGCGACGGCGTAGATGAAGTCGCGGTCCAGGTCCAGGCAGCGGAAGCGGCTGTAGTCGCTGGTGAAAGATTCGAGCGCACCGTCCGCCTTGCGCAGGCCGAGGTGGGAGAAGCCCTGCTCGAACCAGGTCGCCAGGTAACCGCCATCCACCGGCAGCCAGGTGCTGGCCCCCAGTTGCCAGGGCGCGGCGGCGTGGTCGGCGGCTTCGGCCGGCAGCGGCTGCCAGCCCTGCGCGGTTTCGCCCCAGGGTTGCCAGAAACCGTTGAGGTCGGACAGGCAATACAGCCGGCCTTCGCCATCGAAGCGCGGCTGTTGCAGGGATTGTGCCGGGCCGTCGTCACCCGCGACGCAGCGGGTCTGGCCATTGGCCTCGCGGACATACAGGCGGGTCGCGGTCCAGGGTTGGTCCGGGCGGCTCCATTCGATCCAGGCCAGGCGCTGGCCGTCGTCGCTCAGGGTCGGCGAGGCATAGAAGTCCGCACCCTGGGCCAGCACCTCGCGCACGCGCTCGGCAATGGCGACGAGGCGGTGCGTGGTGCCGCTTTCCTCGACGGCGAGCACGCGCCCGTCGGCCCAGAGCAGATCGCCGTAGCGCCGCTCGCCCTCGGTCAGCGCCCGTGGCGGGCTGCCGTCCAGGTCCTGGCGATACAGCTGCTGGTCCGCCTCGTTGACGAACACCAGATGGTCATCGCTCAGGCAGAACGAGCGCCCGCCATATTCGTAGACCCGGCTGCGCACGCTGAAACCGTCCGGGGTCAGGCAGCGCGCCTGGCCGTCGCGCCATTGCCAGAGGCGGCAGGCGCCGTCGCGGGGGCGGAACTCGTTCCAGAACAGGCCATGGCGGCCCACCTTGAGTTCGGCGAAGTCGGTGCCGGCCGCGACGGCCTGTTCGGCGCTGAAGTGCTCAGCCGCGGGCGATGAGTCGTGAGTTGCGGTCATTGCGGAAGGTCATCTCCTTGATGGTCAGGGCGGCGGTCTCGGCCTCCTCCCTTGCCGCGAGGATGATGCCGTGGTCCGCTGATTTGCCGCACACCGGGTCGGCCTTGCTGGCGTCGCCGGTGAGCATGAACGCCTGGCAGCGGCAGCCGCCGAAATCCCGTTCCTTCTCGTCGCAGGAGCGGCACGGTTCGGGCATCCAGTCGTAACCACGATAGCGGTTGAAACCGAACGAGTCGTACCAGATGTGCTGCATGCTGTGCTCGCGCACGTTGGGGAACTGCACCGGCAACTGCCGCGCGCCATGGCAGGGCAGGGCGGTGCCGTCCGGGGTGACGGTGAGGAACACGCTGCCCCAGCCGTTCATGCAGGCCTTGGGCCGTTCTTCATAGTAGTCCGGGGTGACGAAGATCAGCTTGCACGGATTGCCGTCGGCCTTGAGCCGCTCGCGGTATTCGTTGGTGATGCGTTCGGCGCGTTCCAGCTGTGCCCTGGTCGGCAGCAGGCCGACCCGGTTGAGGTGCGCCCAGCCGTAGAACTGGCAGGTGGCAAGCTCGACGAAGTCGGCTTCGAGGGCGATGCACAGCTCGATGATGCGGTCGATGCGGTCGATGTTGTGCCGGTGGGTGACGAAGTTGAGCACCATCGGGTAGCCCTGGGCCTTCACCGCCCGGGCCATCTCCAGCTTCTGCGCGAAGGCCTTCTTCGAGCCGGCCAGCAGGTTGTTCACCTGCTCGTCGCTGGCCTGGAAGCTGATCTGGATATGGTCCAGGCCGGCTTTCTTGAAGCTGGCGATCTTCTCCTCGGTGAGACCGATGCCGGAGGTGATCAGGTTGGTGTAGTAGCCCAGGCGGCGGCCTTCGCCGATCAGTTCGGCGAGGTCCTGGCGCACCAGCGGTTCGCCGCCGGAAAAGCCCAACTGCGCCGCGCCCATTTCCCGCGCCTCGGCCATTACCTTGAACCACTGCTCGGTGCTCAGCTCCTTGCCCTGCTCGGCGAAGTCCAGCGGGTTGGAGCAGTACGGGCATTGCAGCGGGCAGCGGTAGGTCAGCTCGGCCAGCAGCCACAGGGGCAGGCCCACTTCGGGCTTGTCACTCAAGGGTGATCCAGTGTTCGGCACGGGCCACCTCCATGAATTGCTCGATGTCTTCAGGCAGTTCGGGGACGCCGGGGAATTTCTCGTCGAGCAGGGCGATGATCGCGTTCACGTCGCGCTCGCCGTCGATCAGTTCGCCGATCAGCGCCGCGCTCTCGTTGAGCTTGATCATGCCCTCGGGGTAGAGCAGCACGTGGGCCTTCTGCGCCGGTTCGTACTGGAAGCGGTAGCCGGGACGCCAGCGCGGCGTCAGGTGACGGTCGAAGCTCATAGCGCGATCCCCTTGTGCCACACCCGCTCGCTGGTGACGCTGTGGTAGGGCGGGCGGTTGAGTTCGTAGGCCATGCTCATGGCGTCGAGCATGCTCCACAGGATGTCCAGCTTGAACTGGAGGATCTCCAGCATACGCTGCTGGCCTTCCACGGTGGTGTAGTGCTGCAGGGTGATGCTCAGGCCGTGCTCGACATCACGCCGCGCCTGGCTCAGGCGGGTGCGGAAGTAGGTGTAGCCGGCCGGGTCGATCCAGGGGTAGTGCTGTGGCCAGGTGTCGAGGCGCGACTGGTGGATCTGCGGGGCGAACAGTTCGGTCAGCGAGCTGCTGGCCGCTTCCTGCCAGCAGGCGCGGCGGGCGAAGTTGACGTAGGCGTCGACGGCGAAACGCACGCCGGGCAGCACCAGTTCCTGGCTGCGCAACTGGTCCGGGTCCAGGCCCACCGCCTGGCCGAGGCGCAGCCAGGCTTCGATGCCGCCGTCCTCGCCGGGAGCGCCGTCGTGGTCGAGCAGGCGCTGGATCCACTCGCGGCGCACTTCCCGGTCCGGGCAGTTGGCGAGGATCGCCGCGTCCTTCATCGGGATGTTCACCTGGTAGTAGAAGCGGTTGGCGACCCAGCCCTGGATCTGCTCGCGGGTCGCGCGGCCTTCGTACATCGCCACGTGGTAGGGGTGGTGGATGTGGTAGTAGGCGCCCTTGGCGCGCAGGGCCTGTTCGAATTCGGCGGGGGACAGCGGCTTGCTCATGGCGGCGGCTCCTAGAGAGTGATGCTCATGCCGTCGAAGGCGACTTCCACGCCACGGCGGTCCAGCTCGGCGCGCTCGGCCGAGTCCTCGTCGAGAATCGGGTTGGTGTTGTTGATGTGGATAAGCACCTTGCGCTGGGTCGGGAAGCCTTCGAGCACCTCGAGCATGCCGCCGGGGCCGTTCTGCGGCAGGTGGCCCATCTCGCTGCCGGTGCGGGTGCCCACGCCGCGGCGCTGCATCTCGTCATCGTCCCACAGGGTGCCGTCCACCAGCAGCACGTCGGCGTCGTGCATGCGTTGCAGCAGGCTGGCGTCGACCTTGCCCAGGCCCGGGGCGTAGAACAGTTTGCCGCCGGTGCGCAGGTCCTCGACCATCAGCCCGAGGTTGTCGCCGGGGTGCGGGTCGAAGCGGTGCGGCGAATAGGGCGGCGCGGCACTGCGCAGCGGGAAGGGGCTGAAGCGCAGGTTGGGGCAGGCATCGATGACGAAGCTGGCGTCCAGCTCGATGCGGTTCCAGGCCAGGCCGCTGTTCCAGTGCTGGAGCATGTTGAACAGGGGGAAGCCGGTGGTCAGGTCCTGGTGGACCATGTCGGTGCACCAGACCTGGTGCGGGCAGCCTTCGCGCAGGCTGAGCAGGCCGGTGGTGTGGTCGATCTGGCTGTCGAGCAGGATGATCGCGTCGATGCCGCTGTCGCGCAGGGCGCGGGCCGGCTGCATCGGGGCGAAGGATTGCAGCTGCGCGCGGATGTCCGGCGAGGCATTGCACAGGATCCAGTGCACGCCGTCATCGGACAGGGCGATGGAGGATTGCGTGCGGGCCGTGGCGCGCAGGCTGCCGTCACGGAAACCCTTGCAGTTGGCGCAGTTGCAGTTCCACTGCGGGAATCCGCCACCGGCGGCGGAACCCAGGATCTGGATGTACATGATTGGCTCCCGCCTTCTGCGAAAATGAAAACGCCCCGGCTGGCCGAGGCGTCGTACTGCGAAAAGACTCAGCGATTCGCGAAGTACATGGTCACTTCAAAGCCGATACGCAGGTCAGTGTATGCAGGTTTGGTCCACATGGGATTACTCCTTCCGGATAGGTGGGGTGGGGGGCAGCTACTCATTTAGTCCACCCTCGGGGGCGAAGGTTTCAGGTAGCCGGGATTGCGCAATCTTACAAGAATTTTTGAACCGGATGGTTAATCAAGAATGAAAGGTCTTTTACCTGGGCGGTAAAGATCAGGCGGGCGAGGGGCCGTTGGCGAGGATCAGCCAGTGCTTTTCGCTGCCCAGGTCGGCCCAGGCGCGGTCGAGGTCGGGCTGCTGCAATTGCTGGATCCGCGTGGCCAGGATTGCCGGATCGGCGTGGTCATTGCCCGCCAGGTGCGCCTGCCAGAGCCATTCGGCGACCTCGGCATTGGCCATGAGCGGCTCGTGGAATTGCGCGGCCAGGGTATCCCGGCTGGCATCGAGCAGCGGCACGGGGCGGGCGAAGAAGTCCCGCAGGTGGCCGCGTATTTCTTCGTGGCTGGCGCCGGGCGACTGCACGCCGAACATCAGTCCGCTGTGGCCCTGGACCTGACGAAAGGCACTGAACACCGCATAACCCAGTTGCAGTTCGCTGCGCAGGCGTTGGTAGAACGGGCCCTGGATCAGTTGGGCGAGCAGGCGACCTGCGGCTTCGTCGGCGGCTGGCGCGAACAGCAGCAGGGCGTGTTCGTCCCCCGCGTCGCCGCAGGGTTGCCAGCGGGCAGGCAGCGGCTGTGGCGGGACGGGCTTGCGCGGGGTGTCGGCGATGCGACCCAGCAGCTGGTTCAGGGCGTTCTGCGCCTGGGCATCGAAGCCTGTCGCCAGCGCGGTCCAGCCCGGTTCGTTGGCGGGTGCCAGCAGGTGCGGCAGTTGCTGCATCAGTTGGCGGATCGGAATCAGCCGTGGTTCATGAGGCTCGCGGACCGGTGCCGGGTTCCCCAGTATCGCCAGCGCTTGCCCGATCACGGCCAGGACCGGCGCGGCGGCGCCGCTGCAACGCAATTGCCAGGCATTGGCGCTGCGAGTCCATTGCAGCTCCACGCCGGCGCGGCTGGCGCGTTCGACCAGGGGGCCCAGTACGTCGCCCAGGTGTTCGGCCTGCCAGCGCAGATACAACACGACGAAGTTACGCGAGGCCGGAAGGACCGGGCTGATGACCAGACCCGCCGGCGCGGGCGTGGGCTCGACGGCGGGAATGACCGCCGCCAGCAGTGGCTCCGGCGTCGGCAGTTTCCAGGGATGCCGGGAGGTGCCGGGATGTTTCGGCACGGTCGGCACACCCTCGTCGCGCCTCGACAGCTCCAGGGCGCCGGGTGAACGGCAGGCCTGCAGGCGCTCATGTTCCAGCAGCAGGTCGCGGTGATCGGCAGTGCCGAAGAACGCCAGCCAGTCATGGATCAGCCGTTCAACCTCCGACCGGTCCGCCGTTGTACTGAGCCTGGTGTGCAGATGAAGAAGCGCCTGCCCGTCGAACCGGTACAGCGCAGTGGCGTTGAAACCCTCCAGCCAGCCGCGTTCGCGCAGTGCGTGCACCAGCCCGCCGGGTCGGCTGTCGGCGATGCCGGCGAGGTAGTAGTCGAGGTTGGCGTTGGCGGGAAGGGCTTCGTGGGCGAGCAGCAGGTCCAGCTGGCCAGCGATCTGCGCGGGTTGCAGCGGCCCATCGAGCAAGGGCGGCGGGGTGACCTGCGACACCCTTGAACCCGTGGCGAACAGCCCGCCGAACTGCTGTGCCGGTGTCGCCAGTTCTTGCGGTCCGCTCAGGCTCAGGACCATCTGCCCGGCCTGGTAGAAGCGTCGATGGAAATCTGCGAGCGCCGCCTGGAACTCTGGTTCGTCGATGGGCAATGACTCCCGGTTCCCGGCATGAAAACCACCGAGCGGATGCTGCGCCGAGACATTGCGCAGCAAGGCGTACTCCCGCTGCGCCTCGGCATTGCCCGACCACGCCACCCATTCGGCGTGAATCACCTCGCGCTCGGCGCGCTGCCGTTCCAGTGTCAGCAATGGATTGGCGAGCATGTCGCACAGACGCTCCAGCGCGCCCGGCAAGGCGGCCGGCGGTACTTCGAAGAAGAAGTCGGTGTGGCGCTCGCGGGTGCTGGCGTTGAGTTGCCCGCCCTGGCGCTGGACGAAGCGCATCAGTCCGTCTTCCACGGGAAACCGCTCGGTGCCGAGAAAGAACAGGTGTTCGAGGAAATGGGCCAGTCCGGGATAGGCCAGCGGCGCATCATGACTGCCGGCCTGCACCCACACCACCGCCGCGCAGCGCTTAAGATGCGGCGCATGGCACAACCTGACCCGCAGGCCGTTGCTCAAGGTGAGGTGCTGGAAAGGGCTGGACATGACGGCTCCGAAAACGCGCGAACCGTCATGCTAGCGGATAACTCAGTCCCGTGGCGCGTCGTGCAGCTCGCTGCGCAGGTCCTGCAGGTAGGGCGTATTGGCGCGGCCTTCGAGCACCCGTTGCAGCTCGATGTCCGCCGACAGCAGGGCGCTGTCGCGACCGGCCATGGCGAGGATGCTGCCGTCCGGGCCGACGATGCTGCTGTGCCCGCAATACTGGATCTCGCCCTCGGCGCCGCAGTAGTTGGCGTACACCAGGTAGCACTGGTTCTCGTAGGCGCGGCTGCGCACGGTGACCTGGCAGATGAAGTCGTAGGGCTCCATGTTCGCCGTCGGCACCAGGATCAGCTCGGCGCCGTCCCGGGCCAGGCGCCGCGCGTTCTCCGGGAACTCGATGTCGTAGCAGATCAGCATGCCGACCTTCCAGCCATTCAGTTCCACCACCGGGAAGTGGTTGGCGCCGGGGCTGAACATGGCCCGGTCGAGCCCGCCGAACAGGTGGGTCTTGCGATAGTTGGCGAGGCTGCGGCCGTGGCTGTCGATCAACTGCACGCTGTTGTAAATCCGGCCATCGTCGGCGGCCTCGGGATAGCCGTAGACGATGGCAACACGGTTGGCCTGGGCGATCTCCACCACGCGCATCGCCGACGGCCCGTCCGCGGCCTCGGCCAGGCGCGCGGCGGCTTCGCTGCCGATGTTGTAGCCGCTGAGGAACATCTCCGGGCACACCAGCAGCTCGGCGCCGCGGGCGGCGGCGAGGCGGGCCTGGTGTTCCAGGCGCTCCAGGTTGCCGGGCACGTCCAGCGGCTGCGGCGAGCCCTGGTAGAGGGCGATACGCATGGCGATTCTCCTGTCAGTCGGCCAGGGCGATAGGGCCGATTTCGTCGAACACATCGCCCGGGCCGGGGTTGTCGGGGTGGGTGCGACCACCGAAGTGGTTCATGATGCCCCAAACCGCGTTCAGGGAGGTCTGCACTGCGCCTTCGACCCAGGCCGGGGTCCAGGACACGTCGTCACCGGCGATGAAGATGCCGCGCTGCTCGGCGGGCATGTCCTGCTGCATGAAGTGCGCGTACATGCGCTGGTTGTAGCGGTAGTGGCCGGGCAGGGCGCCCTTGAAGGCACCGAGGAAATAGGGGTCGGCTTCCCAAGACACGGTGATCGGGTCGCCGATGATATGCCCGGCGATATCCACTTTCGGGTAGATCTTCTTCAGCGCGTCGAGGGCCAGCTTCACGCGCTTTTCCACCGGGTGCGGGAGCATCTTCAGGGCGTCGCTCATCCACGAGTAGGACAGGCAGATCACCCCCGGCTTGTCGTCGCCGTTGTCGAACAGGTAGGTGCCGCGGGTGAGGCGGTCGGTGAGGGTCATGCTCATCAGGTCGCGGCCGGTCTCCGGGTCCTTGTCTTTCCAGAACGGCCGGTCGACCATGACGAAGGTCTTCGACGACTGCATGTAGCGGGTGCGGTCCAGGGCCATCCACATCTTCTGCGAGAACAGCGATTCCTCGCATTCGATCTGGGTGGTCAGCAGCCAGCTCTGGCAGGTGGTCAGTACGGCGGCGTAGTTGCGCGTGTCGCCCCAGTTGTCGGTGACCGCCAGGCTGCCGTCTTCGTTGCGGGCGATGCGCTTCACCCCCGGACGCGGCGCGCCACGGTGCAGCGAGGCCAGGCTGGTGCCCTCGGGCCAGTGCGCGCAGCGTTGCGGCACGTGCTTCCAGATGCCCAGCGGCACCTGCTCGACACCGCCGACAACGAGGTGCTGGTGGTCGTCGCAGTTGGTCATCACCACGCGGAAGATTTCCAGCATCGAGTTGGGGAAGTCCGAGTCCCAGCCGCCGGTGCCGAAGCCGACCTGGCCGAACACCTCGCGGTGCAGGAAACTCAGCTTGGCGAAGGCTTTCGAGGTGGCGACGAAGTCGTAGAAGGTGCGGTCGTCCCACAGCGGGACCAGGGTGTTCCACAGCTCTTTCAGGCGTGGCACGTCACGGTCGCGGATGGCCTGCTGGATATCGCCGAAGCGCGCGCCGTCCTCCAGGGCATCGGCCCAGGCGTCGGCGACTTCCTGGAACAGCTTGGGCAGGTCGCTGATCTTCTCTGCGTAGTAAGTGCTGCCTTCCAGGTCGATCACCGTGCTGCCCGAGGCCGGGGTCAGCGGGTTGGGGAAGGGTCTGGTTTCCAGGCCGAGCTTGTCGACGTAGTGATAGAAGGCCGTGGACGAAACCGGGAAGCGCATCCCGCCCAGTTCGGCGACGATTCCCTCGGTGCCGGCGAAGGCTTGCGAGCGCAGGCGCCCGCCCATCTTCGAGGCCTCGTAGACCACGGGCTTGAGGCCCAGCTTCATCAGCTCGTAGGCCGCCACCAGGCCGGCGATCCCGGCACCGACGATCGCCACTTCCTCGCCATGGCGCTCGGCGGGAATGCTGCCCAGGCCGGCGGGGTGCTCGATCCAGTCGTCGAAGGCGAAGGGGAAGTCGGGGCCGAAGATGGTGACGGGCTTCTTGCCGTCGGCGGGGTGGCGGTTGTTCTTGTTCATGATTGACCTGGCCAGGGGGCTGCGCGGGGGGCGGAGCCTGAGTATAGGAAATGCCTGGGGTCAATTTTAGGGAGGGAGTAGTTCGTTATTAAGACGCAGAGTGTTGTCGTTTTGTGGTGGTTTTGGTCATTGTGACAATCTCTTGATTCATTTTGACCTTTGAGGCCTCATCGCTGGCAAGCCAGCTCCCACAAGGATCGCCTGCACCGCAAGACCCTGTGGGAGCTGGCTTGCCAGCGATGGGAGCGCCACCGATCAGGTAGGCTGCCCGCGATCCACCTTGCTGCTGAGGATGATCGAGGTGGTGGTTTTCTCCACCCCCTCCAGGCTGCCGATCTGGTCCAGCAACTGGTCCAGTTGCTCCGGCGATTCGCTGCGCAGCCACGCGACATAATCGAACTCGCCACTCACCGCGCACAGCTGCTGCACCTGTCCCATCGCACTCAAGCGCCGCACCACCTCGCGCCCGGAGCGTGGCTGCACGGTAATCCCCACATAGGCCTGCAACCCGCCATCGATCACCCGCTGCCCCAGGCGCACACCGTAGCCGCTGATGACCTTGGTCTTCTCCAGCCGGGCGATCCGCGCCGTCACCGTGGTGCGGGCGATGCCCAGTTGCCGGGCGAGGGTGGCGACGCTTTCGCGGGCGTTGATCTGCAGGGCAGCGATCAACTGGCGGTCGATTTCGTCGAGGGTGTGGGTGCGGCTGTCGGACATGGGCTTCTCGGGCGGCTGGGTGCGCCGATTAAGTCAGCTAATCGGTGCACTGTCCACATCACACGGGATGGCCAAGGGCTGCGCTGGCCTTGCTTCTCCAGGCGTCCAGGGCTGTGTCGACCGCTGCCTGCGAGCCGAGGTCGGCGAGGTCGATCGCTGCGGTCCAGGCGCGGTATCCCGGTGCCGCCTCGCTGCTGACGACCTGCTCCATCAGCGATGAGTAACGCGGCAACGAATGCCAGACCCCATGGAACCAGTTCAGCTCGACAGGCGAGGGCTGGTCGCACAGTACGGCACTGATGATCAGCCTGCTGCGGCTTTCCTCCGCCGGCCGGCGGTAGCTGAAGGTGTCGCTGTGGTAGCCGTCGTCGCTTTGAATCCACACGGCAAACAGCAGATCACCCGCGCGGTGCTTGTCCCAGAACTCGGCTTGGCCCTTGTGCCGCAACCAGAAAGCGCTGAGGTCGAGCATCGGCAGGTAGCGCATGCCGGAATTCGCGTCGTTCTCCAGGGCGGCAAGCGCACCGGGGCGGGGCAGGATGTATTCCTGATGGTAGGGCGTTGCCCGCAATTGCTCGCGGATGTATGCCAGCAGTTCGAACATGCGGCGCTGATAATCCTCCAGCAGCCGATAGGCCTTGCGTACCTCCAGCAGGGCGGCGTCGAGGTCCGTGCTCATGTCATTCTCCAGTGGTCGAAGCAGCCGTCAGTCGGGTGCAGGCGGGTTTGCGGCAGTTGGTCGAGCCAGCGCAGCGGGTGGGTGCGCAGTCCATGCCAGGCATAGGCGCTGCTGATATCGGCGAGCAATCGGCGCAAGCCCGGCTGCTTGAGTGGCATCAGGTGCCGTTCGAGCACTTCGAACAGCGTGCGCCAGGACAGGCAGACCAGCCGGAACGGCGGATGCCCCGGCTCCAGCAGCGCCTCGACTTCCGCCAGCAAGGCCAGGCGGGTGGCTTCGTCATGCCGTTCCATGCCGCCGAGGGTGATCAGCACGGTGTTGCCCAGTAACTCGTCGTTATGCCAGCCGGCCTGCAGCTCACCGGCCAGTTGCCAGGCCGTCTGCTGGCGGAAGGTGTCATGGCGCTTGGCCTCGACCAGCAGGGTGGTGGTGCCATCGTCCAGCACCACGTCCGGCTCGACGGTACGCTCGGGCAACTCCCAGTTCGGCCAGAAATCCAGGCGGCCCAGCGGGCCGAAAGATTCGTCCAGCAACTCGCTGAATACCGCGCTGAACAAATCGTCCGGCAGGTAGGCCAGGCGCTCGAACACGCTGGCAGTGATCACATCCTCGGCACCTTTCGCTTCGCCCAGTTCAAGGCGCAGCCCTTCGATCCCGCTGCCGGTCTTCTTGCCGGACAGTACGGCGTTGAGCATGGTGGAGTCCTTTCATCGTGCAGTGGCCGCGCGAGTCTAGCCGATCGCCTTGAAGCAGTGTTCGGGCGCGGGAAAACGATTTTCCCGCACGTCCCGCGCGTAATCGGACAGCGCCTGCTCGATCGGCCCGGCCAACTCCGCATACCGCTTGACGAAACGCGGCTGGTATTCGCCGAACAGCCCCAGCAGGTCCTCGGTCACCAGCACCTGGCCATCGCAGGCCGGCGAGGCGCCGATGCCGATGGTGGGGATCTGCAGTTCTCCGCTCAGCGCCCGGGCCAGTGGTTCGGCGATGCCTTCCAGCACCACCGAGAAGGCTCCGGCCGCCTGCATCGCCAAGGCATCGCGGCGCACCTTCGCGGCACTTTCGGCATCCCGGCCCTGGGCCCGGAAACCACCTTGGGCGTTGACCTGCTGTGGCATCAGGCCGATATGCGCCATCACCGGGATGCCGCGTCGGGACAGGTAGGCCACGGTCTCGGCCATTTCCTCGCCGCCCTCCAGCTTGATGCCCTGGGCGCCGGTGTCGCGCAGCACCTTCGCGGCATTGAGGAAGGCCTGTTCCAGCGAGGCCTGGTAGGTGCCGAAAGGCATGTCCACCACCACGCAGGCCCGCTGCGCACCGCGCATCACCGCCTGGCCGTGGGCGATCATCATGTCCAGGGTCACGCCCAGGGTGCTGGGCATGCCGTACAGGACCATGCCCACCGAGTCGCCGACGATGATGATATCGGCGTGGGCATCCACCCAGCGCGCCATCGGCAGGCTGTAGGCGGTCAGCGCCACCAGGCTGCCGGCGCCCTTGCGCTGGCGGATGGCGGGAATGCTCAGGCGGCTTTCGCGGATCTGCGTGCTCATGACAAGGCTCCTGTTGGTCAACGAGACGCGCCGCAGGCTAACATCGGCGTTTATGGCTCACTTGAGCAAAGGAGACGATCAATGCCGCAAACGGGTCAAGACAGGGTGCCGCCGGTACCCGAGCGGATCGCGCGGCCGGTGCATGGGCGCATGTTCGACATCCCGCCGGGCTACCGGGTGGAGATGCATACCCATGAATGGGTGCAGTTCACCTACGCCAGCGCCGGGATCATGCAGGTGCTCACCGACGACCACAGCTACCTGTTGCCGCCGCAATGCGGCATGTGGATTCCCGCGGGCGTGCGCCACACCGTGTACAGCGAGCAGGCCCTGGCCTTTCGCAGCCTGTACCTCACTGACGCGATCCTCCAGGGCTATCGCCGCGATTGCGCGGTGGTGCAGGTGACGCCGCTGGTGCGCGAGCTGATCGGCAAGGCTAGCGGCTTCGCCGATGATTACCCCGAGGATGGCCCGCAGGCGCGGCTGTTGCAGGTGCTGGTGGACGAGCTGCGCGAGCTGTCGGATGCGCCCTTCAGCCTGCCGCTGCCCAGAGATCCGCGCCTGCGACGGATCACCGACGCCCTGCAGGCGACGCCGGAGGACGGCCGCACCATCGAGGAATGGGCCAGCCAGGTCGGCGCCTCGCGACGCACCCTGGCGCGGCTGTTCCAGGCGCAGACGCAGCTGTCGTTCCAGACCTGGCGCCAACGCCTGCGCCTGCTGACGGCCTTGCCGCTGCTGGCCCAGGGCAGCAGCGTCACCTCGGTGGCCAACGAGCTGGGCTACGACTCGGTGTCGGCGTTCATCGCCCTGTTCCAGCGTCATTACGGCACTACGCCGGGGGCATGGGCGGCTCAGGTCGTCTAGCGCAGCGGCATGGCGATGGGACGCAGCGGTGCGGAATCGCCGCCGCGGATCTTCAGCGGCCCACCGATGAAGGCGAATTCGTAGACCTTGTCCCGCGACAGATCGTCCAGCGCCACCAGCTCCATGATCGGTACGCCTTTCTGCGCCAGCAGGTAGCTGTGCAGCGGCACATAGTCATCGGCGACCTCCGACGGGAAGGCCTCGAAGCTCAGGTTGTCGGCACCGAGGATCATCGCCTTGTTGCCCTCGACCAGGAAGCGCGCGGCATCCAGGCCCATGCCCGGCGACCGGCGCATGTACGCCTGCGGTTGCTCGTAGAGCTTCATGCGCCCGGTGCGGATCAGCACGATATCGCCGCGCTCCAGCTGGGTGCCCTGGCGCTTGAGGGCGTCTTCGAGGTCCTGGCGGGTGATGCGGTAGTCGTCCGCCAGCATGTCCACGCCCTTGGCCGCAGCCACGTCGATCATCACCCCACGGGCCACCAGCGGCGGGAATTTCTCCACGCCGGTCTTCTTCCAGCCGCGGTCGCCGAGGTGCTCGTCGGCGCTGAAGTTGTTCCAGATCTTGCCGTCGATGCCGAAGTGATTGAGGGCGTCGATATGGGTGCCGGTGTGGCCGTACATGGAGAACGCCGTGCCGGTGTAGCTGCGCAGCGCGTTCATCTCGTGGCCGACCCCCAGCGGATCGTCGACCACGGTGCCGCGCGGGGTGTGGGTCATCCAGAACTGATAGTGCGGGTCGCCGGCGGCCTGCCAGCTGGGCATGCCGATGTAGTACTCGGTGGCGAGGTCGTAGACCCGGCTCGCGTCGACCCGCGACATCACCGCGGCGCGGGACTTGTCGGTGATCAGGTTGAGGCGGCCGATCTCGTCGTCCGGGCCCCAGGGGCTGGTTCCGACCTTCGGGGTTTCGCCAGCGTGGACGCTGGCGCTCAGGGCCAGCAAGGCGGCAAGCAGTGGGGTTTTCATCAAGCAGTCGCTCCTGTTTCGAATGCCCGGGCGCAACGGCTCGCTGGCGTGCACAAGGCGGCCACGGCGAGGGGCGAGGGCGGGAAAGTGAGGCTGCGTCGGGCCCGACGAAACGAGGCCAGTGTAGGCGCAAGGCGCGGCGGGATTAAGGCCGCCGCGGTGCAGGGATATTTAGCTCAGGGTTGATGATCGGCGCCCATGGCGGTTGGCAGATGCTCGGCCAGGTAGTCGACGAAGGCGCGCACCCGGGGCAGCAGGTGGCGGCTGGTGGGATAGACGGCATAGACCTGGCGCGGGGTGTCGGCCTGCTCTGGCAGTACCTGGAGCAGCCGGCCATCGGCCAGCGCAGCGTCGGCGAGGAAGGACGGCAGCCAGCCGATACCCAGGCCGGCGATCAACAATTCCCGCAGCATCAGGCTGTTGTTCACCGTCACCCGCGCGTCCTGCGAATGGCTGGCGGGCGCCTGCTGGCTCAGGCTGTATTCGAGTTGTGCATGGCTTTGCACGTCAGCGAGCGAGGCAGGATGGCCGTGCTGTTGCAGATAGGCGGGAGCGGCGCACAGCACCTGGCGCAACGACGCCAGTTGCCGGGCGATCAACGATGAATCCGGCAGCGCGGGAGCCAGTCGAATCGACACGTCGAAGCCCTGGCCGACCGCTTCCACCAGGCGGTCCTCCATCACCAGGTCCAGTTCCACCCCGGGATGCTCGCGCAGGAAGCCGGCGAGCACCGGCGCGAGGGTACTCAGGGCGAACGACAGCGGCGCGTTCACCCGCAGCTTGCCGCTGACCTGCTGCGACTCTTCGTGTACCGAGCGCTCCAGTTCGTCCAGTTGGTCGAGCAACCGACAGCAACGCTGGTAATAGGCCTCGCCGGTGGCGGTCAGGCTCATGCGCCGGGTGGTGCGTTGCAGCAGCACCGTGCCGAGGTGGGCTTCCAGGGCCCGCAACTGCTTGCTCAGCCCGGCTGCGGAGAGGTTGAGGTCATCGGCGGCCTTGCCCAGCCCGCCGAGTTCGACGATGCGCCGGAACGAGCGCATCAGGGTAAAGGTGTCCATGCCCGCCATCCTTGCTTCGAGGCGGGCTATTTCATCAGATCCGGAAGCGCGCGACGACCTGGTTGAGGTCTTCCGCCAGCCGCGACAGTTCGTTGCTCGATGCGCTGATCTGGTTGGCGCCCTGGGTCGACTCGCCGGACAGGTCGCGGATGTTGACGATATTGCGGTCCACCTCCCGCGCCACCTGTGCCTGCTCCTCGGCGGCGCTGGCGATCACCAAGTTGCGGTCGGAGATCTGGTTCACCGACTCGGTGATCTGCACCAGCGACTCGCCAGCATCGCGGGCCATCTCCAGGGTCGAGGCGGCGCGCTGGCAACTGCCGAGCATGGCGTCCAGGGCCTGCGCCGAGCCGCTGCGGATGGCGACGACCATGCCGTCGATCTCCAGGGTCGATTGCTGGGTACGGTGGGCGAGGGCGCGGACCTCGTCGGCGACCACCGCGAAACCGCGCCCGGACTCGCCAGCCCGGGCTGCCTCGATGGCGGCGTTGAGGGCCAGCAGGTTGGTCTGCTCGGCAATTGCGCGGATCACATCGAGCACCTTGCCGATGTCCTGGGACTGGTCCACCAGGGTGCGCACCAGCGTTGCCGTGCCCTGCACGTCGTCGCTGAGCACCTGGATCGACTGCACCGTGGCCTGCACCCGCGACTGCCCGGCGCTGGCCGAGGCACTGGACTGATGGGAGGCATCGCTGGTGGACGCGGCGTTGCGCGCCACTTCTTCCACCGCCGAAGTCATCTCGTTGACTGCGGTAGCGGCCTGTTCGATCTCGGCGTTCTGTTGGTGCAGGCTGCGATAGCTGTCTTCGGTGACCGAGTGCAACTGGGTCGCCGCAGAGGCCAGCTGGGTGGCGGATTCGCTGATATGGCGCATGGCCCCGCGCAGGTTGACCTGCATCTGTTGCAGGGCGCGCTGCAGGCGGGTCACTTCGTCATTACCCTCGACGGTGATCTGCTGGCTGAGGTCGCCCTCCGCCACCTGTTCCGCAGCCCTTACCGCGTGCTCCAGCGGGCGCACGATGCCACGGGTCAGCCACAGGGCCAGGGCGATGGTGGCCAGGGCGGCGATCACCACGAAGGCGATGATGATCCGCAGCGAGCGCTGGTACTGCTGCTCGGCAGCCTTGCCTTCGCGATCGATCTGCTGGCCATACAGCTCGCCGAAGTCGGCCAGGGCCTT
This sequence comes from Paucimonas sp., assembly GCA_031253995.1. Classification (GTDB taxonomy): domain Bacteria; phylum Pseudomonadota; class Gammaproteobacteria; order Pseudomonadales; family Pseudomonadaceae; genus Aquipseudomonas. The sequence goes on along the minus strand of JAIRVG010000018.1, from coordinate 12,636 downwards.
GCCCGAGCCGTCCACCACTTGCTTCATGTCGACCAGCAGCAGCTTGTTGAGGGCCGCGAGGTCGTTCTGCCGGGCGAGCGCGAAGGAGCGGTCGAGGCCACTGCGGTATTCCGCCAGGCTGGTGCGGAAGTTCTGGGCCAGAGCCTTTTCTTCCGGGGTATCGATAAAGCTGTCGAGCACCGCCAGCTTGCTGTCCAGGTCCTTCAGGCGCGTGTCCATCTGGCCCTGGTAGGTGGCCGTGTTGGCGGGATCCGGGTCCAGTGCCATGCGCAGGGAGATGGTGCGAATGCGCAGCATGATCTCGCGGACATCGCCGATCACCCGCAGGCTGGGCACCCAGTTGGTCTCGACGGCGACCTCGCTCTGGCGGATGGCCTGCATCTGCACCACGGCGAACCCACCGAGCAACGCGACCAGCAGGGCAATGAGGGTGAAGCCCAGGCCGGCACGGCGGGCTATGGAGAAGTGGCGCAGGTTCATGGGCAGTGATTCCGTCGTGGGGCAGGTCTTTATAGTTGTACGATAACAGTCTCTACATATCGGCAAGCAAAGGCCGTTCTTGAGGTGGTTCGGCGTCTTTCGGTCCTCTGTAAGCTGATAAAAAGGGGATGAGCGGTCGATAGAGATCGGATGACTGGCGCATTTATGTCGTTTTCGGGACTAGTCATCGTACAACTTGTACGATAACCTACATCCAGATCGAAACATTCACTTCTCCACCCCGAGCGCCACAGGATGCCTACAACAATGACTCCACAAGAACTGCGCACTGTCCTCTCCCATGGCTTGCTGTCTTTCCCTGTCACCGACTTCAATGCCCAGGGCGACTTCCATCAGGCCGGCTACATCAAACGCCTGGAATGGCTCGCCCCTTACGGCGCCACTGCGCTGTTCGCCGCAGGCGGCACCGGTGAGTTCTTCTCCCTGGCCGCCAGCGAATACAGCCAGGTGATCAAGACCGCCGTCGACACCTGCGCCGGCTCCGTACCGATCCTCGCCGGTGTCGGCGGTGCCACCCGCCAGGCCATCGAATATGCACAAGAGGCCGAGCGCCTGGGCGCCAAGGGCCTGCTGCTGCTGCCGCACTACCTGACCGAAGCGAGCCAGGACGGCGTTGCCGCCCACGTCGAAGCCGTGTGCAAGTCGGTGAAGATCGGTGTGGTCGTCTACAACCGCAACGTCTGCCGCCTGAACGCCGTGCAGCTGGAGCGCCTGGCCGAGCGTTGCCCGAACCTGATCGGTTACAAGGACGGCCTGGGCGACATCGAACTTATGGTCTCCATCCGTCGTCGCCTGGGTGATCGTTTCAGCTACCTGGGTGGCCTGCCGACCGCAGAGGTATATGCTGCCGCCTACAAGGCGCTGGGCGTGCCGGTCTACTCGTCCGCCGTGTTCAACTTCGTGCCGAAGACCGCGATGGACTTCTACCACGCCATCGCCCGTGACGACCACGCCACCGTCGGCAAGCTGATCGACGATTTCTTCCTGCCGTACCTGGAACTGCGCAACCGCAAGGCCGGCTACGCCGTCAGCATCGTCAAGGCTGGCGCCAAGATCGCTGGCTACGACGCAGGCCCGGTACGCACCCCGCTGACCGACCTGACCGAGGAAGAAGTCGGCATGCTCGCCGCCCTGATGGACAAGATGGGTCCGCAATAAGCGACGACCCCGCGGCCTGCCATGTGCCGCACACCGGAGCGGGAAACCCCCGCTCCGGCTTACAACTCAAGAGCCCGCACAAGAATAATTAGTGGGAGTAACTTCAGATGCACGCGACTAAAAAGACGCATGTCCGCTATCTGATCCTGTTCATGCTGTTCCTGGTGACCACGATCAACTATGCCGACCGCGCAACCATCTCCATTGCTGGTTCGAGCCTGCAGAAGGATCTCGGCATCGATGCTGTCACCCTCGGTTATATCTTCTCCGCCTTCGGCTGGGCCTATGTGCTCGGGCAGATTCCTGGCGGCTGGCTGCTTGACCGGTTCGGTTCGAAGAAGGTCTATGCCTTCAGTATCTTCACCTGGTCATTGTTCACCGTGTTGCAAGGCTTCGTCGGCTACATGCCGGTAGCCAACGCGATCATCGCCCTGTTCATGCTGCGCTTCCTGGTCGGCTTCGCCGAAGCCCCGTCGTTCCCCGGCAACGCGCGGATCGTGGCGGCCTGGTTCCCCACTGCCGAACGTGGCACTGCCTCGGCAATCTTCAACTCCGCACAATACTTCGCCACCGTGCTGTTCGCGCCGCTGATGGGCTGGATCGTCCATGCCTGGGGCTGGGAGCACGTGTTCATCGTCATGGGTGCCATGGGCATCGTCTTCGCCGGGATCTGGCTGAAGGTGGTGTACAACCCGAAGGAACACCCGATGATCGGTGCCCAGGAACTGGAGCACATCGAGAAGAACGGTGGCCTGGTGGACATGGACAAGCCCAAGGCGGCCGGTGCCAGCGGTCCGAAGTGGGGCTACATCAAGCAGCTGCTGTCCAGCCGCATGATGCTCGGCGTCTACCTCGGCCAGTACTGCATCAACGCCATCACCTACTTCTTCCTCACCTGGTTCCCGGTGTACCTGGTGCAGGAGCGTGGGATGTCGATCCTCAAGGCCGGCATCATCGCCTCCCTGCCAGCCATCTGCGGGTTCATCGGTGGCGTGCTGGGCGGGGTAATCTCCGACCATCTGCTGCGCCGCGGCAACTCCCTGACCTTCGCCCGCAAGGCGCCGATCGTCATCGGCCTGCTGCTGTCCACCTCGATGGTGATCTGCAACTACGTCGACGCCGAATGGATGGTGGTCGGCATCATGGCCCTGGCGTTCTTCGGCAAAGGCCTGGGCGCGCTGGGCTGGGCGGTGGTCTCGGACACCTCGCCGAAGCAGATCGCCGGTCTGTCGGGCGGTATGTTCAACACCTTCGGCAACATCGCGTCGATCACCACGCCGATCATCATCGGCTACATCATCAGCGCCACCGGTTCGTTCAAGTGGGCCCTGGTGTATGTGGGCGCCAACGCGCTGGTAGCGGTGTTCAGCTACCTGGTGATCGTCGGCCCGATCAAGCGTATCGAGCTGCGTGATACGCCGCAGGATGAAGCGACAACGACGTCATCGGGCAAGCTGGCCGAGTCGTCGAACTAAGAAGAACACGCAACGCCCGGTCATCTTGACCGGGCGTTCGCGGATGAATAAAGCCTGGGAAACAACAAGAAGGGCCCCATCATGCAGTTGATCGAAACTTCCGACTCGCCTCGCTATGTACGCCTGCACGACGACGATAACGTTGTGGTAGTGGTCAATGACGGTGGTCTGGGCGAAGGCGCCTGCTTCGCCGACGGCCTGACCCTGGTCGAAGGCGTGCCGCAGAGCCACAAGGTCGCGGTCACGGCTATCGCCAAGGGCGAGCCGGTGCGACGCTACGGACAGATCATCGGCTATGCCCTGGAAGACCTGCGCCAGGGCAGCTGGGTCAAGGAAACCCAACTGGCCATGCCGGCCGCGCCGGAACTGGACAGCCTGCCGCGTTGCGACGCAGTGCCGGATGCCCTGCCGCCGCTGGAAGGCTTTACCTTCGAGGGCTACCGCAACGCCGACGGCACCGTTGGCACGCGCAATATCCTCGGCATCACCACCACCGTGCAGTGCGTTACCGGTGTGCTCGACCATGCGGTCAAGCGCATTCGCGAAGAGCTGCTGCCCAAGTATCCCAACGTCGACGACGTGGTTGCCCTGACCCACAGCTACGGTTGTGGCGTGGCGATCAACGCGCGCGACGCCTATATCCCGATCCGCACCGTGCGCAACCTGGCGCGCAACCCCAACCTCGGCGGCGAGGCGCTGGTGATCAGCCTGGGTTGTGAAAAGCTCCAGGCCGGCCAGGTGATGCACGACAACGATCCATCGGTCGATCTCAGCGAGCCCTGGCTGTACCGCCTGCAGGACGCGAGCCTCGGCTTCGTCGAGATGATCGAGCAGATCATGGCCCTGGCCGAAGCGCGCCTGATCAAGCTGGACCAGCGCCGCCGCGAGACGGTGCCGGCCAGTGAGCTGATCCTCGGCATGCAGTGCGGCGGCAGTGATGCCTTCTCCGGCATCACCGCCAACCCGGCCCTGGGCTATGCCTCCGACCTGCTGGTGCGGGCCGGCGCCACCGTGCTGTTTTCCGAAGTCACCGAGGTGCGTGACGCGATCTACATGCTCACCTCCCGCGCGCAGACCGAGGAAGTCGCCGAGGCCCTGGTGCGCGAGATGGACTGGTACGACCGCTACCTGGAAAGCGGCGCCGCCGACCGTAGCGCCAACACCACGCCGGGCAACAAGAAGGGCGGGTTGTCGAACATCGTCGAGAAGTCCCTGGGTTCCATCGTCAAGTCCGGCAGCGGCGCCATCCAGGGCGTGGTCGGTCCAGGCGAGCGCGTGGACCGCAAGGGCCTGATCTTCTGCGCCACCCCGGCCAGCGATTTCGTCTGCGGCACCTTGCAGCTGGCGGCGGGGATGAACCTGCACGTGTTCACCACCGGTCGTGGCACGCCCTATGGCCTGGCCATGGCGCCGGTAGTCAAGGTCTGCACCCGTACCGAGCTGGCCCAGCGCTGGCCCGACCTGATCGATATCGACGCCGGGCGCATCGCCACCGGCCGCGCGACCATCGAGGAGCTGGGTTGGGAGCTGTTCCACTACTACCTGGACGTCGCCAGTGGTCGCAAGCAGACCTGGGCCGAGCAGCACAAGCTGCACAACGACATCACCCTGTTCAACCCGGCGCCTATCACCTGACTCGAGAGCACCTCAAATCCCTGTGGGAGCTGGCTTGCCAGCGATAGCGCAGGAACAGGCAATACCGCTCCCACTGATTCACCCTTTGTCCACAGGAGTCCCGAAATGCCTGAGATCCTCGGCCACAACTTCATCGCCGGCCAGCGTAGCGCCGCTGGTTCGCAACGCCTGCAAAGCCTCGACGCCACTACCGGCGAAGCACTGCCGTACAGCTTCGTCCAGGCCACCGAAAGCGAAGTCGACCAGGCTGCCAAGGCTGCCGCCGCCGCTTTCGCCGAGTTCCGCCAGCTGGCCCCGGCCCGCCGCGCCGAATTCCTCGATGCCATCGCCGCCGAACTGGATGAACTGGACGACGCCTTCGTCGCCATCGTCTGCCGCGAAACCGCACTGCCCGCAGGTCGTATACAGGGTGAACGCGGTCGTACCAGCGGCCAGATGCGCCTGTTCGCCCAGGTCCTGCGCCGTGGTGACTTCCTCGGTGTACGCATCGACCTGGCCCTGCCGGGCCGCCAGCCGCTGCCTCGTGTGGATCTCCGCCAGATGCGCATCGGCGTTGGCCCGGTTGCGGTGTTCGGTGCCAGCAACTTCCCGCTGGCCTTCTCCACCGCAGGGGGTGACACCGCCGCTGCCCTGGCCGCCGGTTGCCCGGTGGTGTTCAAGGCCCACAGCGGCCACATGGCCACCGCCGACCTGGTCGGCTGCGCCATCCAGCGCGCTGCCGAGCGCACCGGCATGCCCAAGGGCGTGTTCAACATGGTCTTCGGTGGCGGCGTCGGCGAGTGGCTGGTCAAGCACCCGGCGATCCAGGCCGTGGGCTTCACCGGCTCGCTGAAAGGCGGCGACGCCCTGTGCCGCATGGCGGCCGAGCGTCCGCAACCGATTCCGGTGTTCGCCGAGATGTCCAGCATCAACCCGGTGATCATCCTGCCGGGCGCGCTGGCCAAGCGTGGCGAGGCCATCGCCCGTGAGCTGGCAGGTTCCGTGACCCTGGGCTGCGGTCAGTTCTGCACCAACCCGGGCCTGGTGATCGGTCTGCAATCGCCTGAATTCAGCAAGCTGCTGAGCGAGCTGGGCGGGCATCTGGACCAGCAGGCCGGGCAGACCATGCTCAATGCCGGCGGCCTGCGCAGCTATGCCGGTGGCCTGGAGCACCTGCAGGCGCACGCAGGTATCAAGCACCTGGCAGGTCAGCCGCAGGAGGGCAGCCAGGCACGTGCCCAGCTGTTCAAGGCCGATGCCAGCCTGCTGGTGGAGTCCGATCCGCTGCTGCAGGAAGAAGTCTTCGGTCCTGCCACCGTCGCTGTCGAAGTCGCCGGTGACGAGCAACTGCGCAGCGCGCTGCTGGGCCTGCGTGGCCAGCTGACCGCCACCCTGATTGGCGAGCCGGAAGACTTCGAAGCGTTCGCCTGGCTGGTGCCGCTGCTGGAAGAGAAGGTCGGTCGTATCCTGATCAACGGCTACCCGACCGGCGTGGAAGTCTGCGACGCCATGGTCCACGGCGGCCCGTACCCGGCGACCTCCGATGCCCGTGGCACTTCGGTGGGCACCCTGGCGATCGACCGCTTCCTGCGGCCGGTGTGCTACCAGAACTACCCGCAGTCGCTGCTGCCCGAGGCGCTGCGCGACAGCAACCCGCTGGGGCTGCGTCGCCTGGTCAATGGCCAGTGGAATGACGGTGTGATCGCTTGATCCACCGATAACGAAGAAGCCCCGCATTGGCGGGGCTTCTTCGTTTCAGGCGGTCTGGTTTTGCTGCTGCTCGGCGTCTTCATGGGCCTGGCGCAGCCGTTCGCGGCTGTTGCTCAGGTGCATGCGCATGGCCATTTTCGCGCCTTCGCTGTCGCGGCGGGCGATGGCCTCGTAGATCGCTTCGTGCTCGTGGCTCAACCGGCTCATGTAATGCGGCTGGTCATCATGGGCCAGCCGCGCCGAATTCAGCCGCGTCCGCGGGATGATGCTGGTGCCCAGGTGATTGATGATGTCGGCGAAGTAGTGATTGCCGCTGGCCTGGGCGATCTGCAGATGGAACTGGAAGTCTGCGGACACCGCGTCGGAGGCATGGGACACGCCCTCGTTCAGCTCATCCAGGGCGGCACGCATTCCGCTCAGGGCCTCGTCGCTGCGCCGTTGCGCCGCCAGGCCGGCCGACTCGACCTCAAGAGCGATGCGCAGCTCCAGGACGGCCAGCACCTCGCGCAGGGTGACGATGGTTGCCGGATCGATACGGAACCCGCCGCCGCTTGGCTGGTCGAGGACGAAGGTGCCGATGCCGTGGCGGGTTTCCACCTGGCCGGCGGCCTGCAATCGTGAAATCGCCTCGCGCACGACGGTGCGGCTCACGCCTTCCTCGGCCATGATCTGCGATTCGGTGGGAAGCTTGTCGCCGCGCTTCAACTGGCCGCTGCGGATGCGCTCGGTCAGTACCGCGACCAGCTCCTGCGCCAGGCTACGCGGCTTGCGCCGGGGGGGGACCTGTACCTGCTGCTCTGTCATGCCCTGTTCATTCACGTGGAGAAAACAGCGGTCATCATAGCTGATGCGGTTGTACGATCACATGGGCGGAGTGGGGATTAGCGGAAAAGAAGAAGGCGAGTCAGAGTAGTTGTTCGAAAGCGACGAGTTGCGTGGTGATTTCAGGCAACTGTTGTTGCCGAAGGATCGTGCCCGATGGGCTTCGGTGAGCAAGGTGCACCAGCAGATCGCGCAGTGCTGCTGGATAAAGTACGCAGGCGTCGTAGACAACAGTGAATGTAGAACTCTTCATCGATACCCCATGTCGAGCTCCTGGGCTTGATCCGCAAGGGATTGCATTGCTGCCTGGCTTGTCTTGTCACGTTCTGCCTTGTAGGTCACCAGGTCGGTGAACCTGATGCGCCTGTGGCTACCAGTCCGTGTGTGGGGAATGGCGCCTTCGTCCAGCAGCTTGACCAGGTGCGGACGCGAGACATTGAGCATGTCAGCGCCTTCCTGGGTGGTCAGTTCGGCATGGATGGGAACGACCTTTACGGTATTTCCCAGCGCCATTTCGTTGAGAATGTCCCCCAGCAACTCTTCGAGCAGCTCGGCAAGAATATAGAGCTTCATGGCGCGCTCCCCGATTCAGTGCAAATGGAGGCAGCTTTGCCGTTGGGAGCTTTTTCTTGAAGGTGATGACGTCCGCTTCAGGTGTAGGACTGCTCTGATAGTTTTCTTTCAGGCAAGAAAAAACCGCGCATTCGCGCGGCTTTCTGGTGATCTGGTGGGCCCACACGGACTCGAACCGTGGACCAAAGGATTATGAGTCCTCTGCTCTAACCAACTGAGCTATAGGCCCCAGTGGTCGCGGATTATATCGAGGGATTCCAGGCAGTGCCATCCGAAAGATCGGAAAGTACTATGCGCAGGAACGACTCGGCGAAAGCATCCGCCGGCAGCGGCAGGCTGACGATGTAGCCCTGGATCTGTTCGCAGCCTTCGGCAGCGAGGAATTGTTGCTGGGCTTCGGTCTCCACGCCTTCGGCGATGATGGTCAGCTGCATGCTTCGGCCCAGGGCGATGATGGCGCGGGCGATGGCGGCGTCGTTGGCGTCGTCGGGCAGGCCGCGGATGAAGGACTGGTCGATCTTGAGGATGTCCAGCGGCAGGCGCTTGAGGTAGCTGAGGGACGAGTAGCCGGTGCCGAAGTCGTCGATCGCCAGCTGCACGCCCAGGCGCTTGAGCTGGTGCAGGATGGCCAGGCCTTCCTCGGCCTGGCTCATGATGAAGTTCTCGGTGATCTCCAGTTGCAGGTCGCCGGCCTTGAGCTGCCAGGCCTTGAGCAACTGTTCGATGCGCCGCACCAGCCCGGGCTGGCGCAACTGGGCACCGGCGAGGTTGACCGAAAGCGGGCCGAAGGCCTGGTATTGGCGTTTCCAGGCCTGCATCTGCCGGCAGGCCTGTTCCAGCACCCAGTCACCCAGTTGCAGGATCATGCCGTTTTCTTCCGCCAGCGGGATGAAGTGTTCGGGTGGCACCTCGCCGAAGGTCGGGTTACGCCAGCGGATCAGCGCCTCGGCGCCCACCAGTTGCCGGGTCTTGAGGCTCAGTTTGGGCTGGAAGTACAGGCTCAGCTCGTTACGCTCGATGGCCCGGCGCAGTTCGTGTTCGAGGGCGATGCGTTCGCTGGCCTGGGCGGTCAGGTCGCGGGTGTAGGCCTCCACCCGGTTGCGGCCCTTGGCCTTGGAGCGGTACATGGCGGCGTCGGCGTTGCGGATCAGCGAGGCGACGTCGCAGCCATCCTGCGGATACAGGCTGATGCCGATACTGGCGCTGGAGAAGAACTCGTGGTCGCCGGCCTGGAAGGGTGCGTTGAAGCAGGCCAGCACCTTCTGCGCGATATGTTCGGCGTCGCTGGCCTGGTGCAGGCCGGGCAGGAGGATGATGAATTCGTCTCCGCCCAGGCGAGCCACGGTGTCGATATCGCGGACCTGTTCCTTGAGGCGATGGGCGATGGCCTTGAGCAGCAGGTCGCCCACCGGGTGGCCCAGGCTGTCGTTGATGTGCTTGAAGCGGTCCAGGTCGAGGAACAGGACCGCACCCTGGCGGCTGGAGGCCTGTGGGCAACTCAATGCCCCCTGCAGGCGATTCTCGAACAGGGTGCGGTTGGGCAGTCCGGTGAGCGGGTCGTGGTGGGCCTGGTAGTCGAGCTTGGCCTGCGCGTGCTTGAGGCTGGAAATGTCGGCGAATACCGCGACGAAGTGCGTGGTGCCGAGTTCCGGGTTGCGCACGGCGCTGATGGTCAGCCAGGCGGGGTAGAGCTCGCCGTTCTTGCGCCGGTTGAGGATTTCGCCCTGCCAGTGGCCTTCGGCGCTCAACTGATGCCACATGGCGGCGTAGAAGGCGCTGTCATGCTGGCCGGAGGCGAGCAGGCGGGGCGTGCGACCGAGGGATTCGCCTTCGCTGTAGCCGGTGATTTCGCTGAAGGCACGGTTGACCGCGCTGATGCGCTGGTCGGTGTCGGTGATCAGTACGCCTTCCGCGGTGTTTTCGAAGACGGTGGCCGCCAGCTGGATCTTTTCCTGCATCTGGTGGCGGTCGGTGATATCGCGGGCGATGGTCAGCATGCAGTCGGTACCGCCAATCGGTAGCGGTCGGGCCGACAGCTCACAGAGACGGATCTGACCGTCGGCGCGGCGCAGGTTGCAACTGAAGTCGCGAACGAAGCCGTCCCGTTTCAACTGTTCGAGCATTAGCCGGCGCTCGTTGAGATCGACCCAGATACCCAGGTCGATGGCGGTGTGATCCAGCGAGGTGCTGGCATCGAAGCCGGTCAGGCGGCAGAAGCCTTCGTTCACCTCCAGCAGCAGGCCGTCGCTCTGGCGCGACAACAGCATGCCGTCGGGCGAGGCATGGAAGGCCTTGGCGAACTTCTCTTCGGAAATCTGCAGTTGCTCCTGGGTTTCCTTGAGCTGGCTGATATCGCGCACCGCCACCACCAGTGCCGGGGTGCTTTCCAGGTCGAAGGATTCGGCCGAGATCAGGCCGGTGAAGAGCTGGCCGTTGCTGCGGCGGAAGGTCATTTCCAGGTTGCGCACGCTGCCCCGTTGCAGGCGCTCCAGCAGGCTCGGACCGATGCCTTCGATACCCCAGATGTTCAGTTCGGTGGCGGTGCGCCCGAGCACCTGGGACGGGTGGAGGCCGATCTGTTCCTCGAAGGTTTCGTTGACGTCCAGCAGGCAGCCATCGCTGAGGCGGGCAATCACCAGGATGTCCGGGCACTGGTGGAAGACCGAGGCGAATTTCTCTTCCGACAGGCGCAACGCCTGCTCGGTGTTCTTGGCCTCGCTGATATCGATCATCAGGCCGCGCATCACCGGTTTGTGGCCATGTTCGATCAGGCTGACGATATCGCGGATCCACAGGGTCCGGCCGTCGGCGCGGATCACCCGGTAATCCAGGCTGTGGTCACGACCGGCGGCGCTTTCCGCGTCGCAGTAGGCCTGGGCCCAGAGCGCGTCGTCCGGGTGCAGGATCGAGCGCCAGAAGCCGGGCTTGAGCCAGTCGCTCAGCGGATAGCCGAGCAGGTCCTCGGCGTGGGGCGAGACGTAGTTGTAGGTGAAGTCGTTGGCGTCGGCCTCCCAGGCGATGGCCGAAAGGCTTTCGACCAGGCCGCGGTAGTGGTACTCGCTGCTGCGCAGTTCCTGTTCCAGGGCGATGCGCCGGGAAATCTCCGAGCTGAGGCGGCGGTTGACGCGGATCACCGCCACCAGGATTGCCGCCAGGAACAGTATGCCCGGCAGCCCATAGACCAGCAGGTCGGGCCACAGGCTGCGGTTATCCAGCACGTTGCCGACCCAGCGGGCCTGGATGGTGCTGGTTTCTTCCGGCGTCATATCGGCGAGCACCTTGTCGATGATGCCGATGAGTATCTTGTCCTCCCGCGGCGCACCCATGGCCAGCTGGTAGCGATAGGGTGTCTCGCCGCCGACGTAGAGGCCTTCCAGCTTGAGCTCGCGCAGGCTCCACACGCTGGAGGCGAGGTCGCCGACCACCGCGTCCACTTCATCGGTGGCCAGTGCCTGCAGGGTGGAGCTGACATTGGGCAGGGCCACCAGGTTGAGGTCCGGGTAGTGAGTGCGCAGCAGCTCGTGAGGGGCGTAGTTTTCCACCACGGCAACCTTCAGGCCGTAGAGGTCCTTGAGTGTCTTGGGGTGCGGTCCGCCCTCGTGGGCAAGGATGACGATGGGGAAATCGAGGTAGGGGCGGGTGAATGCCAGGTACGCCTGGCGGTCCTGCGTGGACATGATCCCCGGCAGCAGGTCGAGCTGGTTGTCCCGTGCCTGTTCCAGCACCTGCGTCCAGTTGTCGGACTTGCTCAACTGGAAGGTGATGCCCAGGCGCTCCTGGATCACGGCGATATAGTCGGCGGCCAATCCCTGGTAGCGGCCTTCCTGGTCCCGGTATTCGAAGGGTAGCCATGAAGCGTCAACGCCGAGGCGCAGGTTGGGGTGGCTGTCGAGCCAGGCCTGCTCTTCATCGGTCAGGGTCAAGGCGCCGGCCGCGCCGCTCCAGATCAGCAGGAGGGACAGCAGAAGGGCCGGCAATCTCGGCATAGCGGCCTCGTCGAACAAATGGATAGGTTCGAGTGTAGACGGCGTATCTGTTGTCAGTACCGCGGCCGACAGGCTGTTTTTCTGTCCCTGAAAAGAAAAACCCCGGCGATTGCCGGGGTTCGTCTGTTACTCGTCGAGGAAGGAGCGCAAGTGCTCGCTTCGCGTCGGGTGACGCAGCTTGCGCAGCGCCTTGGCTTCGATCTGACGGATCCGCTCGCGGGTCACGTCGAACTGCTTGCCGACTTCTTCGAGGGTGTGATCGGTGTTCATGTCGATACCGAAACGCATGCGCAGCACCTTGGCTTCGCGTGCGGTCAGGCCCGAGAGCACGTCACGGGTGGCTTCCTTGAGGCTTTCGACCGTGGCCACATCGATTGGCGACTGCATGGTCGAGTCCTCGATGAAGTCGCCCAGGTGCGAATCTTCGTCGTCACCGATCGGGGTTTCCATGGAGATCGGCTCCTTGGCGATCTTCAGGACCTTGCGGATCTTGTCCTCAGGCATCTCCATGCGTTCGCCCAGCTCTTCCGGGGTCGGTTCGCGACCCATTTCCTGCAGCATCTGCCGGGAAATGCGGTTGAGCTTGTTGATCGTCTCGATCATGTGCACCGGAATACGGATGGTGCGCGCCTGGTCGGCGATCGAGCGGGTGATCGCCTGGCGGATCCACCAGGTGGCGTAGGTCGAGAACTTGTAGCCGCGACGGTATTCGAACTTGTCCACCGCCTTCATCAGGCCGATGTTGCCTTCCTGGATCAGGTCGAGGAATTGCAGGCCGCGGTTGGTGTACTTCTTGG
>JAIRVG010000089.1 GCA_031253995.1 Paucimonas sp. | reverse complement strand
CAGTAGTGAAACGACGCATCGCCGATGGTAGTGTGGAGCTTCTCCATGTGAGAGTAGGTCATCGTCAAGATTAAATTCCGAAACCCCTATCTGCGTATGCAGGTAGGGGTTTTGTCTTTAGGTAGAAGTACCAAGAATTTCGCTGAGCCTGTCGCCTGACGACAGACCGGCACACAGAATTTCTTGACGAACATAGAGCGTTGGAACCACCTGATCCCATCCCGAACTCAGCAGTGAAACGATGCATCGCCGATGGTAGTGTGGAGCTTCTCCATGTGAGAGTAGGTCATCGTCAAGATTCAAATCCAAGACCCCTGTCTGCGATGCAGACAGGGGTTTTGTCTTTCTGGTGCCTGTATTTCTAGCTGAGCAGGTTGCGCACGTTGTTCATCGCCTCATCGGCGAACTTCTGCAGGAACGCCTGGAAGCCCGGAAGCGCCTCGGCACCGCCCTCGTACGGTTCGCCCCGGATGGTCCAGATCGCCCGGCTGCGACCTTCACCCAGGTCCTTCACCTCCATGGCCGCCCACAGGTTGCCGATGTTCAGGCTGGTGTGGATCAAGCTCCAGGTCATGTACATCGCCTTGTCGTCCCGCGAGTTGAGCTGCTCGATGACGAAGTTGTTGTCCTTGAAGAATTTCTTGCGAATCGAGCGTACGCCGCTGCCGGTCATCTCGATATGGCTCAGCGCCGGAATGAATACCGCGAAGCCGGCGAAGTTGCCCACGATGTTCCACACGCTCGCCGCTTCCGCGGCGATATCGACCTGGGACACGACCAGGCAACCTTCCGGGTTGCGAACCAAGGTATCGGGTTTCAGTGCTTGCATGATGTTGCTCCTCTGGGTGGTGAATCAGATGAACTGGATTTCCCGCAGGTACCGGCAGCCCCGCTCCAGCAGGGCCGCGCTTTTCTCCGGATAGCGAGCGCCCATGCGCAGCACGCCTTCACGGGCGTTGGCGTGGTCGATCAGCGAGGTGTCGCCGATGTCTTCTTCAAAGCCATCGAGATAGAAGCCCAGGACGTCGAACAGCGCGTTATCGCGGTCGACCCGCTGCAGTTCGCGTTGCCAGCGCGCCACGCTGACCAGTTCGAACGCCTGGCCGTATTCGCGAAACGCCGCGACATAGCGTTCCCAGCGCAGGGGTTCGGGGTTATGCAGGTTGAACACCGCCTGCGCGGTGCGATAACGACTGGCATGAAAGCCGATGAAGCGCGCCAGGAAGTCCACCGGCATCAGGTCGAACTCCAGTTCCAGCGCCGGCACCTGGCCCAGTTGCAGTGAGCCCTTGAGCATCAGCATCAGACGGTTCCGATGTGGCTGGGAGACGCCGCTGAGGCTGTTGAAGGTGATGTTCCCGGGGCGGAACAGATTGATCCACACCCCTTGCTCTCGCGCCCGTTCCAGGATGCGTTCGCCCACCCACTTGCTGAGGTTGTAGCCATTGCGGATATACAGCGGTGGTGTCGCCGCTGCCGGCGCTTCGAGCACCCGACCTTGCTCATCCCTGGCACTGCAGGCGGAGAGGGTGGACACGAAGTTGAAGATCTTCTTGCTGCGCCCCTCACACAATCGCAGGCATTCGAACAGCGGCTCGACGTTGTCTGCCGCCAGCGCCGGGTAATCCAGCACGTGGTTGACCTGCGCCGCATTGTGGACAAGTGCGCCATAGCGCCGGTCAAGGTCCTCGTAGTCGGTGTCGCTCAGCCCCAGGCGGGGCTTGCGCAGATCGGCCTCGAACACCCGGATGCGGCGCCAGTCCAGCTCCCCTATACGATTGTCGGCCAAGGCCTGGGCAAAGCGTTCGGCCGCGGAAACACCGTCACCCCGTCGCACCAGGCAAGCCACCTCGGTTGCCCCCCAACCCAGCAAGGCCTCGACGATATGCACGCCGAGAAAGCTGTTCGCACCGGTGACGATCACCTTGTGCACATCCCCCAGCCGTTCGAGCGGCAGTGCTTGCAGGTTCAGCGGGCGATCGGCGTCAGCCAGCGCCTGCGGATGCAGCGCGCCATTGCCTGCCACCTCGCCACTGAGCAGCGCAGCCAGGCGCGACAGGGTCGGCTCCTCGATAAAGCGGTTGATCGGGATACCCTGGCCGAAGGCCTCGCGAATCGCCAACAGCAGCCGCGACAACAGGATCGAATGCCCGCCGAGGTTGAAGAAACTGTCATCGGTGGAAATGTCCTCGGCGGGCAGCTCCAGCAGTTCGCTCCACAGCCCCAGCAGTTGCGCCTCCAGTGCATTCGCCGGCGCCTGCCGCCGTGTCGTGGCGACAAGGTTCACCGGCATGTCCAGCAACGCCCGGCGATCTACCTTGCCATTGGCCGTGTAGGGCATGCGGGGCAGTACCTGATAGAGCAGGGGACGCATATAGTCGGGCAAGTGCTGCTCGGCATGGGCCCGCAAGCGATCGATCGCCCCGACCTGCCGCGGCTGTGCGAGAAACGCCAGCACCCGGCGTTGCGTGTCGATCACCACGGCCACCTGGGCGAACAGGCGGCTGGCGCGCAGGCAATGCTCGATCTCTTCCGGCTCGACGCGAAATCCGCGGATCTTCACCTGATTGTCGCGCCGCCCGCAGATCTCGATGCCCTCGGCGGTCCACTGTGCCAGGTCGCCGGTGCGGTACAGGCGCAGGCGTTCACCGTCCGGCAGATCGAGTGCGATAAAGCGTTCGGCGCTCAATACCGGATTTTCCAGATACCCCAGGCCCACCCCGGGGCCGCCGATATACAGCTCGCCGGCGGTGTGCTGCGGTACCGGCTGCAGCGCGTCGTCCAGCAGCAACACCCGCGCATTGTCGATCGGCACGCCAAGGTTGCGCACATTGTCGCCACCGGCGAATACCCGGGTGGTGGCCAGCACCGTGGTTTCCGTGGGGCCATAGATATTGTGGAAGCGGCATTGCCCGGCAAGGCGTTCGATCACCTCCGGCTCGCAGACATCGCCGCCGGTGACCAGGTGCGCCAGGCTGGTGCCCTCCAGCCGCAGCAGGCTGAGCAGGGCAGGGGGCAGGAACGCATGGCTGACCTCCTGGATCAGGTCCTCCAGTTGTGCCGGGTCCTGCCGTTGCGCCTCGCTGGGCACCACCAGCTCAGCCCCGCACACCCAGGTCGGCAGCATGTCGAGCAGCGAAGCGTCGAAATTGATGGTGGAAAACTGCAATACCCGGCTTTGCGTGCCAAGCCCCACGTGCCCGGCGTACCAGGCCTGGAAATGGCTGATGTTGCGCTGGCTGAGCAATACGCCCTTGGGCTGGCCCGTGGTCCCCGAGGTATAGATCGCGACACAGGGTGCATCGGCTAGCGGACGACGGCGCATCAGCCCGGTCAGTGGCAAGGGCTCGGGCAGTCGACTGAGGTCCAGGTCCGGAATCGACCTATCCCATTCCGGGAACTGTCCGTCATGAATCAGCACCCTGGCCTGGGCGTTCTTCACGATGAAGCGCAGGCGCTCCGGCGGCGTTCCCGGGTCGAGGGGCAGATAGACCGCACCGCAGCCGAGTATGGCGAGGAGGCTGGCATACAACGCCAGCGACTTCGGCAGGCACACCGCTACCAGCGGCGCATCGCCGTCCAGGGCCGGCAGCAGCTTCGCCTGGATCGCCAGCGCCTGGGCGTGCAGCTGCGCATAACTGACCCGCTGCCCAGCGAAGTTCAGCGCCGGCAACCGCGCATGCTGCACCAGGCTGCGCTCCAGCCGTTCGATGACGGGCGTTTCGCTCTCCCGCAGCAACTCGTGTTGCGCCCCCCGGTTGAACACATGCAACCAGGCCAGGCGCTCCAGCCATGGCAAGGAATGCTCATGGGCCTGGCACATCGGCCCGATGGCTTCGGCCTCGCGGAAGTGCTCGTGGTTGCGCGAGAAACGACTGACATGCAATGCCACGCGCTCCTGCAAGGCATTCAGTGCCAGCAGACGCAGCGCCTGGCCATTGCCTGACGTTTCCTTCGCCAGCGGCTGTCGGTCGATCAGCCGCTGGGCGCGGGCAGTGCCGCTCCAGTACAACAGCTCCAGCTCCGGCAATTCGCCGTCGACCAGCGCGCTGCTGCCCACCCGCAGACTGAAGACGGTACACCCGGCAATGTCCGGCAACTCGATGCTGCCGTCCTCGATGAGCAGGTCCGGCCGGGCGAACGGGCAAGCTGCCAGCCCTTGCCCATCCACCAACTGATGCAGCGTATGGCCATGCTGTTCCAGCTCGTCGAACAGCCGGAGCAGGGCAGGGCTGGTACCGGCCAGCAGGATATCCAGGCGTCTCATGACTCTCTCCTTGGTGGCGACAGGTACTCGGCCAGTGCGCCTTGCACGCACGGCGCGTCGAGCAGTGAGCTGGCTTTGAAAAATCGCAGGATGTTGCCCAGCAGCGGGTGCTGGTGGGTGATGGGCCAGGCCGTGCCGGCCACCTCTTCACGCAGTGCCGCGGCCACCGGCGCCGTAACGTCCAGCGCCGCGATCAGGCGAAAGTCGAAGTCCTGCTGGATCTCGTTGGTCAGGTACTGGCGAATGAATTCCGGCAGCACCCGGGCGATGGCCTGGCGATCCGCTTCCGGCGCCTGGCTCCAGTAGAGGCGGGTCAGGCGCGCCCAGAAGGTGGAATGACGGCCTTCGTCGAGCAGGTGATCGGCCATCAGGCCCTTGATCGATGGCTTGACGCTGTCATCCCGGGCGAAGGCGGCGACGTCGTTGGTCAGGGTGTTCTCGGCGATACCCACGCAGATCAGCTCCAGCGCATCCCGCAGGTGCTCCGGCGCCAGGGCCAATGCCGCCGGAATGGCCCGGCTCAGCTCGATTTCCGCCGGCAGCGCGATCGGCTCGATCCCGGTCAGCGCGATGGTCTGCTGCATGAAGTCCATGGCCACCAGAGCGTGGTAGTCCTCGTCCACCACCACGGTCATGGCGTCGTAGCGGCAGGCGAAGGGAAAGCGCACGGCAAAGCGGTCCTTGGCGATGGCGCGGGCGGTGCGGTCGACGATCTCGGTCTCGAAGATGACCACGTCGTTGATGAACTTGTAGAGGCTCTGCACCAGGACAAAATCCCGCAGCTGCGGACATTCACGCTGGAAGGTGGCGGTGAGCACCAGCGACTGGCGACTCAGCGGGAAGATCAGGCGATGATCGTCTTCCACCAGGCGCCGTGGGCGGGTACGGATGGTCGCCCGGCTTTCCCAGGTATCGGCGAAGGACTGATAGTCGAGATCGTTCATACGCTGGCCTCGGCAACTTCCTGGCGCATCGACAGACGCAGCCGATCCCAGAAGGCCAGGCGGCTCTCCACCGCGGCGATGGCCGCCTCGTACACCTCGCGTTCGCGCTGCGCATCGTCGTTGACCAGGCGTGCCAGCAACTGCCCGGCCGCCGGGCCGTGGTCCTCGGAATCCACTTCGATATGGCGCTGCAGGTAGTAGCGGAAGGTCGGCGCCTGGTTGCCGGTGATGCCCCAGTCGTCGAGGATGCGTTGGAACATGGTGGGAATGACGCTCTCGCGGCCATGCAGGAAGGCCGCGGCGACGGCGTGGGCGGGCGCGTTGAGGGCGATCTCCAGGGTCTGCTCGACGAAGTGCCGCGCCGCCTCGCTGGCCCCGGCGCCGTGCAGCGCAGCACGATGGTGAACGCCGTCGCGCTGCAGGGCGACGAAGCGCTCGATGCTGTCGGTGCGTGCGCCGACTTCGCGCATGGCATCCAGATACAGTTCGAAATGGCTGTAGTGGCCGTGATCGAGGCGGTCGTCCGATTCTTCGCCGAGCACGATCTCGTTGATCAGGCGGGCGGCCTTCGGGTCCCGCGGTGGAAGCCAGGGCAACTGGATGCAGGTCAGTTCCTGCTGCAGGCGCTTGGTCAGCGACATGAAGTCCCACACGGCATAGACATGGGTTTCCATGAAGCGGCGCAAGATGGGCAATGAATCGATTTCAGCGAAGATCGGATGGTTCGCCAGTTCGGTTTTCTTTTCATGCAACAGTGATTCGAGACTGTTCATTGCAAGTTCCTTGAATGATCTGACGGCAGCGAAAGTTGGGCGATGACTATTGATTCCGGGCGAACGCCTGCCCTGGACAATAACCAGCGGAAATCAATCGAATAAAGGTTGTTGCCGGACAGTGGCCGTGAAGCGCGGACGACCGCGCAGTCCAGGGGCTCGCTGTTGGCATGAAGAAGCTAAGGCAACTTCAAAGTGTCTCGCAAGTTGTTTCATGGATATATTTAAATTATGGCTTTCGGCAAGTTGCAGGTGTGCGATAAAACAATTTTGAATTGTTTTATTGATATGAAGTTGCCCGCTCCGGTTATTTATAACCAAAGTCATTTGTCAGTGAGTGAATGCCTCACTCCGGGCACTGTTGCAGCGCTGGAATTCGGTTGGCTGGATTCTTGGGGCGGTTGATCGCAATCGGCCCTCGCCCGGGGCGCGCTCCTTCTGCTGGTGGAAATCAGGCAGGCGACCGGGCCGTGCCGAAGCCGATCAAGTGGTCGCTTGCTCAGTAAGAGTGTGCAGAAAACGCCATGACTGTCATGGGTCGACGAAGGCGATGTGGGAAGCGGGAGGGAAAAGCCAGGCGGGGCTGCCATGCAGCCCACGGCAGGGAAAGCTAGGCCTCTTTGCGGGCCAGGTAGTTGCGGATGGTCTTCATCGCGTTGTTGAGGTGGCGGTGCAGCACGGCCACGGCCTGCTCGATGTCCTTGTCGGCGGCCGCGTCGGTCAGGCCGTTGTGGTCGTCCTGGGTCAGTTTGCCCAGGCCCATGGAGGACAGGTGGAACCGCAGGAAGCGCTCTTCCTGCAACAGTTCGTTGTCGATCAGCCGCAGCAGCTTCTGGTTGGTGGCCTTGCTGTACAGGGTCATGTGGAACAAGCGGTTCAGGCGACCGATCTCGGCATGGCGGGTCTCGTTTTCCAGTTGCTGGATGTAGCCGCGAGCCTGGGCGATGTCCTCTGCATCCAGCAGGGGGATGGACTGGCGCAGCGCCTCGGACTCCAGCATGACCCGCAGTTCGTAGACGTCGACGGCATCCTCGCCGATCAGCGGGGCGACCACCGCGCCCTTGTGCGGCACCACCTCCAGCAGGGCCTGAGCCTCCAGCTGGCGCAGCGCCTCGCGCACCGGCATGCGGCTGACCCCGAACAGCGTCGCCAGCTCCTGCTGGCGCACCGCCATTCCCGGCGGTAGACGACCATCGAGGATGGCGCTGCGCAAACGTTCTTCGATCACGCTGCGCGCCAGGTGCGCTGGCACCTGTTCGTCACCCAGGATACTGCTGAGGATTCTGGTTTTTCCTGCCACGCTCTTGTTGTCCTGCAATACGGCGCTTGATTGGATCCAATCAAGCTAGTGAGGGAGTCGATCCTTGTCAAACCGGCCGACGCGGGGTGGCGGATCGTATCGCCCCCGCTGAATCGCGGTGCTAATCGTGAATGAACTTTCATGGGAAAGAAAGTGTCGCCCCGGGGCGAGCGTCAACCAATTGTCGGAGGATTTTCGCGGTGATATCGCGGTGATTGTCCTGTGCCATTGTCTTTTGCCCGGTCTGGCGGCACCATCGGCGTTTCCAGGGATTTCGCGGACAGTTTGCCTTGGCGACACGTTGGACCTTTTCTCTGACCATGCGCCGGGCGGGACTGGCCCTGCTGCTTGGCCTGGTGATGCTGGGCGGGCTGCGCGCGGACTGGGACTTCTCCCAGATCAGCCGCAAGGCCGCGGCCCTCTATGGTCCGCTGGGTGCCGGCCAGCAGCGCATCGATGCCTGGCAGCAACTGCTGGCGACGCAGAAGCAGCTCAGCGAAGCGGAGCGCCTGCAGGTGGTCAACCAGTTCTTCAACCGCCAGCTGCGTTATGCAGAGGACATCGACCTGTGGCACGAAGTCGACTACTGGGCCACGCCGATCCAGTCGTTGATCAAGGGCGCGGGAGACTGCGAGGACTACGCCATCGCCAAGTACTTCAGCCTGCGCCGCCTCGGCATTCCCGCGGAAAAACTGCGCATCACCTACGTCAAGGCCCTGCGCCAGAACCGCGCGCACATGGTCCTGACCTACTATTCCAGCCCTGACGCCATGCCCCTGGTACTCGACAGCCTGATCGATGCGATCAAGCCAGCCAGCCAGCGTACCGACCTGTTGCCGGTCTATGCCTTCAACGGCGAGGGCCTGTGGCTTACCGGCGCGGCGGGCAACAAGAAAGTGGGCGATACCAAGCGCCTGTCGCGCTGGCAGGATCTGTTGAAGAAAATGCAGGCGGAGGGATTCCCTGCCGAGCCGGTCTACTGAGGAGCTCCGATGTCACTGTTCAAACAATTGCTGCTCGCCATCTGCCTGTTCCTGGTGGTTGCTTTCAGTGGCAGCTTCATGGTCAGCCTCGAAAGCTCGCGCAGCCAGTACGTCAACCAGTTGCGCTCCCACGCCCAGGACGCCGCCACCGCGCTGGCGCTGTCGTTGACGCCGAACCTGGACGACCCGGCGATGGTCGAGCTGCTGGTCAGTTCGATCTTCGACAGCGGCTACTACGCCAGCATCCGCGTGGTCGACCTGGGCTCCAACGCACTGCTGGTGGAGCGTCATGCCGATCCCGACCCGGGCGGCGTGCCGCAGTGGTTCATCCAGCTGATCGGCCTGGAGGCGGCCGGTGGCGACGCCATCGTCATGCGCGGCTGGCAGCAGGCGGCGCGGGTCGAGGTGGTCAGCCACCCGATGTTCGCCCTTGCCAAGCTGTGGCAGAGCGCCCTCGGCAGCCTCGGCTGGCTGCTGCTGTGCGGTGCCTTGAGTGCGGTGGCGGGCGCGCTGTTGCTGCGCCGGCAATTGCGGCCGCTGGACTACATGGTCGAGCAGTCCCACGCCATTGCCCGTCGCGAGTTCCTCAGCCTGCCGGACCTGCCGCGCACCCCCGAGCTGCGCCGCGTGGTGCAGGCGATGAACCAGATGGTCGAGAAGCTCAAGGCGCTGTACAAGGAGCAGGCCGAGCGCAGCGAGAAGCTGCGGGTCGAGTCCTACCAGGACAGCCTCACCGGCCTGGCCAACCGTCGCTACTTCGAGATGCAGCTGAATGCCCGGGTGAGCAACCTGGACGAGGCGCGCGAAGGCTACCTGCTGCTGTTGCGGGTACAGGACCTGGCCGGGCTCAACTCGCGTCTTGGTGGTCAGCGCACCGACCAACTGCTGCAGGCGGTCGGTCAGCAACTGAAGGGCATCTGCGCCGGCTTCCCGGAAACCAACAACCTGATCACCCGTAGCCGCGGCGGCGAGTTCGCCGTGCTGGCGCCGGGCCTGGTGCATGACGATGCCATTCGCCTGGCCGAGGCCCTGGAGGTCGGCCTGCGCGGGATTTCCGATGTCACCCCGTCGGTCTGCATCGGCCTTGCGCCGTTCAGCCCCGGTGACGAGCCCAAGGCCCTGCTGCACCTCGCCGACGAGGCCCTGGCCCGTGCGCAGAGCCAGCCGGAACCGTCCTGGGTGTGCCTGGAGCAGGGCTCGGCCTCCCACGCCAGCGACCACCTGCGCCAGTGGCACACGCTGCTGGACGAGTCCCTGACCCATGGCCGCTTCCAGCTGTTCTTCCAGCCGGTGGTGGACAGCAGCCAGCTGGACCGGGTGCTGCACTACAAGGTGTTGTCGCGGCTGATCGACGACAAGGGCGAGACCATCGCCGCCGGCCGCTTCCTGCCGGCGCTGGAGCGTTTCGGCTGGGCCACCCGGCTCGACCTGGTGATGCTGGAGAAGGTGCTGAAGCAGATGCACGGCCACGACCAGGCGCTGGCCCTGAACCTGTCGGCAACCACGGTCAACGACCCGGCCAGCTTGCAGAAGGTCTTCGACCTGCTGGCCCAGCACGCGGCGCTCGGCCCGCGCCTGACCCTGGAAATCGCCGAGGAACAACTGCCGGAACAGGCGGTGCTGGAGCAACTGACCCGGCGCCTGCGCACCCTGGGCTTCAGCCTCAGCCTGCAGCACTTCGGTGGCCGTTTCAGCATGATCGGCAACCTCGCGCACCTGGGCCTGGCCTACCTGAAGATCGACGGCAGCTATATCCGCGCCATCGACCAGGAACAGCACAAGCGCCTGTTCATCGAAGCGGTGCAACGCGCAGCGCACAGCATCGACCTGCCGCTGATCGCCGAGCGCGTGGAAACCGAAGGGGAGTTGCAGGTGCTGCGGGAAATGGACATCCAGGGCGTGCAGGGCCGGCTGGTGGGCGAGCCGGCACCCTGGGCGTGAACCCGACCCCGTTGACGGGGCCGACGGGGTTCAGATCA
Organism: Paucimonas sp.; assembly: GCA_031253995.1. Lineage (GTDB taxonomy): Bacteria > Pseudomonadota > Gammaproteobacteria > Pseudomonadales > Pseudomonadaceae > Aquipseudomonas. The sequence goes on along the minus strand of JAIRVG010000089.1, from coordinate 6,823 downwards.
GGCCGCCGACCTCTTCGTCGTCGATGAGGTTGTTCAGGCCGCCGAGCGCAGCACGCGCGGTGTTGCGGTTGAGCAGCTTGGCCTGGGCACCGGGCGGCAGGTCGGTGATGCTGATCACGCCCTTGGTGGTCAGCACCTCGATCAGGTCTTCCAGTACCCGGATCATGTCCAGGTCGCTCTGCTTGAGCTGCTTGAGGCTGTTCTCCACCACATCGTCGGCGAACCACTCCAGCACCTCGGCGTGATCGGCCGGGAGAATCTCCGTGGCTTCGGCAAAGGCAGCCGGCTCGACCCGCGCCAGTTGGCCGTCGGCATCGCGTTGCACGTAGAACATGGGGTTTCCTCGTGAATGTGAATCCATAGTCGCTTTCAGAGAATAGGCCCTCTGGAAAAAATGGCTACGCCGTTGGTGCAGCAGTGTGAACCCGGTAGGAGTGCGCACGACCCAACGGCGCACGAGTATGCGCTGCCCACGTCCTGCGGCCAAGACCGTACCCGCCCCCGAAAGGGCGGGCAGGTTACGTCATCAGCTGTTGTTGTGATCGATCTTGATGGTCGGGTCGGCACCGCTGATCAACGAGTTGATCGTGGTGTTGGACCAGTTCACCCCTTCCAGCTTGATCGTCACGTCGGCGTTGGCGATGCCGCCGGTGGCGTTGAGCTTGCCTTCGCTGCTGACCTGCAGGGTCGACTCGCCGTTGACCGTGGTGATCTTCAGGTAGTTGTCGATGGTGCTGGCCTTCTCGCCCTGGAGCAGGTCGCTCAGGTCGAGGCGGTCACCTTCGGTCGGCTTGAAGTCCTTGATGATGTCGTTGCCCGTGTCGCCCGCCTTCCAGATGAAGGTGTCGGCACCGGCGCCGCCGGTCATGGTGTCATTGCCCTTGCCACCGAACAGCAGGTCGTTGCCATCGCCACCGAGCAGGGTGTCGTTGCCGCTGCCACCCAGCAGGATGTCGTTGCCGGCACCGCCGTCGAGCAGGTCGTTGCCGCCCTGGCCGAAGAGGATGTCGTTGCCCTGGCCGCCGTACAGCTTGTCGTCGCCGTCGCTGGTGCGCGACACGTCGAACTCGCTGACATGCTCGGTGATGTACTGGTGCATGGTCTTGCTGTCCACCGCGCTGGCATCCAGCCCGGTCTTCTGCGCGACGTAGGTTTGCAGCGCTTCCACGCCGTTGCCCGACACCGTCGAGAACATGATCAGGTCACCGAACACGATGTCGTTGCCATCGTTGGCGTTGACCGTGTCGTTGCCCGGCAGGGTCGCCTCGGTGTGGCCGAGGATGGCGTTGGCCAGGTTGCTCGGGTCGATGTTGGTCTGTGGCACGCCGTCGGAGTCGTAAGGCTTCAGGTCGTTGACGTCGACGCCGCTGTTCAGGCCGATCGCTTCCACCGTGGATAGCGCCTTGAGCACGGCGAACGCGCTCTTCGAGTTGCTGGTGGTATCGGAGTCGGCGTAGCTGCCCTGGCCGGCCAGGCTCGACAGCTCGTAGGTACCGTCGCCCTGGGCGTGCAAGGTACCGCTCAGCGACGAGTAGTAGCTGCCGTTCTTGTACAGGTTCAGGTTGCCGCTGCTGTCGATGGTCAGCCGGTTGCTGCTGTCGATGTTGACGTTGACCACCTGGCCGAGCTTGTAGCCGATCGAGCTCAGGTAGCTGTCCATCGTGATCTCGGCCTTCGACCAGGTCGCTTTCACCAGGGTCGGGTCGGTGCGCTCGCCGGTCTGGTAATAGGTCGGCTCGCCGTCGGTGATGAAGAACGTCTGGTTCTTGCCGGTGTTGCCGGCGTTGAGCAGGTTCTGGAACCAGTTGGCGGTGGTCTTGAAGGCGTCCTCGTAGTTGGTGCCGCCGCCGGACGACATGGCCGTCAGGGCGTTCTTCAGGGTCTGCAGCGCGCCGCTGTCGCCCAGGTTCACCGTCACGGTGGATTTGACCTGGGTGGCGAAGTCCACCAGCAGGATATTCACCGTGCCCGAGGTCGCCCCCTGCACGCTGTTGCTCAGGGTGGTGAACACCGACTGCAGGGCTTTCTGCGCTGCGTCCACGCCGTCCGACTTCATGCTGCCGGAGGTATCGACGATGAATGCCAGGTTGTAGCTCTGCCCGGCGACCACATGCAGGCCGTTGATGTCGGCGGCGATGATGTCGTTGCCGTCGGTGCCGGTCCAGGTGTCGCTTTCGGCGGTGGCGTTGGTTGCCACGGCGTAGGTGTCGCCGTACACGGTGACCTTGATGGTGCCCGGCGTGGTCGCCGAACTGCCGTTGATGCTTTCGGTGGAAATGGCGCTGACCGAAACATTGAAGGTACCGCTGTAGTACGCCGGTGGCTTGATGGTCAGGGCATTCAGGTTCCAGCCGGTGACATCCACTGCCGTGGCACCCACCGCGATGCTATGACCGGCGTTGTCGCTGATCACCGAGCCCGCCGGGATACCGCCGAGCTTGATCGCCAGTGTTTCGGAGCCATCGCTGTCGGTCAGCGCCGAGCTGATGCCGACCAGCTTGACGGTGCCGTTCTCGCCACCCTCGTTGAGCTTGTAGGCGTCGTAGTAGCCCTTGCCGCTGGTGCCGTGGAAGTCGGCGATGGTCACACCGGACGCGGCCAGGGCGGCAGCGGTCGGGTACAGCGCGGTGCCGACCTGGCTCAGGTCGATGGCCGTGCCACCGTTGATCGATACGTTGACGTCGTAGCTGCCAGGACCCGCCTGGTTGTAGTGGTAGACCTCGACGGTGTAGTAGCCGCTCTTGGCCGGGGTGAAGGTCCCGCTCAACTGGCCACCGGCACCCCAGGTGGTGCTGGCCACGTCCCTGCCACCCACTACCACCGCCAGGCTGTCGTCGCCAACGCCGGTGAATTTGTAGCTGGTACCGGCTTCCATGTACATCAGGCCCGAGGTCTTCGAGGCAACGCCCGCGGTGACGTCGGTCGACGCCACGTTGGTGGCGATCGAGGTCGACTGCGCCTTGCCGGCCGCTGCGTCGATCACCGACTTCAGGGTCGCCGCGTCGGCGCCGTTGCCGTTGGTGCCCAGGCCCGAGAGACCGGTGTAGATCTCCTTGGTCAGGCCGATCGAGGTCACGGCATTGCTACCGATGCTCAGGGTCGGCGCGTCGGCGACCGGGGTGATGTCGATCTTCAACGTCGCTTCGTTGCCCAGCGCCTGGCCGTCGTACGGCTTGTACTTGACCTGCGCGTAGTCGGCCTGCTGGTTGCCCACGCCGGTACCGCCGTTGGCGCTGATGCCGGACTGGTTGGCCAGAGGCACGAACTTGACGTTGCCGGCGTCGATATCGGCCTTGGTGAAGACCTTGCCGGCATCCGCCGCGGTGAGGGTCTTCCAGGTCGCACCGTCCTTGTACTGCAGGGTGCCGTTGGCCGGCAGCTGGGTGAAGGTGACGCCCAGCGCGCTGGCGGCGTTGTCCAGGTCGCTGATGCCCAGGCTGGTCCAGGTCAGGGCCAGGTCGGTGTCCTCGGTCCCGGTGATCTCGCCACCGGTGGCGGTCGGTGCATCGTTCACCGGCACCACGTTGACCGTGGTGGTGGCGACGTTCGAGGTGTTGACCCCGTCGGTCACGGTAACGGTGATGATTCGCGGCGTGCTGCTCGGGTCGTCGCTGGTGTTGATGAAGGTGATGTTCTTCAGGCGCGCGATGTAGTCGGCGATGCTCGCGTTGCCGCTCAGGGTGATGGTCACCTTGTCGTTGGTGTTGACCACGTTGGCGGTGATGCCGCCCACGCTGTTGCCCAGGTTCAGCGCATCGCCCGCCATGCGGTTGGTCAGGACGATGGTGGCACCGGTCATGTTGGTGCTGTCGATGTCGGTGATGCTCAGGTCGGTATCGCCGATGGACACGCCGGAGCCCGGCTGGCCTTCGGTGAAGGTCACCTGGTAATCCGCGCCGGTCTTGCCGCTGGAGTTGTTGGCGTCCAGGTCGAGGATCGGAGCCGGCTCGAAGATCTGCGTGGTCACGCTGCCTGCGCTACCGCTCACCACCAGGCTCTCGAAGTTGCCGCCGCTGGCCGAGTCCACCTTGACGGTGAACTGCTCGGTGCCCTCGGTGACGGCGTCCTTGATGGTCGGGATGGTGAAGTCGACCTTGCTGGCGCCGGCCGGGATGGTCACGGTGGTGACCCCGGTGTAGTCGCTGCCGTTGGTGGCGGTGCCGGTGTAGCTCAGCTTCACGGTGACGGCGGACTGCGACGGGTTGCTCAGGTTGATGGTGTAGGTCGCGATGCCACCCTCGGCCACCGAGGTGGTGCCGGTGATGCTCACCGTGGTCGGGGTCATGGTGTCGGTGACCTGGGTGGCCACGTTGTTGGTGCTGAACGTCAGGTTCTCGAAGCCGCCGCCGCTGGCGCCGGTGATCTTCGTGCTGATGCTGGTGGCGTCGATGTACGGCGTGTCGGCCGGAGCACTGACGGTGATGCTGTTGGACAGCGCATCCTTCGGAATGACGATGGTCAGGCCGTTGGACAGGGTCACGGTGACCGCCGATGCCGCCGGGTTGGTCAGGGTGGCGGTGTAGACGATCTGGCCGCCTTCCTGCACCGAGCTGGTGGCGCTCAGGCTGACGTTGGTGGTGTCGATCGGGCCATCGGTGATCGTGGTGCTGGTGGTGCCGGTGGCGTCCAGTTTCTCGTAGTTGCCGCCGCTCACCCCGGTGATGCTGTTGGTCAGCGTCGGGTTGGCGGTGTAGACGTTGTTCGGCGCGGTGAAGTTGACCGTGCCGACGGTCTGGCCGACTGCGATGGTGATGGTCTGGTTGTTGGCCAGGGTGACTACCAGCGGGGTCACGGTCACCGGAGCGCTGACGGTGGCGGTGTAGGTAATCACGCCGCCTTCGACTGCACTTGGGGTCGCGGTCAGGGTCACGGTGCTGGTGTCGAGGGTATCGGTTACGGCAGTCACGGCAGGCGTGGTGCTGTAGACGACCTTCTCGAAGTTGCCGCCGGTGGTGCCGGTGATGCTGGCGCTGACGTTGGTGGCATCGACGTAGACGCTGTTGCGCGGTGCGTCGACGGTCACGGTGCCTTCGGTAGCGCCCTTGGCGATGGTGATGCTGGAGCCGTTGCTCAGGCTCACCGTCATCGCCGTGTCGGTCGGGTTGCTGACCTTGGCGGTGTAGGTGATCTGGCCGCCCTCGTTGACGCTGTTGGTCGCGGTCAGGGTGACGTTGGTGGTGTCCAGGTTCGCCGGGTTGTCGGTCACGGTGGTGATTGGCGCGCCCGCGGTCACCAGCTTCTCGTAGTTGCCGCCGGACACGCTGCTGATGCTGGTGCTCAGCGACGCGTTGGTGGCGTACACGTTGTTTGGCGCAACCAGGGTCACCGTGCCGACGGTGGCACCGATGGCGATGGTGATCATCAGGTTGTTGGCCAGGTTGACCACCAGCGGCGCGACGGTGACCGGCGCGCTGACGGTAGCGGTGTAGGTGATCACGCCGCCTTCGGTCACGGTCGGGGTGGCGGTCAGAGTGACGGTCGAGGTGTCGATCGTGTCGGTGACGGCGGTCACGGCCGGGGTCGAGCTGATGTTCAGTTTCTCGAAGTCACCGCCGGTGGTGCCGGTGATGGTGGCGCTGACGTTGCCGGCGTCGACATAGACGCTGTTGCGCGGTGCGTCGACGGTGACGGTGCCTTCGGTGGCGCCCTTGGCGATTGTGATGGATGAACCGTTGCTCAGGCTCACGGTCATCGCGGTGCCGGCCGGGTTGGTCAGTGTCGCGGTGTAGGTGATCTGGCCGCCTTCCTGGACGCTGCCGGTGGCGCTGAGGCTCAGACCGGTGCTGTCGAGGTTGTTCGGGTTGTCCGTCACGCTGGTGGACGGAGCGCCGGCGGTGACCAGCTTCTCGTAGTTGCCACCGGAGACGTTGGTGATGCTGTTGGTCACGGCCGAGTTGGTGGCGTAGACGTTGTTCGGTGCGGTGAAGTTGACCGTGCCGACGGACTGGCCGACGCCGATGGTGATGGTCTGGTTGTTGGCCAGGGTAACCACCAGCGGGGCAACGGTGACCGGGGCGCTGACGGTGGCGGTGTAGGTGATCACGCCGCCTTCGACTGCGCTCGGGGTCGCGGTCAGGGTGACGGTCGACGTGTCGATGGTGTCGGTCACGGCAGTCACGGCAGGCGTGGTGCTGTAGACGACTTTCTCGAAGTTGCCACCCGTAGTGCCGGTGATGGTCGCGCTGACGTTGCCGGCGTCGACGTAGACGCTGTTGCGCGGTGCGTCGACGGTGACGGTACCTTCGGACGCGCCCTTGGCGATGGTGATGGACGAGCCGTTGCTCAGGGTCACCGTCATCGCTGTGTCGGTCGGGTTGCTGACCTTGGCGGTGTAGGTGATCTGCCCGCCCTCGTTCACGGTGTTGGTCGCGGTGAGGGTGACGTTGGTGGTGTCCAGGTTCGACGGGTTGTCCGTCACGGTGGTGGACGGGGAACCGACGGTCACCAGTTTCTCGTAGTTGCCACCGGACACGCTGCTGATGCTGTTGGTCACGGCCGAGTTGGTGGCGTAGACGTTGTTAGGCGCGGTGAAATTGACCGTGCCGACGGTCTGGCCGACGTCGATGGTGATGGTCTGGTTGTTGGCCAGGGTGACTACCAGCGGGGCCACGGTCACCGGGGCGCTGACGGTAGCGGTGTAGGTGATTACGCCGCCTTCGGCTGCACTTGGAGTCGCGGTCAGGGTTACGGTGCTGGTGTCGAGGGTATCGGTTACGGCAGTCACGGCTGGCGTGGTGCTGTAGACGACTTTCTCGAAGTTGCCGCCCGTAGTGCCGGTGATGCTGGCGCTGACGTTGGTGGCATCGACGTAGACGCTGTTGCG
>JAIRVG010000079.1 GCA_031253995.1 Paucimonas sp. | reverse complement strand
AAAAGTCGCCGAGCGGCGATCAGGCAAGGCGAAAACAGGCGAGGAAGCGGAGTTGACTGGTTGTCAATGAGCATTCCGAGCCTGTTTTCAACGCAGCCTGATCGTCGCGCAGGCACTTTTCGTACAAAGCCTAAGGCTCTCACTGTCTTGTTTCAACGAGGGAACAGGGCTCTGCCCTGATCCCTCGTGTCAGGCAAGCAGCAACGACACCTCACAATTCAGGCCGAATCAGTTGCAGTTGCTGCCGATACTCATCCGTCACCTGCCGCGCCGTACTGGCGTCCCCCACTACCTTCGGCGTAATCAACACAATCAGTTCAGTGCGCGCCTGGCTCCGTTGCGTATTGCTGAATAACCAACCCAGCCCAGGCACACGCCCCAACCACGGCACACCACTGCGGCTGTCAGCCTGGTTCTGTTTGATCAGGCCGCCAAGCAGCACCGTCTGGCCACTTTGCACCGCCACCTGAGTAGACACCGCACGGGTCGAAATACTGGGGTTGCCGTTACTGTCCACCACCTTGCTGGCATCGCTGACCTGCTGCTGGATGTCCATGTACACCAACCCACCCGGGTTGATCCGCGGCACCACGTCGAGGATGACGCCGGTTTGCACGTACTGCACGCTGCTGGTGGTGATCGACGTGTTATCCAGGTTGATGCTGGTCTGGTTGATCGGGATGTTGTCACCCACCTGGATCTGCGCGCTCTGGTTGTTCAGCACCACCATCGACGGAGCCGAAAGTACGCGGGTGTTGCCACTGGTTTCCAACGCGTGCAGGGCAACTTGCAGGTTATTGCTGACGAACGAATAGAACAGCGAATCCGTGGCCTTGAGTGCCGCACCACCGCCACCCAGGGCCCCCTGGCTACCGGGCACGTTCTGGATGCCTTCAGTGCCCGCATTGCCTGCCAAGCGCCCCAGGTACCATTGCACGCCCAGGTCCAAGCCATCGTCCAGGCTGACTTCCAGAATGCGTGTTTCGATCTGCACCTGAAGCGGCGGGTTGTCCAGGCGCCGAATGGCGGCCTGGATTTCCTGCCACTGGGTCGGTCGGCAGCGCACCAGCAACTGGTTGTTGCTGCGTTGGGCAGTGATACGTACCTGGCTGTCGTTCTGCCCATTACCTCCATGACCAGTACTGGACGATGGCGTGTTTTCTTCATCCATGCCCGGGTCTTGCTCACTGTCCTGGGACGCGCGCGACCTGGCCATGGCGTCCTGGGAGCTGGACATCGGCGTGCCGGCAGTCATTGATCCCAAGCCCTGACCTGAGGACAGGGTAAGGGTACGCAAGCCCGGTGCTACCTGCCCTTTGCCACTGTTATCCGGGCTCTCGCTGCCATAGATCTGGCGCAGATAGCGCGCCAGGTCGCTGGCCTTCATGTTGCGCACGTCATACACATACATCTGCGGTTCATAGCCGCCGCCTTGGTCAATGGTGTCGATCCAGCGACCGACTTCATTGAGGTACTCAGGTTGTGACGAAATCGCGACAATGGCGTTGGTACGCTCAATCGGCAGGAAGCGCACCATCCCGGCCAGGGGCGTCGCTCCCCGTGGGCCGAACAGTTGGTTGAGTTCGGGCATGAGTTCACCGACATTGGCGCGCTGCAAACCGAAAACCCCGATGGACATGCCCTTCAACCAATTGAGGTCGAAGGTGTCGATGGTGTCCTGGTAGTTGGCAAGCTCGTCGGGCGTGCCGCTGAGCACCAGCACATTGCGCGAGGGGTCAACCAGCAAGAAGGCGTTTTCCCGTGCAAACGGCTTGAGCAACTTGCGCATCTCTACCGCCGAGATGTAGTCGAGCACGAACAAGCGGGCACTCAGGCCGCTACCCGGCGCCGGCACACGCACCTTGGGTGTCAACTGCCCTGCTACGGCCTGGCTGGCGGGCACCACCCAGTAACGTCCCTCCTGCAACACCAGCGCATTGTTGGTCCACGCCAGAAGGGTTTGCAGAATGGACAGCGCCTGCCCTTTGTCGACGGGTTTGGCGGTGGAGAACGACACCTCGCCCATAACCCCCTGCGCAATGCTGTAGTCGGCTTGCAGCACGTCACCCAACACGGTGTTGATTACCGCAGCAATGGGCTGGTTGACGAAGTTGAGACTGATCTGGCCCTCCTCCGTGGTGCGCTGGGCCGACGCCCGTGCAGGCACATTGGCGATGAACTGCCGGTTGCCCGTGAGAATCTGCTGGCGTGTGGCCGCAGGTGGCGCCGGCATGACGTTGGCTTCAGGGGCAACGGGGGCATCCTGTCGAGGGCGTTCAGCGTCCGTACCCGAAAGACCTTCGCGGATAAGGTCGCCCGCTTGCCTGGGGGGGTGAGCTGGGTTGGCACAGCCCTGTAGCACCAAGGCGGCAAGGCAAGTAACAGCGAAACGGTTGGCCACGAAATCAATATCCTTGGAAAATTGCACAACGCTCATTCATTGAATCGACATTGGCAGCCTGGGGCTGCTGATCTGCAGGGTGTGCCGGTGCTCCCCGAAGGTCAGTTCGACTTTCTGCTCTTCGATGTGAGCCAGTGACCAGCCGTTCGGCAACGGGTCACCTTCCTTGACCGACAGCACTTCGTTACCGCTTCGCCTGAACAACGCCACCCGCAGCGGTGGAGCCACGACCACCCCTGTCAGCATCAGGTCATCCAGGGCCGGTGGAGGGTTACCCACGTCTGCGCCTTGGCGGTCAGGCCGGCGCTGCTCAGCAAAAAGCGGCAGTTCCCACACCGCCGAAAAGGTTTGCAGGTCGGCAAGCTGGCGCATCGGTGCAGGCACTTGTGCAGATGGCTCGGCAACAGGCGCTGGGCCTTGCCCAGGCCAGTCCACCTCTGAGTCGGTGCCCGTCAGATAGAGCCATAGCCCAGCCAACGCCAATGGAGGTATGAACAACGGTAACCAGGCAACGATCAGGCGTCGGTAGTCAGTCATGCCCTGCTCCTTCACCCGGTATCAGGTAACCCACCACTTGCAAATTGACACTCAAGCGCTGAAAGACTGCCCCATCGCCTCGATCTTCAGTCATACGCCGGATAGCCATGGCATCCACCCGCAACACGGGGGCCTCGCTTTCTAGCCGGTGCAAGGTGCTCGCCAAGGCTTGCGGACCACACTCCAGCTCTACAGCCAGCGTAATGCGCGCCAGCCGGCCCTCTTTTGCCACCGGCCCCGGCACTCGATTAAGCACACTGCATGGCAACCCGCTGTCGGCTTGCTGGGCCAGGCGATCGACCACGACCTGCATCAATTGCGCCTGGGCAGCCTCAGGCTCGGGGCCGGACAACAGGCTGCCTTCAGCCATGGTCGTTTCGCCGGCCTTATCCAGATGCGCCTTGACCTGCTCACGCTGCGCCTCCAGGCGGGCAAATCGTTGGTAGGAAAGCTGCAACAAGGCCTGTTCTTCGCCCTGGCGGGCCAACGGCAGCACGAACCCAAGGTGCAATGTCAGCCCATAAAGCAGCAACAGTGCTGCGACAGCCAAGGCAATGGCGCTCAAACGCCGGGTACTCGCGCTCGGCTTCATGGTTGTTGTCCTTCACCTGCGGGCAACTGGGCTAGCAAGGTAAAGTGCTCCCGCCCGGTTTCGCGCTCAGGCTGAATACCACCTTCCAGACGGGCCTTGGAGAGGCCGGCACACTCGCTCAACAGCGCCGGTAATTCACTGGCACGCGTACTGCTTCCAGAAAGCGAAAGCTGACCGCTGGTGTCGACCAGCAGCTCATCCAGCCAGGTTTGCTCAGGGACGCAACGAGTCAGCAGGTCTAGCAGTTCAACACTGCTGAGGCGCTGCGACTCGCGCAGATGCAAGGCGCGTTCAACATCAGCGCGTGCTTGCAGTTGCTTGCGCATAGCGTCGACCTGCAAAGCGCGGGTGCGCAGTTCGGCCAGTTGCGTGCGGCGAACCTCCAGCGCGCGCTCACCCCGCTCGATCCAGGCATTCATGCACGCCAGCGCGAGCAGTGCAGTACCGATCAGGGCAGCAAACCTCACAGCCCGCTCACGTGAAGCCTTTCGCCCGTGGCCACCTACCGGTAAAAGGTCGATACCTTGTGCAACACCGTCACTATCGAGTACATCAACGCCGGCAATTTCGCAGCCCATGGCCTGCGCCTCTTGCACAATTGCATCGAGCCGGCTGCGCGCCACGACGATCAGCCTTGCGCTCATTTCATCAGGCGGTATGTCCGCCATCCTGCGCACAGCGAAATACACCTGCTCGTCAGTGAACGGGGTGTACTTGTCGATCTCGTAGGCCAACACCTTGCGCAGTGCCTGCCGTGGCATGCGAGGCAGCAGCACATCGCACTCCAGCACCTGCTCTGGCTCCAGGAGCAATTTCACGGTGGTCGATCGTACCGGCGAGGTGCCTGCCAGCAAGGGCCAGCGCAACGTCTGCACTTGCTTGCCTATCCCCAGGCGGTGCTTGACCCTGACCGGCAAACAACTTTCCAGTTCCTGCCGCCACCAGGTGAGGACGCCAGGCAATGGCGACTGGCGCCAATGCTCGGCCAAGCGCTCACCCATTGCGCGCCAGTCCAGTGATGGCCGTTGCGCGCTATTCATTGTCCGATTCCTGTCAGTTGAGTTGTTCGCAACACGACGCTCAAGGTCGTCCACTGCACATTGCCCTCTGCCTGCGCCTGAATCCGTATCACCTGCGGGAGGCGCGCTGACCAGGGCCAATGCTCCAGCCAACCGCTCTCACGGTGCATGTCATCGAGGCCGCGGTAAGCTAGATGCACGTCGCGCAGACGATCAGCCAACACCTGAGGTTCGCCCCACGGCTTGCCATTGTCCGGGTCAAAGAATGCCACCTGCAGCGCCCAATGGCCGGCCTGGTCGGGCAGGAACTGCAAGCGATGCAATCGAGGTAGGCCGCCGAGGCCCATTGGTACGGGCGCAATGTACTCAAGGGCCTGGGCGTGGCCAACAAAAGAAGGGGATTCACGTATCCCTTCAATCGACTGACGTAAAAAGCGCTGGGCCGCATGCACCTGCTCCAGTCGAGCGGCATTGCGTGTGCTCTGCTCGGCCACCTTGCTCGTGCCCTTGAAACTGCTGGCGACCAGTACCATCAGCAGTCCAAGCAGGCTGAGCGCAGCGAGCATTTCCAGCAAGGTAAAACCTTGCATGCGCCTCATGGCGTACCTGCCTGCGCCAGGCGCTGCAACCGCAAGGTGACAAAGCGTCCTTCGTACTTGCCCTGACGCAAGGTCAACACCGCATGGTAAAGCCCGATGCCGGGCGAGCGGTCGCGTAAACTGCATTCCAGCCGCCAGTGCACCCCCTCACGCAGGCCCTCTTCGCTACCCGGTTGCAGGGTTTGCAACGACCGCTCCGCCATCATCGACCGGGCGACCTGGGCCAGATGGTTTCTAATGCCCGCGCTTGTCTGATAACGCATGGCATCGCCCAGGGCGCTCATCAACACGGCCAAACCCAACGCCATCAGGACCGTGGCGGCCAGTAGCTCAAGCAAGGTGAACCCGCCTTGACGGCGCTTGCCAGGGCTCATGGACGCACCTTCTCCAGGCTGGCCACGCCGGTGAGCCAACTTACGTCGATCCGCTCTTCACGCCCTGGCAAACTCAGCCGTACGTTGCCACCACTGGCACTGCCGTCAGGGTAGAAATGGATTGCCGTCTGCGAATTACCCGTCGGCGCCGCAACCTGCACGCGCCATTGCATGTTCGGCGGCAGGCAGTGGCGTTTGCCCTTGTCACGCTGGTAACAGGTGGCATGTGGGTCGAAATACACGCTGACCCGATGGCGCTCACGCCGCGCTTGCTCGCGCGCCTCGCGCAGCACCTGCAACAGTTCGCCAGGCGCCTGGCGCTCACGCGTTACCGTCAGCCCCCGTGAGGCTGCCGTGGCCAGGAGGGCGCAGGCAATCGCCACCAGGGCTAGCACCGCCAGCATCTCGAACAAGGTGAAGCCACCTTCACGCACCACTATTGCCAATTGCCAATATCGGCGTCATTGCCCTCGCCACCTGGCTTGCCATCGCGGCCGAGGAATACGAGGTCGAAGCTGGCGTTCTGACCTGGGCTGAGGTACGCGAAGGCGTGGCCGAACGGATCACGCAGTTCACTCTGCTTGGCGTACGGGCCCTGCCAGCCTGAGGCATCGGCAGGCTTGGTAAGCAGGTCATCCAGCCTGCTCGGTGGCGCACCCACGTCCATCGCATAGTTTTCGATCTTCATGCTCAAGCTGGCCAACTGTGCCTTGGCCGCACCGACCTTGCCCTTATCGACATTGCCACCGATCTGGCGTACCACAATAGTCGCGACGATCCCCAACAGCACGATCACTGCCAGCATTTCCAACAGGGTGAACCCTTGGTTGCGATGACGTTTTGACACGAAAGCTCCTTGTGTATTGCGTTCAGATATTGCTGGTCAGGCTCATCAACGGCAGCAGAATGGCCAACATGATCAGTGCCACCAGCAAGGTCATCACCAGTGTCAGGGTCGGCACCAGTGCCGCCATGAAACGCTTGATGCTGGTCTGGTTCTGTTTGTCGTAAATACGCGCCAGCTTGAGCAGCATTGCCGCGAGCTGGCCGGATTGCTCGCCAACCCCAATCATCTGGACGGCCAGTTCGGGAAACATGGCAGTGCGCGCCAGGGCCAGCGCCAACGACGTTCCTTCACGGGTGTCCTGCGCAGCCTTGCCAAGCGCCGCCTGCATGGCGCGGTTGCTGGCAACCTGGCGAGTGATGTCGAGGCTTGCCAGCAACGCCACGCGCTTTTCGAGCAAGGTGCCGAGGGTCTGTGCCAGCCGAGCGGTATCCAGCCCCTGCAAAAACTTCCCCAAGGCGCCGCGCCGGAGCAACCAGGCGTCGAGCTGCTCGCGCCGGCGCCCGTCGCGCAGTGCAAATACACAGCAACAACCGCTGAGCGCGATGATTACCCCAACGAACAACCCCCAACGCGCCAGCGCCTCTCCCAGCCACAAGATCATTTCGGTCAGCAGCGGCAACACGATGCCAAGGTCGCTGAATACAGGCACGAACTGCGGCACCACATAGGCCAGCAAAAGCGCCAAAGAACCCAGCACGCCCGCTACCAGAAACGCCGGGTAGATCAGTGCGCTGACCAGTTCGGCCCGCTGAGCCTGAGTTCGCTCCAGGTGTGCAGCCAGTTGGGCCAAGGCATCCGCGAGCGTGCCGGAAGCTTCCCCGGCGCGGACCAGGCTGATGTAAAACGGTGAAAACAGACTGCCTTGCCGGATCATGGCCGAGGACAAGGCTTCGCCTGCCTTCACCTGCGCCAGCAAGCGTTCGAGCAGTTCGCGCTGTGGTCGCCGAGCAGCCTGTCGCGCTTGCAGGGCCAACGCACTCTCCAGCGGCTGGCCAGCTTCGAGTAATGTCGCCAGTTGCTCGGTAAGGCGCACCAACTGGGGCTGGCTTATTTGCTGGCGCTCGGCCAGGAGAACGGCCCAGCCCCCTTGCAATGCCTGCACCTCGACAATCAGCAGGCCCTGGGCTTGCAACTGGGCAACCGCCTGGCCCCTGCTCTCGGCCTGCAACTGACCGGAAAAACGTTTGCCTTGACTGTCGATGGCCTGGTAGCGAAACACGTTCATTCGGCCTGTTCACCCTCATCACGGGTGACTCTCAGCACTTCCTCCAGGCTGGTGACACCCGCCAGGGCCAGACGCAGACCATCTTCATATAACGTGCGCAATCCCTCTTCACGGGCAACCCGCTCCAACGCGCCGCTGTCGGCCCGATCCATCAACAGGGCGCGAATACGTTCGGACATGATCAGCAACTCGCTGACCACGACACGCCCTCGGTAACCACCGCCAACAGCATTCGCAATGGGGCGGTACAAGCGGATAGGCCGTTGATGGGTATAGCGGTCCAGGCGGTGTTCACGCACGAGTGATTCAGGGGCATCGAACGCTTCGCACTGCTCGGGGTCGAGCCGGCGCAGCAAGCGTTGCGCCAGCACCCCGTTCAGCGTGGACGCCAGCAGGTAGCTTTCCACACCCATGTCGAGCAAGCGGGTGATGCTGGCGCTGGCACTGTTGGTGTGCAGGGTGGACAGCACCAGATGCCCGGTCAAGGCAGACTGGATTGCGATGCGGCAGGTTTCCAGGTCACGGATCTCGCCGATCATGATCACGTCCGGGTCCTGACGCACGATCGAGCGCAGCGCAGTGGCGAAGTCCAGGCCGATGGCAGGCTTGACCTGCAGTTGGTTGACCCCATCGAGCTGGTACTCGATCGGGTCTTCGACGGTGATGATCTTGCGTTCTGCGGTGTTCAACCGGGCCAACGCGGTGTAGAGAGTGGTGGTCTTGCCCGACCCGGTCGGGCCGGTCACCAGCAAAATGCCGTTGGGTTGTTCAAGCACCCCTAACAGCCTGTCCAGATACTGCCCAGCGAACCCGAGCTGCGAGAAATCGAGCGTGACATGGGTACGGTCAAGTATCCGCATGACTACCGATTCGCCAAAACTGGTGGGCAAGGTCGACACGCGCAAATCCACCTGGCGCCCTGACAAGCGCACCGAAATACGCCCATCCTGAGGCAACCGGCGCTCGGCGATATCCAGCCGCGCCATGATCTTGATCCGCGATATGACTGCCGCCGCCGAGCGCACAGGGGGTGATTCGGCGTCACGCAATATGCCGTCTACCCGGTAACGCACGTTGAGGCGATTCTCGAAGGGTTCGATGTGCACATCCGAAGCCCGCAACTCCACCGCTCGTTGCAGGATCAGGTTGACCAGGCGGATGACCGGCGCTTCGGATGCCAGGTCTTTGAGGTGGTCAATGCTCTGAGGGCCTTCCTCACGTTCGAACTGCTCCACCAGCGTACCCATTGCGGTACGCCCTTGGCCGTAGAAGGTCTCGATGGCCTGCTCCACTTCGCTGCGGGTAGCGACAAGCGGGTAGACCTCAAGGCCGGTGGCATGCGTAACGGCGCGCAAAGGGTAGTGATTATCCGGGCAGGCGACTGCCACCTGCAGGCGCCCGTCGAGGGTCATGCCGACTGGGACGATGCTGTGATGGTTCAGAAAACGCAGTGGGAGCCCCGGCAACGCGGCTTCGGGCGCCAGGCGGGGGGCGCAGTCGAAACGCGTCCAGCCAAGCGCAGCAGCCCATGCCTGCGCGAGTTGAGCCTCGGAAACCAGCCCCATACGCACCAGCCACTCGGCAACGCTGTGGCGCGGCTGCTCAGCGCGCAGGGCGACAACTTGCGACAGGGCATCCTGGGTCAGGCTGCCACTTTCGGCCAGTTGCCCCACAAGATCATCGTAGATGTCCATATCCACCGGTTTCCCAAAGCGTTTCCCAATGCAGGAAACCGAAAATCGGCGAATGATAACAATTTACATTAGGCTTTCAAAGTAGCTAAGTGCTATCTTTCATGCCATTTCAGCACGCGAAACACCTCGCCGTTACTCCCCTCGGGCATGAGCAAAACCGTCGTCATAAGCCCGGCTACGAAGCCATCCGCGAGGGTAGCCTGGACATCGATGCCGACCACCGAGCCCGGGTTGCCAGCCAGCATCTGCTCTTTGGGCAAATCAAGGGCTTGGCTCAAAACCGGGTCTGCATAAGCCCCGACGGGTACCCCATCACCGCCCCACAACGTCAGATAAGGCAAGATGCGCTTATAGAGAACGGTATCCATAGACGTCACCGTCAACAAGTCTTCGAAATGATGCAGCGGCTCACCGAGATCTCGACGCTCGCGCATCTGGCTGGCCCACCTGTCGGCGTCGTTCGCGCTGGCGCCCATGGCGCGGAAAAAACGCGCGAAGTAATCGAGGTTGCCGAAATTGAGATCGAGCTTGCCGTGTTCGCTGCGTATCGATAGCGCCAGCGTCACGCCATCCAGGGTCACGGGGTAATGCTGACCATTGGCTACATAATGGTCGGGGTTGCGCAGCAGTTCATTGACGACCAGCGCAACTCCACCCTCGGCAGCGAGCAAGGCTTGACTGCGCTGCAACTCGCCATGGCCCTGCCGCCCCTCTATTCGCTGTGTAGCCACCACGCCAGCTACCACCAGGCTTAGTGCCGCCAGCAGCCAAAGTACCAACATCAACGCCATGCCACGCTGGCGCGCGCAACTAATCAACATGGCCGTCCCTGCTGCGAGTAGCGCCAGAGACACGGAATACTGACCTGTCGGTTGAAAAGCGTGTCTTGCTCATGGATGAACAAGGCCAATTCTGTATAAGCTTTCAGTATCTAGGTTCTGATACGTGGTTTGCTGCTTGTTCGACAAGTCAATCACTCCCGCAATCGCTCAGCCCAATGATGTCGCCTTAGCAACACCATTCGAGGATGTGACCTTAGCCGCCCTCCCGCTTCGGTCTCTAATCCCCTTGCCAAGCAAACGGACTGACGAGACTCAGCGCGGCCTGGCAGGTCGTAATCCTGCCCAAATCGTAGATATTGAAACGACGAAGCCCCCGATAACATCAATGTTTTCGGGGGCTTCGCGTACTACATGTATGGCGGAGAGATAGGGATTTGAACCCTAGGTACTGTTGCCAGTACAACGGATTTCGAATCCGTCCCGTTCGGCCACTCCGGCATCTCTCCAGTGGCGCGCATCATACCAGCACTTTTTCCAAAGGCGAAGCCTTTTGATGAAAAAAATCGCGTGCTTTCAGATGCTTGCGCGAACGTGCTGCCTTACAGCGGCACGCCCAGGCGTTTTGCGACTTCTTCGTAGGCTTCGATGACGTCACCGAGGCCCTGGCGGAAGCGGTCCTTGTCCATCTTCTTGCGGGTTTCCTTGTCCCACAGACGGCAACCGTCCGGGCTGAACTCGTCACCCAGGACGATCTCGCCGTGGAACACGCCGAACTCCAGCTTGAAGTCGACCAGCAGCAGGCCGGCGTCGTCGAACAGCTTGGTCAGCACTTCGTTGACCTTCAGCGACAGCACTTTCATCTTCGCCAGCTGGTCAGCGGTACCCCAACCGAACGCAACCACGTGGGATTCGTTGATGAAGGGGTCACCCTTCTCGTCGTTCTTCAGGAACAGTTCGAAGGTCGATGGCTCCAGCTTGATGCCTTCCTCGACGCCCAGGCGCTTGACCAGGCTGCCGGCGGCGTAGTTGCGCACCACGCACTCGACCGGAATCATGTCGAGCTTCTTGACCAGGCATTCGTTGTCGCCCAGCAGCTTGTCGAACTGGGTAGGAATGCCGGCTTCTTCGAGCTTCTGCATGATGAAGGCGTTGAACTTGTTGTTCACCATGCCCTTGCGGTCGAGCTGTTCGATACGCTTGCCGTCGAACGCCGAGGTGTCGTTACGGAACAGCAGGATCAAGCGGTCGGCGTCGTCGGTCTTGTAAACCGACTTGGCTTTGCCGCGGTAGAGTTCTTCACGTTTTTCCATGATGGGCTCCGCTTGCTAAATGAGAGGGGCTAGACGATTTCGCGCCAGTCGAGCCCGCAATCCTGGTTGGCCACTTGCAGCCAGTCCGGGTCGCACCCGAGGGTATCGACGAAACATTGCCGGGCCAGCTGTGGCAGGTTGTTCTTGCTGCTGAGATGGGCCAGCACCAGGTGCTGCAGGTTTTCCCATCCCAGTTCCGCCACCAGGTTCGCAGCCTGGTGGTTGTTCAGATGTCCGTAGTCGCCGCCGACCCGCTGCTTGAGAAAAACCGGGTAATGCCCGCGGGCAAGCAGGTCTCGGCAATGGTTGGCTTCGATCATCAGGGCATCGAGGCCGCGGTAATGCTCCAGCAGCACCGCGTCGTAGCAGCCCAGGTCGGTCAGCACGCCAAGGCGCCGGCGACCGTCGCTGAACACGTACTGCAGCGGCTCCAGCGCATCATGGGTGACACCCACCGCCTTGATGCTCAGGGCGCCCACCGCGAACTCGTCGTTCGCCGCGACAAAGCCCGTCGCCTCCAGCGGCTTGCGCAGGCCGCGCAAGGTGCCACGACTCAGGTACACCGGAACATTGTAGCGCCGTGCCAGCAGCCCCACCCCATGCACGTGGTCGGCATGCTCGTGGGTCACCAGCACGGCGCTCAATTGATCGGCCGTGACACCGAGCCGCGCCAGGCGCCGCTCGGTTTCGCGCAGGGAAAAGCCGCAATCGACCAGGACGTGCGTGTCGCCACTGGAGATCAGCGTGCCATTTCCCTGGCTACCGCTTCCAAGAACCGCGAAGCGCACTTAACCCAGGTTGTCCTGGATGACGCTCAGCACGCGACGGGCCACGTCAGCCGGGGCCACGGTATTGATGTTCTTCTCGACGGTGACCTGGACGCTGTCACCCACCTTGCTCAGGCGAACCTGGTAACGCTCGGCACGGGCTTCGATCTCTTCCTTGCTCGGCGCGCTGCCGAACATGCGGCTGAAGAAGCCAGGTTCCTGGTTCTTCGCCTCGGCTTTCTCGGCCAGGTTGATGTAGTACAGGCCCAGGCTGCGGTTGATGTCCTCGACACGCCATTCGCCGTGCTCCAGGGCACGACCGACGCTGGACCAGGCACGATCGAGATCGGCCCCCAGGTTCAATACCGGGTTGCCGCTGCCGTCTTCGCTCAGGCTGACGCGGCTTGGCGCGTCGAAGTCGCGGGCCGCGAGCAGGGACACCGAACCGCCCTTCTCGGCGCTGCGGGTCATGCTGGCGAGCATCTCGTCGACCAGCACGGCGTCGACACCGGTGTTGCTGGAGCGTGCCGGGAATTCCTGCTCGGCGCTGTCGCCCGCCTTGCGCTCGACGGTCACCACGTAGACTTCACTGGTGTTGCGCTGCACGCCCGGCTCGATGCGCACGCGGGCACGGATCTCGTCGTCACGGCTGCTGGCCGCACCGCCGAGGCGATCGGCCATGGAGGCGGAAAGCTCGTCGAAACGCTGCCAGGTGGTGCTGAACTCACCGGTCTGCGGACGCTCTTCGGCGATACGGAAACCGTTGTCCTCGAAGAACTGGCGGGCCACCGGCCAGACTTCGGCCGGGGCGCGCTGGGCCAGAACCCAACGGGCGGCCCCGCTCTTCTGCAGGCTGAAATCGCTGACATCGGCGCTGGCGGCCAGGGGCAGCGGACGCGGAACCTCGAACTCGCCCTTGACCGAGTCGTCGGCGACATTGCGTGGAATCGGCAGCAGCGGATCGAGACGCTTGACGTTGCTCGCATCGGGCGGCAGCTGCATCGGCGGCGTAGGGCTCGCCTGCAGGTAATCGCTGCCACGGTCACGGAAATACCCGTCTTCGCCCCACAACCAGCCGCAACCGCTGGTGCTGGAAATGATCAGGGCAAGGGCGGAAAGACCAGCCAATCGCTTCATGCGGTGTACTTCCTCGATTAATACTGCACGCCAGCCTGGCGCAGGGCCTGGCGGACGGTGTCGTGACAGGATTCGCTCAGCCAGGTCAGTGGCAGGCGGATTCCCTTGTGCATCAGGCCCATTTCCACGAGCGCCCATTTCACCGGAATCGGGTTGGCTTCGCAGAACAGGTGCTTGTGCAGCGGCATGAGTTTTTCGTTGATGGCCCGGGCGGTCTCGGCATCGCCACGCAGGGCGGCCTCGCACAGGTCAGCCATTTCACGCGGGGCGACGTTGGCGGTCACGGAGATGTTGCCCTTGCCGCCCAGCAGGATCAGTTCGACCGCGGTCGGATCGTCGCCGGACATGACGATGAAGTCATCGCTGACGCCGTCGAGGATCGCCTTGGCCCGGGCCAGGTCGCCGGTGGCTTCCTTGATGCCGATGATGTTGGGCACGGTGGACAGGCGGATCACGGTCTCGGCCTGCATGTCGCAGGAGGTGCGGCCGGGTACGTTGTAGAGGATCTGCGGGATGTCGACGGCTTCGGCGATGTGCTTGAAGTGCTGGTACAGGCCTTCCTGGGTCGGCTTGTTGTAGTAAGGCACGACGAGCAGGCAGGCGTCGGCGCCGGCGTCCTTGGCGTTCTGGGTCAGGTGAACGGCTTCGCTGGTGGAGTTCGCGCCGGTGCCGGCGATGACCGGGATGCGGCCATTGACTTGCTTGACCACGAACTCGATGACCTTGATGTGCTCTTCGACATCGAGGGTCGCCGACTCGCCGGTGGTACCGACGGCGACGATGGCATGGGTACCGTTCTGCAGGTGGAAGTCCACGAGTTTGCTGAGGCTGTCCCAGTCCAGACGCCCTTGTGCATCCATGGGTGTGACCAATGCCACCATACTGCCCGCAATCATGAAGCTGCTCCTGCCGGAAAAAGAGAGCGGTAATGGTACTGGCGCCATCGGGCTTGCACAAGCGACGCAGGCGCCCGGAGCATTCCCCTTCGCGGCCATTTTCGCTACCCTTCGTCCTTTGATCGGTACACAGCGGCCCGCCGGGCTGCCAACAATGCGTCCCGGCGGGCACAGCCCCCTCGATCCAGAGCCCCTGGAGCCCGCTGAACCGCCACTTTGCCGTGTCAGGTACCGACCGCTCATCGCTTTAGGAATGCTATGTCCACCCCCATCGTCCGCGAACAATTCCTCGTCGTCAGCGCCCTCGGCCCGAGCCCGATGGAGCTGACCAACATCCTCTGCCGTGCCAGCAACGACAGCCGCTGCTCGGTGGTGACCTCGCGCCTGACCCGCCACGGCGAGTGCAGCGCCCTGATCCTGCAGATCACCGGCAACTGGGACGCCCTGGCGCGCTTCGAAGGTTCGCTGCCGAGCCTGGCCAAGAAGCATGGCTTCATCGTCAACGTGGTGCGCAGCAGCGAGCTGGAAGTGCGTCCGCTGTCGCTGCCGTACGTCGCCTACGTCAGCGCCGCGTACCGCCCGGACATCATCAACGAGCTGTGCCAGTTCTTCATCGACCACCGCGTCGAGCTGGAGAACCTGACCTGCGACACCTACCAGGCCCCGCAGACCGGCGGCACCATGCTCAATGCCACCTTCACCGTCACGCTGCCCGCCGGCACCCAGATCAGCTGGTTGCGCGACCAGTTCCTGGACTTCGCCGACGCGCTCAACCTGGACGCGCTGATCGAACCGTGGCGTCCACAGAACCCGATGTAAGGAGCCGTCTCCATGGCCGTTGAACTCGACAAACCCGTCGCCGATTTCCAGGCAGACGCCACCAGCGGCCAGCAGGTCCGCCTCGCCGACCTGAAGGGCCGCCAGGTCGTGCTGTATTTCTACCCGAAGGACAGCACCCCGGGCTGCACCACCGAAGGCGGTGATTTCCGTGACCAGTACGCTGCCTTCCAGGCCGCGGGCACCGAGGTGTTCGGCGTGTCCCGCGACGGCATCAAGTCCCACGAGAACTTCAAGGCCAAGCAGGGCTTCCCCTTCGAGCTGATCAGCGACAAGGACGAGAGCCTCTGCCAGCTGTTCGACGTGATCAAGCTGAAGAAGCTGTATGGCAAGGAATACATGGGCGTCGACCGCAGCACCTTCCTGATCGACAAGGACGGCGTGCTGCGCAAGGAATGGCGTGGCGTGAAGGTGCCGGGCCATGTGGCCGCGGTTCTCTCTGCCGCCGAAGATCTGCACAAGGCTTGAGCAGCCCCAAGCTTCAAGCTGCAAGCGGCAAGAAAGAGCAGTCGGCAGCGCTGCGGATTGCTCTTTCTTGCCGCTTGAAACTTGCGGCTTGAAGCTCTAAAGCAGCGGCGCCACCTGCGGCTCGCGCCGCGGCCAGGCATCCAGCACCGCCTTAAACAGCGTCGCCAGTGGAATGGCGAAGAAGATCCCCCAGAATCCCCACAGCCCGCCAAACAGCAGCACCGCGCAGATGATCGCCACCGGGTGCAGGCTCACCGCCTCCGAGAACAGCAACGGCACCAGCACGTTGCCATCCAGCGCCTGGATGATCGCGTAGACCGCCATCAGGTAGATGAACTGGTCGCCCCAACCCCACTGGAACAGCGCGATCAGGGTCACCGGCACGGTCACCACCACAGCGCCCACGTAGGGCACCACCACCGACAAGCCCACCAGCAGCGCCAGCAGGGCCGCGTAGTTCAGGCCCAGGGCGACGAAGGCGATGTAGGTCGCCACGCCACAGATCAGGATCTCGATACCCTTGCCGCGGATGTAGTTGGCGATCTGCCGGTTCATCTCCTCGGCGACCCGGGTCATCAGCGCGCGCTCCTGCGGCAGATAGCCGCTGACCCAACGGGCGATGGTCTCGCGGTCCTTGAGGAAGAAGAACACCAGGATCGGCACCAGCACCAGGTAGATCATCACGCTGACCAGCAGTGGCAGGCTGGACAGGGAGAAGGTCAGCGCCCATTGGCCGAACTTGCCGATCTCGCCGCGCATGGCCTCGATGGCCTGCAGCACCTGGTCGTCCGAGACCAGGTGCGGGTAGCGCTCCGGCAGCAGCAACAGCAGCGACTGCCACTTGCCGAGCATGCCCGGCAGCTCGTTGAACAGGGTGATCAACTGGTGCCAGAGCAACGGCACCAGCACCAGCAGGAACACCGCCAACGCCCCCATGAACAGGGTGAAGACCAGCCCCACCGCCACCTTGCTCGGCACCCGCAGGCGTTCGAGGGCATTGACCAGCCCCTGCATCAGGAAAGCCAGGACCATGCCCGCCAGCACCGGCGCGAGCATGCCGCCGAGGGTGAGGACGGCGGTAAAACCGAGGAACAGCAGGACGGCCAGCACCACCGCTTCCTCATCGGAGAAATAGCGGTGCAGCCAGCCGCGAAGCACTTTGAACATCGAGGATCCTTGGAAAAGGTGTCAGGCCTTCTTAAGCCAGTAGGTATAGGTCCCGCCCTCGGCGGTATCGAGCAGCAGCGTATGACCGGCGAGCTGGGCGAAAGTGCGGAAGTCCCGTTGCGAGCCGGCGTCGGTGGCGATCACCTTGAGCACGGCGCCGGAGGCCAGGCGATTCAGTTCCAGCTTGGCCTTGAGCAGCGGCAGCGGGCAGTTCAGGCCGCTGGCGTCCAGTTCGGCGTCGTGATGCAGGGTGTCGGTCATTGCAACTCTCCAGAAAAACCGGCGCGCCAGAAAAGCCCTGGCGTACGGCGCACGCAAGCCTCGCAGAATACCGCCACTGGTCGCAACCGTGCGAGGCGGCTACAGTAAGGCTCTTTGTCGACCAGAGCTCCGTGCATGAATGTTCTGCGCCCTACCCTGCTGATGCTGGCCTGCCTGCTTGCGCTTCCGAGCCATGCTGACGACCTGCCGTCACTCGGCGACGCCAGCTCCGCGATTGTCTCGCCCCAACAGGAGCACCAGCTTGGCCGGGCCTGGCTGAGCCTGCTGCGCGGCAATGTCAGCCAGCTGTCCGATCCGCAGCTCAAGGATTACGTCGAAACCAGCGTCTACCGCCTTGCCGAAACCAGCCAGCTGCAGGATCGGCGCCTGGAATTCATCCTGATCAACAGCCCCGACCTCAACGCCTTCGCTGCCCCTGGCGGGATCGTCGGGGTCAACGGCGGTCTGTTCCTCAATGCCCAGACCGAAGGCGAATACGCCTCGGTACTGGCCCACGAACTGGCGCACTTGTCGCAACGCCACTTCGCCCGTGGCGTCGAGGCCCAGCAACGCATGCAACTGCCGATGATGGCGGCGTTGCTCGCCGGTATCGTGGTCGCCGCCGCCGGTGCCGGCGATGCCGGTATCGCCGCCATCGCCGGTACCCAGGCCGCCGCGATCCAGGAGCAGCGACGCTTCTCCCGGCAGAACGAACAGGAAGCCGACCGCATCGGCATCCAGAATCTGGAAAAAGCAGGTTACGACCCGCGCAACATGCCGACCATGTTCGAGCGCCTGATGCGCCAGTACCGCTTCGACGCCAAGCCCCCGGAATTCCTCCTCACCCACCCGGTCACCGAGTCGCGTATCGCCGACACCCGCAACCGTGCGGAACAGGCGCCAGCGGGCGGTACCGAGGACAGCCTGCGCTACCAGTTGATGCGCGCCCGTGTGCAACTCTTCTACGAGGGCACCCCGGGCCTCGCGGCCAAGCGCTTCCGTGCCCTGCTGGATGAAAACCCCAAACTCGATGCCGCCCGCTACGGCCTGGCGCTGGCGCAGATCAAGGGTGGCCAGCTCAATGAAGCGCGGGAGAACCTGAAGCCGCTGCTGGCCAAGGCGCCCAACGACATCACCTACAACCTGACCCAGATCGACCTGGACATCACCAACAACCGCCTCGCCGATGCCCAGCAACGGGTCGACAAGGTGCGCCAGCTATACCCTGGCAACTATCCACTGCAACAGGTGGCGGCGGACCTGCTGCTCAAGCAGAACAAGCCGGCCGAGGCGGAGAAGGCGCTGGAAGCGCTGGTCAAGAAGCGTGGCGACGATCCGGACATCTGGTATGACCTGGCGGAGGCCCGCGGCCTTTCCGGCAATACCATCGGCCTGCACCAGGCCCGCGCCGAGTTCTTCGCCCTGACCGGTGATTTCGACCAGGCGCTGCAGCAGCTGGATTATGCCAAGCGGCGTGCCGGCAACAACTTCCAGCTGGCCTCGCGGATCGATGCGCGGCAGCGTGATCTGCTGGAGCAGCAGCGGATGGTCAAGGACATGATGCGCTGATCTCAACGCTCCTACCTGAGGTGTGTAGAACCCATGCAGCGGTTGGAGCAATCAGGATCTAGGCGTTACCGGACAGCTTCAACCGCGCCGCCGCGGTGAAGTCCAGCATGCGCTGCAACGGCTTGATCGCCTGGGGCACCAGTGCCGGCTCGACGAAGATCTCGTTGCTGCCTTCCCGCAGGCACTGCAGGGTACGCTCCAGGGTATTCATCGCCATCCACGGACAGTGGGCACAGCTGCGGCAGGTCGCGCCATTGCCGGCGGTCGGTGCCTCGATAAATTCCTTGTCCGGACACAGCTGCTGCATCTTGTAGAAGATCCCGCGATCGGTCGCGACCACGAAGCGCTTGTTCGGCATGCGTTGCGCCGCAGCGATCAGCTGGCTGGTGGAACCCACCGCGTCAGCCAGCTCGATCACCGCCTCCGGCGACTCCGGGTGCACCAGGATCGCCGCATCCGGATACAACGCCTTGATATCGGCCAGTTGCCGCGACTTGAATTCTTCGTGAACGATGCAGGCACCGTCCCACATCAGCATGTCGGCGCCGGTCTGCTTCTGGATGTAGCGCCCCAGGTGCTGGTCGGGGCCCCAGATGAAGGTCTCGCCGTTGTCCATCAGGCTCTCGACGATCTCCAGCGCGCAGCTGGACGTCACCACCCAGTCGGCACGGGCCTTCACCGCAGCGGACGTGTTGGCGTAGACCACCACGGTGCGTTCCGGGTGCTTGTCGCAGAACGCCGAGAACTCATCCACCGGGCAACCCAGGTCGAGGGAGCAAGTGGCTTCGAGGGTCGGCATCAGCACGCGTTTTTCCGGGGTGAGGATCTTCGCGGTCTCGCCCATGAAGCGCACACCCGCCACCAGCACGGTACTGGCCGGATGGTTCTTGCCGAAGCGGGCCATCTCCAGGGAGTCGGCCACGCAGCCGCCGGTCTCTTCAGCCAGCGCCTGGATCACCGGATCGCAATAGTAGTGGGCGACCAGCACTGCATCCCGCGCCTTGAGCTCGGCGGCGATGGCGGCACGGTATTCGGCCTCTTGTTCGGGCGTGAGGGGCTTGGGCTGCTTGGCGTCCAGGTGGGCCTGGACCAGAAGGCGTTCGGAAATCTGCGTCATGTTCGCAAGACCTGCAGGCGCTGATGCGCGTAAGTCGAGTGTATCATCGGGCACGGACAACTCGGGTAACAGCTTGGCTTTGCACGGGCGGCAAAAGTCCGCTGCGACCTCGGTTTTATGAGTCGCCGAAGGCTACAGACAATCGGATGAATTCTAAAGAGTTTTTTACCCGATCAGGCCGGAGGACGACGCTCGACACGTCGCCCTCCGGGGCGCGTGGTTACCGGGCGTCGCCGGTGAACCCCGCCGTGCGCTGCTGGACCAGCTCGGCGAACTGATCGACGGTCATCTTCTGCCCGTTGAAGTCCACCTGGTCGTCGGCATAGCCCAGTTGCAAGAGGATGTCGTCACCCTTGACGGTCGCCAGCTGGCTTTGCAGCGCGATCATCCCGACCATTTCCCCGGACGCCGAGGCCTGGCGCACCTGTTCGGCATCCAGGCCTTCCAGGGTGGCGCGCAGGGCGGCGAGATCGCCGACCATCGGTTTGGAAATCTTCAGGTTGGTCTGCAGCGACTTCACCGACTGGGCGAAGGCCTGTTCCAGCGGCACGCCGTCCACGCCCTTGGCGGAAAGGTCCAGGTTCAGGTCGAAACGGCTCTCGCCATTGGCCGTCTTGAACGACAGCTCTTCCAGGGCGATGCGCGGTCCGCCCGCCAGCAACTTCAGCAACGGCGCCTGCAACTGCGGATCGTCCAGCATGGCCGCGCCGGTGTCGGGAGCCAGGCCGAGGGCTGCATTTTGCAGTTGCGACAGGTTCTGCTCGTACCACTTCACCAGGTTGCCCACGGCCTCGGGATTCAGCCGTTCCACGTTCCAGACGAAGCGCGCGCTGCCGACCGGCTTGCCGGAGAAACTGATGTCGGCGAGGCTGGCCGACTGTTTCACCGACAGGCCGGCCTCCTCGATGCGGTAGGCATCACGCTGCTCGAACTTGCCGAAGCGCAGCGACTGGTTGTCGCCGAACGACAAGCTGCTTTCCGTGACATCGATGCTCATCGAGCCCACGAAGTAGCCGTAGTCACTCATCTTGAAGTCGGTGGCCAGGTTCACGCCCTTGAGGGTGAAACTCGACGCTGCCTCGCCCCCCGTCGCCATCGCCACCCGCTCCAGCTCGCCCTGCAGACGCAGCCCTTCGCCTTGCAGGGCGGAGTCCATGCGCAGGGTCAGGCCGGAAAACGACAGGGAGAACCCGTCCTCGTCGCTCACTTCGAACGGCCGCACCAGCAACTCGTTGCGAATCGCACCGCCATAACCGACGCTCATGCTGCCCTGCAGCGGCGCCTGCTCGCCGGTGACGGCGAACCAGGGCGCGCTGTCGTCGGTCTTTTCCAGCGCATAGTTGCTGGCCGCCATGACCGGCAGCCATTGCAGGCGCTTGACCCGCGACCAGGGAAACGGGCCGTGCTCCAGGTGATCGGCGAAATCCAGCTGGACATGTTCGCCGTCGACACCATCGAGGGTCAGGCGATAGCGCGCTTCGCTGCTGAACACACCGGATTCGAGGGACAGCAGTTCCACCTTGCCACTGCCGCTACCGCTCAAGGCAGCCGCCAACTGACGATTGGACTGGGCCAGCGAAGTGTCGAGCACCTCGGGCAACTGCTTGCCGGTGTACCAGGCAACCCCGGTACAGGCCGCCGCGCCCACCGCAACCAGCCCGCCAATAACGATCAGTGTTTTCTTCATGAAGTGATCCAGATGTCCCTGATGGTAAGAACAGCCCGCGCACAGGCCTTGCCGGGCGCGAGATTACCACCGTTGCCGGCCACGGATCCGCTGGTTTTGCCCCATGACGGCGCGACAAATCCTCAACTTCGGTAGGACGCGTCTCGATTTGCGCCGAAACACGCAACAACCGCCATCAGATCCTCATACAACTGTCATCGGACACTGACATGTTCAGGGCTCTCCTGCCCGAGCGGCGCAGCCAACAGCATCGACCTGTCAACGGAGCTTCGCCATGAAACTTGCAGTGTTCGGAACCGGTTACGTCGGCCTGACCCTTGCCGCCTGTCTCGCCGAGGTCGGCCATTCGGTGTGCTGCGTCGATGTCGACGCCGATCGCGTGGCGGGCCTGTCCAAGGGCCTGTGCCCGATCTTCGAGCCCGGGCTGCCGGTGCTGCTGAAGAAAGGCCTGGCCAACGCCCACCTGCAATTCACCACCGACGCCGCACGGGCCATCGACTGCGCCTCGGTGATCTTCATCGCCGTCGGCACGCCGCCACTGCCCGACGGCAGTGCCGACCTGAGCCAGGTCTTCGCGGTGACCGACAGCATCGCCCGGCACGCCAGGGACAAGAAAGTCATCGTCAACAAGTCCACTTCGCCAGTGGGCACCGTCGATGCGATCAAGGAACGCCTGGTCCGCCACGACGCCAGCCTGGCCAGCCGCCTGGAAGTGGTCAGCAACCCCGAATTCCTCAAGGAAGGCTCGGCAGTCCTCGACTGCATGCGCCCGGACCGCATCCTGATCGGCGGCGCCAGCCCGGCCACCCTGACCCTGCTGCGCGACCTGTTCGCCCCCTTCAGCCGCAACCACGACAAGTTCATCAGCATGGATGCACGCAGCGCCGAACTGGCCAAGTACGCCGCCAACTGCATGCTGGCGACGAAGATCTCGTTCATGAACGAAATGGCCAACCTGGCCGAGCACATGGGCGCGGATATCGAAGCGGTACGCCGCGGCATCGGCTCCGACCCGCGCATCGGCTACGACTTCATCTATGCCGGCTGCGGCTTCGGCGGCTCGTGCTTCCCCAAGGACCTCTCGGCCCTGCAGCGCATCGCCGAACAATACGATTACCAGCCGCGCCTGCTGCAGGCGGTGGATGCCATCAACCAGCGGCAGAAACACCGTCTGTTCGAGAAGATCCTCGACCATTACGACGGTGACCTGGCCGGCAAGACCTTCGCCGTCTGGGGCCTGGCGTTCAAACCGAATACCGACGACATGCGCGACGCATCGAGCCAGGTGCTGCTGCGCGCACTGTGGCAGGCCGGGGCCAGGGTCCGGGCATTCGACCCGCAGGCTCGCGAGGAGGCTCGTCGCCTGTTCGGCGAACGCGACGACCTGCGTCTGCTGGACAACAAGGAAGAGACGCTGGCAGGCGCCAACGCCTTGGTGATCGTCACCGAATGGCAGGATTTCAGGGTGCTGGACAGCGAGCTGGTCAGGCAGCAACTGCTCGACGGCGTGCTGTTCGATGGTCGCAATCTGTTCGAGCCGGCGCAGATGGCCGCCGCGGGCCTGGCCTACTACAGCATCGGCCGCCCGGATGCCGGAACGCGCGGCGGCGCTCCGGCGTGAGGCGAGGTCTTACTCGTTGACGTCCATGAACTCACGGGCCCAGACGATGTAGTCGTTCGGCTGGGTATAGGTGTGAGTCAGCTCCGTCGCGCTCAGGTCGGAGGCGGAGCTGGTGATGCGGCGCTGTTCGCGCAGGCAGTCGTAGGTGGCCTTGATCGCGGCGAAATAGGCACCGTGGCCATCGACGGCGATGCGCACGCCCAGCTCGGCGAGGCGCACGTCGTCGTGCAGTTGCGGGTTGCCGTAGGTGACCAGCATCAGCGGTACGGTCAGGTGCGCGGCGATCTCTTCCAGGTGGGCGAAATCACGCACCCCCACCATGCACACACCGTCCGCGCCAGCATTCTGGTAGGCGACGGCGCGGGCAATGACTTCCTCGGTAGGAATGGCTGCGGCGTTGGTGCGGGCGATGATCACCAGTTCCGGGTCGACACGGGCTTCGAGGGCGGCGCGAACCTTGCCTACACCTTCCTCGATACTGATCAGGTCGGTGGACTTGCGGCCGAACTGGGCTGGCAGCAGGGTGTCCTCGATGGTCAGGGCGGATACGCCGGCGCGCTCCAGTTCGATCACCGTGCGCATCACGTTGAGGGCGTTGCCGTAGCCGTGGTCGGCGTCGGCGATGAACGGCAACTGGGCGACACGGCCGATGCGGGTCGCCTGCTCGGCGAACTCGCTCAGGGTGATAAGGGCAAAATCCGGTGCTGCAAGGACCTGTAGCGACGCCACCGAGCCCCCGAGGATACCGACTTCGAAACCGAGGTCGGCGGCGATACGCGCAGACATCGGATCGAACACCGAGGCGGTGTGGTAGCAGCGAGGGGATGCAAGGAGTTTACGAAACGCACGGCGCAGTTCTTGGTGGGACGCTTTAGGCATGATCAATCCACTATTTCGACTTCATTCTGCGGGGGAACATACCACTGCTTGATGTCGCTCTGACAGCAGCAAAGGTCTCGTTCCGACAAATAGACGAAACGTTTCATCTGCCGTGGCTGCGCGCGCCCCCAGGCTCAGGGATTCCCCGAGCACTTGCCTGGCGGCGACAGGCGTCTGGCAGCAGACATCCGGCCAAGGCACAGTGGCCGGCGAAGAACGTGGATCAACAGTGCGCAGAAAATTTTGTGGTTTTCATTAAAGATTCGCGAAATGAGTATGAACTGTGCATGACTTTACCCATCGACATGGATTCAGCCTTTCCCTGACCAGGGATAAGGGATTGCCGGATCAGATCCGTTTGCACACTCAGTGTTTCCCTGAGGTAGTAAGCGTAGTCTTTGTACGTCTATGGCATAATGGAATCATCCCGCACCTCCAGACAACGAGCCGTGATTTGTGTCAGTGACTACCCTAACCGTCTGTGATGACTCTACTGTTGCCCGCAAGCAGGTCCTGCGGGCACTGCCGGCTGACTGGCCGGTGTCGGTCACCGAGGCCAGCAATGGCCATCAATGCATGGATGCCGTGCGCAAGGGCCTCGGCCAGGTCGTCGTCCTCGACCTGAACATGCCGGAGATGGATGGCTACCAGGTGCTTCACGCCTTGCGCGACGAGGGCCTCAAGGCCAACGTCATCGTCATTTCGGGGGACGTCCAGCAGGAAGCCCTGCGCCGCGTGCAGGAACTCGGCGCGCTGGCCTTCCTGAAGAAGCCGTTCGAGAAGGACGAACTGCGCCAGACCCTCGACCGGCTGGGCCTGATGAACCTGGGCGGAGACGCGGCCCACAGCCATCGTCCGCTGACCAGCGCCAGCGTCAGTTTCAACGAGGTGTTCCGGGAAACCGTCAACGTCGCCATGGGCCGCGCCGCGGCGCTGATCGCCAAGGTGCTCGGGGTCTTCGTGCAACTGCCGGTGCCGAACGTCAACGTGCTCGAAGTCGGCGAGCTGCACATGGCCCTGGCCGACGCCGGGCGCAGCAAGCAGCTCACCGCGGTGTGCCAGGGCTTCATCGGTGGCGGGATCGCCGGCGAGGCGCTGCTGATGTTCCATGATTCGGAAATCGCCGACATGGCACGGCTGATGAAGCACCAGAGCAGCCAGTCATCCGACCTGGAGATGCTCCTGGACCTGTCCAGCATCCTGATCGGCGCCTGCCTGGCGAGCATCGCCGAGCAGGTCGACGTGGTGTTCTCCCAGTGCCACCCGCAGATCCTCGGCCAGCACGCCAACATCGAAGAACTGATCCGGGTCAACCAGCAGCGCTGGAAGAAAACCCTCGCGGTGGAGATCAGCTACGGCCTGGAAGGCCACGACATCAGCTTCGACCTGCTGCTGCTGTTCAGCGAAGATTCCATCGAACGACTGACCCATAAACTCGCGTACCTGATGACCTGACCCATGAACAAACCCCTTGATCTGACCGAGTTCCACTGGCTGCTGGCGATCGTGCAGAGCATCGACGTCGGCGTGGTGGTGCTTGACCGCGACTACTGCGTGCAGGTCTGGAACACCTTCATGGAGAACCGCTCCGGTGTCGCGCCGAAGGACGCCCATGGCCGTTCGTTCTTCGAACTGTTTCCCGAGGTCAACCACGACTGGTTCCAGCGCAAGCTGGAAAGCGTGGCCACCCTCGGCACACCGGCGTTCACCGTGTGGGAACAACGCCCTTATCTGGTGCGATTCAAGAACTACCAGCCGATCACCGGGCAGGAAGACTTCATGTACCAGAACACCACGCTGTTCCCGCTGCGCTCCACCGACAGCAGCATCAGCCACTTCTGCCTGGTGATCTACGACGTGACCGACGTCGCCACCAACCGCCACATGCTGCAGTCGGCCAACGCACAGTTGCAGAAGCTGTCCAGCACCGACCGCCTGACCGGGCTGTACAACCGCGGCCATTGGGAAGACAGCCTGAAGGTCGCCTACGCCCGCCATCAACGCCATGGCAACCCCACCAGCCTGGTGATGTTCGACATCGATCACTTCAAGCGCATCAACGACACCTACGGCCACCAGGCCGGCGACAAGGTCATCGAGCAGGTCGCGGCCATGCTCCGCCAGTACGTGCGTGATACCGACGTGGCCGGGCGCTATGGTGGCGAGGAATTCGGCGTGGTGCTGTCGGACACCGACAAGCAGGGCGCGGTGGCCTTCGCCGAGCGCCTGCGCAAGGCCATCGAAGGCCTGGAAGTGATTCACGAGGGGCAGAGCATCCGCTTCACCATCAGCCTCGGCGTCGCCGACCTGAGCCAGCCCTCGGACAGCCATGCCGACCTGATCGCCTGGGCGGACCAGGCCTTGTATGCATCGAAGAAAGGCGGGCGCAACCTGGTGTCGGTGCACTAGGGACAAGGTGCCATTACTGTATTGCATCTGCAAACCATTCTCGTTAAAGTCGGCGCCCTCGCCCTCCCGGGATAATGGCCGCCATGTCGAGCATGAGCACCGAAGAACTGGAACGGGCATTCAAGGCCCATTCCCGTGAGCTTCGAGTGTTCCTGTATCGGCAACTGCACAGCACCGAAACCGCCGCCGACCTGACCCAGGAAACCTGGTTGCGCATGCTGCGCCAGCGACCGCGCACGCCAGTGGAAAACCTGCGTGCGTTCATCTTCCGTATCGGTCGCAACCTGGCCATCGACCATTTGCGCAGCCGCGCCTCCCGCGAGCACCATGACCAGGGCCTGGCCTATCTCTACGAAGTCACCGGCGAAAGCCCCGAGCTGATCGACACCGTCGCCGCGCAGCAGGAGCTGGAGGCACTCGACGCCGCCCTGAAACGCATGGGCGAGCCGGAGCAGACCCTCTTCCTCAAGTGTCGCCTCCAGGGCATGCCGCACAAGGATGTCGCCCGCGAACTGGGCATGTCCCTCAGTTCGGTGGAGAAACACCTCGCCAGTGCGCTGGACTTTTTGCGCCGAAGCCTTCAGCGTTGATCACCATGTCCGACGTCAAACCTGATTCCGCCACTCTCCACGCCACCGCGCAACGCTGGGTCGTGCTCCTGACCTCCGGAGACGTGACCCCGGCGGATATCACTGCCGCTCGCACCTGGTGCGAGGAAAACCCGGCACACCAGCAAGCATTCGTCGAGGCACGCCGCCTGTGGCAGCTCAGCGGGCACCTGCGGGCTCCCGTGGTACGGCGCCGGACGGCCTGGCCCTGGGCGACGGCGGCACTTCTACTGGTCGCCCTCGGATTGGGACTGGTCCGACACCAGGCCTGGGACGCGGACTACCGCACCGCCCTCGGCGAGCAGCGGCGCATCGAACTGGCGGACGGTTCCCACGTCCTGCTGGACTCGGGTTCGGCCATGGATGTCAGCCTTGACGACAAGCATCGGGAAATCGTCCTGCGCAAGGGCGAGGCGCTGTTCGAGGTGAGCCATGATCCGCAACGACCGTTCCGGGTCACGGCGGGCGACCTGAGCGCCACCGCCCTCGGCACCCGCTACGCGGTGCGCCTGCAGGGCGACGCCGCGCAGGTCACGGTGGCCCAGGGACGGGTGGCCGTGGCGGACCGCCACGCCAGCGTCACCCTGGGGGCCGGCGAACAGATCAGCTGGCAGGATGGAACGCTGGCCGCCAAGCATCCGGTCGATACCGCAAAGGCCCTGGCCTGGCAAAACGGCCGCCTGGTGTTCGAGATGACGCCCCTGCCCGAGGTCCTCGCCGAGCTGCAACGCTACCGCCCGGGCTACCTGCTGATCGGTGACGACAGCTTGCGCGCGCTCAAGGTCAACGGCACCTTCCGCCTCGATCGGCTGGATGACGCCCTGGGCACGCTGGAACAGGCATTCCCCCTGAAGATCCAGCGCTACACCGACTACCTGCTGGTCATGCAACCGCGCTGACAGAAATTATTTTTACGGGTCCGCTTCCCTCACCCGTCTTCCCTCGCGAAAAGACAATTGCTTGTATTTGCCAGGGAGAATCAGATGCACCCACTGTCCATCGGCCACCGTCCGTTCGTTCTCGCCCTTCGCCGCGCCATGCTGTTGGCCGGGCTGTCGCCCTTCGCGGCCTGGGCGGCGCCGGTCGCCTTCGACATCCCACCGCAGCCGCTGGCCAGCGCCCTCAACCAGCTGGCTGAACAAAGCGGCCTGCAGGTCATCTACAACGGCGAACTGGTCCAGGGCCTCAGCAGCCCCGGCGTGCACGGCAGCCAGGAACCGGAAGCCGCGCTGCAACGCCTGCTGCAAGGCAGCGGCCTGATCTGGCACGGCACGTCCCAGGGCAGCGTGATGCTGGAAAAGTCCGCGACCCAGGATGATGCCGTGCAACTGGGCGCCACCTCTATCAGCGGCGCCCTGGCTGGCGGTGGCGTGACCGAGGGCAGTACCGCCTACGCACCGACCGGACCCAGCAGCACCGCCACACGCCTCGGCATGAGCCTGCGGGAAACCCCGCAATCGGTCACCGTGGTCACCCGCCAGCGCATGGACGACCAGAACATGAAGGATCTGGACGACGTGCTGGAAAACACCACCGGCATCGTGGTGATGAAGAACGGTGGCGAGCGCTCCGTTTACCAGGCGCGGGGGCAATTGATCGAAAGCCTGCAGATCGACGGCGTGCCGACCAATATCAGCAACGCCTATTCGATGGATGCGATTTCCAAGCCGGCCACCGACATCTATGACCGCATCGAGGTGGTCCGCGGTGCCACCGGCCTCACCGAAGGCGCGGGCACCCCGTCGGCGGCGATCAACATGGTGCGCAAGCGCCCGACGGCCGAACCCCAGGCCCTGATCGAGACCTCGGTGGGCTCATGGGACGACTACCGCGCCATGCTGGACCTCTCTTCGGCGCTGAACCCGGAAGGCACCCTTCGCGGCCGCACCGTGGTCAGCTACAACGACGCCAACAGCTACATGGACAACGTCAAGAAGGAAAACCAGCTGGTCTACGGCATCATCGAGATGGACCTGACGCCGGATACCCTGGCCACCCTCGGTTTCTCCTGGCAGAAGGATCGCAACTCCGGGTACGACTGGTCCGCCCTGCCCACCCGCGCCGATGGTTCCTTCTACCCGCTATCGCGCTCCACCAACCTCACCGGGGACTGGAACAAGCTGAACAAGCGCAATACCACGCTGTTCGCCGATATCCAGCACAGCTTCGCCAACGACTGGAAGCTGGTGGTGGCGGCCAACCAGATCTGGGCCAAATCGGAGTTTCTCGGCAACTACACCTGGCGGGTCAGCGGCGACCGCTTCAGCCTCAATCCGCGGCACTTTTTCTACGACGACACCCAGACCAGCCTGGACGGCTATGCCACCGGGCCTTTCCAGCTGTTCGGCCGGCGTCATGAACTGGTGCTGGGCGCCAACATCCGACAGGACGACTTCGACTACCACGGCGGGCGCGACGCGACCTACAACTACCAGCTCGACATGAACGACCTGTCCGGCTTCAATCCGCCCAAGCCGACGGCGCTCAACACGAACCAGTGGAAGTACAACATCACCCAGCAGCAGTCCGGCCTCTACAGTGCCGCGCGCTTCAGCCTCACCGACAGCACGAAGTTCATCCTCGGCAGCCGCCTGAGCTGGTTCAAGACCGAGAGCATGACCAACACCACCGGCACACCGCGCCACAGCGAGTATGCAAGGAACCAGGAGATCACTCCCTATGCCGGCCTGGTCCAGGAACTGAGCGACAACCTCAGCGCCTACGCAAGCTACACCGAGATCTTCAAGCCGCAGAGCAACCGCGATATCAGCGGCTCCATCCTCGACCCCATGACCGGCAGCAACTATGAGCTGGGGCTCAAGGGGGAATTCCTCGACAAGCGCCTGACCGCAAGTGTGGCGCTGTTCCAGGCGGACCAGACCGGGCGGGCGGAATATGTGATTCCCTGCGACTGCTACGAAGCGTCCGACAAGGTACGCAACCGCGGTATCGAACTGGAAATGAACGGCGCCCTGACCACGGACTGGAACCTGTCGGCGGGTTACACCTATACGCAGTCCAAGTACATCGGTGGCAGCCAGAAGGGCGAGGCCTATGCCTCGAATGCGCCGCGCCATCTGTTCAAGGTCGCCACCGACTATCGCCTGCCGGGCGTGCTGAACAAGGCTCGGGTCGGTGGCAGCGTCAATGTGCAGAGCGAGATCAGCAACCGCGACCAAGGGTACAAGATCCGCCAGGGCGGCTATGCACTCACCAACCTGCATGCGATCTACGAGCTGGACGAGCACCTGGAGCTGCAATACAACCTGGACAACGTCTTCGACCGGAAATATATCCAGACTGTCGGTAACGACGACTACTGGAACTTCTATGGCGAGCCGCGCAACTTCAATGTCGCGCTGCGGGCGAAGTTCTGAGGGACTGGAGCGAAACGCGAACGTCGGAGCTGGCTTGCCAGCTCCGACGGCAAGCCCAAACGAAAAAGCCCGCCGACCTCGAAAGGTGGCGGGCTTCTTCGTACTGCGTATGGTGGGTCGTGTAGGATTCGAACCTACGACCAATTGGTTAAAAGCCAACTGCTCTACCAACTGAGCTAACGACCCGTTGGATGGCGCGTATATTACTGTTTTCTAACAGGAAATCAACACCCCATCGCAAAAAAATCAAAAATATCGCGTCGGGTCCTGAACACCGGCCGCCGCAAAGCCTTCCGCGCGCAGGCGGCAGCTGTCGCATTTGCCGCAGGCACGCCCCTCGTCGTCCGCCTGGTAGCAGGAAACAGTAAGGCTGTAGTCGACGCCACGGGCCATGCCGGCCTGGACGATCTGCGCCTTGCTCAGGTTCTGCAGCGGCGCCTGGATGCGGAACCCCTGCCCTTCCACACCGGCCTTGGTCGCCAGGTTGGCCATGCGCTCGAACGCCTCGACGAACTCCGGGCGGCAGTCCGGGTAGCCGGAATAGTCCACCGCGTTCACGCCGATGAAGATGTCCCGCGCCTCCAGCACCTCGGCCCAGCCCAGGGCCAGGGACAGGAACACGGTGTTGCGTGCCGGCACGTAGGTCACCGGGATGCCTTCGCTGGGTGCTTCCGGCACGTCGATGCTGCTGTCGGTCAGCGCCGAGCCGCCAATGCCGTTCAGGTTGAGACCGATGACCTTGTGCTCCACCACGCCGAGGTCGCGGGCGACCCGGGCCGCCGCATTCAGCTCGGCGCGATGGCGCTGGCCATAGTCGAAGCTCATGGTGTAGCAGCTG
Source organism: Paucimonas sp. (assembly GCA_031253995.1). Taxonomy (GTDB): domain Bacteria; phylum Pseudomonadota; class Gammaproteobacteria; order Pseudomonadales; family Pseudomonadaceae; genus Aquipseudomonas. Next base: position 2,392 of record JAIRVG010000079.1, on the reverse strand, counting down.
TAGCCTTCGGCCTTGGCCATGGCGACCACGGTGGCCGAGTCCAGGCCGCCGGACAGCAGGATTACCGCGCGTTTCTCAGTCATTGCTCAAACTCCTCTCAGCGTCCCGGTTCGTCGTTCCAGAGCAGTTTGTGCAACTGCATCTGCAAGCGAACCGGCAGGTTGTCGGCGACGATCCAGTCAGCCAGGTCGGTGGCGCTCAATTCGTGATGGCTGGGGGAAAACAGCACTTCGCCGGCACGTTTGTCGAGGCCGTACTGGATCAGTTTGGACACTGCCCAGTCGTAGTCCTCGCGGGAACAGAGGACGAACTTGACCTGGTCGTTGGCGGTCAGCAGCTCGATGTTCTCGTAGCGGTTGCGATGGACCTCGGCGGAACCGGGGGTCTTCAGGTCCACCACGCGGCTGACGCGGGTGTCGACGGCGGAGATGTCCATCGAGCCGCTGGTTTCCACGGAAACCTCGTAGCCGGCGTCGCAGAGCCGCTGCATCAGGGGGATGGCATTCGGCTGCGCCAATGGCTCGCCGCCGGTCACGCACACGTAGCGCGGCCGGAAGCTGGCGACCTGTTCGAGAATCGAGTCGAGGGTGCGGATCGTCCCGCCGCTGAAGGCATAGGCGCTGTCGCAGTACTGGCAGCGCAACGGACAACCGGTGAGACGCACGAATACCGTGGGCAGCCCAGCGGTGCGCGTTTCACCCTGCAACGAGTAAAAGACTTCGGTGATGCGTAATGTGTCTTGCATGGTCGCCACGGGCGTGACAGCTACACAGGCCGTCCGCCTCCGTCAGGCACCGTCGTGGACTCGACATAGCGTTATCCACGACAGCGTTTCAATAAAAGGGCGCAGATTCTAACGAAAAAACCCGCGACAAGCGCGGGTTTCTTTCAAGGGGTACGACTCAGAGCTTCTGCAGGTCGCGCTGGGCCAGTTGTGCGGCGGAGGTGCCGGGGTACTGGGTGACCACTTGCTGCAGGATGCCCTTGACCCGGTCGGTGTGACCCAGGCGACGCTCCACGTCGGCCAGCTTGTACAGCGAATCCGGCACCTTGTTGTGCTTCGGATACAGCTGGCTGACCTTGGCGAAGGCCTGGCCAGCGCCTTGCAGGTCGCCCTTGGCCAGGTTCACTTCACCCAGCCAGTACTGGGCGTTGCCGGCGTACTGGCTGTTCGGGTACTTGCGCAGGAAGGCGTTGAACGCCTGTGCGGCCTTGTCGAAGTCCTTGGCCTTGATCAGGTCGAAGGCAGCATCGTAGTAGAGCTTTTCCTTCGCCGGATCGCCAGGTTCGCTGCTTGCGGCCGGCGCGGTGGCCGGGGCAGCGGTGTTGCCAGCGGCAGGAGCACTGCCGTCAGCGGAATTCTCGGGGGTTGCGGACGGTGCTGGTGCAGCGCCGCTGGTGATACGCCGATCCAGGTCCTGGTAACGCTCCAGGCCTTCCTGTTTCAGGCGGGATACTTCGTTCTGCAGGATCTCGATGGTGTTCTGCTGCCGATCGATCTGCTCCTGCATCTGTTGCAACTGCATGAAAAGCTGGCCCTGCGCCGAGGCAGGGGTCGAAACCCCTCCCCCGGCGTAGGCGCCGTTCGTACCGTAACCTGCAGGCGGATAACTGCTTGCGCCGTTATATCCACCAGCATTGTCATCGACAACAGGAACCTCAGCCGCAGCCATGAGAGGCAGGGTGAGAGCCAGGACGGTTACAGCACGACGGCACGCTCGCATATCGAATTACTTACGCAGTTCGACGCGACGGTTTTGAGCCCAGGACTGCTCGTCGTTGCCGGTGGCAACTGGACGCTCTTCGCCGTAGGAAACCAGTTCCAGCTGAGCTGGGGAAACGCCTTGCAGCACCAGGTAGCGCTGAACGGCCTTGGCACGACGCTCGCCCAGAGCCATGTTGTACTCGCGAGTACCGCGCTCGTCGGTGTTACCTTCCAGAACGACGCGAGCGCCGTTGCCTTTCAGGTCCTTGGCGTGAACGTCCAGAGCGCGCATGGCTTCTGGCTTCAGGTCCGAGCTGTCGTATTCGAAGTAGAAGGTGGTGATTGCGCGCAGAGCAGCTTCTTCGCTCAGGCTGCCGTCAACGGCACCGGTGTTTGCGCCGTAGCCAGCGTTCGGGTCAACAGCGCCTTCGCCAGCGTTGTCACCGCCTTTCGAGGAGCAACCTACAGCTACGGCCATGGCCAGAGCCAGCGCAGCAAACTTACCAAACTTCAGCATTTCCATCGTGAAACTCCTAATGAACCCCAGTGTGTTAAGTAAAACGTGTATCGCCGCATCAGTTCAGGTAAGGGGACCAGGACGGTTCTCTGACTTCGCCTTGAGCGGTAGGAAGCGGGAGCCTCACGCGTCCGTTGAGAGAGACGAGCATCAAGACTCCCCGGCCCTGC
>JAIRVG010000050.1 GCA_031253995.1 Paucimonas sp. | reverse complement strand
AGGTCACGGGACTCCAGGACGTTCATGCCGCCGAACAGGACGAACGGCTTGTCGTTGGCGATCTCGATGTTACCGACGCGAATGATCTTCTGGGTCATGGATCAGGCCTTGTTCTTCTGCGCCAGGGCCGCCTTGACGAAGCCGCTGAACAGCGGGTGGCCGTCACGCGGGGTCGAGGTGAACTCTGGGTGGAACTGGCAGGCGACGAACCATGGGTGGTCCTTGGACTCGACCACTTCCACCAGCGCGCCGTCGCCCGAACGACCGGAGACCTTGAGGCCGGCTTCGATCAGCTGCGGCAGCAGCTTGTTGTTCACTTCGTAGCGGTGGCGGTGACGCTCGACGATCACGTCCTTGGCGTAGCAATCGTGAACCTTGGAACCGCTCTCCAGCTGGCATTCCTGGGCGCCCAGGCGCATGGTGCCGCCCAGGTCCGAGGCTTCGGTACGGGTCTCGACCGCGCCGGTGGCGTCTTCCCACTCGGTGATCAGGCCGACGACCGGGTGACCGCTGTTGCGATCGAACTCGGTGGAGTTGGCGTCTTTCCAGCCCATGACGTTACGAGCGAACTCGATGACCGCCACCTGCATGCCGAGGCAGATGCCCAGGTACGGCACCTTGTTCTCACGAGCGTACTGGACCGCGGTGATCTTGCCTTCCACGCCGCGCAGACCGAAGCCGCCCGGAACCAGGATGGCGTCGACGCCTTCCAGCAGGCCGGTGCCCTGGTTCTCGATGTCTTCGGAATCGATGTAGCGCAGGTTGACCTTGGTGCGGTTCTGGATGCCGGCGTGGCTCATCGCTTCGATCAGCGACTTGTACGCGTCCAGCAATTCCATGTACTTGCCGACCATGGCGATGGTGACTTCGTGCTCAGGGTTGAGCTTGGCATCGACGACCTTTTCCCACTCGGACAGGTCGGCGCCATTGCACTGCAGGCCGAAGCGCTCGACGACGAAGTCGTCCAGGCCCTGGGCGTGCAGCACGGCAGGGATCTTGTAGATGGTGTCGACATCTTCCAGCGAGATGACCGCGCGCTCTTCGACGTTGGTGAAGAGAGCGATCTTGCGACGGGACGAGACGTCGACCGGGTGGTCGGAACGGCAGATCAGCACGTCAGGCTGCAGGCCGATGGAGCGCAGTTCCTTGACCGAGTGCTGGGTCGGCTTGGTCTTGGTCTCGCCGGCGGTGGCGATGTACGGGACCAAGGTCAGGTGCATCAGCATCGCGCGCTTGGAGCCGACTTCGACGCGCAGCTGGCGGATGGCTTCGAGGAACGGTTGCGACTCGATGTCGCCCACGGTACCGCCGATTTCCACCAGGGCCACGTCGGCATCGCCGGCGCCCTTGATGATGCGACGCTTGATCTCGTCGGTGATGTGCGGGATGACCTGGATGGTCGCGCCCAGATAGTCACCACGACGCTCCTTGCGCAGCACGTGCTCGTAGATGCGGCCGGTGGTGAAGTTGTTGTTCTGGGTCATGGTCGTGCGGATGAACCGCTCGTAGTGGCCCAGGTCCAGGTCGGTCTCGGCGCCGTCGTGGGTGACGAACACTTCACCGTGCTGGAACGGGCTCATGGTGCCCGGGTCGACGTTGATGTACGGGTCCAGCTTGAGCATGGTGACCTTGAGCCCCCGCGCCTCCAGGATGGCCGCCAATGAAGCCGAGGCAATGCCTTTCCCCAATGAAGAAACAACACCGCCCGTGACGAATATGTAGCGCGTCATGAAAAACCCTAGAAGTCTGCGTTAAAGCGGTCTGCGCCGCCGGGGAAAGCGAAGGAAGGCCGAAGCCCCCGATCACCTGCGTCTATCACAGTGCATTCGAAAATACTGCCGCGTCTGTACAGACCGGGGGTTGAAATCCCGGTACGGAGCTCGCTACACATTTTGAGAATCGCCCAGCAAAAAACTGCTTGGTAATCGGCAACTGCCGTGGCTCGAAAGGAGCTCACAGAAGCTGTATCAAGAAGGGAGCGTAGTCTACCCGAAGATGCCCATCACCTCAAACCTTGCTCACTCGTCGGTACGTTCCACACAAGTTGCAAATCGCCATCAGTGAGGTCCGGCAGGTTGGCCACGGCGACCAGTCGCTCGCCTGCGAACAGCAATGGCAGGCGGCTGCGGACGAAGGACGGAACCTGGCGCTCGTTGAGCAGGCGCTTGAGATCGCGGCGACCACGGCCGGGCAGCGTCATGCTTTCGCCGCCCTGGCGGTAGGCGATTCGCAGCGCCTGCCCGGCCCGCGTGCCGCCGAGCGCGACGCAGCCGTTGCCGGGCAATTCCAGCGGGTGCAGGGGATCGCTCCAGCACGGCACCTCGCCGGGAGAACGCAGCCAGTCGCCGCCCAGCCAGTAGATCCGCTCACCGGCGCGATGCAGTTCGCCATCGGTGAGTCGCCAGACCGGCGCGGCGTCGGCGCAAGCATCGCGCAGATCATTCCAGCTCGCCCAGTGATCGGTGTCCGGCAGGCGGGTCAACGGCCCGAGCCAGAACTGCAAGGCATTGCGCTGGCGCGCCGCAGAAAGGCGCAGGAGCCCGGGCAGGTGCAAGGACGGCAGGCACAGCCAGGGGAAGGGCTCCGGCGACTCCAGCAGGAGATCGTCCCGGGCCAGCTCGTCCAGCAACTCGCCCGCCTCGGCCAGATGGCCGGCAGCGCGCGCCAGGCTGCGACTCGCCTGGGGCCAGCGCGAGGTGAGTGCCGGGATCACCTGATGACGAAGGTAGTTGCGGCTGAAACGGGTATCCCCGTTCGAAGGATCGTCGATCCAGCCCAGGCCATGGTCCCGTGCATACGCCAGCAGCTCGGTCCGGGAAACATCGAGCAACGGTCGCACCAGCCGGCCAGCGCCCAATGCTCGCTGCGGTGGCATCGCTGCCAGGCCTCGCAAGCCGGCGCCACGCAACAGGCGTAGCAGCAGGGTCTCGGCCTGGTCTTCGCGATGCTGGCCGGTCAGAAGGATCTCGTCCGTCTGCAGGATTTCGGCGAATGCGTCGTAGCGGGCAGTCCGTGCAGCCTGTTCCAGGCTGGCGCCCTGCTCCACCTGCACGCGCCGCACCAGCAAGTCGACGCCGAGTGAATCGCACAGGCGTCGACAGTGCTCGGGCCAGGTATCAGCGACGGATTGCAAACCATGATGGATGTGGACGGCGCGCAGGGTGGGACGGTGTTCCAGGGAGGCGAGCAGGTGCAGCAACACACTGGAATCGAGCCCCCCCGACAGTGCGACGCACCAGCCCGACGCCTCGCGCCAGGGAGCCAGCTTGTCCTGCACACGAGAGGCGAGATCAGCCATGGGTCAGGGTTCCCGGGTTGAAAACGACTGGGGCCGCTTTGCGGCCCTTCGCGAGCAAGCTCGCTCCTACAAGGAGGATTGCCTATTCCCTGTAGGAGCGAGCTTGCTCGCGAAGGGCTGCAAAGCAGCCCCAAATAGCTGAACGGATGGCTTCAGGTCAGAGACCGTAGCTCATCAGGCGATCGTAACGGCGCTTCAGCAGCGCGTCGTTGTCGAACTTCTTCAGCATGTCCAGTTGCTGGACCAGTTCCTCGCGAACCGAGGCCGACATCACGGCCGGGTCGCGGTGGGCGCCGCCCAGCGGCTCCTGGATGACCTTGTCGACGATGCCCAGGCCTTTCAGGCGCTCGGCGGTGATGCCCATGGCCTCGGCGGCGTCGGCGGCCTTCTCGGCAGTCTTCCACAGGATCGAGGCGCAACCTTCCGGCGAGATCACCGAGTAGGTGGAGTATTGCAGCATGTTCAGCTGGTCGCAGACGCCGATGGCCAGCGCACCACCGGAACCACCCTCACCGATGACGGTGGCGATGATCGGGGTTTTCAGGCGCGCCATGACACGCAGGTTCCAGGCGATCGCCTCGCTCTGGTTGCGCTCTTCGGCGTCGATGCCCGGGTAGGCACCCGGGGTGTCGATGAAGGTCAGGATCGGCATCTTGAAGCGTTCGGCCATTTCCATCAGGCGGCAGGCCTTGCGGTAGCCTTCAGGACGCGGCATGCCGAAGTTGCGGCGAACCTTCTCGCGCACTTCACGGCCTTTCTGGTGGCCGATGACCATCACCGGACGGTCTTCCAGGCGGGCGATACCGCCGACGATGGCAGCGTCGTCGGAGAAGTGACGGTCGCCGTGCAGTTCGTCGAACTCGGTGAAGATGTGCTCGATGTAGTCCAGGGTGTACGGCCGGCGCGGGTGGCGCGCCAGGCGAGCGATCTGCCAGCTGGTCAGGTTGCTGAAGATGCTCTTGGTCAGCTCGCTGCTCTTGTCTTGCAGCCGACCGATCTCGTCGCCGATGTTCAGCGAGTTGTCATTGCCCACCAGGCGCAGCTCTTCGATCTTGGCTTGCAGGTCAGCGATCGGCTGTTCGAAATCCAGAAAATTCGGGTTCATAGGCTTCCGTCTTGGGTCGACGGCCAGGCGGCCGGCCGGTTGATCCGTTTGGCGCCCTACCTTAAGGGATCAGGCGCATTCAGGTCGAGATTAAAAATTCATCGATAGTGCAAAAAGACGTTCTCTCGGCCGAACTGGTCACGCAGGGCCTGAATCAGGCCATCGGCCGGGTCGATCCGCCAGTCTTCGCCGAACTGCAGCTGGGCCTTGGCGTCGCTGCCGGTGTATTCCATGCTCACCGGGCAGGCTCCGCGGTGACGCTTGAGCAGGTCGCCGAGCCAGGCCAGGCGGTCGCCCTTGAGGGCATCGGCGTGGATCTTCAGGCGCAGGCTGTCGGCCAGGTTGGTACGCGCGTCCTCCATGCTCATCACCCGCTTGACCCGCAGGCGCAGGCCGCCGGAGAAGTCGTCGTTGCTGACTTCGCCCTCGATCACCACCATGGCGTCGGTCTGCAGCAGCGACTGCGCGGCCATGAAGGCATCGGCGAACAGCGAAGCCTCGATGCGCCCGGAACGGTCGTCGAGGGTGACGAAGCCCATCTTGTCGCCCTTCTTGTTCTTCATCACCCGCAGGGCAATGATCATCCCGGCCACGGTCTGGGTATCCCGGGCCGGCTTCAGGTCGATGATGCGCTGGCGGGCGAAACGGCGGATCTCGCCTTCGTATTCGTCGATCGGGTGACCGGTGAGGTACAGGCCCAGGGTGTCCTTCTCGCCGCGCAGGCGTTCCTTGAGGGTCAGCTCGCGGGCCTTGCGGTGGTTGGCATAGACGTCGGCATCCGGCTCGTCGAACAGGCCGCCGAACAGGTCCGAGTGACCGCTGTCATGGGTGCGGGCAGTCTGTTCCGCCGACTTGATCGCCTCTTCCATGGCCGACAGCAGCACCGCACGGTTCTGGTCGACGTTGGCCTGGTAGGCCTTGATCTCGTCATGGAAGAACGGCCCGAGACGGTCCAGCGCGCCGCTGCGCACCAGGGCGTCGAGGGTGCGCTTGTTGATGCGCTTGAGGTCGACACGGGCGCAGAAGTCGAACAGGTCCTTGAACGGACCGCCTTCGGCCCGCGCTTCCATGATCGCTTCCACCGGACCCTCACCGACGCCCTTGATCGCACCGAGACCGTAGACGATGCGGCCGTCGTCGTTGACGGTGAACTTGAAGTCGGAGAAGTTCACGTCCGGCGCATCGAGGCGCAGCTTCATGCTGCGCACTTCCTCGATGAGGATCACCACCTTGTCGGTGTTGTGCATATCCGCCGACAGCACCGCGGCCATGAACGGCGCCGGGTGGTGGGTCTTCAGCCAGGCGGTCTGGTAGGACACCAGGCCATAGGCGGCGGAGTGGGATTTGTTGAAGCCATAGCCGGCGAATTTTTCCACCAGGTCGAAGATGTTGCCCGCGAGGTCGCCATCGATGCCGTTGTTGGCACAACCCTCGATGAAACCGCCACGTTGCTTGGCCATTTCCTCGGGCTTCTTCTTACCCATCGCCCGGCGCAGCATGTCCGCGCCGCCGAGGGTATAGCCGGCCATGACCTGGGCGATCTGCATCACCTGTTCCTGGTACAGGATGATGCCGTAGGTCGGCGCCAGTACCGGCTGCAGGCCGTCGTACTGGTAGTCCGGGTGCGGGTAGGCCAGCTCGGCGCGGCCGTGCTTGCGGTTGATGAAGTCGTCCACCATGCCCGATTGCAGCGGACCGGGACGGAACAGCGCCACCAGTGCGATGAGGTCTTCCAGGCAGTCGGGCTTGAGCTTCTTGATCAGCTCCTTCATGCCGCGGGATTCGAGCTGGAACACCGCGGTGGTCTCGGCCTTCTGCAACAGGTCGTAGGTACGCTTGTCGTCCAGCGGGATGAAGTCGATATTGAGATCCGGCAGGCCCTGCTTGGCCTGCTCGCGGTTGATGATCTCCATCGCCCACTTGATGATGGTCAGGGTCCGCAGACCGAGGAAGTCGAACTTCACCAGGCCCGCGGCCTCGACGTCATCCTTGTCGAACTGGGTGATCAGGCCGCCGCCCTCTTCGTCGCAGGCAATCGGCGAGAAGTCGGTGAGCTTGGTCGGCGCGATCACCACGCCACCGGCGTGCTTGCCGGTACCCCGGGTGACCCCTTCCAGCTTGAGGGCCATGTCCCAGATTTCCTTGGCGTCCTCGTCGGTCTTGAGGAAGTCGCGAAGCATCTCTTCCTGCTCGAAGGCCTTGTCCAGGGTCATGCCGACCTCGAACGGGATCATCTTCGACAGGCGGTCCGCCAGGCCGTAGGACTTGCCCTGAACCCGCGCCACGTCGCGCACCACCGCCTTCGCCGCCATGGTGCCGAAGGTGATGATCTGGCTCACCGCGTTGCGGCCGTAGGCCTCGGCCACGTACTCGATCACCCGGTCGCGGCCGTCCATGCAGAAGTCGACGTCGAAGTCGGGCATGGAGATCCGTTCCGGGTTGAGGAAACGTTCGAACAGCAGGTCATAGGCCAGCGGGTCGAGGTCGGTGATCTTCAGCACGTAGGCGACCAGCGAGCCGGCACCCGAACCCCGGCCCGGGCCGACCGGCACGCCGTTGTTCTTGGCCCACTTGATGAAGTCCATAACGATCAGGAAGTAACCGGGGAAGCCCATCTGGATGATGATGTCCAGCTCGAACTTGAGCCGGTCCAGGTAGACCTGGCGCTTCTCTTCGTAGTCGGGCGTGGTCTCCTTCGGCCAGAGCACCGCCAGGCGCTCTTCCAGGCCTTCGTGGGAAACGTGGCGCAGGTAGTCGTCGATGCCCATGCCGTTGGGCGTCGGGAAGTCCGGCAGGAAGTACTTGCCCAGTTGCACGGTGATGTTGCAGCGCTTGGCAATCTCGACGGTGTTTTCCAGCGCCTCGGGCAGGTCGCTGAACAGTTCGGCCATTTCCTCCGGGCTTTTCAGGTACTGCTGGTCGCTGTAGTTGCGCGAGCGGCGCGGATCGTCCAGGGCGCGGCCTTCGCCGATGCACACGCGGGTCTCGTGGGCATCGAAGTCGGACTGCTTGATGAAGCGCACGTCGTTGGTCGCCACCAGTGGCGCACCGAGGCGGTCGGCCAGGGCCACGGCGGCGTGCAGGTATTCCTCGTCGCCGGCGCGGTTGGTGCGCTGCACCTCGACGTAGAAGCGGTCGGGGAACATGCCCATCCAGTCCTGCAGCAGGGCCTCGGCCTCGGCGTCGTTGCCAGACAGCAAGGCCATGCCGATATCGCCTTCCTTGGCCGCGGACAGGGCGATCAGGCCCTCGGCGGCTTCGGCGATCCATTCGCGCTGGATGATCACCAGGCCATTGCGCTGGCCCTCGACCCAGCCGCGGGAAATCAGTTCGGTGAGGTTGCGGTAGCCCTGGGCGTCCATCGCCAGGAAGCAGATGCGTGCCAGGGGTGCGTCCGGATCGTCGCTGGCCAGCCACAGGTCGGCACCGCAGATCGGCTTGATCCCGGCACCCATGGCGGTCTTGTAGAACTTGACCAGCGAGCACATGTTGCTCTGGTCGGTCACCGCCACCGCCGGCATGTTCATCCCGGTCAGGGCCTTGGCGAGCGGCTTGATCCGCACCAGTCCGTCGACCAGCGAGAATTCGGTATGCAGGCGAAGATGAACGAAGGAAGCCGACATGATGATCCTATAGCAACGCAAAACGACAAGGCCCGGATTGTACCGGGCCCCGATCAAAACAACAGCCGGACCATGACGATCCGGACTGAAGGTGAATGCCTGGGGTCAGACCAGGCTCGACTGCCCGACCAGCAGCTCCCGGGCCTCGTAGGCCGCCCGGACCGGCGCGAAGGAACGCCGGTGGATGGGCGTCGGCCCCAGGCGCGCCAGGGCTTCGAGATGGACTGGCGTCGGATAGCCCTTGTGGCCGCCGATGCCGTAGCCCGGATAGATCAGCTCGAACGCCGACATCTCCCGGTCACGGGTGACCTTGGCCAGGATGGACGCCGCCGCAATCGCCGGCACCTGGCTGTCGCCCTTCACCACCGGTGCCGAGGGCACGTTCAGCTTGGGGCAGCGGTTGCCGTCGATGAGTGCCAGCTTCGGCGTGACGTGCAGGCCTTCGACCGCGCGCTGCATGGCCAGCATGGTGGCGTGGAGAATGTTCAGTTCGTCGATTTCCTCGACTTCGGCCCGGGCGATGCAGAAGCTCAGGGCCTTTTCGCAGATCTCGTCGAAGAGCTTCTCGCGGCGGGCCTCGGTGAGTTTCTTCGAATCGTTGAGGCCGAGGATCGGCCGTGCCGGATCGAGGATCACCGCGGCGGTCACCACGGCACCGCAGAGCGGGCCACGGCCGACTTCGTCGACACCGGCGACAAGGTCTTCGACCAGGTTGAAGTCCAGTCCCATTTGCATTTATCGATCTTCCAGCAGGGCCAGCACCGCCTCGGCGGCCTGGTTCGAGGCGTCGCGACGCAGGGTACGGTGAATCTGGTCGAAGCCTTCGGTCTGCTGCGAACCATCCCGGACCAGCGGGGCCAGGGTCTGCGCCAGGGCCTCGCGGGTAGCGGCCTCCTGCAGCAGTTCCGGGACCAGAAGACGCTGGGCCAGCAGGTTGGGCAAGGACACGTAGGGACTTTTCACCAGACGCTTGAGAATCCAGTAGCTCAGCGGAGCCAGGCGGTAGGCCACCACCATCGGGCGCTTGAACAGCAGGGCTTCGAGGGTCGCGGTGCCCGAGGCGATCAGCACCGCGTCGCAGGCGGCCAGGGCCTTGTGGGACTGGCCATCGAGCAAGGTCAGCGGCAGGTCGCGGCCTTCGAGCATCTGCTCCAGCTGCGCGCGGCGCGTGGGATTGGCGCACGGCGAGACGAAGCGCACCCCGGGCACCAGTTCCCGCAGGCGCTGCGCGGTATCGAGGAACAGCGCCCCGAGACGCCCGACCTCGCCGCCGCGACTGCCTGGCATCAGCGCCACCAGTGGCCCTTCGGACAAGCCGAGGGCCTGGCGCGCAGCCTGGCGATCAGCGTCGAGGGGGATGGTATCGGCCAGCGGATGGCCGACGAAACGCACCGGCACGCCCTGTTCTTCGTAGAACTTCGCCTCGAAGGGGAACAGGGTCAGCATCAGGTCGCAGCCTTCGCGGATCTTCAGCACCCGCTTCTGCCGCCATGCCCAGACCGACGGGCTGACGTAATGCACGGTCTTGATCCCGGCCTGACGCAGCTTCAGTTCGATATTGAGGGTGAAATCAGGGGCATCGATACCGATGAAGACATCCGGCTTTTCCGCGATCAGCGTCTGGATCAGCAGCTTGCGGCGCTTGAGCAGCTCCGGCAGGCGGCCGAGCACTTCGACCAGGCCCATGACCGCCAGGCGCTCCATGGGGAAGTAGGAGCTCAGGCCCTCGGCCTCCATGAGGGGACCGCCGACGCCGATGAAGCGGATATCCGGATGGCGGGCCTTGAGCGCGCGCATCAGGCCGGAACCGAGAATGTCGCCGCTGGCCTCACCGGCCACCAGCGCTACGCAGAGTGCAGCCATGTCAGCGGGTGATGCCGCGGGCGGAGTTCTGGATCGACTGGCGGAACAGTTCGACCTCGGGGAACTGCTTCGAGGCCTCTTCCAGCTCGGCGATCGCCTGCTCGACGGTCAGGCCCTGGCGATACACCACCTTGTAGGCGCGGCGCAGCGCATGGATGGCATCTTCGCTGAAGCCACGGCGACGCATGCCCTCGAAGTTCATGCTGCGTGCTTCGGCAGGGTTGCCGAATACGGTGACGAACGCCGGGACGTCCTTGCCGATGGCCGTGCCCATGCCGGAGAAGCTGTGGGCGCCGATGTGGCAGAACTGATGGACCAGGGTGAAGCCGGAAAGGATCGCCCAGTCGTTGACGTGCACGTGGCCGGCCAGCGCGGTGTTGTTGACCAGGATGCAGTGATTGCCGATGACGCTGTCATGACCGATATGGGCATAGGCCATGATCAGGTTGTGGTCGCCGATGGTGGTTTCCGAGCGGTCCTGGACGGTGCCGCGGTGGATCGTCACACCTTCGCGAATGACGTTGTTGTCACCGATCACCAGGCGAGTGGGTTCGCCCTTGTACTTCAGGTCCGGAGTATCTTCGCCGACCGAGGAAAACTGGTAGATGCGGTTGTTGCGGCCGATACGGGTCGGCCCCTTGAGCACGACATGCGGACCGATGACGGTCCCTTCCCCGATCTCGACATCCGGGCCGACGATCGACCAAGGACCGACCTCGACGCCGTCGGCCAGCCTGGCCGAGGGATCGATGATTGCCCGAGGGTCAATCAAACTCATAGTTTACGTTCCGCGCAGATGATCTCGGCGGAGCAGACAGGCTTGCCATCGACCGAGGCCTGGCAGTCGAACTTCCAGATCTGGCGCTTGCAGCTGATGAACTTGGCTTCGAGGATCAGTTGATCGCCCGGCAGTACAGGCTGGCGGAAGCGCAGCTTGTCGGAACCGACGAAGTAGTAGAGGGTGCCGTCCGTCGGCTTGGCATCGAGCATCTTGAAACCGAGGATGCCGGCCGCCTGGGCCATCGCTTCGATGATGAGCACGCCGGGCATGATCGGGTGAGCCGGGAAGTGCCCGTTGAAGAAGGGCTCGTTGATGCTGACATTCTTGTAGGCACGAATGCGCTGGCCCTCGACGTCCAGTTCCACTACCCGGTCCACGAGCAGGAACGGGTAACGGTGGGGCAGGTATTCGCGAATCTCGTTGATGTCCATCATTTCTGGGGGAAGCCTGTAGTAAAGATAGGGAGCATGCGCCGAGCGCCATGCGCCTTTTGCAAATCAAGAAAGCCAACCGGCAATCGCGCTGCTGCCTTGATCAGGAAAGGGTATCAGCCATCAGATGATGGCTGGTCGCCTGAGGTCACGGTTTCGACGCGCTTTTCCAGTTGTTGCAGGCGCTTGGCCATGTCATCCAGCTGGCGAATCCGCGCAGCGCTCTTGCGCCAGTCGGCCAGGGTCTGCATCGCCGTACCGGAAGAATAGCCGCCGGGTTCGGTAATGGAGCGAGTGACCATGGTCATGCCGGACACGAACACGTTGTCGCAAACGTCGATGTGACCCACCATGCCGACACCGCCGGCGATGGTGCAATGCTTGCCGATCCTGGTGCTTCCCGAGATGCCGACACAGGCCGCCATGGCCGTGTGGTCACCGACCTGCACGTTATGGGCGATCTGGATCTGGTTGTCGAGCTTCACGCCATCGCCGATACGGGTATCGGCCAGCGCGCCGCGGTCGATCGCGGTGTTCACGCCGATCTCCACGTCATCGCCGATGCTGACGCCACCGATCTGGGCGATCTTCTGCCAGACGCCCTTCTCGTTGGCGAAGCCGAATCCTTCACCGCCCAGCACAGCGCCGGACTGGATGACCACGCGCTTGCCGATGCGCACGTCGTGGTAAAGGGTCACCCGCGGGGCCAGCCAACCACCTTCGCCGATCACGCTGCGCGCGCCGACGAAGCAGTGGGCGCCCACGGTGACGTTGGCCGCAATCACCGCACCACTTTCGATGACCGCGAACGGACCGATGCTGGCGCTGGCATCGACCTGCGCGTCCGCCGCCACCACGGCGCTGGGATGGATTCCCGCCACAGCCTTGGGTTTGGGGTCGAACAGGTGGGAAATGCGGGCATAGGCCAGGTACGGATCCGGCACGATCAGTGCGTTGCCGGCGAAGCCTTCGGCATCGGCGGCACGCAGAAGCACCGCAGACGCCTGGGTATCGACCAGGTATTTGCGGTACTGGGGATTGGCGAGAAAGCTCAATTGGCCGGGGCCGGCTTCCTGCAGGGTCGCGAGGCCAGTGATCACGAGTTCTTCGGGGCCCTGCAAGGTAGCCCCGAGGAACTCGGCCAGCTGGCCGAGTTTCATGGTCGCCGTCATATCAACGGGACTGGTTCATGCGCTCGATGACCTGGCGGGTGATGTCGTACTGAGGCTTGACATCGATGACCGCGCCGCGCTCGAGAACCAGGTCGAAACCGCCTTTCTTGATGACTTCCTCGACGGCGCCATCCAGCTTCGGCTTGAGCTGCTTGAGCATGTCACGGTCGGCAACGGCCTTGGCCTCGTTCAGTTCCTTGGACTGGAACTGGAAGTCACGGGCTTTCTGCTTGAATTCAAGCTCCAGACGCTCGCGCTCGCCCTGAGGCATCTTGTCGCCGCCCTTGACCAGACGATCCTGGATGCCCTTGGCGCTGCTTTCCAGGTTCTTCAGCTTGGTCAGCTGCGGACCGAATTTCTTCTCGGCATCGACCGCGTAGGCTTTCGCCGCGTCGGATTCCAGCAGGGCCATCTGATAGTTCAGGACGGCGACTTTCATTTCGGCGAACGCCGGGGTCGCGACCAGGGCCGCGGCCAGTACTGCCAGTTGAGTCAACTTACGCACGATGCACTCCTACAGAATCCGTTGTCGTTTACGTGAACCAGACCCTTAGAAGGTCTGGCCCAGAGAGAATTGGAACACCTGGGTATCGGCATCGTCCGGTTTCTTCACCGGCATCGCCAGGCTGAAGCTCAACGGACCCAGTGCGGTAATCCAGGTTACGCCCAGGCCAACGGAGCTGGCCAGGCCGGACAGGCCGAGCTTCTCGCAATCTGGCTTGGAGCCGCAGTTGGTGTCGTAGACGTTACCCACATCCCAGAATACCGAGGTACGCAGGGAACGCTGGTCCTTGACGAACGGCAGCGGGAACAGCAGTTCGACGCCGCCCTGCACCAGGACGTTACCACCGAACGGCAGCGGATCCTGGTCCGGGTCGGTCGCGGTACCACGATTGGCATTGGCCTGGCTCGGAGTACTGCGTGGACCCAGGCTGCTGTCCTTGAAGCCGCGAACCGAGTTGAAACCACCGGCATAGTAGTTCTCATAGAACGGCAGGCCGGAGGTCGAACCATAACCGTCGCCATAGCCCAGCTCGGTGTGCAGGCGCAGGGTGTAGTCATTGGTGATCGGCTTGAACAGCTGACCGCGGTAGTCGAGCTTGAAGAACGACAGGTCGCTGCCAGGCGTGGTCGCTTCCAGGGTCAGGCTTTGCGAGTGACCACGGGTGGCCAGCACGCCTTTGTTCAGGGTCGACTCGGACCAGCCGGCGGACGCCTTGAAGTTCAGGAAGCTGTCATCGCCTTCCTTCTCCAGGAAGTCGAAGATCTCGTCGACGGTGTAGGTACCGGTCTTGATCTTGTCCTGCTGGACGCTCAGGCCGAAGGTCAGGCGCGAGGTTTCGCTGATCGGGTAGCCGACGTTGACACCGGCACCGAGGCTGTCCACCGCATAGCTGGCCACGTCGACGTCGAGGTCGTCGTAGTTGGTGGTGCGGTAGAAGGCGTTGTAGCCCAGGCTGACGCCGTCGGCGGTCCAGTAGGGGTCCACGAAGCCGAAGTTGTATCGGCTCTGGTATTCGGAACGGGTCAGGCCGATGGAGACCTTGTTACCGGTACCCAGGAAGTTGTTCTGGCTGATCGAACCACCGAGGATCAGACCGGCGCTCTGGGCGAAACCGACGCTCGCGGTGATCGAGCCGGAGGCCTGCTCTTCCACGGTGTAGTTGACGTCGACCTGGTCGTCGGTACCCGGGACGGCCGGGGTCTCGACGTTGGCTTCCTTGAAGAAGCCCAGGCGTTCCAGACGGGTCTTGGACTGGTCGATCAGGTAGGTCGAGGCCCAGCCACCTTCCATCTGGCGCATTTCGCGACGCAGCACTTCGTCCTCGGACTTGGTGTTGCCGCGGAAGTTGATGCGGTTGACGTAGGCACGCTTGCCCGGATCGACGACGAAGGTGATGTCGACGGTGTGGTCTTCGTCGTTTGGTTGTGGCACGCCGTTGACGTTGGCGAAGGTATAGCCCTCGTTACCCAGGCGACGGGTGATCAGCTCGGAGGTGGTGGTCATCACCTTGCGCGAGAACACCTGGCCAGGCTGGGCCAGCAGCAGCGCGCGGACCTGGTCTTCCGGCACCTTGAGGTCACCGGACAGCTTCACGTCGCGAACGGTGTACTTCTCGCCTTCGTTGATGTTGACGGTGATGTAGACGTGCTTCTTGTCCGGGGTGATCGACACCTGGGTGGACGCGATGTCCATGTTGATATAGCCGCGGTCCAGGTAGTAGGAGCGCAGGCGTTCAAGGTCACCGGAGAGTTTTTCGCGGGCGTACTTGTCGTCGTTCTTGAAGAACGACAGCCAGTTGGTGGTCTTCAGTTCGAACAGGCCCTGCAGATCCTCGTCGGAGAACACGGTGTTGCCCACGACGTTGATGTGCTGGATGGCAGCGACCGTGCCTTCGTTGATCTTGATCTTCAGGCCTACGCGGTTGCGTGGCTGCGGCACCACCTCGGCGTCCACCTCGGCCGAGTAGCGGCCCTGGGCGACGTACTGGCGTTGCAGCTCGTTACGCACGCCTTCGAGGGTTGCGCGCTGGAAGATCTCGCCTTCGGCCAGGCCGGATTGCTTCAGGCCCTTCATCAGGTCTTCGGTGCTGATCGCCTTGTTGCCCTCGATCTCGATGCTGGAGACGGAAGGACGCTCGACGACGTTGATGATCAGGACGTTGCCGTCGCGGCTCAGGTTGATGTCCTGGAAGAACCCGGTCTTGAACAGGGAACGGGTCGACTCCACCAGGCGGCTGTCATCAGCCTGGTCACCGACGTTCAATGGCAGGGCACCGAAAACGCTGCCGGCGGAAACCCGCTGCAGACCGTTTACACGAATATCGGAGATGGTGAAGGACTCGGCGTGAACTTCAGCGATCATCAGTGCGGCGAGAGCCGCAGTTAGCAGCAGACGTTTCATGAAGTCCTTTTTTATTCCAACTGGCAATAAACGACCCGCCGCAAGGACGCGGCAGGCTCGCAATTGAGCGAAGCGTTACAGTCGACCCAAATCGTTGATCAGGGCGAGCAACATCACCCCGACTACCAAACTGATACCGATCTGGACCCCCCAACCTTGCACCCGATCCGGCAGCGGGCGACCACGCACCCACTCGACCAGGTAAAACAGCAAATGCCCCCCATCCAGAACGGGAATGGGCAGCAAATTGAGAACCCCGAGGCTAATGCTCAGATAGGCAAGGAAATTCAGGAAATCCCCAAGGCCCGACTGGGCTGAAGCGCCCGCCACTTTAGCAATGGTTATCGGTCCGCTCAAGTTTTTTACCGAGAGCTCGCCGAAGAGCATTTTCTTCAGCGAATCAAGGGTCAGGACACTCATGTTCCAGGTCCGGGAAAGGCCCTCGCCCACCGCTTCCAGCGGTCCGTAGCTGACCTCGCGAAGCATTTCCTTTGGCCATTCCACCGCGGCCACACCGGCACCGAGGTAACCGCTGGCGGCCTTGCCTTCGCCGCGGCTGGCCAGGGTTACCGGCACGTCGGTCCGCGTACCATCACGCTCCACGCCGAGAACCACCTTGGCGCCGGCACGGCTGCGCACGTTGTCGACCACCTGCTGCCAGTCGGTCAGTGCCTGGCCATCCAGGGTCAGCAGGCGATCACCGGTCTTCAGCCCGGCGGCCTGGGCAGGCCCCTTCGGATCCAGCTCGGCGAGTACCGGCGCCACTGCCGGGCGCCATGGGCGGATGCCCAGCGAGCTGATCGGATCCGGCTCGTCGGCACCCTTGAGCCAACTGTCCAGCACAACGTTGTGGCTGTCGACAGTGCTGGCACCTTCCCCATGCACGTCGATACGCAACGACCCGCTTTCGCCCAGGCGGCGCACCAGTTGCAGATTGACTGCTCCCCAACCGCTGGTCGACTTGCCATCGATCGCGACGATTTCCTGACCGGCACCCAGGCCGGCGACAGCTGCCAGGCTGCCGGGCTCGACATTGCCGATGACCGGACGCACCTGCTGGCTGCCGAGCATGGCGAGCAGCCAGAAGAACAGGATGGCGAGGAGGAAGTTGGCAATCGGGCCGGCGGCAGTGATAGCGATACGCTGACCAACGCTTTTGCGATTGAAGGATTGTTCAAGCTGCGCGGGAGCGACATCAGCCTCGCGCTCGTCGAGCATCTTGACGTAGCCGCCCAGCGGAATGGCGGCGATGACAAACTCCGTGCCCTGGCGGTCATGCCAGCGCAGCAGCGGCGTGCCGAAGCCCACGGAGAAACGCAAGACCTTGACGCCGCAACGCCGGGCTACCCAGAAGTGCCCGAATTCGTGAAAGGTAACCAGAACACCCAGGGCGACCAGGGTGCCGATAATCATGTAGAGCGCACTCATGTCTTTCTCCGAATAACGTTCAGCCGGGCGCCTTGGCTAGCGCCCGTGACGGGTCAACCACTCTCCCGCCAGTTCCCGGGCCCGCTGGTCGGCGGCGAATACCGCGTCGAGCGAGTCCACGGCAACCACCGGCTCCCGGTCAAGCACCTGTTCGATCATACTCGCGATCTCCGGGAAGCGGATGCGCCGCTGGAGAAACGCTTCCACGGCGATCTCGTTGGCGGCGTTGAGCACGGCCGGGGCACTGTTGCCCGCCTCCGCCGCCTCGCGCGCCAGGCGCAGGCAGGGGAAGCGCTGCTCGTCCGGTGCCTGGAAGTCCAGGCGGGCGATGGCGAACAGGTCCAGCGGTGCCACGCCGGAATCAATGCGCTCCGGCCAGGCCAGGGCATTGGCGATCGGCGTGCGCATGTCCGGGTTGCCCAGCTGGGCAAGCACCGAACCATCGACATAATCGACGAGGGAGTGAATCACACTTTGCGGATGCACCACCACCTCGACCCGGGACGGTGGCGCATCGAACAGCCAGCAGGCCTCGATCAGTTCGAGCCCCTTGTTCATCATGCTCGCGGAGTCGACGGAAATCTTCCGCCCCATGGACCAGTTCGGATGGGCGCAGGCCTGTTCCGGGGTGACCAGGGCAAGCGCCTCGGCCGGGGTCTGGCGGAACGGGCCACCGGAGGCCGTCAGCAGGATCCGCCGCACCCCCACCTGTCCCAGGCCGCGGGCGTAGTCGAGCGGCAGGCACTGGAAGATCGCGTTGTGCTCGCTGTCGATGGGCAGCAACACGGCGTTGTGGCGCCGCACCGCGTCCATGAACAGGGCACCGGACATCACCAGCGCTTCCTTGTTGGCCAGCAGGACCTTCTTGCCCGCCTCCACCGCCGCCAGGGTCGGGCGCAGGCCCGCGGCGCCGACGATGGCCGCCATCACCGCATCGACCTGCGGGTCCGCGGCAACCGCGCACAGGCCACGCTCACCCACCAGCACTTCGGTACGCGAGCCCGCCGCGTCAAGCCCGGCACGCAGGGTCGCGGCCGAACCTTCATCGGGAACCACGGCAAATACCGGCGCGTGCTTCAGGCACAAAGCCAGCAGCTCGTCCAGTCGCGAATAGCCGGTCAGGGCAAAGGTTTCGTAGCGCTCGGGATGCCGGGCGATGACGTCCAGGGTGCTCAGCCCGATGGAGCCGGTGGCACCCAGGACGGTAATGCGTTGCGGGCGGCTCACAGCACGCCCCAGTCAGCAGCCCAGAGCAGCACGGCGAACAGCGGGATCGCCGCGGTCAGGCTGTCGATGCGGTCGAGGATGCCGCCATGGCCGGGCAGCAGGTTGCTGCTGTCCTTGATCCCCGAGCGACGCTTGAACATGCTCTCGGTCAGGTCGCCGACCACCGACCCCATCACCACCAGGGCGGCGCCGAACAGGCCGAGCATCAGTTCGCCGAAGCTCCAGTGGCGGGTCAGGCCGACGCCCAGGGTGATGACCAGGCTCAGCGCCAGGCCGCCATAGACACCTTCCCAGCTCTTGCCGGGACTGACCTGTGGCGCCAGCTTGCGCTTGCCGAAGGCACGACCGGAGAAGTAGGCACCGATGTCCGCACCCCAGACCAGCACCATGACCGCGAGGATCAGCCAGTTGCCCATGGCCCAGTGCTTGAGCAGCACCAGGCCTTGCCACGCCGGCAGGAGGATCAACGCACCGATCAGCAACCGGCAGGCGGCGCTGGCCCACAGCTCGCTGCTGCGCGGGTAGGTCATCACCAGCCAGGTCGCCAGGCCCCACCACAGGACCGAGGCCCCCAGCACCCACGGCGCCAGGTCCGGCATCAGGTGCAGCAGCATCAGCAACCCGGCGATGACGGCGGCATAGGCCACGCGCAGCGCCTGAGCCATCAGGCCGGCGAGCCGCGCCCATTCCCAGGCACCCAGGGTAACCACAAGGCCAATGAACAGGGCGAAGTCCGCCCCGTCGAGCAGGAAGAACCCGCCCAGGGCGATCGGCAGCAGGATCAGCGCGGTAATGATGCGTTGCTTGAGCATTAAGCACGGGCTCCAGCTTCGACCTGCTCGCTGGTTTTACCGAAGCGGCGCTGGCGCGAAGCGAAATCGGCCAGCGCGGTGCGCATGGCCTCGTGTTTGAAGTCCGGCCAATAGAGGTCGGAGAAGTACAGCTCGGCGTAGGCCAGTTGCCACAACAGGAAGTTGCTGATGCGGTGCTCGCCCCCGGTACGGATGCACAGGTCCGGCAACGGCAGGTCGCCGGTGGCCAGGCAGGTCTGCAACAGGTCGGGGGTGATGTCTTCCGGTCTCAGGTGACCGGCCTGGACTTCGCGAGCCAGGCGCTGGGCGGCCTGGGCGATATCCCACTGACCGCCGTAGTTGGCGGCGATCTGCAGGATGAAGCGATTGTTGCCAGCGGTCAGCGCCTCGGCCTCGCGCATGGCGGCCTGCAGCTCCGGGTGGAAGCGCGAGCGATCCCCGATGATCCGCAGGCTGATGTTGTTCTCGTTGAGGCGCTTGGCTTCCCGGCGCAGGGCCGAGAAGAACAGCTCCATCAACGCCCCGACCTCATCGGCCGGGCGTTGCCAGTTTTCGCTGGAGAAGGCGAACAGGGTCAGCACCTCGACCTTGGCCTCGGCGCAGACCTCGATGACGGCCCGCACCGCATCCACTCCGGCCTTGTGCCCGGCAACGCCGGGCAACAGGCGCTTCTTCGCCCAGCGATTATTTCCGTCCATGATGATCGCGACGTGGCGCGGCACCGAGGACGGCACACCCTGCTTGCTCTTTTCCATTGAAAAAACCCCGACCTTAAACGGCCATCAGGTCCTTTTCTTTTGCTTCCAGAGCCTTCTCGACTTCGGCGACGAACTTGTCGGTGAGCTTCTGCAGCTCGTCAGCGGCACGACGTTCTTCGTCTTCGCTGATTTCCTTGTCCTTGGACAGTTTCTTCAGGTCGGCCAGGGCATCGCGACGCACGTTGCGCACGGCGACCCTGGCATCCTCGGCGACGCTGCGGGCCTGCTTGGTGTAGCCCTTGCGGGTTTCCTCGGTCAGGGCCGGCATCGGTACGCGAATGGTGGTACCGGCGCTGCTCGGGTTCAGACCCAGGTCGGAGGTCAGGATGGCCTTCTCGATGGCGGCGCTCAGGTTCTTGTCGTGAGCGACGATCTTCAGGGTGCGGGCGTCCTCGACGGAGATCGCGGCCACCTGGTTCAGCGGCATCTCGCTACCCCAGGCAGTCACCTTGACGCTGTCCAGGATGCTCGGGTGAGCGCGACCGGTACGGATCGCGGCCAGGTTGCGACCCAGGGCATCGATGGACTTGCCCATGCGGTCCTGAGCGTCTTTCTTGATATCGTTGATCATTCTTCGCCTTCCTCGATCAGAGTTCCTTCAGCGCCGCCCACTACGATGTTCAGCAAGGCGCCAGGCTTGTTCATGTTGAATACCCGCAATGGCATCTTGTGGTCACGGCACAGGCAGATTGCGGTCAGGTCCATGACGCCGAGTTTGCGATCAAGCACTTCGTCGTACGTCAGACGGTCGAATTTCTCGGCATGCGGATCCTTGAACGGATCGGCAGTGTACACGCCATCGACCTTGGTTGCCTTCAGCACGACATCGGCATCGATTTCGATCGCGCGCAGGCAGGCGGCCGAGTCGGTGGTGAAGAACGGGTTGCCGGTACCGGCGGAGAAGATCACCACGTCGCCGGAGTTCAGGTGGCGGATACCCTTGCGGCGGTCATAGTGGTCGGTAACGCCGACCATGGAAATGGCCGACATGACGATGGCGGGGATGTTCGAGCGCTCCAGGGCGTCGCGCATGGCCAGGGCGTTCATCACGGTCGCCAGCATGCCCATGTGGTCACCGGTGACACGATCCATGCCGGCCGCGCTCAGGGCCGCACCACGGAACAGGTTGCCACCACCGATCACCAAGCCGACCTGGACACCGATGCCGACCAGCTGGCCGACTTCCAGGGCCATGCGATCCAGCACCTTCGGGTCGATCCCGAAGTCTTCCGAGCCCATCAGGGCCTCGCCGCTAAGTTTGAGCAAAATGCGTTTATAGCGAGGTTGACGACCACTCACCTGCTGAGCCATTGCGAATCTCTCCTGCGGCGTTTGTATAAATTCCGGGCGGACTGTTTTCAGTCTGCGCCAACTGTAGCTTGGCACCTACGAGATGCCAGGGCGCAAGCGTATCTCGGCTTGTGGCAGAAAAAGCGCCTGCGCTTTGACAAAGAGGCTGCGCGCGTGAGCGGGCAGCCTCTTTGGGGCGACAGATGTGAATCCGTCTTATTGCTTCTGGGCAGCAGCCACTTGAGCGGCAACTTCGTCAGCGAAGTTGTCGACTGGCTTCTCGATGCCCTCACCTACCGCGAAGCGGGTGAAGGAAACGATTTCAGCGCCGCCTTTCTTGGCCAGGGCACCAACGGTGATTTCCGGGTCCTTGACGAAGGCTTGCTCGACCAGGCTGGCTTCGGCCAGGAACTTGGTGATACGGCCGCTGATCATCTTCTCGACGATGTCAGCAGGCTTGCCTTTCATCTTCTCTTCGTTCAGGGACAGGAAGACGCCTTTTTCGCGCTCGATGGCCTCGGCGGAAACTTCCGACGGCAGCAGGAACTCAGGGTTCGCTGCGGCTACGTGCATGGCGATGTCTTTGGCCAGCTCGACGGTGCCGCCCTTCAGGGAGACCACGACGCCGATCTTGTTGCCGTGCAGGTAGGCACCCAGGACGTCACCTTCAACACGCGCCAGACGGCGGATGTTGACGTTTTCGCCGGTCTTGGCAACCAGGGCCAGACGTGCTTCTTCCTGAGCTTCGATCAGCGGAGCGACGTCGGTCAGCTTGTCGTTGAAGGCTTTTTCGACGCTGGCAGCGACGAATGCCTTGAAGTCGTCCTGCAGAGCCAGGAAGTCGGTCTGGGAGTTGACTTCGATCAGAACGGCGTTCTTGCCGTCTTCCTTGATCGCGATGGCGCCTTCGGCGGCAATGTTGCCAGCCTTTTTAGCAGCCTTGATGGCGCCCGAGGCACGCATGTCGTCGATCGCTTTCTCGATGTCGCCGCCAGCCTTGGTGAGGGCTTTCTTGCAGTCCATCATGCCTTCGCCAGTACGCTCACGCAGTTCCTTGACCAACGCTGCAGTAATTTCTGCCATTTCAAAATCCTCTTGGATAGGTTTTCAACCATTCCACCCGCTATGTGACGGGGGCTCAATTCTGGAAATCCGCTGCCTGTCTTTGATGCGGAGCGTCGATGATGCGGACACTTGGCGACAGGAGGATTTCAAGGTGGCAAAAAGGGGGCCTAGCCCCCTTTTTGCGTGCCAAGTCGACGCGAGCGTCGATTACTCGGCAGCTGGCGCTTCTTCAGCGTAAACTTCGGTGCCGCCGGCAACGTTGTTGCGACCACGGATGACGGCGTCAGCCATCGAACCCATGTACAGCTGGATAGCGCGGATGGCGTCGTCGTTACCTGGGATAACGTAGTCGACACCCTCTGGGCTGCTGTTGGTATCGACAACGCCGATGACCGGGATGCCCAGCTTGTTGGCTTCGGTGATAGCGATGCGCTCGTGCTCGACGTCGATCACGAACAGTGCGTCCGGCAGGCCGCCCATGTCCTTGATGCCGCCCAGGCTGCGATCCAGTTTTTCCAGATCACGGGAGCGCATCAGGGCTTCTTTCTTGGTCAGCTTGGCGAAGGTACCGTCTTCGGCCTGGGTTTCCAGGTCACGCAGACGCTTGATCGAAGCGCGGATGGTCTTGTAGTTGGTCAGCATGCCGCCCAACCAGCGGTGGTCGACGTACGGCGAGCCGCAACGTGCTGCTTCTTCAGCAACGATCTTGCCAGCGGAACGCTTGGTGCCGACGAACAGGATCTTGTTCTTGCCCTGGGCCAGACGCTCTACGAAGGTCAGAGCCTCGTTGAACATTGGCAGGGTTTTTTCCAAGTTGATGATGTGAATCTTGTTGCGCGCGCCGAAAATGAACTTGCCCATTTTCGGGTTCCAGTAACGGGTCTGGTGGCCGAAGTGCACACCGGCCTTCAGCATATCGCGCATGTTGACTTGGGACATGATAGTTCCTTGATA
>JAIRVG010000055.1 GCA_031253995.1 Paucimonas sp. | reverse complement strand
CTGTCGCGCAGAGAACTAGACCGCGAGAGCGCCGCGGTCGGCGTGGGAGCGGATTCATCCGCGATCGGCGGCGAAGCCGTCGTAAAACCTAACTCCCGAGGTCTCCGGACACACCGCGGACTCAGGTTTTATGGCCGCTTCGCGCCCAATCGCGGATGAATCCGCTCCCACGCCGACCGCGGCGCTCTCGCGGTCTAGTTCTCTACGCGACAGCGCAGCCCAGCGGGCTGGGTGGACTCCCGCAGGTACTGCACAGATCTCAAGGGTTGTGCTGACCCTGTGGGAGCTGGCTTGCCAGCGATAAGGCCCTGAAGTTCAACCCAGTAATTCCTTCAGTACCCGGCCAAACGCCTCGGCACTGTCCTCTTCACCGGCATGCCGCCCCTGCTGCACCACCCAAACCCCATTCACCATCACATCCCGCACCTGCCGATCCCCACCGGCAAACAGCCAACGGTTGAGAATGCTGTCGCCCTCGGCCGTGGCGATATACGGGTCCACGCCATCCAGCACCAGCCAGTCCGCACGCTTGCCCACGGCCAACTCGCCTATCGGCTGCCCCAGCGCCTGCGCCCCGCCGTCCAGCGCTGCATCGAACAGCGTCCTCCCGACCATCGGCTGATTCGCCCCATACAGGCGGTTGCGCCGCTGATCCCGCAGCCGCTGGCCATATTCCAGCCAGCGCAATTCCTCCACCACGCTCAACGACACATGGCTGTCCGACCCAATCCCCATGCGCCCACCCTGGGCAAGGAACTCCACGGCCGGGAAGATACCGTCCCCCAGGTTCGCTTCGGTGGTCAGGCACAACCCGGCAATCGCCCGGCTCCTGGCCATCGCCGTCACTTCATCGGCTTCGGCATGGGTGGCATGCACCAGGCACCAGCGCTGGTCCACCTCGACATTGTCGTACAGCCACTGGATCGGCCGACGCCCGCTCCAGGCCAGGCAGTCCTGGACTTCCTTCTGTTGCTCGGCGATGTGGATATGCACCGGGCAGGCCTTGTCGCTGGCGGCCAGCACCGTGGCGATCTGCTCCGGCGTCACCGCGCGCAGCGAGTGGAAGCACAGCCCCAGCGCTTGCGCCGGTTGCGCGGCGAGCATCGGCTTGAGCCGGGCTTGCAGGTCGAGGTACTGCTCGGTGCCGTTGATGAAGCGCCGCTGGCCGTCGTTCGGCGCCTGGCCGCCAAAGCCGGAATGGCTATAGAGCACCGGCAGCAGGGTCAGGCCGATGCCGCTGCGGCTGGCCGCCGCGCTGATGCGCCGGGACAGTTCGGTCGGGTCGGCGTAGGCCTGGCCCTGGGTGTCGTGGTGCACGTAGTGGAATTCGGCGACCGAGGTGTAGCCCGCCTTGAGCATCTCGATGTACAGCTGGCGGGCGATCACTTCCAGCTGTTCCGGGCTGACCTTGCCCACCAGGCGATACATCAGCTCGCGCCAGGTCCAGAAGCTGTCGTTGGGGTTGCCGGCCACTTCCGCCAGCCCGGCCATGGCGCGCTGGAAGGCGTGGGAGTGCAGGTTGGGCATGCCTGGCAGCAGCGGTCCGGCGAGTTTTTCCGCGCCGTCCGACGAAGCGTTGGCCTCGATCGATGCCAGCAAGCCATCGGCGCCGACCTCGATCCTGACGTTTTCAGCCCAGCCTGTGGGCAACAGCGCACGTTCGGCAAAGAAGACAGACATCGACACGGCACCTCGTTCTGTTTATTTGTATATACATATACAGACGTTTGCCTGCTGGGTAAACTCCGGCAAGCTACCGTTCATTCAATAGAACAAGGACTTTTCCTGTGCCGAAACCTCCTGTCTCCAAGCTGGTTGCCCAGATGGGCGAGGGGCCGGCGCCGCTGTATGCCCGGGTCAAGCAGATGATCATCCAGCAGATCGAGAGCGGCACCTGGCCGCCGCACCATCGGGTGCCCTCGGAAAGCGAGCTGGTCAACGAACTGGGCTTCAGCCGCATGACCATCAACCGTGCCCTGCGCGAACTGACCGCCGAGGGGCTGCTGGTGCGCATGCAAGGCGTTGGTACCTTCGTCGCCGAGCCGAAGACCCATTCGGCGCTGTTCGACGTGCACAACATCGCCGACGAGATCGCCGCCCGCGGCCACCAGCACACTTGCCAGGTAGTGACCCTGGCCGAGGAAGCCGCCGGTTCCGAGCGCGCCCTGGCCCTGGACGTGCGCGAAGGCCAGCGGGTCTTCCATTCGCTGATCGTGCACTACGAGAACGGCGTCGCGGTGCAGATCGAGGACCGCTACGTCAACGCGCAGATCGCCCCGGACTACCTCAACCAGGATTTCACCCGGCAGACGCCCTATGCCTACCTGTCCCAGGTTGCGCCGCTGACCGAAGGCGAGCACGTGGTCGAGGCGATCCTCGCCGACGCCTATGAATGCAGCCTGCTGCAGATCGAGCACAGCGAGCCTTGCCTGCTGATCCGCCGCCGCACCTGGTCCGGCCGCCAGCCGGTCACGGCGGCGCGGCTGATCCACCCCGGTTCCCGCCATCGCCTCGAAGGACGCTTCAGCAAATGACCGAGTTGACCCTGTTACGTGCCGCCGATTACCCGCGCATGCCGTGGAAGAACGGCGGCGGCAGCACCGAAGAGATCACCCGCGACGCGGGCCAGGGCCTCGACGGTTTTGGTTGGCGCCTGTCGATCGCGGACATCGGCGAGTCCGGCGACTTCTCCAGCTTCGCCGGCTACCAGCGGATCATCAGCGTGCTGCAGGGTGACGGCATGGTCCTGCAGGTGGACGGCCAGCCGAGCCGCGCGCTGCTGCCGTTCGATGCCTACGTGTTCAGTGGCGAAAGCCAGGTCAGTTGCCGCCTGCTGGGCGGGCCGATCCGCGACTTCAACCTGATCTACGCGCCGCAGCGTTACCGCGCGCGGCTGCAGTGGTTCAGCGGGCACAGCCGGGTCTTCACCTCGGCCAGCACCGTGCTGCTGTTCAGCGCCCAGGCCGCGCAGCAGGTCGGCGTCAGCGGCCAGGCCGAACAGACCCTGGGCCTGTATGACTGCCTCTATCTGAAAGACAACGATCAACTGCGCACCCTGGACATCACCGGCCGCTGCTGCCTGATCGAACTCATCGCTGTTTCCGGGTAACGCACCACTCGCGCACATTTTGTTACCGAATGCCCCAAGGTGGCGCAATGCCGCCTTGGTTGTCGCACCTCCCGCCTGATCTCCCCACTTCCTCCTGCAAGATTTCCAGGCCTTGTTCCACAAGGGCTACAGCCATGCCGCATGTTTTTTCATGAAGCCGTTTCGCGGGTTGGCAATCCAATTGCATATGCTTGTATGTACAAGTAAATATGTGTGCGTATGAGTGGATAGGCCGTCCCCTCCGCGCTGTTCGCAAACACCGCTGGCCCACTGCCTGGGTTGGGATTGGATGGATCGCTTGAGGAGCCCTTTTCGTGACTGACAACAACCTGAACAAATTCCGTGACGTCGAAATCCGCGCCCCCCGCGGCAACAAGCTCACCGCCAAGAGCTGGCTGACCGAAGCCCCGCTGCGCATGCTGATGAACAACCTCGACCCGGAAGTGGCGGAAAACCCGAAAGAGCTGGTGGTGTATGGCGGTATCGGCCGTGCGGCGCGCAACTGGGCGTGCTACGACAAGATCGTCGAGAGCCTGACCAACCTGAACGACGACGAGACCCTGCTGGTGCAGTCCGGCAAGCCGGTCGGCGTGTTCAAGACCCACGCCAACGCCCCCCGCGTGCTGATCGCCAACTCCAACCTGGTGCCGCACTGGGCCAACTGGGAACACTTCAACGAACTGGATGCCAAGGGCCTGGCCATGTACGGCCAGATGACCGCCGGCAGCTGGATCTACATCGGTAGCCAGGGCATCGTCCAGGGCACCTACGAAACCTTCGTCGAAGCCGGTCGCCAGCACTACAACGGCGACCTCAAGGGCAAATGGGTCCTCACCGCCGGCCTCGGCGGCATGGGCGGCGCCCAGCCATTGGCCGCGACCCTGGCCGGCGCCTGCTCGCTGAACATCGAATGCCAGCAGAGCCGCATCGACTTCCGCCTGTCCAGCCGCTACGTCGACGAGCAGGCCAAGGACCTGGACGACGCCCTGGCGCGCATCGCCAAGTACACCGCCGAAGGCAAGGCCATCTCCATCGCCCTGCTGGGCAACGCTGCGGAAATCCTGCCCGAACTGATCAAGCGTGGCGTGCGCCCGGACATGGTCACCGACCAGACCAGCGCCCACGACCCGCTCAACGGCTACCTGCCGGCCGGCTGGACCTGGGACCAGTACCGCGACCGCGCCAAGACCGAGCCGGCTGCGGTGGTCAAGGCCGCCAAGCAATCCATGGCCGTGCACGTGCAAGCCATGCTGGAGTTCCAGAAGCAGGGCATCCCGACCTTCGACTACGGCAACAACATCCGCCAGATGGCCAAGGAAGAGGGCGTCGCCAATGCCTTCGACTTCCCGGGCTTCGTGCCGGCCTACATCCGTCCGCTTTTCTGCCGCGGCATCGGTCCGTTCCGCTGGGCCGCGCTGTCGGGCAATGCCGAGGACATCTACAAGACCGACGCCAAGGTCAAGGAACTGATCCCGGACGACGCCCACCTGCACAACTGGCTGGACATGGCTCGCGAGCGCATCAGCTTCCAGGGCCTGCCGGCGCGTATCTGCTGGGTCGGCCTGGGCCAGCGCGCCAAGCTGGGCCTGGCGTTCAACGAAATGGTCCGTCGTGGTGAGCTTTCCGCGCCTATCGTTATCGGTCGCGATCACCTCGACTCCGGCTCGGTGTCCAGCCCGAACCGCGAGACCGAGGCGATGAAGGACGGTTCCGATGCCGTGTCCGACTGGCCGCTGCTCAACGCCCTGCTCAACACCGCCAGCGGTGCCACCTGGGTTTCCCTGCACCACGGCGGTGGCGTGGGCATGGGCTTCTCGCAGCACTCGGGCATGGTCATCGTCTGCGACGGTACCGACGAAGCCGCCGAGCGTATCGCCCGCGTGCTGACCAACGACCCGGGCACCGGCGTGATGCGTCACGCCGATGCCGGTTACGACATTGCAATCGAATGTGCCAAAGAGCAGGGCCTGAACCTGCCGATGATCACCGGCTGATCCGCGTCGCGGGGCCGTCGAACACGGCCCCCGCGACTGCGGCGTTTCATGGAAGGGACGACCGGAAGGCCTCTGAACTGCCGATATCCACTTTCCTGTTTGGGAGCGTCATGCAATGAAAACCAACAAGACCCTGCTTGCGTCGCTATGTGCCCTTGGCCTGATGGGCCTGTCCGGAATGAGCCAGGCCGCCGGCTGGTGCGAATCCGGCAAGCCGGTGAAATTCGCCGGGCTGAACTGGGAAAGCGGGATGCTGCTGACCGACGTCATGCAGTTCGTCCTGAAGAATGGCTACGGCTGCCAGACCGACAGCCTGCCGGGCAACTCCATCACCATGGAAAACGCCCTGGGCACCAATGACATCCAGGTCTTCGCCGAAGAGTGGGTAGGCCGCAGCGAGGTGTGGAAGAAGGCCGAGGCCGCCGGCAAGGTGGTCGGCGTCGGTGCCCCGGTGGTGGGCGCGGTGGAAGGCTGGTACGTGCCGCGCTACGTGATCGAGGGCGATGCCAAGCGCAAGCTCGAAGCCAAGGCGCCGAACCTCAAGGCCATCGCCGACCTGGGCCAGTACTCGGCGGTGTTCAAGGACCCGGAAG
Source organism: Paucimonas sp. (assembly GCA_031253995.1). Taxonomy (GTDB): domain Bacteria; phylum Pseudomonadota; class Gammaproteobacteria; order Pseudomonadales; family Pseudomonadaceae; genus Aquipseudomonas. The sequence goes on along the minus strand of JAIRVG010000055.1, from coordinate 81,286 downwards.
AACCCTCCAAGGGCCGTTTCTACAACTGCCCGGCCGGCTGGACCTGCGAGCTGGACAACAGCGAGATGCTCAAGGACTACGGCCTGGAAAGCAGCTACACCAACTTCCGCCCGGGCACCGGCCCGGCCCTGGATGCGGCGGTGCTGTCGAGCTACAAGCGCGGCGAGCCGATTCTCTTCTACTACTGGACCCCGACCCCGCTGATGGGCCAGGTGGACCTGGTCAAGCTGGATGAAAAGCCCGGTGTCGACAAGAGCGTGAGCATCAAGGTCGGCCTGTCCAAGGCCTTCCACGAAGGTGCCCCGGAACTGGTGGCGGTGCTGGAGAAGGTCAACCTGCCGATCGATGTGCTCAACCAGAACCTGGCGCGCATGACCAGGGAACGCATCGAGTCGCCGAAACTGGCCAAAGCCTTCCTCAAGGAACATCCTGAAATCTGGCATGCGTGGGTGAGCGAAGACGCGGCGAAGAAGATCGACGCAGCGCTCTGAGTACCTTTACCACCTGATGAGTGAACCCTATGTTCCCCGAAAACTTTACCTTCTCCATCGCCGACTGGGTCAACGGCTGGGTCGATGCGCTGGTGACCAACTACGGTGATGTGTTCCGGCAGATCTCCGACACCCTGCTCTGGGCCATCGTCAACCTCGAAGGCCTGCTGCGGGCCACGCCCTGGTGGCTGATGCTGGCGGTGGTCGGGCTGATCGCCTGGCACGCCACCCGCCGCGTGCTGCCCACCGTGGTGATCGTCGGCCTGCTGTTCCTGGTAGGGGCGGTGGGGCTGTGGGACAAGCTCATGCAGACCCTGGCGCTGATGCTGGTGGCGACGCTGATCTCGGTGCTGATCGGCATCCCGCTGGGCATTCTCTCGGCGCGCAGCGACCGCCTGCGGGCGGTGCTGATGCCGCTGCTGGACATCATGCAGACCATGCCCAGCTTCGTGTACCTGATCCCGGTCCTGATGCTGTTCGGCCTGGGCAAGGTGCCGGCGATCTTCGCCACGGTGATCTATGCCGCGCCGCCGCTGATCCGCCTCACCGACCTGGGCATCCGCCAGGTCGACGGCGAGGTCATGGAAGCGATCAACGCCTTCGGCGCCAACCGCTGGCAGCAACTGTTCGGCGTGCAGCTGCCGCTGGCCCTGCCGAGCATCATGGCCGGCATCAACCAGACCACCATGATGGCCCTGTCGATGGTGGTGATCGCCTCGATGATCGGCGCCCGCGGCCTCGGCGAGGACGTGCTGGTGGGCATCCAGACCCTGAACGTCGGCCGCGGCCTCGAAGCCGGCCTGGCAATCGTGATTCTCGCAGTGGTGATCGACCGCATCACCCAGGCCTATGGCCGGGCGCGGCATGAGGTGAGCAGATGAGTACCGAGGCGATGAACAAGATCGAAGTGAAGAACGTCTTCAAGATCTTCGGCGAGCGCTCCGCAGAGGCGCTGAAACTGATCGGCGATTCCCATACCAAGGAGCAGGTGCTGGCGAAGACCGGCTGCGTGGTGGGGGTCAACGACCTGTCGCTGTCCATCGGCGCCGGCGAGATCTTCGTCATCATGGGACTGTCCGGGTCCGGCAAGTCGACCCTGGTGCGCCACTTCAACCGCCTGATCGACCCCACCAGCGGGGCGATTCTGGTGGATGGCGAGGACATCCTGCAGTACGACATGGAAGCCCTGCGCCAATTCCGCCGGCGCAAGATCAGCATGGTGTTCCAGAGCTTCGGCCTGCTGCCGCACAAGACCGTGCTGGACAACGTCGCCTACGGCCTCAAGGTGCGTGGAGAGAGCAAGCAGATGTGCGCCGAGCGCGCCCAGCACTGGATCACCACCGTGGGCCTGAAGGGCTACGAGAAGTCCTATCCGCACCAGCTCTCCGGCGGCATGCGCCAGCGCGTCGGCCTGGCCCGGGCCCTGGCGGCGGACACCGACATCATCCTCATGGACGAAGCCTTCAGCGCCCTCGACCCGCTGATCCGCGCGGAAATGCAGGACCAGCTGCTGGAGCTGCAGAAAACCCTGCACAAGACCATCGTGTTCATCACCCATGACCTGGATGAAGCCGTGCGCATCGGCAACCGCATCGCGATCCTCAAGGACGGCCGCCTGATCCAGGTCGGCACGCCGCGGGAGATCCTCCATGAGCCGGCCGACGAATACGTCGACCGTTTCGTCCAGCGCCGCGCCGCCACCGTATGAGGACCGCCATGCCGCAAGAGAAGGTCGTGATCGCCGACGCCCCGCTGCGTTGGCAGGACATCGTCGCCGTGGCCCGCCACGGCGCCAGCCTGGAGCTGTCGCCCAGCGCCTGGGCGCGGATCGAGAATGCCCAGGCCATCGTCCGGCGCATCGTTGACAGCGGCGAGCGCGCCTATGGCGTCAACACCGGCCTGGGCGCGCTCTGCAACGTCGCCCTGCAAGGCGAGCAACTGGCCCAGCTGTCGCGCAACACCCTGCTCAGCCACGCCTGCGGCGTCGGCCCGGTGCTCAGCGACGAGCAGACCCGGGCGATCATCTGCGCCGCCATCGTCAACTACAGCCAGGGCAAGTCCGGCATCCAGCGCCCGGTGGTACAGGCGCTGCTCAACCTGCTGGAACGCGGCATCACCCCGCAGGTGCCGTCCCAGGGCTCGGTGGGCTACCTGACCCACATGGCCCATGTCGCCATCTGCCTGCTGGGCGTGGGCAAGGCCAGCTACCGCGGGCAGGTGGTCGATGCTGCCGTGGCGCTGGCCGAAGAAGGCCTGGCCCCGGTACAACTGGGTGCCAAGGACGGCCTGTGCCTGGTCAACGGCACGCCGTGCATGACCGGCCTGAGCTGCCTGGCCCTGGCTGACGCTACGCACCTGCTGGAGTGGGCCGACATCATCGCGGCCATGAGCTTCGAGGCGCAGCGCGGGCAGATCGCCGCGTTCGACCAGGACATCATCGCCCTCAAGCCCCATCCGGGCATGCAGCAGGTCGGTGCCAACCTCCGGGCGCTGCTCGAAGGCAGCGAGGTCATCGCCAGCAGCAAGGGCATCCGCACCCAGGACGCCCTGAGCATCCGCTCCATCCCGCAGGTCCACGGCGCCTCCCGCGACCAGCTGGCCCACGCCGCACGGCAGGTCGAGACCGAGCTCAACTCGGCCACCGACAACCCGCTGCTGCTGGGCACCCCGGACGACTTCCGGGTCATGTCCCAGGCCAACCCCCACGGCCAGTCCGTGGCCATGGCCGCCGATCTGCTGGCGCTGGCCGTCGCCGAGATCGGCTCCATCGCCGAGCGCCGCCTGGATCGCCTGGTCAACCCGCATGTCAGCGGGCTGCCGGCGTTCCTGGTGGCCGAGCCGGGGGTCAACTCCGGGATGATGATCGCCCAGTACGTTGCCGCCTCGCTGTGCGCCGAGAACCGCCAGCTGGCGCAGCCGGCGGTGGTGGACAACTTCGTCACCTCGGGCCTGCAGGAAGACCACCTGAGCCTCGGCACCAGCGCCGCGCTCAAGCTGCATCGGTCCCTGGAAAACTGCACGCAGATCCTCGCCATCGAGTACCTGCTGGCGGCCCAGGCCTTCGAATTTCTCAAGGAGCAGCGCTTCGGCGCTGGCACCGGGCGCGCCTGGCAACTGCTGCGCGAACGGATTCCGGCCTGGCAGCAGGATCGCTGGCTGGCCCCGGACATCGCCAGCACCGCCGACCTGCTCAAACAGCCGCAACTGCCCCGGCACGTACTGCCGGCGCTGCTCTGAACAACGACAAGGAGCCAGAACATGCAAGTCTTCAATTTGATTCCCGGCCAGGTCAGCCTCGCCGAACTGCGCGGCGTCTACGAGAAGCCGGCGCGCCTGAGCCTGGTGGCCAGCGCCGCGGCGCAGATCGATGCCAGCGTCGCCTGCGTCGAGCAGATCCTCGCCGAGGACCGCACCGCCTACGGCATCAACACCGGTTTCGGCCTGCTGGCCTCGACCCGCATCGCCAGCCACGATCTGGAAAACCTGCAACGCTCGCTGGTGCTGTCCCATGCCGCCGGCATCGGCGCGCCGCTGGACGATGCCATGGTGCGCCTGATCATGGTGCTCAAGATCAACAGTCTGAGCCGCGGTTTCTCCGGCATCCGGCGCAAGGTGATCGACGCGCTGATTGCCCTGGTCAACGCCGAGGTCTACCCGCATATCCCGCTCAAAGGCTCGGTCGGCGCATCCGGCGACCTGGCACCGCTGGCGCACATGTCGCTGGTGCTGCTGGGCGAAGGCAAGGCGCGCTACAAGGGCGAGTGGCTGCCGGCGGTGGACGCCCTGGCCGTGGCCGGCCTGGAGCCGCTGACCCTGGCGGCCAAGGAAGGGCTGGCGCTGCTCAACGGCACCCAGGCCTCGACCGCCTATGCCCTGCGTGGCCTGTTCGAAGCCGAGGACCTGTTCGCCGCGGCCATCGCCTGTGGCGGCCTGACCGTGGAAGCGGTGCTCGGCTCGCGTTCGCCGTTCGACGCCCGCATCCACGCCGCCCGCGGCCAGCGCGGGCAGATCGACGCGGCTGCCTGCTACCGCGACCTGCTCACCGAGGGCACCGAGGTTTCCGCCTCCCACGAACATTGCGGCAAGGTCCAGGATCCGTACTCGCTGCGCTGCCAGCCACAGGTCATGGGCGCCTGCCTGACCCAGCTGCGCCAGGCCGCCGAAGTGCTGGCCATCGAGGCCAACGCCGTCTCCGACAACCCGCTGGTGTTCGCCGAGCAGGGCGACGTGATTTCCGGCGGCAACTTCCACGCCGAGCCGGTGGCCATGGCGGCCGACAACATGGCCCTGGCCATCGCCGAGATCGGTTCGCTGAGCGAGCGACGCATCTCGCTGATGATGGACAAGCACATGTCCCAGCTGCCGCCGTTCCTGGTGGAAAACGGCGGGGTCAACTCCGGCTTCATGATCGCCCAGGTCACCGCCGCGGCCCTGGCCAGCGAGAACAAGGCCCTGTCCCATCCCCACAGCGTCGACAGCCTGCCGACCTCCGCCAACCAGGAAGACCACGTGTCCATGGCCCCGGCCGCCGGCAAGCGCCTGTGGGAGATGGCCGAGAACACCCGCGGCATCCTCGCCATCGAATGGCTGGGCGCCTGCCAGGGCATCGACCTGCGTACCGGGCTGAAGACCTCGGTCAAGCTGGAGGCCGCCCGCAAGGTCCTGCGTGACCGCGTGCCGCACTACGACAAGGACCGTTTCTTCGCCCCGGACATCGAGATCGCCGTGCAACTGCTGGCCGAGAACCGCCTGACCGCGCTGCTGCCGGTCGGCGTGCTGCCAAGCCTGTCGTGAGCGGAGGAACGCACATGAAGACCCTCTGGCAGCACTGCCATGTGGCGAGCATGGCCCAGGGCAGCTACTCGATCATCGAGGACGCGGCGATCGTCACCGAGGCCGGGCGCATCGCCTGGATCGGCGCGCGCCAGGCCCTGCCGGACCTGGACGTGCAGCAGCAGGTCGACCTGGGCGGTGCCTGGGTCACCCCGGGCCTGATCGACTGCCACACCCACGCGGTGTTCGGCGGCAACCGCAGCGGCGAGTTCGAGCAGCGCCTGCAGGGTGTCAGCTATGCCGAGATCGCCGCCCAGGGCGGCGGCATCGCCAGCACGGTGCGGGCGACCCGCGCCGCCAGCGAGGACGAACTGTACGCCAGCGCCCTGCGCCGGGTGCGGGCGTTGATGCGCGATGGCGTGACCACCCTGGAGATCAAGTCCGGCTACGGCCTCGACCTCGCCAACGAGCGCAAGATGCTCAAGGTCGCCCGGCGCCTGGGCGAGAGCCTGCCGCTGACCGTGCGCGCCACCTGCCTGGCGGCCCATGCGCTGCCGCCTGAGTACAAGGACCGCAGCGACGACTACATCGCCCATATCTGCGAGGTCATGCTCCCGGCGCTGGCCGCCGAGGGGCTGGTGGATGCGGTGGATGCCTTCTGCGAGTACCTGGCGTTTTCGCCGGCGCAGGTCGAGCGGGTGTTCATCAAGGCGAAGGAACTGGGGCTGCCGGTCAAGCTGCATGCCGAGCAGTTGTCTGCGCTGGCCGGCTCCAGCCTGGCGGCGCGGTATCACGGCTTGTCCGCCGATCACCTGGAGTTCATGACCGAGGACGACGCCATTGCCATGGCCGCCGCCGGCACCGTCGCCGTGCTGCTGCCTGGTGCCTTCTATTTCCTGCGCGAAACCCAGTTGCCGCCGATGGACGCCCTGCGCAAGCACGGGGTGAAGATCGCCATTGCCAGCGACCTCAACCCCGGCACCTCGCCGGGGCTGTCCCTGCGCCTGATGCTGAACATGGCCTGCACCCTGTTCCGCATGACCCCGGAAGAGGCGCTGGCGGGTGTCACCCTGCACGCCGCCACGGCGCTGGGGCTGGGCGACAGCCATGGTTCGCTGGAGGTGGGCAAGGTCGCCGACTTCGTCGCCTGGGATATCGAACGTCCGGCCGACCTTGCCTACTGGCTGGGCGGCGAACTGGACAAGCGCGTGGTGCGCCACGGCGTCGAACTGACTGATTGAGGCAACGACGATGGACAAGGTTCTGAATTTCCACCAGGGCACGCTGCCGCTGCTGATCAGCATGCCCCACGCCGGCCTGAAGCTCACCCCGGCGGTGCGCGACGGCCTGGTGGCGCCGGCGCGCAGCCTGCCGGATACCGACTGGCATATCCCGCAGCTGTATGACTTCGTCCGCGAGATGGGCGCGAGCGTGGTGGCGGCCGAGTACTCGCGGTTCGTCATCGACCTGAACCGGCCGGAGGATGACCAGCCTTTATATGTGGGCGCGACCACCGGGTTGTACCCGGCGACGCTGTTCGACGGCAGCCCGCTGTTCGAGGAGGGGCGGGTGCCGTCTTCCGCAGAGCGCGCCGGCTATCTGGAGGGCATCTGGCGGCCGTACCACGACACCCTGCGCAACGAACTGGCGCGGTTGAAGGAGAAGTTCGGCTATGCGCTGTTGTGGGATGCGCATTCGATCCGCTCCCATGTGCCGCATCTGTTCGACGGGAAACTGCCGGACTTCAACCTTGGGACGTTCAACGGGGCGAGCTGTGACCCCGAGCTGGCCGAGCGACTGAAGGCGGTGTGTGCCGGCGCGCCGGACTACACCCATGTGCTGAACGGGCGCTTCAAGGGCGGGCATATCACCCGGCATTACGGGGATCCGGCCAGGGATATCCATGCGGTGCAGCTGGAGCTGGCGCAGAGCACTTATATGGAGGAGGTGGAGCCGTTTGCCTATCGGGAGGATCTGGCAGGGCCTACCCAAGTGGTCTTGCGGGGATTGCTCGAAGAGGTTCTGGCCTGGGCTCGGCGGCGATACGACTGACGCCATCGCTGGCAAGCCAGCTCCCACAGGTTCGCGTGCACCGCTGAACCTGTGGGAGCTGGCTTGCCAGCGATGGGGCCCCTGAGAGCAGCACATGGTTACCTGAAGAACACTTGACCCAACGGGGCATGCTCAAAGCGCATTTCAGGTTTATGATGCCCAACGGCAGATTAATTCCCACACGGAGTGCGTAATGCAGACCTTGTACCCACAGATCAAACCCTACGCCCGGCACGATCTGGCAGTCGAAGCACCGCATGTACTGTACGTCGATGAAAGTGGTTCCCCGGAAGGTCTGCCGGTGGTGTTCATTCACGGTGGCCCCGGCGCGGGCTGCGATGCCCAGAGCCGCTGCTACTTCGACCCCACGGTCTACCGCATCATCACCTTCGACCAGCGCGGCTGCGGCCGGTCCACCCCCCACGCCAGCCTGGAAAACAACACCACCTGGCACCTGGTCGAAGACCTGGAGCGCATCCGCAAGCACCTCGGCATCGAGAAATGGGTCCTGTTCGGCGGCTCCTGGGGCTCGACCCTGGCCCTGGCCTACGCCCAGACCCACCCCGAGCGCGTCCACGGCCTGATCCTGCGCGGCATCTTCCTCTGCCGCCCGCAGGAGATCGAGTGGTTCTACCAGACCGGTGGCGCCAGCCGCCTGTTCCCCGACTACTGGCAGGACTACATCGCGCCGATCCCGGCAGAAGAACGCAACGACCTGGTCCAGGCCTTCCACAAGCGCCTCACCGGCAACGACCAGATCGCCCAGATGCACGCCGCCAAGGCCTGGTCCACCTGGGAAGGCCGCACCGCCACGCTGCGTCCCAACCCGCTGGTGGTCGACCGCTTCTCCGAGCCGCAGCGCGCGCTGTCGATCGCCCGGATCGAATGCCACTACTTCGTCAACAACGCCTTCCTCGAAGAAAACCAGCTGATCCGCGACATGCCGAAGATCGCCCACCTGCCGGCGGTGATCGTGCACGGTCGCTATGACGTGATCTGCCCGCTGGACAACGCCTGGGAACTGCACCAGGCCTGGCCGAACAGCGAACTGAAGGTGATCCGCGACGCCGGTCACGCTGCCTCCGAGCCGGGTATCACCGATGCCCTGGTGCGCGCCGCCGACCAGATGGCCCGACGCCTGCTCGACCTGCCCCTGGAAGAGGCATGAAGGGCCTGCTGCAACGCGTGCGTGGCGCGCGGGTGGAAGTGGAAGGGGAGATCGTCGGTTCCATCGACCAGGGCCTGATGGTGCTGGTCGCGGTGGAGCCGGGAGACACCCCCGAGCACGCCGACAAGCTCCTGCACAAATTGCTCAACTACCGGGTGTTCAGCGACCCCCAGGGCAAGATGAACCTGTCCCTCAAGGACATCGACGGCGGCCTGCTGCTGGTGTCCCAGTTCACCCTCGCCGCCGACACCCGCAGCGGCCTGCGCCCGAGCTTTTCCACGGCCGCGCCGCCGGCCCTCGGCGCCGAGCTGTTCGACTACCTTCTGGCCCAGGCGAGGCTCAAGCACGGCACTGTCGGCAGCGGTCGCTTCGGTGCCGACATGCAGGTCCACCTGGTCAATGATGGCCCCGTAACATTTATGTTACAAATATGACGTCAAAAAACCCCCTGTTTGCAGGAAAACAAGGGGTTTCACAGCAAAAATAGTTGGCTGGCCCTGATGCGTTGTAACGCTGCCTGCTAGATAATCGCGCGCTACATGGGGCCGGCGTTCGACGGCCTGTTTCACTCTGACTCGAGAACTGTCCGGAACCGTTTGGGGAATCATTGAGCCCTTTCGGAGTCCGAACAGTGCTCGCCAACCCGGCATGTGTCGCTGGCCGTTGGTTCTTTAGATTTGTTTTCGGCGAGGGTTGCTCGTGATTGTTAGTCCCTTTGATGCTCCAAGAACGCCTGCCAGCCGGTTGCGCAAGGCCCTGCTCGCTGGTTCGGCACTGGTCTGCCTGCTCAGCGCCGGCCAGCTCTGGGCGTTCAACCTCGACGACGTGGCGGCCAAGGCGAAGGACCTGGCCGCACAGAAGTACGAGGCACCGAAAAGCAACCTGCCGGCCGTCTTCCGCGACATGAAGTTCGGCGACTACCAGAAGATCCGTTTCCGCGCGGAAAAAGCCGAGTGGGCGGACGCCAAGACCCCGTTCAAGCTGTCCTTCTATCACCAGGGCATGCACTTCGACACGCCGGTGAAGATCAACGAAGTCACCGCCACCACCGTCGAAGAGATCAAGTACGACCCGAGCCGCTTCGACTTCGGCGACCTGCAGTTCGACGCCAAGGCCACCGAACAGCTGGGCTACGCCGGTTTCCGCGTGCTGTACCCGATCAACAAGGCGGACAAGCAGGACGAGATCATGACCCTGCTCGGCGCCAGCTATTTCCGCGTGGTCGGCAAGGGCCAGGTCTATGGCCTGTCCGCCCGTGGCCTGGCCATCGACACCGCGCTGCCGTCCGGCGAAGAATTCCCGCGCTTCACCGAGTTCTGGGTCGAACGCCCGAACCCGGCCGACAAGCACCTGGTGATCTACGCCCTGCTGGACTCGCCGCGCTCCACCGGCGCCTACAAGCTGATCCTGCGCCCGGGCTCCGACACCATCGTCGACGTGCAGTCCAGGGTGTTCCTGCGTGACCACGTCAGCCGCCTGGGCATCGCCCCGCTGACCAGCATGTACCTGTTCGGCAGCAACCAGCCGTCCCGCGTGCCGAACTACCGTCCTTCGCTGCACGACTCCGAAGGCCTGTCGATCCACGCCGGCAACGGCGAGTGGCTGTGGCGCCCGCTGAACAACCCGAAACACCTGGCCGTGAGCAACTTCAGCGTGGAAAACCCGCGCGGCTTCGGTCTGCTGCAGCGCAACCGCGACTTCAGCTTCTTCGAAGACCTGGATGACAACTACCAGAAGCGTCCGAGCACCTGGATCGAGCCGAAGGGCGACTGGGGCAAGGGCACCGTCGACCTGGTCGAGATCCCGACCGCCGACGAGACCAACGACAACATCGTGGCCTTCTGGAGCCCGGAGAAACTGCCGGAGCCAGGTACCCCGATCGACTACGAATACCGCCTGCACTGGACCATGGACGAGTCGGCCTTCCACTCGCCGGACCTCGGCTGGGTCAAGCAGACCATGCGCTCCACCGGCGACGTCAAGCAGTCCAACCTGATCCGCCAGCCGGACGGCAGCGTCGCCTTCCTGGTCGACTTCGAAGGCCCGGCCCTGGCCAAGCTGCCGGAAGACACCGCGGTGCGCAGCCAGATCAGCGTCGGCGACAACGCCGAGGTGGTCGAGAACAACCTGCGCTACAACCCTGAGATCAAGGGCTGGCGCCTGACCCTGCGGATGAAGGTCAAGGATCCGGGCAAGGCCGTGGAAATGCGTGCTGCCCTGGTTCGCGATGTGCCGGTAGAGCCGGCCAAGCCTGAAAAGCAGGAAGAACCGAAGAAACAGGAAAAACCTGCGAAGCATGACAAGGCCGCGGCGAAAACCGCGAAGGCCGAGCAACCTGCCGAGCAGCCTGCCGCCGAAGCGGCGCCCACCCCCGAGGCCCCGGCCACCACCGAACAGGTGCTGACCGAGACCTGGAGCTATCAGTTGCCTGCCGATGAGTAACTCTTCAGCACGGCCGGAACCGCTCGTCGAGTATCTGGCCCACCTACCACTGAGCGACGAGCAGCGGGCGGAACTCGCCAGCTGCAACTCGTTCAGCGAGCTGCACCAGCGCCTGTCGGCGCAACCGGCCGCTGCCGATACCGAGCCCACCCAGGGTTCGGTAGGCAGCCGGCTGAACCTGCTGACCGCAACCGACATGGAAGAGGCCGAGATGCTCGGCCTCGACGCCAGCGGCCGGGTCTGCCTCAAGGCGACCCCGCCGATCCGCCGGACCCGGGTGATCCCCGAGCCGTGGCGGACCAACATCCTGATCCGCGCCTGGCGCCGGATGACCGGGCGCACCAATGCCCCGGCCCCGGAAAAACGCGAGCTGCCGGCCGCGCGCTGGCGCTGGGTCGGCTCGATGCGCCGCTACATCCTGCTGGCGCTGATGATCGGCCAGACCCTCGTCGCCGGCTGGTACATGAAGGGCATCCTGCCGTACCAGGGCTGGTCGTTCGTCGACCTCGACGAGGTCCTGCATCAGCCGCTGCTGCAGACCGCCACCCAGGTCTGGCCGTATGCGCTGCAGACCAGCATCCTGATCCTCTTCGGCATCCTCTTCTGCTGGGTCTCGGCCGGCTTCTGGACCGCGCTGATGGGCTTCCTCGAACTGCTCACCGGGCGCGACAAGTACCGCATCTCCGGAAGCAGCGCCGGCAACGAGCCGATCGAGAAGGGCGCCCGTACCGCACTGGTGATGCCGATCTGCAACGAAGACGTGCCACGAGTGTTCGCCGGCCTGCGCGCGACCTTCGAGTCGGTGGCCGCCACCGGTGACCTCGACCGCTTCGACTTCTTCGTCCTGAGCGACACCAACGACACCGACATCGCCGTGGCCGAGCAACAGGCCTGGCTGGACGTGTGCCGCGAGGCCAAGGGCTTCGGCCGGATCTTCTACCGCCGCCGCCGCCGCCGCGTGAAGCGCAAGAGCGGCAACCTCGACGACTTCTGCCGCCGCTGGGGCAGCGACTACCGCTACATGGTGGTGCTCGACGCCGACAGCGTGATGAGCGGCGAATGCCTCACCAGCCTGGTGCGCCTCATGGAGGCCAACCCGGACGCGGGTATCATCCAGACCGCGCCGAAGGCTTCGGGCATGGACACCCTGTATGCGCGCATGCAGCAGTTCGCCACCCGCGTCTATGGCCCGCTGTTCACCGCCGGCCTGCACTTCTGGCAGCTGGGCGAATCGCACTACTGGGGCCACAACGCGATCATCCGCATGAAGCCCTTCATCGAGCACTGCGCTCTGGCGCCGTTGCCGGGCAAGGGCGCCTTCGCCGGTGCGATCCTCTCCCACGACTTCGTCGAAGCCGCGCTGATGCGCCGTGCCGGCTGGGGCGTGTGGATCGCCTACGACCTGCCGGGCAGCTACGAAGAACTGCCGCCCAACCTGCTGGACGAGCTCAAGCGCGACCGGCGCTGGTGCCACGGCAACCTGATGAACTTCCGCCTGTTCCTGGTCAAGGGCATGCACCCGGTGCACCGCGCGGTGTTCCTCACCGGGGTGATGTCCTACCTGTCGGCGCCGCTGTGGTTCTTCTTCCTGGTGCTGTCGACCGCGCTGCTGGCGACCAACACCCTGATGGAGCCGCAGTACTTCCTCGAACCACGGCAGCTGTACCCGCTGTGGCCGCAGTGGCACCCAGAGAAGGCCATCGCCCTGTTCTCCACCACCATCGTGCTGCTGTTCCTGCCCAAACTGCTCAGCGTCATCCTGATCTGGGCCAAGGGCGCGAAGGAATTCGGCGGCCGGATCAAGGTCACCCTGTCGATGCTGCTGGAGATGCTGTTCTCCATGCTGCTGGCGCCGGTGCGGATGATCTTCCACACCCGTTTCGTCCTCGCCGCGTTCCTCGGCTGGGCCGCGACCTGGAACTCGCCGCAGCGTGACGACGACTCCACGCCGTGGAGCGAAGCGGTACGCCGCCATGGCCCGCAGACCCTGCTGGGCGTGGCCTGGGCCCTGCTGGTGGCCTGGCTGAACCCGAGCTTCCTGTGGTGGCTGGTGCCTATCGTCGGTTCGCTGACCCTGTCGATCCCGGTCTCGGTGATCTCCAGCCGGGTCAACCTGGGCCTGCGCGCCAAGGACGAGAAGCTGTTCCTCATCCCCGAGGAATACTCGACCCCGCAGGAACTGCTGGCCACCGACCAGTACACCCACGAGAACCGCTGGCATGCGCTGCACGACGGCTTTGTCCGCGCCGTGGTCGATCCGAAGCAGAACGCCCTGGCCTGTGCCCTGGCCACTGCACGCCACGGTGTTGCCGAGCCGATCGAGGCCCTGCGTGCCGAGCGAATCGAGAAGGCCTTGCAGGTCGGCCCGTCCGCCCTCGACGGCAATACCCGCCTGGCGCTGCTCAGCGATCCGGTGGCGTTGTCCCGCCTGCACGACCGTGTCTGGGCCGAGCACAATGCGGCATGGCTGGACATCTGGCGCGCGTCGATCGCCAATGACCCGCACTCGCCGCTGCTGCCGCTCCACCCCGAGCCGGTAGCGCAACCGGCACTGGCCAACGCCTGACCCGCAACGGGGCGACATGATGTCGCCCCGTTCGTTCTTTCTGGTATCAATAAGTAACAAAGTCGTCACGGAGGCTAGGTCCCGTGCCGCTCATGCGTTAGCATCCCACCCCGACTATTGCGCGATGTCTGTAGGATTTTTCGCGCACACAATAAAATTCGAGCGTTTTCTTGTTTTGGGGGAAGTGGTGATGTTCAAAAAGTATCTGTCGATGCTGCTGGCCGGCGTCGCGGCCACCGTTGCGGTCGCTACCGCACAGGCCGGCGTGATCGATGACGCGGTCAAGCGTGGCACCCTGCGTGTGGGCATGGACCCGACCTACATGCCGTTCGAGATGACCAACAAGCGCGGTGAGATCATCGGCTTCGAAGTGGACATCCTCAAGGCCATGGCCAAGTCCATGGGCGTCAAGCTGGAGCTGGTCTCCACCGCCTATGACGGCATCATCCCGGCGCTGATGACCGACAAGTTCGACATGATCGGCAGCGGCATGACCCTGACCCAGGAACGCAACCTGAAGCTGAACTTCAGCGAACCCTTCATCGTCGTCGGCCAGACCCTGCTGATCCGCAAGGAACTGGCGGACAAGGTCAAGTCGTACAAGGACCTGAACACCGCTGAATACCGCCTGACCTCCAAGCTGGGCACCACCGGCGAGATGGTGGCCAAAAAGCTGATCGGCAAGGCCCAGTACCACGGCTACGACAACGAGCAGGAAGGCGTGATGGACGTGGTCAACGGCAAGGCCGATGCCTTCGTCTACGACGCGCCGTACAACGTCGTCGCGGTGGAGAAGGTCGGCAACGGCAAGCTGGTCTACCTGGACGAGCCGTTCACCTACGAGCCACTGGCCTTCGGCCTGAAGAAGGGCGACCACGACAGCCTGAACTTCATCAACAACTTCCTGCACCAGATCAAGCACGACGGCACCTACGATCGCATCCACGACAAGTGGTTCAAGAAGAAAGAGTGGCTGAAGGACATGGAATAAACAGCAGCTTCAAGCCGCAAGTTTCAAGCTGCAAGCAAGAGCGGGTCTGAGACGGCCCGCTTTTTTCTTGCAGCTTGTGGCTTGCGGCTTTTAGCTTTTATGGGGAACGCCTCACGTGATCAAACACAAGAAAGCCCAGTGGCCCTGGCACGGGCTGACCGCGCTGGTCCTGGTGGGACTGGCGCTGAGTCTGTATTTCGCCACCTCGATGATTTCCTACGAGTGGCGCTGGAACCGGGTACCCCAGTACTTCGCCTACCAGGCCGAGGAAGCCCATCGCGCGGCCGCCTACGGCACGGTGCAGGACATCGTGCAGCAGGGCGACACGGCGCGGGTGACCCTGCGTGACGAAGACGGCAACGAACAGGTCCTGGACGTCGAGCAGGGCACCCTGCAGTTGTCCAAGGGCGATGACGTGTCCGAAGGCGACGTGGTCGGCCTGACCCACCACTGGGCCGCCGGCCCGCTGGCCTGGGGCCTGTGGACCACGGTGTGGATTTCCGTGGCATCCGGCGCCGCCGGCCTGCTGATCGGCTTGTTCGCCGGTCTCTGCCGCCTGTCCAGCAACCCGACCCTGCGCGACCTGTCGACGGTATACGTCGAGCTGGTGCGTGGCACGCCGCTGCTGGTGCAGATCTTCATCTTCTACTTCTTCATCGGCACCGTGCTCAACCTGTCCCGCGAGTTCGCCGGGGTGGCGGCGCTGGCGCTGTTCACCGGCGCCTACGTGGCCGAGATCGTCCGTGCCGGCGTGCAGTCCATCGCCAAGGGCCAGGGCGAGGCGGCCCGTTCGCTGGGGCTCAATGCGGCCCAGTCGATGCGCCACGTGATCCTGCCGCAGGCGTTCAAGCGCGTGCTGCCGCCGCTGGCCGGGCAGTTCATCAGCCTGGTCAAGGACACCTCGCTGGTCTCGGTGATCGCCATCACCGAACTGACCAAGAGCGGCCGCGAAGCGATCACCACCTCGTTCTCGACCTTCGAGATCTGGTTCTGCGTCGCCGGGCTGTACCTGCTGATCAACCTGCCGCTGTCGCACTTCGCCAGCCGGCTTGAGCGGAGGCTTGCGCAAAGTGATTGAAGTCCGTGACCTGACCAAAGTCTTCGACACCCGCGGCATGGTCGTGCGGGCTGTGGATAACGTTTCCACCCAGGTGGCCCGTGGCGAGGTGCTGGTGGTGCTCGGCCCGTCCGGCTCGGGCAAGTCGACCTTCCTGCGCTGCCTGAACGGCCTGGAGTCGTTCGATTCCGGCAGCGTGGCCATCGACGGTTTGCAACTGGCGGACCCGAAGACCGACATCAACGCCTATCGCCGTGAAGTCGGCATGGTGTTCCAGCATTTCAACCTGTTCCCGCACATGACCGTGCTGGAGAACCTGTGCCTGGCGCAGAAGGTCGTGCGCAAGCGCGGCAAGGCCGAGCGCGAGGCCAAGGCCAAGGCGTTGCTGGAGAAGGTGGGGATCGGCCAGAAGGCCAACGAATACCCGTCGCGCCTGTCCGGTGGGCAGCAGCAGCGGGTGGCGATCGCCCGGGCGCTGGCGATGGACCCCAAGGTGATGCTGTTCGACGAACCGACCTCGGCGCTGGACCCGGAGATGGTGGGTGAAGTGCTGGATGTGATGAAGACCCTGGCCCAGGAAGGCATGACCATGGTCTGCGTGACCCACGAGATGGGCTTTGCCCGGGAAGTGGCGGATCGGGTGCTGTTCTTCGATCACGGCAAGCTGCTGGAAGATTCGCCGCCGCAGGAGTTCTTCACTGCGCCGAAGGACCTGCGGGCCCAGGCCTTCCTGCGCCAGGTTCTCTAAGCTTCATCGCTCTTCCGGGCCCTATCGCTGGCTTGCCAGCGACAGGGCCATCAGCCACACCGACGGATTACAGGCGGAACCGGGATACCAATCCCTGCAAATGCGTCCCCAGTCGCGCCAGCTCCACGCTGGACGCCGCCGTCTCTTCACTGGCCGACGCCGTCTGGTCCGACACATCCCGCACGTTCATCACGCTGCGGTTGATCTCTTCCGCCACCGCACTCTGCTGCTCCGCCGCCGCGGCAATCTGCTGGTTCATCGACTGGATCGACGACACCGTCCTGGTAATCGTCTCCAGCGAAACCCCGGCACTGCGGGTCAGCTCGACGCTGCTGTCGGTCAGGCTGCGGCTGTTGTCCATCACCGCCGCCACCTGCTGGGTACCGTTCTGCAACCCGGCGATCAACTGCTCGATTTCCTCGGTGGACTGCTGCGTACGCTGCGCCAGGCTGCGTACCTCGTCCGCGACCACGGCGAAACCACGTCCCGCTTCCCCGGCCCGCGCGGCCTCGATGGCGGCGTTGAGGGCCAGCAGGTTGGTCTGCTCGGCTACCGACTTGATCACGTCGAGCACGCTGCCAATCTTGCCGCTCTCGGTCTTGAGCTGGCCCATGGCTTCGCTGGAACGCCCGACTTCCGCCGCCAGTCGCTCGATCTGCGCGATTGCCTGCGCCACCACCCGATCGCCTTCGCGGGCCTGGTTGTCGGCCATCTTCGCCGCCTCGGAAGCTTCCTCGGCATTGCGCGCGACCTCATGCACGGTGGCCGCCATCTCGTTCATGGCCGTGGCTACCTGGTCGGTCTCGACCTTCTGGTTGTTGACCCCGGCACTGGTCTGCTCGGTGACCGCGGAAAGCTCCTCGGCCGCGCTGGCGATCTGGGTGACGCCATCGCCGATACCGCCGATCAACTCCCGCAGGCTCAGGGTCATGCGCTGCATGCTGCGCTGCAACTGGCCCAGCTCATCGCGGCGCTGTTCGTCGAGGTCGTGGCTGAGGTCGCCGCCGGCGATGCGGTCCACCGCAGTCAGGGTGTGGCGCAGGGGCACGATGATCTGTCGGGTGATGGCCCAGGAGGCGAGGATGCCGAAGAACAGCGCCAGCACCGTGGCCAGGCCCAGGGTCGACTTGGCGTTCTGCGATTCCGCGTCGCGTACCTTGGTCTGCGACAGGGTCAGCTCGCTGCTCAGGTCGAGCAGGCGGGTGCCTTGCTGGCCCATCAGCGCCAGGGCCTTGGCACTGCGCTCCTGGGCGTTGCCGAACTGCACCACGGCGCCCCGGTAGGCGGACAGCGCCTCGGCGGCACTGCCCAGGTCGCCATGGTGTGCCGCCGGCACGCGTTCCGGCAGCGCCTTGAGCAGGTTCAGGGCCTGGTCGATGGCCGTCAGGGCGGTGGACTGGTACTTCTCCTCGCCGCTGTAGGTGTAGCCACGCACCTGGAAGCGCGCCTGCTGCAGCAGGCTTGCCGCTTCCACCACGCTGTTGAAGACCTGGATGTCACCGTCCTGCAGCAGCGCCTGCTGGACCTTGGCGATCAGCGCGGCGGCCTGGTCGGCACTGGCGCCGAGCACGGCACGCGCTGCTTCGCGGGCGTCTGCGGATTGCTTCAGCTCACCGAAGCTGCGCTGGTAGTCGCCCACGGCCTCGCCCTGCTGTACCAGGCGCCGGTGGTCGTCGCCTTCGCTGATCAGCCGGGCGACCTTGTCCACTTCGCTATCCAGCGCCGCCAAGGCCTTTTCCACCTGGGTGATGGATTCGGCATCACGCTTGTGTTCATAGGCCTGGCGGGCAATACGCAGGACCTGGGTGGCCTGGTACACCTCGGAGATTTCGCCGAGCTTGTCGCCGCGGTCGATCACGCCGCTCAAACCGGACCAGCCGGTAAGGGTGATCGCCACGGTCAGCAGCAGGACGATGCCGAAGCCGATACCCAACTTGAGGCTGACGCTTACATTTCCAAGGTGCTGGGCCATCCAACGGTACATGCGGTCACTCCAATTCTGTCTGGCGGGGCAGGATTCTTGTTCTGTCTTCCTGCATCGGCCTGCCGTCACAAAACTGAAGGTGGCAAAAGCGTCTAAACCGGGGCTGAGGGACTAGCCAATAGTCTTATGGACTGTAGGGATATGAGCTTAGAAAAGCCGGGCCAGAAGGGCAGTCACGGCCGTCTCGACCCGCAGGATTCGCTCGCCCAGCTGTACTGGCGCGAGACCAGCCTTGCCCAGCAGGTCGATTTCGTAGGGAATCCAGCCGCCTTCCGGACCTATGGCCAGGGTCACTGGTTCGCTGACGCCACGGGGGCAGGGCGGGTGATTGCCGGGATGACCGACCAGGCCGAGGGTGCCCTGGGCGATGGCGGGCAGGCGGTCTTCGACGAAGGGCTTGAAGCGCTTCTCGATGATGACCTCGGGCAGCACCGTGTCGCGGGCCTGTTCCAGACCGAGGATCAGGTTCTCGCGGATGGCCTCGGGGTCGAGGAAGGGGGTCTGCCAGAAGCTCTTTTCCACCCGGTAGCTGTTGACCAGCACCAGCTTCGCCACGCCCATGGTGGCGACGGTCTGGAACACCCGGCGGAGCATCTTCGGGCGGGGCAGGGCCAGCACTAGGGTCAGCGGCAGCTTGGCCGGCGGCGCCTGGTCGAAGCTCAGCGACAGCTCGGCTTCATGGCCTTCCAGGCGTTCGACCCGGGCCTGGCCCATCAGGCCGCCAAGGCGGCCGACGCGCAGGCTGTCGCCCACCGCCACGCGGTGGATTTCCTGCATATGGGTGAAACGGCGGTCGCTCAGGACCGCCCGGTCGGCCGCAATGAAGTCGGCCTCTTCGAGCAGCAGCAGGTTCACTGTTGCGTCGCTGGCGGCTGGTCGTCAGGGGTATCGTCGCTGGCCTGGCGAGCCTCGCTGCGCTTGCGCACCAGGCCGCCGAACAGCACGCCGACTTCGAACAGCATCCACATCGGCACCGCCAGCAGGGTCTGCGAGAAGATGTCCGGCGGGGTCAGGACCATGCCTACCACGAAGCAGCCGATGATCACGTACGGGCGGATCTTGCGCAGGTATTGCACGTCGACCACGCCGATCCACACCAGCAGCACCACCGCGACCGGAATCTCGAAGGCCACGCCGAAGGCGAAGAACAGGGTCATGACGAAATCGAGGTAGCTGGCGATGTCGGTCATCATCGACACGCCTTCCGGGGTGGCGGCGGCGAAGAAGCCGAAGATCAGCGGGAACACCAGGAAGTAGGCGAAGGCCATGCCGGCGTAGAACAGCAGGATGCTGGAGACCAGCAGCGGCACCGCGACGCGTTTTTCATGACGGTACAGGCCCGGTGCGATGAAGCCCCAGATCTGGAACAGGATGTAGGGGATCGCCAGGAACAGCGAGACCGTCATGGTCAGCTTGAACGGCGTCAGGAACGGCGAGGCCACATCGGTGGCGATCATCGTCGCGTTGGGCGGCAGGTGCGCGCGCAGTGGCGCCGAGACCAGGGTGTAGATCTGCTGGGCGAAGGAGAACAGCCCGGCGAAGATCAGGAACACCGCGGCGACGCAGCGCAACAGGCGGCTACGCAGTTCGGTGAGGTGCGAGACCAGCGGCATCGGCTGGTCGTTTTCCGGGATATCGCTCATGGGGCTCGCGGCGGTTGGGTCGGTTCGGTGGGCGTCGGTGCGGCTGGCGCCGGGGCAGGCGTCGCGACCGGGGCGGCGACAGGCGCTACCGGCGTCGCTTCAGGCGTGGCGGCGGCCACCGGTGGAACCGGCTCGCTGCCCGGCGTGGTGGCCGGATCGGGCGTCACGCTCTGCGGATTGAGGATGCGCCGGGCTTCCTGCTCCATCGAGAGAATGTGCTCGTTGTGCAGTTGCCGGCGGATCTCGTCGGCGCCGATCTCGCGCTCCACTTCCTGCTTGATCGAGTTGAAGCTGCGCTTGAGCCGCCCGACCCACAGGCCGGCGGTACGCGCGGCGCCAGGCAAGCGCTCGGGGCCGAGCACCACCAGGGCGACCAGGCTGACGAGCAGCAACTCACTGAAGCTGATGCCGAACATGGAATCACTCTTTCCTTGCAGGTTCCTGGACCTTCTGGACCTCGCCGTCATAGGTGTGCGGCTGGTTCAGCGGGGCGGACTGCGGTGGGACCGGCTGGGACGGTTGCGCGGTGGGGGCGGTTGGCTCCGCCGGTTTCTCGTCTTCGTTCATGGCCTTCTTGAAGCCCTTGATGGACTCGCCCAGGTCGCTGCCGAAGTTCTTCAGCTTCTTGGTCCCGAAGACCAGGACCACGACGACCAGCAGGACGATCCAGTGTTTCCAGTCAAAAATACCCATGGTGCTTTCCTCGAATAGTGTTCAGTCAGGCCGATGGCTGGCGCGCGGCTTTCTCGTCGTGGCCGGACAGGCCGAAACGCCGCTCCAGCTCGTCCAGCACGGCCTGCGGGTGCTGGCCCAGGGCGCTGAGCATGACCAGGCTATGGAACCACAGATCGGCGGTTTCATAGATGACATCGCTGTAATCTCCGCTGGCGGCGGCGTCCTTGGCGGCGATGATGGTTTCCACCGACTCCTCGCCGACCTTCTCCAGGATCTTGTTCAGGCCCTTGTGGTACAGGCTGGCGACGTAGGAACTGTCGGGGGCCGCGCCCTTGCGGGCCTCCAGTACTTCGGCCAGGCGGCTCAGGGTGTCGCTCATGTCAGTGTCCTGCGTGATAGATGGCATTCGGGTCTTTCAGGACCGGATCGACGATTTTCCACTGGCCGTCCTCGAAGACGCGGTAGAAGCAGCTTTCGCGGCCGGTGTGGCAGGCGATATGGCCCAGTTGCTCGACCATCAGGATGATCACGTCGGCGTCGCAGTCCAGGCGCAGTTCGTGCAGCTTCTGCACGTGGCCGGACTCCTCGCCCTTGCGCCACAGTTTGCCACGGGAGCGCGACCAGTAGATGGCGCGCTGCTCGGCGGCAGTCAGGGCCAGGGACTCGCGGTTCATCCAGGCCATCATCAATACGCGCCCGGTCTTGTGGTCCTGGGCGATGGCCGGTACCAGGCCGTTGCTGTCCCACTTGATCTCGTCCAGCCAGTCTTTCATGTTGACTCCCAAATCAGGCCACGGCCCCGCGCCGATACCGTCGGCTAGTGTGCCAGCCGATGGCGCGGCTGGCTATCGGCGAACCACCAGATAGAGCCCTGCAGCCAGCATCAGCCAGGCCGGCCAGGCATCGATGGCACCGAGGCTCTCGACGCCGCTGGCCAGGGTGGCGCCGCCACCGAGCAGCACCGCGCCGAGCAGGCGCAGGGCCCAGTGGTCTTGCTGCTTCCACGGCGGCGGCGGGTCGTTGCGGTGCGGCTGCGACATGCGTTCGAGCAGGTCGCGGGTCATGTTGGCCAGGTGCGGCACCTGCTCGACCTGGCTGTGCAGGTTCTGCAACAGGCTCTTGGGGCTGACCCGATCGCGCATCCAGCGTTCCAGGAACGGCTGCGCCGTGGTCCACAGGTCGAGGTCCGGGTACAGCTGGCGGCCCAGGCCTTCGATGTTGAGCAGGGTCTTCTGCAGCAAGACCAGCTGCGGCTGCACTTCCATGTTGAAGCGCCGTGCGGTCTGGAACAGGCGCATCAGCACCTGGCCGAAGGAGATGTCCTTGAGCGGTTTTTCGAAGATCGGCTCGCACACGGTGCGGATCGCCGCTTCGAACTCGTTGAGCTTGGTCTGTGCCGGGACCCAGCCGGAATCGATGTGCAACTGCGCCACGCGACGGTAGTCACGCTTGAAGAAGGCGAACAGGTTGCGGGCCAGGTAGTCCTGGTCTTCCGGGGTCAGGCTGCCGACGATGCCGCAGTCGATGGCGATGTACTGCGGGCTCCACGGCTTCACCGTGCTGACGAAGATGTTGCCGGGGTGCATGTCGGCGTGGAAGAAGCTGTCGCGGAACACCTGGGTGAAGAAGATCTCCACGCCGCGCTCGGCGAGCATCTTCATGTCGGTGCGCTGGTCGGCGAGGGTGGCGAGGTCGGTGACCTGGATGCCGTAGATGCGCTCCATCACCAGCACCTTCGGCCGGCACCAGTCCCAGTACACCTGAGGCACGTACATCATGTCCGAGCCCTCGAAGTTGCGCCGCAGCTGGCTGGCGTTGGCCGCCTCGCGAAGCAGGTCGAGTTCGTCGTAGATGGTCTTCTCGTAGTCGCTGACCACCTCCACCGGGTGCAGCAGGCGGGCGTCGGCGGAGACTCGCTCGGCGCCGCGGGCAATCAGGAACAGCCAGGCCAGGTCCTGGGCGATCACCGGCTTGAGGCCGGGGCGTACCACCTTGACCACCACTTCTTCGCCGCTCTTCAGGCGCGCGGCATGCACCTGGGCCACCGAGGCCGAGGCCAGCGGCTCGACGTCGAAGCGCGAGAACACCTCGCCGACCTTGGCGCCGAGCTGCTCCTCGATCAGGGCCACGGCCTTCTGCGGGTCGAACGGCGGCACGCGGTCCTGCAGCAGCATCAGCTCGTCGGCGATGTCCGCCGGCAGCAGGTCGCGGCGGGTCGAGAGCAACTGGCCGAACTTGATGAAGATCGGTCCGAGGTCCTGCAGGGCCAGGCGCAGGCGCGCGCCGCGGCTCAGGTCGAGTTGTTTGCGCGGCAGCCAGCGCCACGGCATGAGCAGCCGCAGCGAGGCGAGCCACCAGGGCAGGGGCAGGTCGAACAGCAGGTCATCGAGACGGTAGCGGATCACGACGCGCTGGATGCGCAACAGACGGCGGACGGCAAGCAGCTTCATGCGTTATCGCTGGATTCAAGGGATCGGGCAAGGCGCTCGATGCGCGCCTCAAGGCGTTCAATGTCGAGTTTCAGGCTGTCGAGCTCGCCGAAGCGGGCCTCGGCCTCGCGCACGCCCACCAGGGTCCGGGATTCCTCGGCGAGGTACTCGGAGGCGGTGCGGCTCAGGCTGGCCAGGCTCTGCCGGGTCCAGCGCGCGCGGCTGCGCAGGTGGCCGCTGAGCAACTGGGTGGCCACCGGGCCGAGCCAGCGGGAGACTTCGTACTCCCAGTCCAGCTCCAGGTCCTGCAGCACGCCGACCAGGTCGAGCAGCACGGCGCTGTCGCCGTCCAGTTCGACCTGCGGGCTGTGCAGCACGGCGGTCTTGTCCTGGCTCAGGGCCAGTTGCACCAGGCTGCTGGCCGGGGCGCGCAGGGTGCAGTCGGCGTTGGTGGCCCACTGGCTGGCCAGGAGCAGGCCTTCATCGCTGGGTAGGATGAACAACTGCAGGGCCGGCTGGCGGCAGTCGATGGCAATCACCTTGCCGTCGAGCGGGGCCAGGCGCGGCAGCGCGGTGCTGTCCAGGCGCAGGACACGGTTGAGGCCGTGCTCGACGCTGGCGAGAAGGCCGGCCAGCAGCATCAGGGCTTGATACCGCGGTGCAGGGCGACGATGCCGTTGGTCATGTTGTGGTAGGTGACGCGGTCGAAGCCGGCGTCGACCATCATGGCCTTGAGGGTTTCCTGGTCGGGGTGCATGCGGATCGATTCGGCCAGGTAGCGGTAGCTCTCCGAGTCGTTGGTGATCAGCTTGCCGGCCAGCGGCATGAAGGCGAACGAGTAGGCGTCGTAGACCTTGGACATGAACTTGCTGGTGGGCTTGGAGAATTCCAGCACCAGCAGGCGGCCGCCTGGCTTGAGGACGCGCAGCATGGAGCGCAGGGCTTCGTCCTTGTGGGTCACGTTGCGCAGGCCGAAGGCGATGGTCACGCAGTCGAAGTGGTTGTCCGGGAACGGCAGTTTTTCCGCGTCGGCCTGGACGAATTCGACGTTGCCGGCCACGCCCAGGTCGAGCAGGCGGTCACGGCCGACCTTGAGCATCGAGGCGTTGATGTCGGCCAGCACGACCTGGCCGGTAGGGCCGACCAGGTGGGAGAACTTGCGGGTCAGGTCGCCGGTACCGCCGGCGATGTCCAGCACCCGGTTGCCGCTGCGCACACCGGACAGCTCGATGGCGAAGCGTTTCCACAGGCGGTGCATGCCGCCGGAGAGGACGTCGTTCATCAGGTCGTATTTGGCGGCTACGGAGTGGAAGACCTCGGCGACCTTGTCGGCCTTCTGGCTTTCCGGAACGTTCTGGTAACCGAAATGAGTGGTGGGTTCGGCGTTATCGCCTTTGCGCTGCTCGTTCATATCGCTTCACCGGGAAAAATTACTGGCCATTCTAGGGCGTGCGACTGCATTTGTCTTGGCGGGGTTGTCGCGGCTGAGGGCGGGGGCATAATGCGCGAGTATGCCCTTGCAGCCAGGACTTGATGAATGACCCAGATCAGCGTTGAACGTAAACACGGCCTCGGCCGCGAAGCCGCCCGCCAGAAGGCCGAAGCCCTGGTGGACAAGCTGTCCCGCGAGTACGACCTCAAGGCCGAATGGAAAGGCGACCGGGTCGAGGTCAAGCGCAGCGGCGCCAACGGCAGCGTGGAGATCGGCGACGACACCATCCGCGTCGAGCTGAAGCTGGGCATGATGCTGTCGATGATGGGCGGCACCATCAAGGCCGAGATCGAGCGTGCGCTGGACAAGGCGCTCGCCTGAATCCGTCGCGGCGGGGCGTGCAATGCGTCCCGCCTTTAGGGTGCCCATTCTAATTTTTCTCCGTAACTTGGCCCTCAGTCCCCGATCCGTGGGTAGTTCTTCCATTCCGTCATGAGTGCGAGGTGCAGAGCATGGCCAAAGCGATCCTGAAGAAAAAAGACGACGTTCAGAACAGCCTGGGTGAAGTGCGTGGCTACGCCCGCAAGATCTGGCTGGCCGGTCTCGGGGCCTATGCCCGCGTGGGCCAGGAGAGCGCCGATTACGTCAAGGACCTGATCAAGGCCGGCGAGCAGGTCGAGAAACGTGGCAAGAAACGCATCGACCGCGAAGTCGAAGCGGCCAACAGCGAGATCGACTCGGCGAAGGATGAACTGCTCAGCGTCAAGGGCAAGGTCGAAGTTCAACTGGATAAAATCGAAAAGGCTTTCGACGCGCGGGTCGCCAGCGCCTTGAATCGCATCGGCATTCCGTCTAAACATGACGTGGAGGCACTTTCCGTCAAGCTCGAAGAGCTGACGGCGTTGCTCGAACGCGTTACGGGCAAAAAATAAGGAGAGCGGGATGGCTGGCAAGAAGACAACTGAAAAAGAAGGCAGCTCCTGGATCGGGGGAATCGAAAAGTACTCCCGCAAGATCTGGCTGGCGGGCCTGGGTATCTACTCGAAGATCGACCAGGACGGCCCCAAGCTGTTCGACACCCTGG
The DNA here is from genome assembly GCA_031253995.1 of Paucimonas sp. GTDB lineage: Bacteria > Pseudomonadota > Gammaproteobacteria > Pseudomonadales > Pseudomonadaceae > Aquipseudomonas. Next base: position 55,751 of record JAIRVG010000055.1, on the reverse strand, counting down.
TCAAGGATGGCGAAAAGGCCGAGAAGCAGGCCAAGAAAGGCGTAGACACCGCGAAAGACACTGCCAAAGACGGCGCCAAGGCAGCCACCTCGCGGGTGACCGACGTGAAGGACCGTGCCCTGGGCAAGTGGAGCGAGCTGGAAGAGGCCTTCGACAAGCGCCTGAACAGTGCGATCTCGCGTCTCGGCGTCCCTAGCCGCAATGAGGTCAAGGCACTGCACAAGCAGGTCGACACCCTGACCAAGCAGATCGAGAAACTCACCGGTGCTTCGGTGACCCCGATCTCCAAGCGCGCTCCGGCGGCCACCAAGGCGGCTGCGGCCAAGCCTGCGGCGAAACCGGCTGCGAAACCTGCAGCCGCCAAGCCGGCCGCCAAGACCGCAGCGGCCAAACCTGCTGCAGCCAAGCCTGCGGCCAAACCGGTTGCGGCGAAAACCGCGGCGGCCAAACCGGCGGCGAAGCCTGCTGCCAAGCCAGCCGCAAAACCGGCAGCCAAGCCAGCAGCAGCCAAGCCTGCCGCGGCGAAGAAGCCAGCGGTGAAGAAGGCTGCGGCACCGAAGCAGGAAGCGCTGAAACTGGCTACCCCGGCCAGCGCCCCGGCTCCGGCCGCTACCCCGGCGGCCAGCAGCGCACCAGCGCCATCGGCGCCGGCAGCAGCGCCAGCAGCCTCCAGCCAGTCCTGATCACAGGCGGCTGCAAACAAAACGCCCGGCTCAGTGCCGGGCGTTTTGTTTTCCCCTTTGGAACTGACACCGCGGACCTTGTGGGAGCGGTGTCAGCCTTCCAGGTATCTCAGGGCCAATTGCTCCGCCGCCTGCCGCGACGGCGCTTCCAGGTGCGGCGCCACCAGCATCATGATCTGGTACACCACCACACCCACCTCCGCCTCCCGCGCCAGCACCCGCTGGTAATCCAGCGAGAACAGCAAGGTCAGGGTGATTTGCTCCACCAGTTGCCCCAGCGCCCGGGTGTCGCTGGTCACCTGGCCCTGGGCCTTGAGGCTGGCGAGCAACGCGGCAAGGGTACGCTTCAGCGAATTGAGCAAGCTGCGCATGCCCCGCGCCAGCTTCGGCAGCCGTCCGGTCAGGTTCGACAGGTCCTGGAACAGGAAACGGTACTGTGCCATGCGCTCGACGATCAGGTGCAGGAACAGCCAGTAGTCCTCGGCATCCAGGCGCACCTCCAGCGGCGGGTCGAGCAGCGGCGTCAGCTCTTCCTCGAAACGCTCGAACAACCCCAGCACCAACGGCTCCTTGCCGTGGAAGTGGTAGTACAGGTTGCCGGGACTGATGCCCAGCTCGTTGGCGATCTCCAGGGTCGAGACGTTCGGCTCGCCCTGCTGGTTGAACAGCAGCAGGGCGCATTCGAGGATGCGGTCGCGGGTCTTCATCCAGTCCTCTGTTCAGCGCACCAGCACGTATTGGCCGGGTGCGGGTTCCATGGCCGGGTAGCTGGCGCTGCCCAGGGTGGTGCCGGGTTCACGCAGGGCGCCGGAACGCGCCTGAATCCATTCCAGCCACAATGGCCACCAGCTGCCGTCGGTCTTCTCGGCATCGTAGTACCAGGCCCGCGGGTCGCCGCTCAGCTTGGGGTTGAGCACGTAGTGCGCCTTGGGATTGCCCGGCGGGTTGATGATGCTCTGCACGTGGCCGCTGTTGGACAGTACGAAGCGCTTGTCGCCACCCAGCAGCAGGGCCGAGCGATACACCGCGTCCCACGGCGTGATGTGGTCGTTGTGGCCGGCCACGTGGAAGCTGTCGACCGTGATCTTCTGCAGGTCGATCGGCGTGCCGCAGACCTCCAGCCCGGCCGCATGGGCCAGCGGGTTGTACTTGAAGAAATCCAGCAGGTCGCCGTGGAAGGCGGCGGGCAGGCGCGTGCTGTCGTTGTTCCAGTAGAGAATGTCGAACGGCGGCGGCGTCTTGCCCAGCAGGTAGTTGTTGACGTAGTAGTTCCACACCAGGTCGTTGGGCCGCATCCAGGCGAAGATCCGGCTCATCTCGGCGCCGTCGAGGACGCCGTGCTGGTAGGAACGGCGCTTGGCCGCTTCCAGGGTCTGTTCGTCGGCGAACAGGCTGGCGGGGCTTTCCATCTGGCTGTCGAGCAGGCTGACCAGGTAGCTGGCACTGTGCACCCGGCGCAGTTGCCGCTTGGCCTGCAGATGCCCCTGCAACGCGGCCATGGTCAGGCCGCCGGCGCAGGCACCCATCAGGTTGACGTCGCGGCTGCCGGTGATGGCGCGGCAGGCGTTAAGCGCTTCTTCCAGCGCGCTGACATAGCTCGACAGGCCCCATTCGCGATGCCGCGGGTCCGGGTTGCGCCAGCTGACCATGAACACCTGCAAGCCGTTCTTCAGCATGTACTGCACGTAGCTGTTGGTCGGCTTGAGGTCGAAGACGTAGAACTTGTTGATCTGCGGCGGCACCACCAGCAGGGGCCGGGCGTACTGTTTTTCGCTCATCGAACGGTACTGGATCAGCTCCAGCAGCTCGTTGCGAAACACCACCGCCCCCGGCGTGGTGGCGAGGTTGCCGCCGACCTCGAAGGCGTCCCGGGCCACCTGGCGCGGCATGCCGTTGTTGTGGCGCAGGTCGTCGAGCAGGTGGCCGACACCGCGCACCAGGCTCAGCCCGCCGGAGTTGAACAGCTCCTTCACGGCTTCCGGGTTGAGCAGGGTATTGCTCGGCGACACCGCGTCATTGAGCAGGGTGAAGAGGAAGTGCGCGCGGGCGCGGTCGTCATCGGCCAGCTGGCTCTCGTCGATCCACTGGCGGGTCTGTTTCTGCCAGCTCAGGTAGGCCTGCAGGCCACGGCGGTAGAACGGATTGTGGCTCCACGCCGGGTCGCTGAAGCGACTGTCCCGCGGGCTCGGCTGGTGCAGGGTGTCGCCCAGCAGCACGCGGCCCAGCTGGCCGCCCAGTTCGAGCATGTGCCGTGCCGTGTACAACGGATGGCGCAGGCCGTGACGGCTGACATTGCGCAGGGTCGAGATCAGGTCGCGGCCGCGCAGGCCGGTGATCGCGTTCTGGATGTTGATCGTGGTGGCGGGGCTGGTGGCCACCGTCTTCACTGGTTTGTCTTTCATCAGGCAACACTCCGTCGTCGAGCCATCGACAAACTGAACCAGGGCAAATGAGCGACTCCACCTCGACCATGCGTCCGCGTGCTCCGGCGTTCCTGCCGGACGTGCGGGCGATGAGGTGCGATTCAGGCGCTCGGGGCGGGCCGAGGGTGCATGACGGCGCGTTGGCGCTCCTGCTGGAGGAACTTCATGATGATCGGCGCCACGGCCTCGGCACGGGTAATCAGAAACAAATGTCCATCGTCGATTATGTGTAGCTGGGCATTGGGGATTCGCCAAGCCAGGAAGCGCATGTTTATCAGCGGGATCAGCGGGTCGTCGTCGCCGGCCAGCACCAGGGTCGGTTGCTGGATCTTGTGCAGCCAGTGCGCGCTGGTCCAGCCGAGGCCGGCGAACAGCTGCCAGTAGTAGCCGAGCTTGCCGCCCGAACGCACCTTGGCCGCGTGGGACAGGGCCAGCTCGGGATCGCGGCGGAAGGCGCCGCCGTAGATCTGCGGGGCGATGCGGATCACGTGGGAGGGCTGCACGTAGCGCCGCGGGCTGGCCATCATCCACAGCACCTTGGGCTTGCCCGGCACCATCACCGCACCGGCGGCGGTGGCGGCCAGCACCAGTTTCTTGCAGCGCTCCGGGTAGTCGTGGGCGAACTGCTGGGCCAGGGCACCGCCCCAGGACACGCCGATGGCGTTGACCTGGCCATAGTCGAGGTAATCGAGCATGCGCGCGGTGAGCTTGGCCAGCCCCGGGAAACGGTAGGGGTGCTTGGGCGTGGACGAGCCGCCCACCCCGGGAACGTCGAAGGCGATGACTTCGAGGTCCGGGTCCAGGGCCTGGATGAAGGGAAAGACCAGCTCAAGGTTGGCGCCGATGCCATTGAAGATCAGCAAGGGCGTCAAGTGCGGCTTGCCGGGGCGAACCGCGGTGCGGATGGTCTGGCCATCCAGGTCGACGGTTCGGAAGATGTACGGTTGCGGCATGCGCGGACCCTGTCGGCTAATGGTGCGCCGCCGGTTTCAGGCCGACGGCGCGGTGGTTTCAACGTTCGTGGACGTAGGTGCCCGGCGACGCTTCGCCGGCCGGATACGCCTTGTTGCCAAGCACGCCCGGGGCCGGCTTCAGCTCGCCGGAGCGCTCGCCCAGCCAGTTCTGCCAGTACAGCCACCAGGAGTCGGTGTGCTTGTTGGAGTTTTCCTGCCAGTCGTTGGCGTCGACGGGCATTTCCTTGCTGGTCATGTAGCGCGCCTTGGGGTTGCCCGGCGGGTTGAGGATGCTCTGGATGTGTCCACTGTTGGACAGCAGGAATTCCACATTGCCACCAAACAGCTGCGCCGATTTGTAGCAGGACTGCCACGGCGTGATGTGGTCGGCGGTGCCGGCGACGCAGAAGATGTCGGTGGTCACCTGCTTCAGGTCGATCGGCGTGCCGCAGACTTCCAGGGCATTGGGCCGGGTCAGCGGGTTGTTCTTGAACATCTCGATCAGGTCGCCGTGGAAGGCGGCCGGCAGGCGCGTGGTGTCGTTGTTCCAGAACAGGATGTCGAACACCGGCGGCTCGTTGCCCAGCAGGTAGTTGTTGACCCAGTAGTTCCAGATCAGGTCGTTGGGGCGCATCCAGGCGAACACCTTGGCCATGTCGCGGCCTTCCAGGACCCCGGCCTGGTAGGAGTGGCGCTTGGCGGCTTCCAGGGTCTGCTCGTCGACGAACAGGGCGACCTGGGTGTCGAGGGTGGTGTCGAGCACGCTGACCAGCAGGGTCAGGGCATTCACCTTGCGCTCGCCCAGCGCCGCGTAATGGCCCACCAGCGCGGTGCAGGTGATGCCGCCGGAGCAGGCGCCGAGCATGTTCAGGTCGTCGCTGCCGGTGATCTCCAGAACCACGTCCACCGCTTCCTTCAGCGCGTCGATGTAGGTGGACAGGCCCCACTCGCGCTGTGCCTTGGTCGGGTTGCGCCAGCTGATGATGAAGGTCTGCTGGGTGGAGCGCAGGCAGAAGCGTGCCAGGCTCTTTTCCGGGCTGAGGTCGAACACGTAGAACTTGTTGATCTGCGGCGGCACCACCAGCAGCGGACGTTCGTGGACCTGCTCGGTGATGGGGCTGTACTGGATCAGTTCGAGCACGTCGTTGCGGTACACCACCGAGCCTTCGCTGGTGCCGAGGTTCTTGCCGACCTCGAAGGCGTCCATGTTCACCTGGCTCGGCATGCCACCGTTGTTGACCATGTCCTTGGCCAGGTTGGACAGGCCGTCGAGCAGGCTCTTGCCGCCGGTCTCGAAGAAGCGCTTGACCGCCGCCGGGTTGGCCATGGTGTTGGTCGGGGCCATGGCCTCGGTCATCAGGTTGATGACGAAATGGGCGCGGCTGATATCGGTGTCGGACATGCTGCTGTCGCCGACCCAGTCGTGCAGCTCCTTGCGCCAGGCCAGGTAGGTCTGCAGGTAGCGGCGGTACAGGGGGTTCTGGCTCCAGGCCGGATCGTTGAAGCGACGGTCGTCGCTTTCCGGCTGCAGGCTGGATTTACCGAAGATCACGTCCTTCAGCTCCATGCCGAAGTGCGCGACGTGCTTGGCGCTGTGCAGCGGTTGCCGGATGGCCTGGCGCAGCACCATGCGGGCAGAAGTCAGCAAATCCTTGCGGCGCAAGCCTATGACCGGGTTCAGACCCAGAGTGTTTTCCGAGGCTTGGCGCTGCAGGTCATCGTTACTCTTGTTGCTCATCTACGACGCTCCGTTGTCCTGAGACGAGTACCGGACCGGCTGTTGGAAGCCCGGTACTGCTGCTCGGGTGACCAGTGATAACGAATTGCGATCCTGCGGCCGGTGGTGAGCAGCGGTGAGCGTTTGCGGGTAGTTGCCGCGTGTGAAGACTGCCTGCTTTCGCTCGCGTTCTCGACCGACCGGTCCGTTCCCCATCTTCTGCTAGAAGGATGCAGAGAACCTGCCAGATCCATTGGTTACCCGACTTTCCATCAATGCGCAAGCCGGCCACATGCTGGCCGGTGCCGCAGGCATTCAAGCAGATCGGGTTAGAAAATGCGCTCTAAAACAGGAGAGTGCCGGACTAGAGCATCAGCTTGATGACAGACTCGGACGGGTCGCGGGATTTGCCGGCAGCCGCCAGATCCTTGAGGTATTCGGCCCACAGTTCGTCCTGGCGCAGGCAGAGTTGTTCGAGGTATTCCCAGGTGAACAGGCCGCTGTCGTGGCCATCGTCGAAGCTCAGTTTCAGTGCGTACTGGCCAGCGGGTTCGATCTTGTCCAGGCCTACGCCGATCTTGCCAAATTGCAGGATCGGATTGCCGTGGCCCTGCACTTCGGCAGACGGCGAATGGACGCGGAGGAATTCGGCGGGGAGGGTGTAGACCTCGTCGGGACCGTAGCTGAGGCTCAGTGTCTTCGAGGCTTTGTGCAGGTTGATGGCGGTGGGCAGGCGGTGCATTTCGACGGGGCTCCTTGGCTTCAAGCTTCAAGCTACAAGCTGCAAGAGGCCGGTGTCGAGCTTGCGTTTGCTGCTCTCCTGAAAGAACCGCAAGCTGCAAGGCGACGAGGTCGCTTGCAGCTTGCGGCTTGAAGCTTGCCGCTGGTTAGAGGATGTAGCGCGACAGGTCTTCGTTCTGGGCCAGTTCGCCGAGGTGGCTGTTGACGTACTCGGCGTCGATGCGGATCGGCGCTTCGCTCTGGCTGCTTGCCAGGTCGCCGGCGCTGAACGACACCTCTTCGAGCAGGCGTTCGAGCAGGGTGTGCAGGCGACGGGCACCGATGTTCTCGGTCTTCTCGTTGACCTGCCAGGCGATCTCGGCCAGGCGCTTGATGCCTTCGGGGACGAACTCGATGTTCAGGCCTTCGGTCTTCAGCAGCTCGCTGTATTGCAGGGTCAGCGACGCGTGCGGCTCGCTCAGGATGCGCTCGAAGTCTTCCGGGCTCAGTGCCTTGAGTTCGACGCGGATCGGCAGGCGGCCTTGCAGCTCGGGTACCAGGTCGCTCGGCTTGCTCAGGTGGAACGCGCCGGAAGCGATGAACAGGATGTGGTCGGTCTTGACCATGCCCAGCTTGGTGTTGACGGTGCAGCCTTCGATCAGCGGCAGCAGGTCGCGCTGCACGCCTTCACGGGAGACATCGGCGCCGCCGACGTTGCCGCGCTTGGCTACCTTGTCGATCTCGTCGATGAACACGATGCCGTGCTGCTCGACCGCTTCCAGGGCCTTGGCCTTGAGTTCTTCCTCGTTGACCAGGCGTCCGGCTTCCTCGTCACGCACCAGCTTGAGCGCTTCCTTGACCTTGAGCTTGCGGCTCTTGCGCTTGCCCTTGCCCATGTTGGCGAACAGGTTCTGCAGCTGGTTGGTCATTTCTTCCATGCCCGGCGGCGCGGAAATGTCGACGCCCATGGCTTCGGCCACTTCGATCTCGATTTCCTTGTCGTCCAGCTGGCCTTCGCGCAGGCGCTTGCGGAACAGCTGGCGGGTGTTGGAGTCCTGGGTCGGGGCCGGGTCTTCGTTGAAGCCGGCGCGGGCCGGTGGCAGCAGGGCGTCGAGGATGCGGTCCTCGGCGGCGTCCTCGGCGCGGTGGCGCACGCGGACCATTTCCTGCTCGCGGAGCATCTTGATCGCGGCATCGGCGAGGTCGCGGATGATCGACTCGACGTCACGGCCGACGTAGCCGACCTCGGTGAACTTGGTCGCTTCGACCTTGATGAACGGCGCGTTGGCCAGCTTGGCCAGGCGGCGGGCGATTTCGGTCTTGCCGACGCCGGTAGGGCCGATCATCAGGATGTTCTTCGGCGTCACTTCGGCGCGCAGCTCGGCGGGGAGCTGCATGCGCCGCCAGCGGTTGCGCAGGGCGATGGCGACGGCGCGCTTGGCGTCGTCCTGGCCGATGATGTGGCGGTTGAGTTCGTGGACGATCTCGCGGGGGGTCATGGACATGGTATGTGGTGGTCCCGTGGCGGTGGATTCAGCGTGGAAAAGCCCGGCGGTGTATCCGGGCGCCAGAACAGCTGAATCACTCGGCCAGGTCCTGCTCCTCGATGGTCAGGTTGTGGTTGGTGAACACGCAGATGTCACCGGCGATGTTCAGGGCGGTCTCGGCGATTTCCCGGGCCGACAGGTCGGTCTTGTTCAGCAGGGCGCGGGCTGCGGCCTGGGCGAAGGCGCCACCGGAGCCCATGGCGATCAGGCCGTCTTCGGGTTCGACCACGTCGCCGTTGCCGGTGATGATCAGCGAGGCGTCCTTGTTGGCGACGGCCAGCATGGCTTCCAGGCGGCTCAGGGAGCGGTCGGTACGCCATTCCTTGGCCAGCTCGACGGCGGCACGGATCAGGTGGCCCTGGTGTTTTTCCAGTTGGCCTTCGAAGCGTTCGAAGAGGGTGAAGGCGTCGGCGGTGGCACCGGCGAAGCCGGCGATGACCTGGCCGTGGTACAGGCGACGGACCTTCTTGGCGTTGCCTTTCATCACGGTGTTGCCGAGGGAAACCTGGCCGTCGCCGCCCATGACGACTTTGCCGTGGCGACGAACAGAAACGATGGTGGTCAAGGGAGAGTCTCCACGCAGCGGGGCGAAAATGCCTGTGCAGACTCATATGGGGGTGCGGGGAAGGATTTCAACCTTGGCGGACGGGTGGTGCGACCTTGGTCGGAGACCGCGGTGTCCCCAATCGCTGGCAAGCCAGCTCCCACAGGGATCACCTCAGGCCTGAGCCTTGCAGTGAACCTGTGGGAGCTGGCTTGCCAGCGATGCTTTTGGAGTCTCAGCCCTCGTGGCTGATGTGGCCGTCCACCACGGTGTATCGCACCGCACCCGGCAGGCAGTGGCCGATGAACGGGCAGTTGTCGCCCTTCGAACGCCATTGCTCGCCTGCCACGGTGGACGCCTTCGGATCGAACAGCACCAGGTCGGCAGCCGCGCCGACCCGCAGTTCACCCACCGGCAGGCGCATGGCCGCGGCCGGACCGGCGGACAGGCGCTTGAGCAGGGTCGGCAGGTCGAGCAGGCCGTCTTCCACCAGGGTCAGGGCCAGCGGCAGCAATACTTCGACACTGCTGATGCCCGGCTCGGTAGCACCGAACGGCGCCAGCTTGGCGTCCCGCTCGTGCGGCTGGTGGTGGCTGGAGATCGCCTGGATCACGCCCGACTTCACCGCCTCGCGCAGGCCGTCGCGGTCGGCGCGGGTGCGTAGCGGCGGTTGCACGTGGTACAGGCTGGAGAAGTCCACCAGCGCCTCGTCGGTGAGGATCAGCTGGTACAGCGCCACATCGGCAGTCACCGGCAGGCCACGGGCCTGGGCCTGGGCGATCAGCTGCGCGCCGCGGGCGCTGGTCAGCTGGCTGAAGTGGGCGCGCACGCCGGTCTGTTCGACCAGCAGCAGGTCACGGGCCAGGGCCACGGTTTCCGCAGTCTCCGGGATACCCGGCAGGCCGAGGAAGCTGGCCATGGCGCCTTCGTGGGCCAGGCCGCCGGCGGCCAGGTCACGGTCCTGGGAGTGGAACACCACGGTCAGGTCGAAGGTGGCCGCGTATTCCAGCGCCCGGGCCAGGGTGCGGGTGTTGCGGAAGCTTTCCAGGCCGTTGCCGAAGGCCACGCAGCCGGTGTCGCGCAGGGCCACCAGCTCGGCCAGTTGCTCGCCTTCCAGGCCCTTGCTCAGGGCGCCGATCGGGAACACCTTGGCATGGCCGGCTTCGCGGGCGCGGTCGAGGATCAGTTCGGCCACTGCCGAGGTGTCCAGCACCGGTTTGGTGCGCGGCGGGCAGCACAGGCTGGTGACGCCACCGGCGGCGGCGGCGCGGGTTTCGCTGGCGATGGTGCCCTTGCGGCTGTAGCCCGGCTCGCGCAGGGCGACGCTGAGGTCGACCAGGCCCGGCGCGACCACCAGACCGTTGCCGTCGAGGGTGCGCAGGGCCTTGAAGCCGGCGGGCGCGGCGCCGATGGCGGCGATCTTGCCGGCGTCGATGTGCAGGTCGGTGACCTGGTCCAGGCCGCTGTTGGGGTCGATGACCCGGGCGCCGAGGATGCTGAGGGTCACTGGGCGTTCTCCTGCTCGAATTGACGTTGGGCGTTCTGCCCGCTCATGGCCATGGACAGTACCGCCATGCGCACGGCGATGCCGTAGGTGACCTGGTTGAGGATCACCGAGTGGGCGCCGTCGGCCACCGCCGACTCGATCTCCACGCCGCGGTTGATCGGCCCCGGGTGCATGACGATGGCGTCCGGCTTGGCGCCGGCCAGGCGCGCGGTGGTCAGGCCGAACAGGCGGTAGAACTCACCCTCGCTGGGCAGCAGGCCGCCGGCCATGCGCTCGCGCTGCAGGCGCAGCATGATCACCACGTCGACGTCCTTCAGGCCCTGGGCCAGGTCGGTGTAGACCTTCACCCCGTACTGCTCGATACCCACCGGCAGCAGGGTTTTCGGGCCGATCACGCGGATGTCCGGGCAGCCGAGGGCCTTGAGCGCCAGCATGTTCGAGCGCGCCACCCGCGAGTGCAGGATGTCGCCGACGATGGCCACCGAGAGGTTCTCGAAGCCGCCCTTGTGGCGACGGATGGTCAGCATGTCGAGCATGCCCTGGGTCGGGTGGGCGTGGCGGCCGTCGCCGCCGTTGATGATCGCCACGTCCGGGCACACGTGCTCGGCGATGAAGTGCGCGGCGCCGGAGTCGGCGTGGCGCACCACGAACATGTCGGCGGCCATGGCTTCGAGGTTGCGCAGGGTGTCGAACAGGGTCTCGCCCTTGCTGGTCGAGGAGGTCGACACGTTCAGGGTGATCACGTCCGCCGACAGGCGCTGGGCGGCCAGTTCGAAGGTGGTGCGGGTACGGGTGGAGTTCTCGAAGAACACGTTGCACACGGTCTTGCCGCGCAGCAACGGGACTTTCTTCACCGCCCGGGCGCCGACTTCGAGGAACGAGTCGGCGGTGTCGAGGATTTCGGTGAGCAGCTCGCGGGGCAGGCCGTCGAGCGAGAGGAAATGGCGCAGCTGGCCCTGATCGTTGAGCTGCAGCGGGCGCTTGGCGTCGATTGGCGTCATCGCGGGGGACTCTTAAAGGGCGGAAGCGGAGGCGAGGTCCTGGCGCTCCAGGACGAGCGGCGCGGGGCCGAGCAATTTTACCCGTTCATGGGGGGCCAGCGACAGGGTCGCGCCAACAACATTGGGACGGATCGGCAGTTCACCGGCATCGAGGTCGAGCAGGCACACCAGGGTCACGCTGGCCGGGCGGCCATAGTCGAACAGTTCGTTGAGGGCGGCGCGGATGGTCCGGCCGCTCATCAGCACGTCGTCCACCAGCACCAGGTGCTGGCCTTCGATCTCGAACGGCAGCTCCGAGGGGCGCACCTGCGGGTGCAGGCCGTTCTGGCTGAAGTCGTCGCGGTAGAAGGACACGTCGAGGGTGCCGAGGGCGCTGTCGTTGCCCAGTTCGTCCAGCAGCGCCTGGGCCACCCAGACGCCACCGGTACGGATACCGATGAAACGCGGTTCGGCGATGGTGCGGCGGCTCAGATGGGCGCGAAGATCGACGGCCATCTGCCGGATCAGGTCGGCGGGATTGGGTAGGCTCATGCTTGCTCCTCAAAACGCCGGGGCAGTGGGCTGGCCCGACTTGAAACCAAAGATTCGGGGGATTACGACGCGGTATTGGCCTCCAGCCAGCCTTGCAGGAGCAGGGCGGCGGCGATGGCGTCCACCGGGTTGTCGCGATAGCTGCCACGCTGGCCGCCACGGGCCATGCGCTCGCCCTTGGCCTCGAAGGTGGTCAGGCGTTCGTCGTGGGTGTGTACCGGCAGGTTGAAGCGGCCGTTCAGGCGGCGGGCGAACTTTTCGGCGCGGTCGCTCATTTCGCTGGGGGTGCCGTCCATGTTCAGCGGCAGGCCGACAACCAGGGCGTCGGGCTTCCATTCCTTGATCAGCTTTTCCACCTGGTTCCAGTCCGGCACGCCGTTCTGCGCCTTGAGCGTGCACAGCTCGCGGGCCTGGCCGGTGATGACCTGGCCGACGGCGACGCCGATCTGCTTGCTGCCGTAGTCGAAACCCAGCAGCAGACGAAGCTCGGCCATCAGGCGTGCCCCGCCTGGCTGGTCAGCAGGTGCAGGTTGATGCCCAGGCGCGCGGCGGCGGCATCGAGGCGCAGCTCGGTGGCCATGCCGAAGATGATCTCGGGGTCGAACGGGCAGTTCAGCCAGGCGTTGTCGGCCAGTTCGGCCTCCAGTTGCCCGGCCTCCCAGCCGGCGTAGCCGAGGGTGATCAGGCTGTGCCGGGGGCCGTTGCCGTTGGCGATGGCGAACAGCACGTCCTGCGAGGTGGAGAGCGCCAGGTCGTCGAGCTGGATGGTGGCCTGGTAGGCCTTTTCATTGGTGTGCAGGACGAAACCGCGGTCGGTCTGCACCGGCCCGCCGATGTAGATCGGCACGTTCAGGCTGGACGGCGACGGTTCTTCCTCGGGGCGCAGCTGTTCGAGGATGTCGGCCAGGTTCAGTTCCTGCGGACGGTTGACCACCAGGCCCATGGCACCGTTGGCATTGTGCTCGACGATGTAGGTGAGGGTCTGGGCAAAGTTCGGGTCCGCCATGTGCGGCATGGCGATCAGGAACTGATGCTTGAGGTAGCTCGGGCTGAAATTTTTCATACCCGGTAGTGTGGCGGTGAGGCGGCGGGCTGACAAGCTGCGCTGTCGTTAATTGCTGGACAGGCGGTCGCCCCGGGCAAAACGCCAGGTACGGATGATTTCCAGCCGGTCGATGTCCGACAGGTCGCCCGTGAACGGCGCGAAAGGCGCGGCCAGGCGCACGATGCGCTGCGCCGCCTGGTCCAGCAGCGGCTGGCCGGACGACTCCAGCACCAGCACTTCGTACAGCGAACCGTCGCGGTTGATCGAGACCATCAGTCGCAGGCTGCCGTAGATCTGCTGGCGGCGGGCTTCGTCGGGGTAGTTGAGGTTGCCGATGCGCTCGACCTTCTTGCGCCACTCGTCCTTGTACCAGGCGCCCTTGTCGCGCATGGTCGAGGCGGCGCTGAGGCGGTGGATGCGCGGGCGCTTGGCGTAGAGCTGCTGTTCGTTGGCCAGTTCGGCTTCGAGGCTGGCGATCTGGTCGGACAGCTGCGAGCTGTCGAAATCCGGGGTCTGGGCCTTCGGCGCCTGTTGCGGCTTGGTTTCCTTGGGCGCCGGCTGCACTTTCTGCGGCTTCGGCGCGACGGTAGTGACCGCGGCCTTGGCCGGCGGCGGTGGCACCTCTTCCTTGCGCGATACCGGTGGCGGCGTGACCTTGTTCACCTTGCTGTCCTGGAACGGCGCGACCTCGGTGGTCTTCGGTACTTCCGCCTTGTCCAGGGTGCCGCTGCCTTGCTGGTTTTCCTGGGCGAGGAAATCGGCCTGCCTGGGCTTCACCTCGCTCTTGAAGGTGGCCAGGGTGATTTCCATGGTGCGGCGGATCTCTTCCGGCTTGGCCATGCTGAAGCCCACCCCGAGGATCAGCGCCAGGTGCAGCAGCGCCGCCACGAACAGGGTAAAGCCCAGGCGGTCCGCCGGACGAACGCGGGGCGGGGCAAAGTCGGCGGGGATATCGGCAGGACGCGTCATCTGTAGAACAACCGGCGGAGCAGGGAGCCAGGTGGCAAAGGACCGGCATGATAACCCACTCCGCGGTGTTTCCTCTTGTCGTCGGTCAGCGTGCCTTCAACTGGCGATCGATGGCGTCCATCAACTGCCCGCCGATGTTGGTGTTGTAGGCCGCATCGATCTCGCGGATGCAGGTCGGGCTGGTGACGTTGATCTCGGTGAGGTAGTCGCCGATCACGTCGAGGCCGACGAACAGCAGGCCCTTCTCCCGCAGGCTCGGGCCGACCTGGGCGGCGATCCAGCGGTCGCGGTCGGTCAGCGGACGGGCCTCGCCACGGCCGCCGGCGGCCAGGTTGCCGCGGGTTTCGCCGCTGGCCGGGATGCGCGCCAGGCAGTACGGCACCGGCTCGCCGTCGATCATCAGGATGCGCTTGTCGCCGTCCTTGATCTCCGGCAGGAAGGCCTGCGCCATGATCTGCTGGTGGCCGTGCTGGGTCAGGGTTTCCAGGATGACCGACAGGTTGGGATCGCCCGGACGATGACGGAACACCGAGGCGCCGCCCATGCCGTCCAGCGGCTTGAGGATCACGTCGCCGTGGGTGGCGGCGAATTCACGCAGGATGTCGGCGCGGCGGCTGACCAGGGTCGGCGCCATGCACTCGGGGAAACGCGTGGCGAACAGCTTCTCGTTGCAGTCGCGCAGGCTCTGCGGGCGGTTGACCACCAGCACGCCCTCGGCCTCGGCCTGCTCCAGCAGGTAGGTGCTGTAGACGAATTCCAGGTCGAAGGGCGGGTCCTTGCGCATCAGGATCACATCCAGCTCGGCCAGGGCGCTGTCCTGCTCGGCCTCCAGCTCGAACCATTTCTCCGGGTTGGCGAAGACTTTCAGCGGACGCATTTGCGCGCGGGCCTGGCCGGCGCCCAGGTAAAGGTCCTTCTGTTCCATGTAGAACAGTTCCCAGCCGCGTTCCTGGGCGGCCAGCAGCATGGCCAGCGAGCTGTCCTTCTTGTAGGAGATGGACGCGATGGGGTCCATGACAATGCCGAGGCGAACGCTCATGGGGGTAAATCCTCTCGGCGGCGCGGGGCCGCGGTGGTTCGAATGAAAAGTGGCTCAGGGTGGCGCTCGCGACGCCGGCGGTCAAGGGAAAAACGCGGCCGGCGTGGCTCGATGGAATGCACCCCCTGAGTGTGCTAAAAATGCGTGGCAGGTGGCCGGCATGGCGCTATCCGACAGTAATGGTAGAGCGAATATGGTTCAGCCCGACGCGGCATTGAAAGTGATGGTGATCGACGACTCCAAGACGATTCGCCGCACCGCCGAGATGCTCCTGAGCGAAGCGGGGTGCGAGGTCATCACGGCCATCGACGGTTTCGATGCCCTGGCCAAGATCGTCGACCACCGTCCCGGGATCATCTTCGTCGACGTGCTGATGCCGCGCCTGGACGGCTACCAGACCTGCGCGCTGGTCAAGCACAACAGCGCCTTCAAGGACACCCCGGTCATCATGCTTTCGTCCCGCGACGGCCTGTTCGACAAGGCCCGCGGGCGCATCGTCGGTTCCGACCAGTTCCTCACCAAGCCGTTCAGCAAGGAAGAACTGCTGGAAGCGATCCGTGCCCATGTGCCGGGTTTCACCGCCGAAGAACAACACGCACCCTGACGCCCGCGCCCGTGCGCCGGCGTCTTGCCTTTCATGGGGAACAAGATGGCCCGAATTCTCATCGTCGACGACTCGCCGACCGAAATGTACAAGCTCAGCGGCATGCTGGAAAAACACGGGCACCAGGTGCTCAAGGCGGTCAATGGCGCCGACGGCGTGGCCCTGGCTGCCCAGGAAAAGCCCGACGCGGTGCTGATGGACATCGTCATGCCCGGCATGAACGGCTTCCAGGCCACCCGCCAGCTGAGCAAGGACCCGGCGACCAAGGACATCCCGGTGGTCATCGTCACCACCAAGGACCAGGAAACCGACAAGGTCTGGGGCACCCGCCAGGGCGCCAAGAGCTACCTGGTCAAGCCGGTGGACGAAGACGACCTGATCCGCGTCCTCAACGACGTCCTCGGCGCTTGACCCGCGGGGCCATGGGCGAGTCGCTGACGGCCTTCGAGCTGCTGCTGGACATCGACCGGCGCTGCCGCCTGCTGGCGGCCGACCTGCCCCTGCAGGAAACCCGCCTGCAAACCTGGAGCGGCATCGGTTTTCGCTTGGGCGGGCACTGTTTCGTCGCGCCCATGGGCGAGGTGGCCGAAGTCCTCACGGCGCCGCGCCTGAGCCGGATCCCCGGGGTCAAGCCATGGGTCGCCGGGGTCACCAACCTGCGCGGGCAGTTGCTGCCGGTGACCGACCTCGGCGGCTTCCTCGGCCTGGAGCCGGGCAGCGGCCGTCAGCAGCGGCGGGTACTGGTGGTCGACCATGACGAACTGCTCACCGGCCTGCTGGTGGACGAAGTGCTGGGCCTGCAGCATTTCGCCCTCGACAGCCTGGAGCTGGCGCCGCCGTCGCCCCTGCTGGGCAGCGCCGCGCCCTATATCCAGGGGCATTTCCAGCGGGAGCACTGCTGGGGAATCTTCAGCCCCTTCGCCCTGGCCCAGGCCCCGGGCTTTCTCGATGTCGCGCTGTAAAGGAATGCCAGACCCGTGAGCCAGCCCATGTCCGCCCGTACAGTCAAAGGTTCGCGCAGCAGTGCGCAGATCGCCGCGTTGTTCGTGGTGTTGATCCTGTCGATCATCCTGCTGTTTGCCAACTTCGCCTACCTCAACACCCAGGCCAACCACGACAAGCAGTACATCGGCCACGCCGGCGAGCTGCGGGTGTTGTCCCAGCGCATCGCCAAGAACGCCACCGAGGCGGCCTCCGGCAAGACCGTGGCGTTCCGCCTGCTGAGCGAGGCGCGCAACGACTTCGAGCAGCGCTGGGGCTACCTGAAGAAGGGCGACCGCAGCACCGGCCTGCCGTCGGCACCGGTGGCGGTGCGCGGCGAGATGGACGCGGTGCAGCGCGACTGGGAAACCCTGCGCAAGAACACCGACGTGATCCTCGCCAGCGAACAGACCGTGCTGTCCCTGCACCAGGTCGCCGCGACCCTGGCCGAGACCGTGCCGCAGTTGCAGGTCGAATACGAGAAGGTGGTGGAAATCCTCCTGCAGAGCGGTGCCCCGGCCAACCAGGTGGCCATGGCCCAGCGCCAGGCGCTGCTCGCCGAACGCATCCTCGGCTCGGTCAACACCGTGCTGGCCGGCGACGACACCTCGGTGCAGGCCGCCGATGCCTTCGGCCGCGATGCCAGCCGCTTCGGCCAGGTGCTGGAAGGCATGCTCGGTGGCAACCCGACCCTGCAGATCACCCGCGTCCAGGACCCGGACGCCCGCGCCCGCCTTGGTGAAATCGCCGAGCTGTTCCAGTTCGTCGCCGGTTCCGTGGACGAAATCCTCGAAACCTCGCCGGAGCTGTTCCGCGTGCGCAAGGCGGCCGGCAACATCTTCAGCCTGTCGCAGACCCTGCTGGACGAAGCCTCGCACCTGGCCAACGGCTTCGAGAACCTGGCCAGCGGGCGTACCCTGGACACCGTCGGCGGCTACGTGCTGGGCCTGCTGGCGCTGGCCTCGATCATCCTCATCGGCCTGGTGATGGTCCGCGAGACCCACCGCCAGCTCAGCGAGACCGCGCAGAAGAACGAACGCAACCAGCAGGCGATCATGCGCCTGCTGGACGAGATCGAAGACCTCGCCGACGGCGACCTCACCGTCACCGCCTCGGTCACCGAGGACTTCACCGGGGCCATCGCCGACTCCATCAACTATTCCATCGATCAGCTGCGCGACCTGGTGGCGACCATCAACCTCAGCGCCGAGGAAGTCGCCACCGCCGTGGAAGACACGCAGACCACCGCGCACCAGCTGGCCAAGGCCTCCGAGCACCAGGCCCAGCAGATCGCCGATGCGTCGATGGCGGTGGGCGACATGGCCGAGTCCATCGACCGGGTGTCCGGGCATGCCTACGAGTCGGCCAAGGTGGCCGAGCGCTCGGTGGCCATCGCCAACAAGGGCAACGAGGTGGTGCACAACACCATCCGCGGCATGGACAACATCCGCGAGCAGATCCAGGACACCGCCAAGCGGATCAAGCGCCTGGGCGAGTCTTCCCAGGAGATTGGCGATATCGTCGGCCTGATCGACGACATTGCCGACCAGACCAACATCCTTGCCCTCAACGCGGCGATCCAGGCGTCCATGGCCGGGGAGGCGGGGCGTGGTTTTGCCGTGGTGGCGGATGAGGTGCAGCGCCTGGCGGAGCGGTCGTCCTCGGCCACCCGGCAGATCGAGGCGCTGGTGCGGGCGATCCAGGCCGACACCAACGAGGCGGTGATTTCCATGGAGCAAACTACGGCGGAAGTGGTGCGCGGCGCACGGCTGGCCCAGGACGCCGGGGTGGCCCTGGAAGAGATCGAGGGCGTGTCGCAGACCCTGGCCGACCTGATCCTGAGCATTTCCGACGCGGCGCAGTTGCAGACCTCGTCGGCCGGGCAGATCTCCCACACCATGGCGATCATCCAGCAGATCACCTCGCAGACCTCGTCCGGCTCCACAGCCACCGCCGAGAGCATCGGCGACCTGGCGCGCATGGCCAGCGAGATGCGGCGCTCGGTGTCGGGCTTTACCCTGCCAGCTGACCCGCGTTGATCCAGCGTTACGCGCCCCCACAGGGTCCGCGAAAATTCAATGAGTTATGTGTTGGAAGCAGACATGGCTGACCGGCAAGATTTCGTCGCCCTGGCATGGGTCAGGGAGGCGATCGACGAGAGTCTCGCTCAGGCGCGCCAAGCGCTGGAGCAGTTCGTCGCAGGTGAAAGCGAGCATCTGGACAACGGCATCGAGCCGCTGCACCAGGTGGGCGGCTGCCTGGTGCTCCTGGAATTCAAGGGCGCGGCCCTGCTTGCCGAAGAAATGGAGCTGCTGGCCCGGGCCCTGGCCGAGGGCCGTGTGTCCGCCCGCAGCGAGGCCCAGGCCGCCCTGTCGCGCGCGCTGGCCCAGTTGCCGCTGTACCTGGAACGCCTGCGCGGCGCCCGTCGCGACCTGCCGCTGCTGGTCCTGCCACTGCTCAACCAGCTGCGCGCCGCCCGTGGCGTCGAAGCGCTGGGTGAAAGCGCGCTGGGCGTCTCCGGGGAAAACTTCGAACTGTCCCTGGACGCCCTGCATGGCCGCCTCTCCGACATGCCCGGCCGCGATGCCATGCGTTCGGTGATGGGCGCCATCAGCGAGGACCTGCTGCGCATCAAGGAACGCATCGACCAGTTCGTCCGTGGCGGCCAGCAACAGGTGCAGGAACTGGAACCGCTGCTCGCGCCGCTGCGGCAGATCGCCGATACCCTCGCGGTGCTCGGTTTCAACCAGCCGCGCCGGGTGATCCTCGACCAGGTTGCGACCCTGCAGGGCATGGTCAGCGGCCAGCGCGCCGCGGAACTGCCGCTGCTGCTGGACGTGTCCGGGGCCTTGCAGTACGCCGAGGCGACCCTTGGCGGCATGGTCGGCTCCATGGAGTCCGCCAACCAGAGCCCGCCGGCCGGCACCGATATCGGCGAGATCCGCCAGCTGGTGCTGGATGAAGCCCACGGCGTGCTGCTGCAGGCCCGCGACCTGATCGCCGACTGCCTCGAAGCCGGCTGGGAACGCCAGCGCCTGCAACCGCTGCCCGACCTGCTCGGACAGATCCGTGGCGCCCTGGCCATGCTCATGCTGCCGCAGCCCGCCGCCGTGGTGCAGCGCTGCACCGACTACCTGCAGGCCCATGTGCTGCAGGCCGAATCCCTGCCCGGTGACATCGAGCTGGAGCACCTGGCCGACGTCATCGGCAGCCTCGACTGCTACCTGCAAGCCCTGAGCATCGACCTGCAGGCCGATGTCGAAGCGCTCCTGGCCCGCGCGCGTCGGGCCCTGGCGGCGCTGGGCTTTCCGGTGCTGGCGCGGCCGGTGCAAGTGGCACCGCTGGCCATCGCCGCGCCGGAGCCGGTGGACGACGAATTGCGCGAGGTGTTTCTCGAAGAAGCCGAGGAAGTCCTGGAGCAGTTGGATGAACACTGGCGCCGCTGGTGTGGCGAGGGCCACCCGCGGGAGGCGCTGATCGAGCTGCGCCGCGGTTTCCATACCCTCAAGGGCAGCGGGCGGATGGTCCGCGCCCTGGTCCTGGCCGAACTGGCCTGGGCCACCGAACATCTGCTCAACCGCATGCTCGAAGGCCGTGTCGGCCGCCGCGGCGACGTGCTCAAGGCGATCGGCCAGGCCATGACCCTGATGCCGGGGCTGGTCGCCGAATTCGCCAGCGGCGAGGTGCATGCCCACGCCCATGTCGAGCACCTGGCCAGCCTCCTGCACGCCCTGGCGATGAACGATGGCGCCAGTGACGCGGAACATGCCGAAGCCCTCGACCCACAACTGCTGGAGATCTTCCGCAACGAGGCGCAGACCCACCTGGCCAGCCTCGATGCCTTCCTGGAAGGCGCCGAGATGCACCTGCCGGCGCCGGTCAGCGACGACCTGCAACGGGCCCTGCACACCCTCAAAGGCAGCGCGGCGATGGCCGGGGTCACGCCGATCGCCGAGCTGGCCACCGCCCTGGACCTGCTGGCCCGCGAGTTCAAGGCCCATCAAGTGGGCTTCGACCTCGACGAGGTCTACCTCCTGCAAATGGCCGAGCCCCTGCTGCGTCGCGGCCTGGACCAGCTCGGCACGACGCCGCTGGCGCCGATCAAGGGCGCGGAGATCCTTATCGAGCAGGTCGACCAGGTGGTCGAGGCTCGGCTCCGGGCGCTGCTCGATTCGCCGGACCAGAGCCTGCGTATCAAGCGCGACCCGCAACTGATCGCCAGCTTCCTCGAACAGGGCATGGATATCCTGCTGGACGCCGAATCCCTGCTGCTGCGCTGGCAGGAACACCCCGGCGAGCGCCACGAACTCACCTCGCTGCTGGACGAACTGACCACCCTGGGCCAGAGTGCCCACCTCGCCAACCTGTGGCAGGTCGATGAGCTGTGCGAGGCCTTGCTGGACCTGTATGGCGCGGTAGAAGAGAGCAGCCTGGCGGCCGATGCACACTTCTTCGTCGAGGCGCAACAGGCCCACGAAGCCTTGATCAACATGCTCGACCAGATCGCCGCCGGCCAGGAAGTGGAACCCTGCCCGGAACGCCTGCATGCCCTGCGCGAGCTGCTGGACCAGGGACTCGATCCCGCCGCCATGGGCCTGGTGCGGCAACACGCCGATGGCACGTCCAGCGTGGTCGCGCTGGATGATGTCACCCGCGAGCTGGCCGGCCAGGACACCGATCATGAACTGGTGGCGCTGTTCCTCGAAGAAGCCATCGACGTGCTGGACAGTGCCGACCAGGCCCTCAAGCGCTGGATCGACGATCCGGAGAACCCCTCCGTGCTGTCTTCCCTGCAGCGCGACCTGCACACCCTCAAGGGCGGCGCGCAGATGGCCGGGATGGGTGCGCTGGACGTGCTCGCCCATGAGCTGGAGCTGCTTTACGAAGGCCTGGTGGACCGCCGCTTCAGCCCGTCGCTGGAGCTGGCCAGCCTGCTGCGCGGCAGCCACACCCTGCTGGCCCGGCTGCTGGCGCAACTGAGCCAGGGCCAGGTGCTGGACTCGGTGGTGGAAAGCCTCGGCGCCCTGCGCGAGTATCGCCATCACGCCCAGCCGGCGGCGGCCACGGCCAAGGCCGAGCAGCCGGAGCAGGAAGGCGACAAGGAACTGCTGGATATCTTCCTCGAAGAAGGCGTGGATATCGTCGAAAGCGCCGCCGCAGCGCTGACTCGCTGGCAGGCCGACCCGCGCAACGGCGTCGAGGTGGAGAACCTGCTGCGCGACCTGCACACCCTCAAGGGTGGCGCGCGCATGGTGGAAATCGCGCCGATCGGCGACCTCGCCCACGAACTGGAATTCCTCTACGAACACCTCGCCGCCGGGCAGCTGCAACCGAGCCCGGCGCTGTTCAGCCTGCTGCAGAACTGCCACGACCGCCTCGCCCACATGCTCGATGCGGTGCGCCTGCAACAGCCGCTGCACGCGGCCACGGCGCTGATCGACTACATCCGCAACTTCAGCAGCGCCGCCCTCAGCGACAGCGCCGCCACCGCGCCGGGCAGCGACAGTGCGCCCGCTGAAGCCCCGGCACCGGCGCCGGAGCGGGCCGCGCTGGACATGGTCAAGGTCAACGCCGAACTGCTCGACGACCTCGGTAACCAGGCCGCCGAAACCTCGATCCTGCGTGGGCGCCTGGAGCAGCAGATCAACGACGCCCAGATCGCCCTCAACGAGATGGAAACCACCCTGGAACGCATGCGCGACCAGTTGCGCCGTCTCGACACCGAGACCCAGGGCAGCCTGCTCGGGCGCCTGCAGATCGACGGCGACGCCTATGAAGACTTCGACCCGCTGGAAATGGACCGTCACTCGCAGCTCCAGCAGCTGTCCCGGGCCCTGTCGGAGTCGGCCTCGGACCTGCTCGACCTGAAGGAGACCCTCGGCGCCCGCAACCAGATGGCGCAGAGCCTGTTGTCGCAGCAGGCACGGGTCAACAGCGAACTGCAGGAAGGCCTGATGCGCACCCGCATGGTGCCCTTCGAGCGGCTGGTGCCGCGCTTGCAGCGGGTGGTACGACAGACCGCCAGCGAGCTGGGCAAGCAGGTCGAACTGGTGGTGGGCAATGCCGAGGGCGAGATGGACCGCAGCGTCCTCGAACGCATGGTGGCGCCCCTGGAGCACATGCTGCGCAACGCCGTCGATCATGGCCTGGAAAGCCGCGAAGCGCGCCTGGCCGCGGGCAAGCCGGAGCAGGGCATGATCGCCCTGAACCTGCTCCACGAGGGCGCCGATATCGTCATCGAGATGTTCGACGACGGTGCCGGCGTGCCCCTGGAAGCGGTGCGCAAGAAGGCGATCAAGCGCGGCCTGCTGGATCCGCGTAGCGAGCTGAGCGATCACGAGGTGATGCAGTTCATCCTCCAGCCGGGCTTCTCCACCGCCGAGAAGATCACCCAGATTTCCGGGCGCGGGCTGGGCATGGACGTGGTCCATGAAGAGGTCAAGCAACTGGGTGGCTCGATGGTCATCAGTTCGGTGGCGGGCAAGGGCGCGCGCTTCCTGATCCGCCTGCCGTTCACCGTGTCGGTCAACCGCGCGCTGATGGTGCATTGCGGCGAGGAACAGTACGCCGTGCCACTCAACGCCATCGACGGTGTGGTGCGAGTGCCGCCGGCGGAGCTGGAAGCCTGTTATCGCCTCGATCCCCCGCGCTACGAATACGCCGGGCGCCGCTACGAGCTGCGCTACCTCGGCGAACTGCTGCAGGGCGAGCGCCAGCCGCGCCTGCTCGGGCAGAGCCTGCCGTTGCCGGTGCTGCTGGTGCACGCCCATGACCAGCAGTTTGCGGTGCAGGTGGACAGCCTGTCGGCCAGCCGCGAGATCGTGGTCAAGAGCCTCGGCCCGCAGTTCGCCGCGGTACAGGGCCTGGCCGGGGCGACCTTGCTGGGCGATGGCCGGGTGGTGCTGATCCTCGATGTGCTGACGCAACTGCGCAGTCTGCACCTGCGCCTGGCGCAGCAGGCCGGGCGGCCGGAGCGGGAAGTGCAGGCACAGGCCGGCAGTGGTCCGGCCGGGCCGTTGCTGGTGCTGGTGGTGGACGATTCGGTGACGGTGCGCAAGGTCACCGGGCGCCTGCTGGAACGCCACGGCATGCACGTGCTGACGGCCAAGGACGGGGTTGATGCCATGGCGGTCATGGCCGAACACCGCCCGGACGTGCTGCTGCTGGATATCGAGATGCCGCGGATGGACGGCTTCGAAGTGGCGACCCAGGTGCGCCAGGATCCGCGGCTGAAACACCTGCCGATCATCATGATCACCTCGCGCACCGGCCAGAAGCACCGCGACCGGGCGATGGCCATCGGCGTCAACGACTACCTGGGCAAGCCGTACCAGGAATCCGTGCTGCTGCAGAGCATCGCCCGCTGGAGTCAATTCAATGCTTGAACAAGCCCCCCGCAGCGGCCGGCGCAGCAGCCTGACCGGGCTGTTGCTGCCGCTGAGCGACCGCAGCCTGGTGCTGCCCAACGTGGCGGTGGCCGAACTGATCGGCTACCAGCACTGCCTGCCTGCGCCCGACCAGCCGGCCTGGCTGCTGGGCTGGATCGACTGGCGCGGCCAGCGCCTGCCGTTGCTGAGTTTCGAGGCGGCCTGTGGTGGCCAGACCCAGGTTGGCGAGCGGGCGCGGATCGTCGTGCTCAACGCCCTCGGCGGTACCTCGCGTAGCTTCTTCGCCCTGCTGGTGCAGGGCATTCCGCGCTCCTGCAAGCTGGACAGCCAGCTCAACTATGTCGACGTGCCGCTCGGCGCGCTGGAGCTGGCGGCGGTGCAGGTGGGCGAGCAGGTCGCCCGGGTGCCGGACCTGGTGGCGCTGGAAAAACTCCTGCCGTCGAACTAGAAATCGCCCCACAGCTGCTGGGCCACGGCCAGCGCCACCACCGGCGCGGTTTCCGTGCGCAACACCCGCGGGCCGAGGCGGGCAGAATGGAAGCCGCTGGCCTTGGCCTGCTCCACCTCTGCGTCCGACAGACCGCCTTCCGGGCCGATCAGGAAGGCCAGGCTGGCCGGGCGCTCGTGGCTCACCAGCGGCTCGGCCACCGGGTGCAGCACCAGTTTCAGGGCTTCGTCGCGGCTGGCCAGCCATTCCGCGAGGGTCACCGGCGCCTCGATGCGCGGCACGCTGGAGCGGCCGCATTGTTCGCAGGCGCTGATCGCTACCTGGCGCCAGTGGGCCAGGCGCTTGTCGGCGCGTTCGTCCTTGAGGCGCACTTCGCAGCGTTCGCTGACGATCGGCGTGATGACGTTGACGCCCAGTTCGGTGGCCTTCTGGATCGCCCAGTCCATGCGCTCGCCGCGGGACAGGCCCTGGCCGAGGTGGATGTGCAAGGGCGATTCGGCCTGGCCGGGGAGGGCCTGGTCGAGGCGCACGCGCACGGTCTTCTTGCCGACGTCGAGCAGCTCGCCGAGGAATTCCTCGCCGCTGCCGTCGAACAGTTGCACGGCATCGCCGGCGCTCATGCGCAGGACACGGCCGATGTAGTGGGCCTGAGCTTCAGGCAGATCGTGCTCGCCGAGGCTCAGCGGGGCATCGATGAAAAAGCGGGAGAGTCTCATTGGGGGCTCGACATGAAATTTTGGGTGTATTCGAGAGCCTCATCGCTGGCAAGCCAGCGACAGGGCCCTGAAGGTCAATACAGGGCTATCAGCCAGGATCCCGGAAATCCGGATGGAAATCCGCCGGCACCGCCACACTGACCTTGTCCCGGGTCGCGATATCGATCCCTTCGCTGGCCACCTCGGCCAGGAAATCGATCTGCTCCGGGGTAATCACATAAGGCGGCAGGAAATACACCACGCTACCCAGCGGCCGCAACAGCGCCCCGCGGGTCAGGGCATGCTCGAACACCTTCATCCCGCGCCGTTCCTGCCACGGATAGGCGCTCTTGCTCGCCTTGTCCTGCACCATCTCGATGGCCAGGGCCATGCCGGTCTGGCGCACCTCCGCCACATGCGGATGATCCACCAGGTGCGCCGTGGCACTGGCCATGCGCTGGCTCAGGGCCTTGTTGGCCTCGATCACGTTGTCCTGCTCGAAGATATCCAGGGTCGCCAGCGCCGCCGCACAGGCCAGCGGGTTGCCGGTGTAGCTGTGGGAGTGGAGGAAGGCGCGCAGGGTCGGATAGTCGTCGTAGAAGGCGCCGTACACCTCGTCGGTGGTCAGGCACGCGGCCAGCGGCAGGTAACCGCCGGTGAGGGCCTTGGACAGGCAGAGGAAGTCCGGACGGATGCCGGCCTGCTCGCAGGCGAACATCGTCCCGGTGCGGCCGAAGCCCACGGCGATCTCGTCGTGGATCAGGTGCACCTCGTAGCGGTCGCAGGCCTCGCGCAGCAGCTTGAGGTACACCGGGTGGTACATGCGCATGCCGCCGGCGCCCTGGATCAGCGGCTCGACGATCACCGCGGCGATGCTTTCATGGTTTTCGGCGAGGGTCTCTTCCATGGCCGCGAACATGGTCCGCGAATGCTCTTCCCAGCTCACGCCTTCGGGGCGCAGGTAGCAGTCCGGGCTCGGCACCTTGAGGGTGTCCAGCAGCAGCGCCTTGTAGGTCTCGGTGAACAGCGGCACGTCGCCCACCGACATCGCCGCGATGGTCTCGCCGTGGTAGCTGTTGCTCAGGGTGACGAAGCGCTTCTTCTCCGGACGGCCCTTGTTCAGCCAGTAGTGGAAGCTCATCTTCAGCGCCACTTCGATGCAGGACGAGCCGTTGTCGGCGTAGAACACCCGGTTCAGGCCGTCCGGGGTGATCTTCACCAGCCGCTCCGACAGCTCGATCACCGGCTGGTGGCTGAAACCGGCGAGGATCACGTGTTCCAGCTGGTCGACCTGGTCCTTGATGCGCTGGTTGATGCGCGGGTTGGCATGGCCGAACACGTTGACCCACCAGGAGCTGACCGCGTCGAGGTAGCGCTTGCCCTCGAAGTCCTCAAGCCACACGCCTTCACCGCGCTTGATCGGGATCAGCGGCAGTTGCTCGTGGTCTTTCATCTGGGTGCAGGGATGCCACAGGACCTTGAGGTCGCGGTCCATCCACTGTTGGTTGAGGCCCATGGGCTTGTACTCCTGGCAACGCGGGTTGGGTAAACCCGCGTAAGCCTAAGCAAAGCCAGGGTGCAGGACAATGTTCCTCTGTCATTCACGCCATTCCCGCCTGGCGCCCGTGCTGGCGACCTGATGTGCCGTGACGTATCCTGCAACCTTTCTTTACCGGGGATTTCCTCCCCGTTTTTTCTGCCTTTATCCGGAGTTCGACGAATGTCTGCTGGTTGGCTGCGCGGCTGCGCGCTGGTGTTTATCGGGTTGTTCAGCGCGGGGGCGATGGCGGCGACCAAGACCCCGACGGCCATCGTGGTCGGTGGCGGCCTGGCAGGCCTGACGGCGGCCTACGAGCTGCAGAACAAGGGCTGGCAGGTGACCCTGCTGGAAGCCAGGTCCGGGATCGGCGGGCGCTCCGGCCTGGCTACCAGCGAGTGGATCGGCAACAGCAAGGCGCAGCCGCTACTCAACCAGTACCTGGATACCTTCAAGCTCAGCACGCTGCCGGCACCGGAATTCGTGCGTACGCCGGGCTACCTGATCGACGGCGAGTATTTCAGCGCCGCCGACCTGACTACCAAGCAGCCCGCCACCGCCGAGGCGCTCAAACGCTACGAGAAGACCCTCGACGACCTCGCCGCCTCCATCAGCGACCCGGAGAACCCGGCGGCCAACAGCACCCTGTTCGCCCTCGACCAGATCACGGTCTCCGCCTGGCTGGACAAGCTGCAACTGCCGGCCACCGCGCGCCAGTTGGTCAACCAGCAGATCCGTACCCGCTACGACGAGCCGTCGCGCCTGTCGCTGCTGTACTTTGCCCAGCAGACCCGCGTGTACCGTGGCGTCAACGACCGCGACCTGCGCGCTGCGCGCCTGCCAGGCGGCAGCCCGGTGCTGGCCCAGGCCTTCGTCAAGCAGCTGAAGACCATCAAGACCAGCTCCCCGGTCACCGCCATCAGCCAGGACAAGGACGGCGTCACCGTCAAGGTCGGCGGCGTCGGCTACCAGGCCGACTACCTGGTGCTGGCGGTGCCGCTGCGCGCACTGGCCAGGATCCAGCTGACCCCCGGCCTGGACAACCTGCACCTGGCGGCGCTCAAGGGCACCAACTACGGCTGGCGCGACCAGCTGATGCTGAAGTTCAAGAACCCGGTCTGGGAAAGCCGCGCGCGCATGTCCGGCGAGATCTACAGCAACGCCGGCCTCGGCATGCTGTGGATCGAACCGGCGCTGAAGGGCGGCGCCAACGTGGTGATCAACCTGTCCGGCGACAACGCGCGGGTGATGCAGGCGTTCGGCGACAAGCAGATGGTCGACCAGGTACTGATCCGCCTGCACGCCTTCTATCCACAGGCCCGTGGAGCGTTCACCGGTTATGAGATCCGTCGCTACAGCACCGATGTGGGCACTGGCGGTTCGTACCTGGCCTACGGCCCGGGGCAGATCAGCAAGTACTGGCGCCTGTGGGAGAAGCCGGTGCAACGCATCGCCTTCGCCGGCGAGCACACCGACGCCCTGTACCCCGGCACCCTGGAAGGCGCGTTGCGCAGCGGCAAGCGCGCGGCGGGGCAGGTCGAGGACCTGGCGGCGGGCAAGTCCTTCGATGCCAAGCCAGCGGTAGCCGCAGCGGCGGCCGGTGCTGCGGCCGCAGCCGTGGCGAGCAAGGGCAAGGATGACAAACCGGGCTTCTTCTCGCGCCTGTTCGGTGGTGGGGATGACAAGCCGGCAGCGGCGGAGACCGCCAAGGCGGCTGAAACGGCCGTAGCCCCTGCGCCTGCTCCGGCTCCAGCGCCTGCACCTGCAGCACCGGCACCGGCACCGGTGGCCAAGGAAGAACCGGCCAAGGCCGCACCGGCAGCCAAGCCGGCCCCGGCAAAAGCGGCTCCGGTGAAGAAGGCGGAAAGCAAGCCTGCGCCGAAGAAGACCACCACCCATGCGCCGGTGAAGAAGACCGAGGCCAAGGCACAGCCGGCCAAGAAGCCGGCGACGAACAGCCAGGCCAAGGCCAACTGACGACGGTCCCTGCTGGCTTGCCGCGAGCCGGCTTGCCAGCGGGGAGGCCGGGCAGGCGTCATGTGTTCCAGCTGATGATTTCGAGGCGGACTTCGTGTTGCGTCAGCGACTCGATTTCCAGCAGATTGAACTCACCAACGTCCTGGTGGAACGTGAGCGTGTCCAGCGTTCCGCCGAGGACATGCTCCTTGATTCCAGCCGGTGAGTGGAATCGCACGGTAGCCACTTCGCGCAGGCGCAGCTTGACCCGGTCGTCGGGCCGTTGCCCTTCCTGCGCGGCCTCTCTTTCGATCATGCCGCGATAGCTGCTTTCGAGACCCATGTGATACTCGAACGAAAGGTCCTTCACCGTACTTTCGAATACCAAGCGGACAATGCTGTAGCCGCCCACTACCAGGTCCTTGCTGTTGGCGTTGGCGGGTGACGAGGCAGCACGGATGCCGGACAGTAATTTCAAGAATCGCTTTTGATAGATGCTCATGCCGCTGGCTATCTTGATCGGCGCAGAGGACCTGAACTCGTGCAGATCGACTTTCTCGAAGTTTTCCTTATGCGAAGTGGCCATTGATTCAGCTCCTCAAGCGCCTGCCCGATCGATACGGCGGGTCATGCCTGAATCCTGTTGTTCACTCACGAATCTGTCTACTGGCAAAAATATCAGGTGATCTGGCTGCGTCACGTGCAAGGCCCGTGTTTGCCCTCTACAGTCTTTCCCCCAGTGTTAATGTTTCCTTAACGCCTCTGCGACACACTCAATATCTATTTTTCTGATAGTTCAAAGCGAAATTTTCCGCTTTATATCGATAGATAACCGGTTAGTCTTGGCAACAATTCTTACGGGGAACACGGCACATGCAGCTTCGCAATTCATCTTCCCGTTACGGGCTGGTCAGCATCGTCATGCACTGGGGCGTCGCCCTGGCGGTGTTCGGTCTGTTCGGGCTGGGCCTCTGGATGGTCGGCCTGGACTACTACAGTTCCTGGCGCCACACCGCGCCAGAGTTGCACAAGGGCATTGGCCTGACCGTGCTGGCGCTGATGCTGCTGCGGGTGATCTGGCGTTTCGTCAGCCCACCGCCGCCGGCACCGGCCAACCATGGCGCGCTGACCCGCGTCGCGGCGAAGTTCGGTCACCTGCTGCTCTATGTCGGCCTGTTCAGCGTGCTGATCGCCGGCTACCTGATCTCCACCGCCGACGGCGCGGGGATCCCGGTGTTCGGCCTGTTCGAAGTACCGGCACTGATTTCCGGCCTGCCCGATCAGGCTGATATCGCCGGTGTGGTTCACCTCTATCTGGCCTGGGGACTGGTGGTGTTTGCCGTCCTGCACGGGCTGGCCGCTCTGAAGCACCACTTTATCGACCGTGATGCGACCCTGACGCGCATGCTGGGCCGCAAGGCTTGATGTTCAACCTCAACTCAAAGGAATCGAAAGAATGTTGAAAAAGACTTTTGCCGCTCTGGCACTGGGTACCGCTCTGCTCTCGGCTGGTCAGGCCATGGCCGCCGACTACAAGATCGACAAGGAAGGCCAGCACGCATTCGTCGACTGGAAGATCAGCCACCTGGGCTACAGCTTCATCCACGGTACCTTCAAGGACTTCGACGGCACCTTCTCCTGGGACTCGGCCAAGCCTGAAGCCAGCAAGATCAGCGTCGATGTGAAAACCGCCAGCCTGTGGTCGAACCACGCCGAGCGTGACAAGCACATCGCCAGCGCCGACTTCCTGGACGTGAAGAAGTACCCGGACGCCAAGTTCGTCTCCACCAGCGTCAAGTCCACCGGCGAGAAAACCGCTGACGTGACCGGCGACCTGACCTTCCACGGCGTGACCAAGCCTGTGACCTTCAAGGCTACCTTCATCGGTGAAGGCAAGGACCCATGGGGCGGCGAGCGTGCCGGCTTCAACGCTACCACCACCGTCAACCTGGGCGACTTCGGTATCAAAGGCCCGGGCCCGGCTTCCCAGACCTTCGATCTGGATATCTCGGTTGAAGGTGTGAAGCAGAAGTAATTTCTGCCTTGCCAACAAAAACGCCGCCCTCAGGGGCGGCGTTTTTTTAGCTGTAAGCTGCAAGTCATAAGCTGCAAGTAAGAGCGGGTGTGATGCTTGCCTGCTTTTTCTTGCAGCTTAAAGCTTGGAGCTTGGGGCTGTGACTCAGCGATTGCGCGTCAGCAATGCTGGCTTCTCACCCCGAGGACGGCTCGGCAGTTGCTCCAGCTGTTCCATGGACGGGAAACGATCGATCTTCGATTCCTTGTGCATGATCTTCGGCTGGTTCTGCTGTGGCTGGCCTTCACGCGGGCTGCGCACTGCCGGCTCCTGGCGATCTTCACGGGCCGGACGGCGGTTGTTGCTGCCATCGCGACGGGCCTGGCCGCCGCCATTGCGCGAACCACCACGCTTCTCGCCATTGGCACCGCCGCCATTGTTGCTGCGCGGTTGACCCGAACCACCGCCATTGCTGCGCGGCTGACCACCACGAGCCTGGCCACCACCGTTGCCGGCACCCGCCTGGGCACCCGGACGACGATTGCGACCCTGGCCGCCCTTGTTCTGGTACGGGCTGACGTAGTCGGCGCGGTTGCCGAAGTTGTCGACGTCGTCGTCCAGGAACTCTTCCGGATCACGGTTCGCTGGTGCCGCAGGCGCGCCTTGCTGGGCGTTCTGCTGCTGGCGCGGCTTCTTGTCCCGTGGCTTGCGTTGTTCCTGGCGACCGCCAGCAGGTTTCTCCGCGGACTTCTCGCCAGACGGCTTGGCGTCCTTGTTGCTGCCTTTTTCCTGGCCTTTGTCCTTGCCCTTGTCCTTGCGGCCACCGGCATTGCTGCCGTCGGCGCGCTGGCCACGGCGCGGGTTGTTCTGCGGACGCGGTTCGCGCACTTCCGGCTTCTCCGCCTCGACGGCAGAGATGTCGAAGCCCATCAGGTCGCCATCCGGGATCTTCTGGCGAGTGACGCGCTCGATGCTCTTGAGCAGCTTCTCTTCATCCGGCGCCACCAGCGAGATGGCCTCGCCGGAGCGGCCCGCACGACCGGTACGGCCGATACGGTGAACGTAGTCTTCCTCGACGTTGGGCAGCTCGAAGTTGACCACGTGGGGCAGTTGGTCGATATCCAGGCCGCGGGCGGCGATATCGGTGGCGACCATGATCCGCACGGCGCCCGACTTGAAGTCGGCCAGGGCCTTGGTGCGGGCATTCTGGCTCTTGTTGCCGTGGATCGCGGCGGCGGTCAGGCCGTGCTTTTCCAGGTACTCGGCCAGGCGGTTGGCGCCGTGCTTGGTACGGGTGAAGACCAGTACCTGTTCCCAGGCGCCAGCGGTGATCAGGTGCGCCAGCAGGGCGCGCTTGTGGCTGGCCGGCAGGCGGAACACGCGCTGCTCGATACGCTCGACCGTGGTGTTCGGCGGCGTGACCTCGATGCGCTCGGGGTTGTGCAGCAGCTTGTCGGCGAGGTCGGTGATGTCCTTGGAGAAGGTCGCCGAGAACAGCAGGTTCTGGCGCTTGGCCGGCAGGCGGGCGAGGACCTTCTTCACGTCATGGATGAAGCCCATGTCGAGCATGCGGTCGGCTTCGTCCAGGACCAGGATCTCGACGTGGCTGAGGTCGACGCTGCCCTGGCCGGCCAGGTCGAGCAGGCGGCCGGGGCAGGCCACCAGTACGTCGACGCCACGGGCCATGGCCTGGACCTGCGGGTTCATGCCGACGCCGCCGAAGATGCAGGCGCTGACGAATTTGAGGTCGCGGGCGTAGATCTTGAAGCTGTCGTGGACCTGGGCGGCCAGTTCGCGGGTCGGGGTCAGGACCAGTACGCGCGGCTGGCGCGGGCCATGGCGCTGGGACTTGTCGGGGTGACCACCCGGGAACAGACGCTCCAGGATCGGCAGGGCGAAGCCGCCGGTTTTACCAGTACCTGTCTGTGCCGCGACCATCAGGTCGCGACCTTGCAACACGGCGGGAATGGCCCGCTGTTGCACCGGAGTCGGCTGCGTGTAGCCGGCAGCCTCGATAGCTCGGACTAGAGCCTCGGAGAGACCGAGGGAAGCAAAGGACATGAGAAATCCTGTTCTAGTGGGGACTGTGCCCGATGGGGATGATCTTGCCTGGCGCGAGGGGCATCGGGTCGATGCTGTCGCGTCCGGTCCTGCTGGTCCACGGTGCGCATCCGGGGGTCGGGATGTCGTCTATCGGGGCCAGCGTCCGGGCGTAAGCCTGACGGAAAGGCCCGAGTATAACAGAGCAATCAGGGAGTGCTGCTTTCCTGCTGCTCAACGGTTTCTGTATTCGGCGTTGCTACATGACCGTAGCGCGCCTGCAGCTCGGCGTAGGCCGGTTCCTGCTTGAAGCGCCGCAGCTCTGCGGCGAAGCGCTGGGCCAGCAGGTCCATGCCGGCATTGCGGCGTACCGCCAGGTACTGCTTGTGGCGACTGACCACCAGCGGCAGTTCGCTGATCCTGTCCTGCAGGCCTGTCTGCGCAAGCATGTAGCGGCCCACGCGGCGGTCGGTGATCAGCAGGTCGATGCGCCCGCGTTGCAGTTTGCCGAAGTTGGCTTCCTGGGTCGGCGCGGCCTCGCGGCGGAACGCCGTCGCTTGCATGAACTCGGCACCGTAGTCGTAGCCGGCGGAGGTGCCGACGGTGAGGTCCTTGAGGTCATCCAGCGACTTGATGTCGTGGGGCCGATCGTTGGCCTGGAACAGCACGAACTCGACCACCGACAGCGGCTCGTTGGGGTAATACAGCTGGGTGCTGCGCAGTTCGTTCTGGAAAATGTCGATGACACCGTCCGCCAGCCCTTGTTCGAGCATGAGCATGCAGCGCTTCCAGGGCATGAACTCCCAGCGCACGTCCACGCCCAGGCGCTTGAAGATCTCTGCGGTGATTTCGTAGTCGATGCCCTTGGGCTCGCCGTTTTCCTCGTAGACATAGGGCGCCCAGGGGTCGGTGACGATGCGCAACTGTTCGGCACGGGCCAGCAGGCTCATGCAGCTCAACAGCACAACGGTCAAAAGGCGGGCGAAATAGGGCATGGTGGACAGGCCGGAAGGCCGGAAACGGCGACGATGCTGAAGGATACAGACATCATCGCCGCTTGGGGGATCAGCGCGGCAGCTTCAGGTTGTTCCAGATCGCCAGGCTGGGTTCGGCCTGGTTCAAGGTATAGAAGTGCAGGCCCGGTGCGCCGCCTTCCAGCAGTTGCTCGCACATGTGGGTGATGACTTCTTCGCCGAAGGCCTGGATGCTCTTGGCGTCGTCGCCGTAGGCTTCCAGCTGCTTGCGGATCCAGCGCGGGATCTCGGCGCCGCAGGCGTCGGAGAAGCGGGCCAGCTTGCTGTAGTTGGTGATCGGCATGATCCCCGGGACCACCGGGATCTTCACCCCCAGCTTCTGCACGCGTTCCACGAAGTAGAAGTAGCTTTCGGCGTTGAAGAAGTACTGGGTGATGGCGCTGTCGGCGCCGGCATTGGCCTTGCGCACGAAGTTGGCCAGGTCGTCCTCGAAGTTGCGCGCCTGCGGATGCATCTCCGGGTAGGCGGCGATTTCGATGTGGAACTGGTCGCCGGTTTCCTGGCGGATGAACTCCACCAGTTCGTTGGCGTAGCGCAGCTCGCCGCTGGCCATGCCCATGCCCGACGGCAGGTCGCCGCGCAGGGCGACGATGCGCTTGATGCCGGCATCCTTGTACTGGGCCAGCAGGGCGCGCAGTTCGGCCTTGCTGTCACCGACGCACGACAGGTGCGGTGCGGCGGGCACCTTCACTTCGTTTTCCAGCTGCAGCACGGTGTTCAGGGTGCGGTCGCGGGTCGAACCGCCGGCCCCGTAGGTGCAGGAGAAGAAGTCCGGGTTGTAGCTCGCCAGGGTATGGGCGGTGGCGAGCAGTTTTTCATGTCCAGCGTCGGTCTTGGTCGGGAAGAACTCGAAGCTGTAACGGCGTTCCTGAGTCATTTGAAGTTCCTTCAGCCGCAAGCCTCAAGCGGCAGGCTGCAAGAAAAAAGCAGGAGCGGCGCGAACCGCTTCTGCTTGAACCTTGCTACTTGCCGCTTGCAGCTGCTGTTAGTAGCGGTAGGCGTGTGGCTTGAATGGACCTTCGACAGTCACGCCGATGTACTCGGCCTGTTTCGGGGTCAGCTGGGTGATCACGCCGCCGAAGCCGCGAACCATTTCCAGGGCCACTTCTTCGTCGAGTTTCTTCGGCAGGACTTCGACGGTCAGGCGCTCGGCCTTCTGCTCGGCGGTCAGGTTGGCGAACTTCTGTGCGAACAGGAAGATCTGCGCCAGGACCTGGTTGGCGAACGAACCGTCCATGATGCGGCTTGGGTGACCGGTGGCGTTGCCCAGGTTCACCAGGCGGCCTTCGGCCAGCAGGATCAGGTAGTCATCGTTCTGCGGATCGAAATCGCCGTGGCCGGTGCGGTGGATCTTGTGCACCTGCGGCTTGACCTCTTCCCATGCCCAGTTCTTGCGCATGAAGGCGGTGTCGATCTCGTTGTCGAAGTGACCGATGTTGCAGACCACGGCGCGTTTTTTCAGCGCTTTGAGCATGTTCGCGTCGCAGACGTTGACGTTACCGGTGGTGGTGACGATCAGGTCGATCTTGCCCAGCAGGGCCGCGTCGATGCTGGCTTCGGTGCCGTCGTTGATGCCGTCCTTGAACGGCGAGACCACTTCGAAACCGTCCATGCAGGCTTGCATGGCGCAGATTGGGTCGACTTCGGTGACCTTGACGATCATGCCTTCCTGACGCAGCGACTGGGCCGAGCCCTTGCCCACGTCACCGTAGCCGATCACCAGGGCCTGCTTGCCCGACAGCAGGTGGTCGGTACCGCGCTTGATGGCGTCGTTCAGGCTGTGACGGCAGCCGTACTTGTTGTCGTTCTTGCTCTTGGTGACCGAGTCGTTGACGTTGATCGCCGGGATCTTCAGCTCGCCCTTGGCCAGCATGTCCAGCAGGCGGTGCACGCCGGTGGTGGTTTCTTCGGTGACGCCGTGGATCTTGTCCAGCATCGCCGGGTATTTCTTGTGCAGGATCTCGGTCAGGTCGCCGCCGTCGTCGAGGATCATGTTGGCGTCCCATGGCTGACCGTCCTTGAGGATGGTCTGCTCGATGCACCACTCGTACTCTTCCTCGGTTTCACCTTTCCAGGCGAACACAGGGATGCCGGCGGCGGCGATGGCGGCAGCGGCCTGGTCCTGGGTGGAGAAGATGTTGCAGGACGACCAGCGCACTTCGGCACCCAGGGCAACCAGGGTTTCGATCAGCACGGCGGTCTGGATGGTCATGTGGATGCAGCCGAGGATTTTAGCGCCCTTGAGTGGCTGCTCTTCCTGGTACTTGCGGCGCAGGCCCATCAGCGCAGGCATTTCCGACTCGGCGATGATGGTTTCGCGACGGCCCCAGGCGGCCAGGGAGATGTCGGCGACCTTGTAGTCGGTGAAACCTGCAGGCGTGTTTACAGCGCTCATTAGAGCCTCCATTCGTAGTGTGCGAATGGGCGCCGTTGTGCGTTGAGCGTCCACAGGTGACCTGCGGACAACGCCCCGACCGAGCCTGACAGGATCGAACCTGCTGCAGCGCCCCTCGGTCGGGTGGCGGGAGCGTCGACCGCAGAGGGTCGGCGCCGGATAAAAACGCGGGGATTATAGCCGGGCTTTCGTGACGGCCCAAGGACAAAAACGCGGCTGGCGACAAAGGGCCTACAAAGGGCATGGTCAAGGCGCGGGGAAAAGGGGCTAACCTGTAGTGGCAGGGTCGCGAAGGCCCATTCTTGACATGCCAGGCCGTACCAGGAGCACGCATGAATTTCCACACCCGCAAGTGGGTAAAACCCGAAGACCTCAACCCCAACGGCACCCTGTTCGGTGGCAGCCTGTTGCGCTGGATCGATGAAGAGGCGGCGATCTACGCGATCGTCCAGCTGGGCAACCAGCGCGTGGTGACCAAGTACATTTCCGAGATCAACTTCGTCAGCGCCTCGCGCCAGGGCGACATCATCGAGCTGGGCATCACCGCTACCGAGTTTGGCCGGACCTCTATCACCCTGAGCTGCGAAGTGCGCAACAAGATCACCCGCAAGTCGATCCTGACCGTGGACAAGATGGTCTTCGTCAACCTGGGCGAGGACGGCTTGCCGGCGGCCCATGGGCGAACCGAGATCAAGTACATCCAGGACCAGTTCCCGGACAGCGCTGTTGAATGAGCTTCAAGCTTTAAGCTGCAAGTCATAAGAAAGAGCAAGAGCAGACCGCGATCCTGCTTTTGCTCTTTCTTGCATCTTGAAGCTTAATGCTTGCCGCTCATCCCGGCTGCTCGCTGACCCCCTTCACGACCCGTCCCACCGTCAACCCCTGCACCAGGATCGACGACAGCACCACGATGTAGGTGATGCTCAGCAGCAGATCCCGCTCCTCGCCGATTGGCAGCGACAACGCCAGGGCGACCGAAACACCTCCGCGCAGACCACCCCAGGTCAGCACCCGCACGGTGCCTTTCGGCACGCTGCGCCAGCGTCGCAGCAGGACGATGGCCGGGGCCACGGTCAGCAGGCGCGACGCCAGCACCGCGATCGCCAGCACGCCGCCGGCCGCCAGGTGCATCCAGTTGAACGGCAGCAGCAACAGCTCCAGGCCGATCAGGGCGAACAGCAGGGCGTTGAGCATGTCGTCGATCAGCTCCCAGAAACCATCCATGTAGCGCCGGGTCATGTCGTTCATCGCCAGGTTGCGCCCCAGGTTGCCGATGATCAGGCCGGCGACCACCATGGCGATCGGCGCCGACACGTGCAGTTCGTAGCACATCGCCGAGCCGCCGATGACCAGCGCCAGGGTCAGCATCACCTCGACCTGGTACTGCTCGATGCTCTTGATCATGCGGTAGGTGGCATAACCGATCAGGCCGCCGAAGATCACCCCGCCGATGGCTTCGCGGGCGAACAGGATCGCGGTGTCGGCAACGCTCGGCGTTTCGCCGAGCTGGATGATGCCCAGCAGTACGGTGAATACCACCACCGCCGTGCCGTCATTGAACAGCGACTCGCCGACGATGGTGGTCTTCAATGGCTTGGAGGCGTTGGCGGTGCGCAGCGCGCCCAGCACCGCGATCGGGTCGGTCGGCGAGATCAGCGCGCCGAACAGCAGGCAGTAGATCAGGCTGACGTTCCAGCCGAACAA
This sequence comes from Paucimonas sp., assembly GCA_031253995.1. Classification (GTDB taxonomy): domain Bacteria; phylum Pseudomonadota; class Gammaproteobacteria; order Pseudomonadales; family Pseudomonadaceae; genus Aquipseudomonas. The sequence continues at coordinate 18,276 of JAIRVG010000055.1, read as the reverse complement.
GGCGAACACCCAGTGGGCGAGAAAACCGATGACCACGGTGGCGATCAGCACGCCCAGGGTGGCCAGCAGGCCAATCGGCCAGCGGTAGTCGCGCAGGTCGGCGAGGTTGACGTGCAAGGCGCCGGCGAACAGCAGGAACGACAGCATCCAGTGCATCAACAGGTCGTTGAAGTCGATCTGGTTCATCAGGCCTTCGACCCGTTCTTCCAGTCCGGGGAAGCCGATCAGGCTCAGCCCCTGGAGCATCAGGGAGAACAGCAAGGCCGTGACCATCACGCCAATGGCCGGTGGCAGGCCGATGAAGCGGTAGTTCACGTAGGTGAGGAGGGTGGTGAGGCAGATAAACACGGCAACTAATTCGAGCATCCTGGTTCCTGTATTGGCTTCCGATTCTGTGCCCGCTTGCGGCGGACATAAGGTTTGATGGCCTTTTGACCGGTCTGGGACACAGTTTCTTTCAATGCCGCGATTGACAGCGTGCTGGCTGTTTTGTTGCGAGTGGTTGAAACTCCGGCCTCTGGTGGACGGACCCGGTCCGTGGATGGCGAAGGAATCGAGACGTGGTAGCGACTTCCCTGGTGCTCGTCGCGGCACTGCTGCATGCAACCTGGAACACCCTGGTCAAGTTCAGCGGCGAGCGCCTGCTGATGATCGCCAGCATGGACAGCGTGGCGCTGGTGTTCGCCGTGGTCATGGTCGGCTTCGTCGACGTGCCGCCGGCGGATATCTGGCCGTGGCTGCTGGCGTCGGCGCTGTGCGAGCTGCTCTACCGTTTCCTGCTGATCCAGGCCTACAAGGTCGGTGACCTGGGCCTGGTCTATCCGTTGATGCGCGGGTTGTCGCCGCTGGTGGTGCTGGCCCTGACCCTGGTGTTCGCCGGCGAGCACCTGAGCGGCCAGCAGATCATCGGCATCCTCCTGATCCCATGCGGCATGGCCTGTTTGCTCTGGCATGGCGGCGGCGGTGATCGCCTGCCCTGGTCGATGCTGCCGGTGGTAGCGCTGATCGGCCTGTGCATCGGTTGCTACACCTGGCTCGATGGCCAGGCGATCCGCCGCTGGGCGCAGCCGCTGGACTACCTGGTGTGGCTGACCCTGGCCTGCTCGCTGCCGTTCCCGGTGATCGCCAGCGTGGCGCGGCGCGGGCCGTTCGTGACGTTCTGGCGCACCCAGTGGAAGCTCGGGCTGGCGGTCGGCGTCTGCGTGTTGTTGAGCTACGCTCTGGTGCTCTGGGCCATGCACCTGGGCTCGGTGGCGGAGGCGGCGGCGCTGCGCGAGGTCAGCGTGATCCTCGTGGTGTTGATGGGCATGCGCTACCTCAAAGAACCTTTCGGCGGCCCCAGGCTCTTAGCCTGTGCCCTGGTGCTGGTCGGCATGCTGGTGATGAAGCTCTGACCGGCCTCCCGTTTTCCTACTGAGAAGGACCTGACCATGACTGTCGCTTTCTGGTGCGTACTGATCGCGCTGATCCTGCCCTACCTGTGCACGAGCATCGCCAAGGTTGCCAGCGGACGTTTCAACCTGCGGCACAACCATGATCCGCGGGCGTTCCAGGACACCCTGGAAGGTTTGCCGCGACGCGCCCATGCGGCGCAGTTGAACAGCTTCGAGATTCTTCCGGCGTTCATTGCCGCGGTGCTGATCGCCGATGTGGTGGGCAATGCCGAACAGGTGACCCAGGATGTGCTGGCGGTGCTGTTCATCACCAGCCGGCTGCTCTACATCATCTGCTACCTGGCGGACTGGGCGGCGTTGAGGTCGCTGGTGTGGTTCGTGGGGGTGGGGTTGGTCGTGAGTTTCTTCGTGGCTTCGGCCTGACACACGCTTTCATAGAACAATACATAACCCATTGATTTAGCAGGGATGGCGTGGGAGCGGATTCATCCGCGATTGGGCGCGAAGCGGCCATAAAACCTGTATCTGCGGTGTGTCAGACGAGCTCGGGACTCAGGTTTTACGACGGCTTCGCCGCCGATCGCGGATGAATCCGCTCCTACGCCGATCGCGGCGCACTTGTGGTTTGCACAGGTACTGCGGCAAGCCGGCTTATTTGGTTTCGGTCTGCGGTACGGCAGGCAGGGCAACGCCCTTCGGCCACAGCAACCAGATCTGCCCCTGCTGCTTCATGTTTCCCGCCAGTTCCCCCGCCGCCTCGCCAGTTCCCCAGAACAGGTCGGCACGGACCTCGCCGGTAATAGCGCCACCGGTGTCCTGCGCCGCCACCGGCCGCACCACCGGGCTGCCATCCGGGCGCGTGGTGTTCAGCCACAACAGGCTGCCCAGCGGAATCACCTTGCGGTCGATCGCCACGCTGTAACCCGCCGTCAACGGCACGTTCAACGACCCGCGCGGCCCTTCGTTGCTGTCCGGCCGGGCGCCGAAGAACACATAACTCGGGTTGCTCGCCAGCAGCTCCGGCACCCGCGCCGGGTTGGCCTGGGCCCAGGCGTGGATGGCGCCCATGGTCACGTCTTCTTTCTTCAGCTGACCCTGCTCCACCAGCCAGCGCCCGATCGGACGATAGGGGTGACCGTTCTGGTCGGCATACCCCAGGCGCAGCTGTCGGCCGTTGTCCAGCTGGACCCGTCCAGAGCCCTGGATCTGCAGGAACTGCAGGTCCATCGGGTCGGTCAGCCAGGCCACCACCGGCGCATTCAGGCCCTGTCGCTGGATCACCTCGGCGGTGTCGTAGGGCTTGAGCACCCGGCCTTCGAGACGGCCGCGCAGGCGCTTGCCCTTGAGCTCGGGATAGACGCTGTCGAGGTTCACCACGATCAGGTCGTCCGGAATGCCATACACCGGCACATGGGCGCGTTCGGTGCGGGTTTCGCTGCCCGGATACACCGGCTCGTAGTAACCGGTGATCAGGCCATTGGCGCTGTTTTCCGCCGAGCGCAGGCTGTAGACCTCCAGCTGGGCACCGAGGAATTCACCGATCTTGCGCGCATCCGCCGGCACGCTGGCCGCTGCGGCGCAGGTTGGGCCCCACACGGCATCGTTCTTCAGGCGCTGGCAGGCGCTGCGCCAGGCCTCGAAGCCGGCCACCAGGTCGCTGTCGCCCACCGTCGGCAGGTCTTTCCAGGTGGCGTGGGTGTAGGTGGCGATCGGGTGCGGCTTGGATTTCTCCGGGGCGCCACCGTTGCAGCCGGCGAGCAGGGCGAACAGGGAAAGGGTCCAGCCGAGGCGGCGCAGAGGGATGTTCATGCGGGTATTTCCTTGGGGACCGGCGCTGCCGATGAAGGTCTGCGCGCAATCCATGTTTTTCATGGGGGTATTGGTCTTTGCCGGTCAGGCGAGGATACTGGCCGCCTTTTTTCCGTGAGCCGATGACCATGATGCTCAAACGTTGTTCCGTCGTACTGCTGGCCTGCCTGACCCTGACCGCCTGTGGCGGCGTCGATCCGAACTCGCCGCTGGGCCAGCGCAAGGCGATCTTCAAGCAGATGCTCAAGACCAGCGAGGACATGGGTGGCATGCTGCGCGGGCGGCTGGCCTTCGACGGGCAGAAATTCGCCGACGGCGCGGTGAAGCTCGATGCTCTTTCCCACGAGCCATGGAAGCACTTCCCACAGGTCAAGGAGACGGATGATACCAGCGCGCGGGCGGATGTCTGGGAGAAACAGGCGCGCTTCCAGGAGCTGGCGCGGCAGTTGGAGGAGGCGACGGGAGCGTTGGTGATTGCCAGCAAGGCCCAGCCGTTACAGGCCGAAACGGTGCAAGGGCCGATGGACAAGGTCGAGGCGGCGTGCAAAGCCTGTCATACGGAATTTCGTAACCATTGATGTTTAAAGACTGAAGGCTTGCATAGGACCCTGTGGGAGCTGGCTTGCCAGCGATTTGGGCCGATCTGACAACCACTTTGCCATGGCCGGCCTCATCGCTGGCAAGCCAGCTCCCACAGGGTCCTATGCAAGCTTCAAGAGCGGCTTACTGATCCAGCTCTTGCAACGCCGATTGCAGTTCCTTGTTGGCCTCGGCCAGCTTGTCCTTGCGCTTGTTGATCTTCTCCGCATCGCCTTTCTTCATGGCCTTGTCCAGGTCCTTCTTGCGCTGCGCCACTTCGTGACGCGCATCCAGCACCTTCTGTTCGCGTTCCTTGCGCAACCCGGCGTCGGTGCAGTGCGCCTGCACTTCGCTGAGGGCCTTTTCCAGGCCGGCCTGTTGCTCGGCATTGCCATGGCTGCGGGCCTGTTCGATCTGCGCGCTGATGTTCTGCTGCTTGGCGGCGCAGCCGGTCAGGCCCGGCTGGTCTTCGATGGCGAAGGCAGGCGCGGCCAGCAAAGCGCAGGCACTGAACAGGGCAAACAGGGAAGTCGATTTCATATGAGGCTCCGTCATCGGGCAGGCAGAACCCGTGATGCTGCCCTGATCCAGCGGATTTAGAAACCCTCGATTGCCTGTTCACCCAGACGAGCGGCAAGGCTTCGGACCTGCGGATGCTCGAAAAACGCCACCAGTTGCCGCGCCCGCAACGGTCCCACGCCCGGTTCTTCCTGCCACCTTTCCACACTGCGCCCGGCCAGCGATGCCCAGGAATCACCCAGTGGCAGCCGCGTCGGTGCCGGTATCCCCAGCCCTCGCGCCCAGCGGGAGAAGGGCTGGGTACGGGCGTCCAGGAAGGCATCGTGCAGTTTCTGGCTGCTGCGCTCGGCGAAGCCGTCGATACCCAGCAGGTCGTCTGCCTGCAGCCCGACCCAGCCGTCTAGGCTGTCCAGGCGCCCGGCCTCCAGCAGCTTGCGCCAGGTGCCCGGTCCGACCCCGGGCATGTCCAGGCCCTGCTTGCCCGCCAGCCATTCAAGCCGGGCGAGGAACTGCTCCTGGCATCCCGGGACCGGCTGCCAGCAACTCAGGGCGTGGTAGTCGCCCGCCTGCGGCGGCGTGACCGCATTGTCGCGCGCGCCGCGCTGCACCACCTCGTCGACCTGGGGAATGGTCAGCCCCGCCAGGCTGATGACGATCTGGTCCCCCGGCTGGATATCCAGCTCGCGCCAGCGTTGCAGCGAGCCGGCGCTGACCTGGCGCACCTGGCGGTCATCCAGGCGGACCGGGGCGAAGTGGATCAGCGGGGTGATGCGGCCGGTCCGGCCAATCCGGAAGTCGACAGCGCGCACCTCGGCCAGCGCCTTGGCGAACGGGTATTTCCACGCCGCGCTCCAGTGCGACGAACCTGCCTGCCAGCGTGCCGCCGGCGGCTGGCGGCTCTGCAGCAGGACTACGCCATCGCTGGCGAAGGGCAACGGCGAGCGATACCAGTGCTGGCGCCAGCGGGCGACGTCGGCGAAGCTGGCCACCGGCTGGCTGAAGTGTTCGCTGTTCGGCAGGCCAAGGGCGGCGAGCTTGGCGAAGCGCTGGGCGGGGTCCTGCGGGCCATCGGGCCAGGCCCAGATGAACAGGTCGAGCCGGGCCGCGTCCTGCGCGCTGATCCGCTGCCGGGCCATCAACCCGGCCACCTTGCTGCGGGCGTTGAGACTGCCGGCCTGCGCCTGGACGTGATCGGGTAGCCGCCAGAACAGCTCGCCCTGCAGGGTCAGGTCGCGCTCCCGGGCGAGTTCGCGCAGGGTGCCCGGCAGCGCCGGGATATGCCGGCTCCAGTCATGGCCATGGACCCCATCGCCGCGGCTGATCAACTGCACCAGCTTGCCGCCCCGGTACACCAGGGTCGCGGCCACGCCGTCCACCTTGGGTTGTATCCACACCTCCCCGCGGCCCTTCAGCCAGGCGACGACCGCCTGTTCATCGGCCAGCTTGTCCAGCCCGGTGTGCGGCACCGGATGGCGCAGCGGGCCCTTCGCGCTGGCCAGTGCATGGCCGGCAACCACGCCGGTTCCCGGGAAGCAGTTGCGCAGGCGTTGCAGGCGGGCGAGGTGCTGGTCGTACAGCTCGTCGCTGATGGGGGAGCGGCCGAGGCTGTGGTAGTACGCATCCCACTGGGAGACGCGCTCCTGCAGTTCGCCGATGCGTGTTCGGGCGGTGTCCTCGGCCCAGTCGGGGCAGTCGCTGGCGAAGGCGGGGAAGGTGAAGAACAGCAGCAGGGCAATGAGGCGTGACATGGCGAGCGTCCTTGCTCTCGGGAAGGAATTCCCAGCCTAGGAAGCCACGGGCAAACTGCTCGTTCAGCTTTGTCAGGACATTTTTCCCGGCATGAAAAAGCCCCGGCCAGAGGACTGGCCGGGGCTTTCGCGACAGCGATTACCGGGTGTTACAGGCCGGCAGCGGCGCGCAGGGCGTCAACGCGGTCGGTACGTTCCCAGGTGAAGGTGGTGAAGGTGTCGTCACCCACGGTCTTCTGCTGTGGAGTACGGCCGAAGTGACCGTAGGCAGCGGTTTCCTGGTACATCGGGTGCAGCAGGTCGAGCATGGTGGTGATGGCGTACGGACGCAGGTCGAAGCACTCGCGCACCAGCTGGACGATCTTCTCGTCGGAGATCTTGCCGGTGCCGAAGGTGTTCAGCGAGATCGAGGTTGGCTGGGCCACGCCGATGGCGTAGGAAACCTGGATTTCGCAACGCTCGGCCAGGCCGGCGGCAACGATGTTCTTGGCCACGTAGCGACCGGCGTAGGCAGCGGAACGGTCGACCTTGGACGGGTCCTTGCCGGAGAACGCGCCACCGCCGTGACGGGCCATGCCGCCGTAGCTGTCGACGATGATCTTGCGACCGGTCAGGCCGCAGTCACCTACCGGGCCGCCGATGATGAACTGGCCGGTCGGGTTGATGTGGAACTGGGTGCCCTTGTGCAGCAGTTCGGCCGGCAGGGTGTGCTTGACGATCAGCTCCATCACTGCTTCCTGCAGGTCTTTCTGCGAGACCTCGGGGTTGTGCTGGGTCGACAGCACCACGGCGTCGATACCGACCACCTTGCCGCCTTCGTAACGGCAGGTGACCTGGGACTTGGCGTCCGGACGCAGCCACGGCAGCAGGCCGGACTTGCGCGCTTCGGCCTGGCGCTCCACCAGACGGTGGGAGAAGCAGATCGGCGCTGGCATCAGCACGTCGGTTTCGTTGCTGGCGTAGCCGAACATCAGGCCCTGGTCACCGGCGCCCTGGTCTTCCGGCTTGCTGCGGTCGACGCCCTGGGCGATGTCCACGGACTGCTTGCCGATGATGTTCATCACCGCGCAGGTGGCGCCGTCGAAGCCGACGTCGGAGCTGTTGTAGCCGATGTCGGTGATGACGTTGCGGACGATGTCTTCCAGGTCGACCCAGGCCGAGGTGGTGACTTCGCCGGCGATGATGGCGACACCGGTCTTCACCAGGGTTTCGCAGGCAACGCGTGCGTATTTGTCTTGCGCGATGATGGCGTCCAGCACCGCGTCGGAAATCTGGTCGGCGATCTTGTCCGGGTGACCTTCAGATACGGACTCGGAGGTGAAAAGGGAGTATTCGCTCATCTCGACGGGTTCCTGAATTTAAAAAGGGTGATTGTTGCCAGTCGGTCGCTGGAAATGGCGGACCTGGAGCTGGAAACCATTGCGTAATCCCACATAGAGGCTGTCTGCGGGAGTCAGTCCCGCAGCACAGGCCCAACGAAGCAGGTCGTCCTGTTCAAAGCCCAGCCAGAGATCGCCGCAGGCTTCGCGGGCCCAACCCTGGTCGTGGCTGCACAACTCGGTAAGCAACAGGCTGCCGCCTGGTTTGACACGTCCGGCCAGCTGCGCCAGGGCGGCGGCCGGATCGCTGAAGTGGTGCAGGACCATGTTCAGCACCACGCAATCGGCCTGGGCGTCAGTCGTACTGAGGGCATCGGCCAGTTGCAGGTTTACGTTAGCCAGGCGTTCGCGCTGGCAGACCTGGCGTGCCAGTTCGAGCATGGTCGGGCTGTTGTCCAGCGCGGTGACCTGGGCGAAGCGGCGGGCCAGTTCGGGTAGGAATTCGCCGTCGCCCGGTCCGACTTCCAGCGCCGTGGCGCCGGGTTCGAAGCTCAGTTTGTCGAGCAGGGCGAGGAGGCTTTCGCGGTACTGGGCGAGGCCGGCGATCAGGTCCTGCTGGGCGCGGAATTTCTCTTCGACGCGCAGGAAGAAGTCCTGGCTGGTGGCCGCGCGGCGCTGCTGGACCTGGCCGATGCGCACCTGCATCTCGCCCGGCAGCGGCAAGCTGTCCACCTCTTCGAGCAGCGCGGCGTGCAGCTTGCCGCCCAGGCTCAGGCTGTCGGGCAGGGCGCGGCGGTAGAAGATCGCATTGCCTTCGCGGCGGGTCGCCACCAGCTCGGCCTGGGCCAGCACCTTGAGGTGGTGGCTCATGCCGGACTGGCCGACGGCGAAGATCTGCGCCAGTTCCAGCACGCCGAACGAGTCGTTGGCCAGGGCGCGCAACACGTTCAGGCGCAGGGGATCGCCGCCGGCCTTGCACAGGGCCGCCAGGCGTTCGCTTTGCTGCTGCTCGGGAACGGGTACGCGAATGTTCATGGGCCGGCAGTCTAGTCATGGCCAACCGGCGTCGCAAGACCAATATCAAAAAGTTTTGATATTGCGCGATGGGCGGAGCGAAAACTGCCGACGTGGCCGGCATTTTCGGCTGTTTCGTCGGTCAAACCACGGAATCGCCGTGCAATCGCAGGAAAATCGTTCCAGTTCGACCATCCGTGATTGCCCCGGGAGGTGTGCCTGGGCGAAAATGACCGCCTTTTTTCCGTCACTCCCTTTTCAGTTTTCCAGGAGACAAGCGATGCCCAGCCGTCGTGAGCGTGCCAACGCCATTCGTGCCCTCAGCATGGATGCCGTGCAGAAAGCCAACAGCGGCCATCCCGGTGCCCCAATGGGCATGGCGGATATCGCCGAGGTCCTGTGGCGTGACTTTCTGAAGCACAACCCGAGCAACCCGGCCTTCGCCGACCGCGACCGTTTCGTCCTGTCGAACGGCCACGGTTCCATGCTGATCTATTCGCTGCTGCACCTGACCGGCTACGACCTGTCGATCGACGACCTGAAGAGCTTCCGCCAGCTGCACAGCCGCACCCCGGGCCACCCGGAGTTCGGCTACACCCCGGGCGTCGAGACCACCACCGGCCCGCTGGGCCAGGGCCTGGCCAACGCCGTGGGCTTCGCCATCGCCGAGAAGGTGCTGGGCGCCCAGTTCAACCGTGAAGGCCACGACGTCGTCGACCACAACACCTACGTGTTCCTCGGCGACGGCTGCATGATGGAAGGCATCTCCCACGAAGTCGCTTCCCTGGCCGGCACCCTGGGCCTGGGCAAGCTGATCGCCTTCTACGACGACAACGGCATCTCCATCGACGGCGAAGTCGAAGGCTGGTTCACCGACGACACGCCGAAGCGTTTCGAAGCCTACAACTGGCAGGTGATCCGCAACGTCAACGGCCACGACGCCGACGAGATCAAGACCGCCATCGAGACCGCGCGCAAGAGCGCGCAGCCGACCCTGATCTGCTGCAAGACCATCATCGGCTTCGGTTCGCCGAACAAGCAGGGCAAGGAAGACTGCCACGGCGCTCCGCTGGGCAACGACGAAATCGCCCTGGCGCGCAAGGAACTGAACTGGAACCACGGTCCGTTCGAAATCCCTGCCGACATCTACGCCGAGTGGAACGCCCGCGAAGCTGGCGCCAAGCTCGAAGCCGAGTGGAACCAGCGCTTCGACGCCTACGCCGCCGCCTTCCCTGAGCTGGCCAGCGAGCTGAAGCGTCGCCTGAACGGCGAACTGCCTGCCGACTTCGCCGAGAAGGCCGCCGCCTACATCCAGGAAGTCGCTGCCAAGGGCGAGACCATCGCCAGCCGCAAGGCCAGCCAGAACACCCTGAACGCCTTCGGCCCGCTGCTGCCTGAACTGCTGGGCGGCTCCGCCGACCTCGCCGGTTCCAACCTGACCCTGTGGAAAGGCTGCAAGGGCGTCAGCGCAGAAGACGCCAACGGCAACTACATGTTCTACGGCGTGCGCGAGTTCGGCATGACCGCGATCATGAACGGCGTCGCCCTGCACGGCGGCCTGGTGCCTTACGGCGCGACCTTCCTGATGTTCATGGAATACGCCCGCAACGCAGTGCGCATGTCCGCCCTGATGAAGCAGCGCGTGATCCACGTCTACACCCACGACTCCATCGGCCTGGGCGAAGACGGTCCGACCCACCAGCCGATCGAGCAGCTGACCAGCCTGCGCAGCACGCCGAACCTGGACACCTGGCGTCCGGCCGACGCCGTTGAATCGGCGGTGTCCTGGAAGTTCGCCCTGGAGCGCAAGGACGGCCCTTCGGCGCTGATCTTCTCGCGCCAGAACCTGCAGCATCAGGACCGCGACGCCCAGCAGATCGCCGATATCGCCCGCGGTGGCTATGTCCTCAAGGACTGCGCCGGCGAGCCTGAACTGATCCTGATCGCCACCGGTTCCGAAGTGGGCCTGGCCGTCCAGGCGTTCGACAAGCTGAGCGAGCAGGGCCGCAAGGTCCGCGTCGTATCGATGCCGAGCACCAGCGTGTTCGACACCCAGGACGCTGCCTACAAGCAGTCGGTCCTGCCGGTGCAGGTTGGCGCGCGTATCGCGATCGAAGCCGCCCATGCCGACTTCTGGTACAAGTACGTCGGCCTGGAAGGCCGTGTCATCGGCATGACCACCTACGGTGAGTCGGCCCCGGCCGGTGCGCTGTTCGAGGAGTTCGGCTTCACCCTGGACAACATCCTGGGTACCGCCGAAGAACTGCTGGAAGACTGATACACGTCTCCGCGGGCGCTGCGCCCCGGTTCGCGCCAAGCCCGACCCCGCCGTCACGCGGGGCCGGGCTTGCCCGCGACTGGGACGGAGCAAATCCTGCGGGTTGCACCCATGATCTGTCCGTGAGTCCCCAATGCCACAACCGCGTCCCTACAGAGTTGCACTCAATGGTTATGGCCGTATCGGCCGTTGCGTCTTGCGCGCACTCGTCGAACGCGGGGCGAAGGCGGGCTTCGAGATCGTCGCGCTGAATGATCTGGCCGACCAGGCCAGTCTCGAATACCTGACTCGCTTCGACTCCACCCACGGGCGTTTCCCCGGCGAGGTGAAGGTCGATGGCGACTGTCTGCATATCAATGGCGACTGCGTGAAGGTTCTGCGCAGTGCCACTCCCGAGGGCATCGACTGGGCGGCGCTGGACGTCGACCTGGTGCTGGAATGCTCCGGGGCCTACAACACCCGTGCCGATGGCCAGCGTTTCCTCGACGCCGGCGCGCCGCGGGTGCTGTTCTCGCAACCCATGGCCAGCGAAGGCGATGTCGATGCCACCGTGGTCTACGGCATCAACCAGGACTGCCTGACCGGCGCCGAGACCCTGGTCTCCAACGCCTCCTGCACCACCAACTGCGGCGTGCCGCTGCTGCGGGTGCTGGACCAGGCGTTCGGCATCGACTACGTGTCGATCACCACCATCCACTCGGCGATGAACGACCAGCCGGTGATCGACGCCTACCACCACGAAGACCTGCGCCGCACCCGTTCGGCGTTCCAGTCGGTGATCCCGGTGTCCACTGGCCTCGCTCGCGGCATCGAGCGCCTGCTTCCGGAACTTGTCGGGCGAATCCAGGCCAAAGCCGTGCGGGTTCCGACGGTCAACGTGTCGTGCCTGGACATCACCCTGCAGGTGCGTCGCGACACCACGGCCGCCGAGGTCAACCAGGTGCTGCGCGAGGCCGCCACCAACGGCCCGCTGCAGGGATTGCTGGCCTACACCGAGCTGCCCCATGCCAGTTGCGATTTCAACCATGACCCGCATTCGGCCATCGTCGATGCCAGCCAGACCCGTGTTTCCGGCCCGCGCCTGGTGAACCTGCTGGCCTGGTTCGACAACGAATGGGGGTTCGCCAACCGTATGCTCGACGTCGCCGATCACTATCTGCGCGTCGTTGACACCCACCGCACCACTGCCAAACAGCCCTGAAGGACTGCATTCATGACCGTTTTGAAGATGACCGACCTCGACCTGCAAGGTAAGCGCGTACTGATCCGCGAAGACCTCAACGTCCCTGTGAAGGACGGTGTGGTTGCCAGCGACGCGCGCATCCTTGCTTCGCTGCCGACCATCAAGCTGGCCCTGGAGAAGGGCGCGGCGGTGATGGTCTGCTCGCACCTGGGTCGTCCGACCGAAGGCGAATTCTCCGCCGAGAACAGCCTCAAGCCGGTCGCCGACTACCTGAGCAAGGCCCTCGGTCGTGAAGTGCCGCTGGTTGCCGACTACCTGGACGGCGTCGAGCTGAAGGCCGGCGACATCGTCCTGTTCGAGAACGTGCGCTTCAACAAGGGCGAGAAGAAGAACGCCGACGAGCTGGCGCAGAAATACGCCGCGCTGTGCGACGTGTTCGTCATGGACGCCTTCGGTACCGCCCACCGCGCCGAGGGCTCGACCCACGGTGTCGCCAAGTTCGCCAAGGTCGCCGCGGCCGGCCCGCTGCTGGCTGCCGAGCTGGACGCCCTGGGCAAGGCCCTGAAGGCCCCGGCCAAGCCGATGGCAGCCATCGTCGCCGGCTCCAAGGTCTCCACCAAGCTGGACGTGCTGAACAGCCTGAGCCAGATCTGCGACCTGCTGATCGTCGGCGGCGGCATCGCCAACACCTTCCTCGCCGCGGCGGGCCACAAGGTCGGCAAGTCGCTGTACGAAGCCGACCTGGTCGACACCGCCAAGGCCATTGCGGCCAAGGTCAACGTGCCGCTGCCGGTGGACGTGGTGGTAGCCAAGGCCTTCGCCGAAGACGCCGAAGCCACCGTGAAATCGGTCGCTGACGTGGCCGACGACGACATGATCCTCGACATCGGCCCGAAAACCGCCGAGCAGTTCGCCGAATTGCTGAAATCGTCCAAGACCATCCTCTGGAACGGCCCGGTCGGCGTGTTCGAGTTCGACCAGTTCGGCAACGGCACCAAGACCCTGGCCAAGGCCATCGCCGACAGCGCCGCGTTCTCCATCGCCGGCGGCGGCGACACCCTGGCGGCCATCGACAAATATGGCGTGGCAGCCGATATCTCCTACATTTCTACCGGTGGCGGCGCCTTCCTCGAATTCGTCGAGGGCAAGGTCCTGCCGGCGGTCGAAGTGCTGGAACAGCGGGCCAAGGCCTGAAGCGTCCGGCACCAGGGAGAGGGAGCGAAGCGATGATCAAGCGACTGTCACTGTTGGTCATGACCGCCGCGCTGGGCGCCTGTTCCAGCACGCCGGACGCCGCTCCCGGTACGCCTGCCGCCGAGAAGGGCGGCTGCTACCAGTCCGAATGGCAGGCCGAGACCGTGCCGGTGATCAACAAGCGCCTCGGCCCGGACGGCCTGGAAAAGTACGACGACGAACACCAACGCCGGGCCAAGGGATGCCCTTGATCGGCTCGCGACAACCTGTCACCCGCTTTGTGGTCTGCTGGAGGGATTGGATGAAAGGCGTTCTGGCCGTGATGGCCATGGCACTGCTCGCGGGATGCGCCAGCTTCAAGTCCGAGCCCCCGGTGGCCGACAACTGGACCACCTGGATCTGCGACAGCAAGGCCCAGGTGCTCTGGCGGCAGGTCGGCAACGACATGGACGTGCGCCTTGGCGGCGGCGACCAGGTCTACCGGCTCAAGTCCGAGCCTGCGGGTTCCGGGGCGCTGTACAGCGATGGCGTGCTGGCCCTGCACACCAAGGGCGATGAGGGCCTGGTGTACTGGGTGGCGACCAACGATCTGATAGGGCGGGGCTGCAAGGCACCGTGACTGGCCGGGCCGGCCCTGCAGGGCGGCCCACACAACTTGAACAGCAATCCGCCATTGCGGCAGGCTTGCACGAAATAACGACGCTTGTCGGGAGAGAGATACACAATGGCACTCATTAGCATGCGCCAGATGCTGGACCACGCCGCCGAATTCGGTTACGGCGTTCCGGCTTTCAACGTCAACAACCTCGAACAGATGCGCGCCATCATGGAAGCGGCCGACAAGACCGACTCCCCGGTGATCGTCCAGGCTTCCGCCGGTGCCCGCAAATACGCCGGCGCGCCGTTCCTGCGCCACCTGATCCTGGCGGCCATCGAAGAATTCCCGCACATCCCGGTGTGCATGCACCAGGACCACGGCACCAGCCCTGACGTCTGCCAGCGTTCGATCCAGCTGGGCTTCAGCTCGGTGATGATGGACGGCTCGCTGCGTGAAGACGGCAAGACCCCGTCCGACTACGAATACAACGTCCGCGTGACCCAGCAGACCGTGGCATTCGCCCACGCCTGCGGCGTCTCCGTGGAAGGCGAACTGGGTTGCCTGGGCAGCCTGGAAACCGGCCAGGCCGGTGAAGAAGACGGCGTTGGCGCCGAAGGCATCCTGGACCACAGCCAGATGCTGACCGACCCGGAAGAAGCCGCGGACTTCGTCAAGAAGACCCAGGTCGACGCCCTGGCCATCGCCATCGGCACCAGCCACGGTGCCTACAAGTTCACCAAGCCGCCTACCGGCGACATCCTGGCGATCGACCGCATCAAGGCGATCCACCAGCGCATTCCAAACACCCACCTGGTGATGCACGGTTCGTCCTCGGTTCCACAGGACTGGCTGGCGATCATCAACGAGTTCGGTGGCGACATCAAAGAGACCTACGGCGTGCCGGTCGAGGAAATCGTCGAAGGCATCAAGCACGGCGTGCGCAAGGTCAACATCGACACCGACCTGCGTCTGGCGTCCACCGGTGCGATCCGTCGCTTCCTGGAGCAGAACAAGTCCGAGTTCGACCCGCGCAAATACTTCGCCAAGACCGTCGAAGCCATGCGTGACATCTGCATCGCCCGTTACGAAGCCTTCGGCACCGCCGGCAACGCTTCGAAGATCAAGCCGGTGTCGCTGGACGAGATGTACCTGCGCTACGCCAAGGGCGAGCTGGCCGCCAAGGTCAACTGAGTTCTTCTTGCTGCATGAGAAAGGGACCGTTCGCGGTCCCTTTCTGTTTTTTGAGCTGCAAGCGGCAAGTTGCAAGCCTCAAGAAAAAGCGGATCTGCTTGAACTTGAAGCTTGTGGCTTGAAGCTCAAAAAAGACCGTTAGTCGGCGAACTATCTATTGGCCTTGTGCCAGCTTTAGATTTGTAACAGTCGGGTCTAGAGTGGAAGGCGGCAGAATTTCAATTGGAAAACTGACGCTCGTTGCCACAAGAGAAGCAGCATGGAATGCGCTCACCCCCCCCTACAAGAGGGCGCGTCAACACTGTTGGTGGTTGATGACTACCCTGAAAACCTGATCAGCATGCGGGCCTTGCTGGCACGCCAGGACTGGCAGGTGTTGACGGCGTGCTCGGGCATCGAGGCCCTGAGTACCTTGCTCGAACATGAAGTCGACCTGGTCCTGCTGGATGTGCAGATGCCGGGGATGGACGGCTTCGAAGTCGCGCGCCTGATGCGCGGCAGCCAGCGTACTCGCCTGACCCCGATCATCTTCCTCACCGCCAACGAACAGAGCCAGGCCGCCGTGCTCAAGGGCTACGCCAGCGGCGCCGTGGACTACCTGTTCAAACCCTTCGACCCACAGATTCTCAAACCCAAGGTGCAGGCCCTGCTCGACCAGCAGCGCAATCGCCGCGCCTTGCAACGCCTGACCCGCGACCTCGAAGCGTCCCGGGCCTTCAACGCCTCGGTGCTGGAAAACGCCGCCGAGGGCATTCTGGTGGTGGCCGAGGACGGCACCATCCGTTTCGCCAACCCGGCTATTTCCCGTCTGCTCACCGCCTCGGTGGACCAGTTGCAGGGCGCCTGCCTGCTGGAGTTCGTGCTGTCGCCGGCGGCCACGCAATGGCGCGAGTCGGCGTTCTACCAGGCCTACCTGGAACGGGATATCTACCGCCTGCACGACGCCGTGCTGCGCACCAGCAACGGCGAGGCCCTGCCGGTGGCGCTGTCCTGCGCGGCACTGCCCGGCGAGCAACGGGCCATGGTGGTGACGGTGCTGGACATGTCGGTGGTGCGCAGCCTGCACCAGCAACTGGAACAGCAGGCGGTCACCGACCCGCTCACCGGCCTGCTCAATCGCCGCGGCTTCTACCAGGCTGCGGAAAGCGCCCTGGTGCGCAGCGAACATTCCGACAAGCATCACGCCCTGATGTACCTCGACCTCGACGGCTTCAAGCGGGTCAACGACTCCCTTGGCCACGAGACCGGCGACCAGGTGCTGCACTGGGTCGCCGAGCAGTTGAAGGACTGCCTGGGTAGCCACGGCATTCTCGCGCGCATGGGCGGCGACGAATTCACCGCGCTGCTGGACGACCTCGACTACCCGGAACAGGCCGCGCGCTTTGCCGAGAAATGCATCGAGCGCATGTCCATCCGCCAGCACATCGACGGGTTGGAGGTGATCCTCGGGGTCAGCATCGGCATCGCCATCTATCCCGATTGTGGTGGCAACGTCGACAACCTGCTGCGCGCTGCCGACACCGCGATGTACGCCGCCAAGCAGGCCGGCCGCCAGCAATACCGCTATTACGACGAAGACCTCAACGGCCGCGCGCGCTCGCGGCTGATGCTGGAAGACAGCGTGCGTGCCGCTGTGGATAACCAGGATTTCACCCTGGTGTTCCAGCCCCAGGTGGCGTTCGCCGACGGTCGCCTGCGCGGCTTCGAAGCGTTGCTGCGCTGGCGCCACCCCAGCGTCGGCGACGTGCCGCCGGGGCTGTTCCTGCCGCTGCTGGAAGAAGCGCGGCTGATCAACCGCCTGGCCAGCTGGATCTACAGCCAGGGTGCCGAACAGCGGCGGCGCTGGTGCGGGCATTTCCCCGACGAGATCACCCTGGGCATCAGCCTCAGCAAGGTGCAGTTCGCCATGCCCAACCTGGTGGACGAACTGGGCCAGGTCATTGCCGGTGCCGGGTTGTCCGCCAGCCAGCTGGAGGTGGAGATCGCCGAGATGTCGCTGACCGACAACCTCGACGCCGCCTTGCGCCAGTTGCACAAGCTGCGCGAGCTGGGGGTGCGGGTGGCGCTGGACGACTTCGGTGCCGGCGATTGTTCGCTGCGCCTGCTGCGCGACCTGCCCATCGATACCCTCAAGCTCGACCGGCACCTGGTGGCGCTGCTGCCGGAATCCCAGGCCAACGTGGCGCTGGTGCGTTGTGTCATCGAGTTATGCCAGCAGTACAACATCAGCGTGATCGCCGAAGGCGTGGAAACCCCGGCCCAGGCCGAGTGGCTGCGTGAACATGGCTGCCAGTATGTCCAGGGCTTCCTGGTGGCGCGGCCGATCACCGCCGACGAAGCGGGACGGTTCCCGGCGTTTTTTGACTGGCGCACCCTGTAGTTCGGTACACTGCCGGCTTTGTCCCGTTAATCGCCGCAGCCATGACCGTCCTCAAGTACCTGCAAGCCTATCCGCCCGCCCTGCAAGACCAGGTGCGCCAGCTGATTGCCCGTGGCCAGCTGGGCGATTACCTGGAGAAGCGTTATCCGGGGCGGCATGAGGTGCAGAGCGACAAGGCGCTGTATACCTACGCGCAGAATCTCAAGCAGGAGCACCTGCGCAATGCGCCGAACCTGGACAAGGTGCTCTTCGACAACCGCCTCGACCTGACCCATCGAGCCCTTGGCCTGCATACAGCGGTGTCTCGGGTGCAGGGTGGCAAGCTCAAGGCCAAGAAGGAGATCCGCATCGCCTCGCTGTTTCGCGAGGCGGCGCCGGAGTTTCTGCGAATGATCGTGGTGCATGAGCTGGCGCACCTCAAGGAAGCCGATCACAACAAGGCCTTCTACCAGCTCTGTGAATACATGCAGCCTGGCTACCACCAGCTGGAGTTCGACCTGCGGGTCTACCTGACCTGGCGAGACTTGCCGGGCAATCAGTGAATCAAGGAAGTTTTCGCATGGACGTGAGCAAGACCAAGAGCAGTTTCTACCGTCGCCTGTACGTCGCCTGGCTGATCGACAGCCAGACTGCCAGCAGCGTCCCGGCCCTGATGGCCACCACCGGCATGCCCCGGCGCACCGCGCAGGACACCATCGCGGCGCTGGCGGACCTGGATATCGTCTGCGAGTTCGAGCAGCAGGCGGGAGCGCGCAATCATGCCGGGCACTACCGGATCCGGGATTGGGGGGCGATCGACAAGGGCTGGATCATCCAGAATCTGCGCACGGTCCGCGAAGTGCTGGGATATCCCTGACAGCCAACGACTCCCTGGTCTGCATCGAACCCTGTGGGAGCGGGTTTACCCGCGATTACGGTAGTGAATCCACCGACGCAATCGCGGGTAAACCCGCTCTCATAGAACAACACATAACTCATTGATTTAGCAGGGACGGCGTGGGAGCGGATTCATCCGCGATCGGCGGCAAAGCCGTCGTAAAACCTGAGTCCCGAGTTTTCCTGACACACTG
>JAIRVG010000051.1 GCA_031253995.1 Paucimonas sp. | reverse complement strand
CTGTTCATTCCGATCGTACGTATCCAGCCGGACAGCACGCAGGTCTTCCACTACGTGCCGCGGGAACCGCTTCCGCAGAACAACACATAACTCACTGATTTAGCAGGGACGGCGTGGGCGCGGATTCATCCGCGATGGGCGGCGCAGCCGTCGTAAAACCTGAGTCCCGAGTTCTCCTGACACGCCGCGGACTCAGGTTTATGGCCGCTCCGCGCCCAATCGCGGATGAATCCGCTCCCACGCCGTCCCTGCTAAATCAGTGAGTTATGTGTTGTTCTGCGGAAGCGGTTCCCGCGGCACGTAGTGGAAGACCTGCGTGCTGTCCGGCTGGATACGTACGATCGGAATGAACAGCCCGGTGGCACTGATGAACCTGTCCTGCATGGTGCGAGCGCGCATCAGCCCTTCCGCACTTCCGTCGTACCAGAGTGCTTCGAGCGGCAGGCGCTCGGGAATGTCCTGGGTCCAGGGGCGGAT
Source organism: Paucimonas sp. (assembly GCA_031253995.1). Classification (GTDB taxonomy): domain Bacteria; phylum Pseudomonadota; class Gammaproteobacteria; order Pseudomonadales; family Pseudomonadaceae; genus Aquipseudomonas. Next base: position 32,162 of record JAIRVG010000051.1, on the reverse strand, counting down.
GATCACCTCGTTCCATCCGCTGCGCAGCTTGTCGGCGTGGTCCCGGCGAATCTCGATGCTCAACTGGAACCATCTGGCGGTCGGCTCGAAATAGCACACGAAGTCCAGCGCGGACTCGTAATACGCCAACCAGCTCTGCGCGTCCCACACCCGGCTTTTCTGGCAGGACATTGGCCGGTTGGGTAGATAGCAACTGCTTTCCCTGGCATCGGTTTGCGCATTGACCGGGAAGGCGCAGCCCACGACCAGTTGTTCCCGGGCATGGGCATCGAACTCGCTCATGATGATGCCCGCCTCGCCGGGCACTGTGCTGATGTTGGCATCCTCGCGCATGAAGATGAACGACACGCCGTTACGCTGGATGTCCTTGTCGACGGGGTTCCAGAACGTCGGGCTGTTCCAGTCGACATTCAGCGCACGCACGAAAACTCCGTTGCAGTAGAACGCTGCCTTGCCATCCGGTGGGCATTCGGGACGGGTGTCGTGGAAGCGTTCTCGCAGGCGCAGGACCACCGATTGCCCGATCTGGTCTTCCTGCGCGTGGGTCAAGGTCGCACTGGGTGTAACGGGCTCTCTGGGTTCGTAGAAAAACACCGGTTCCCTGGTCAGCTCTACCCGGACGATGGGAATGAACTTCCCGGTGGCCTGCATGAAGCTGTCCTGCATCTGCCGCGCCTTGCTCAATCCCTCACCCGAGTAGTACAGCGCTTCAAGGGGCAGTTGCTCCGGTATGTCCTGTGGCCAGGGCGCGATCACCACTTCGTTCCAGAACCGGCGGTGTTCCGGTATGGGGAAATGCTGGCGCACTTCGACGCTGAACTGGAACCATTCTGCCGTCGGATCGAAGTAGCAGGTCCTGGTGCCGGAATACTCGGCGAAATGAGCCTTCCAGGTGGGAATGTCGATGACGCCGATGACGTGGCAAGGATCGGGGAAGACCGTGGTGCCGCAGCTGTCGACACGGCTGTCGGTGGCGGCGTTCAGGGGGAACACGCAGCGAACCGTGAGAGGTTGCCCGACGGGCGCGCCCAGTTCACTCATGATCAGCCCGGCATCGCCGGCGAGGACTTCGTTGCCGACATCGGCGCGGATGTAGGAGAAGGAAACGCCCTTGCGTGCCACGTTCTCCTCGCTGGGGTTCCAGAAGGTCGGATTGGACGGGTCGCGGATGGCGCGGATGAGCACGCCGTTGCAGTTGTAGGCGGCACTGCCGTCCGGGCATTCGGGGCGGATGTCGTTGAAGCGTTGGCGCAGGTGCAGGACCGCGCTTTGGCCGGGATCGGGGGCACTGAAGGCCGGGTAGGGTTGTGCGCCCGTCAGGAAGGCGAGCAGCAGCAGGAGGTAGCGAAGGAGGGACGGGAGCATGGTGATTTCCTCGTTTCCGGGAAAGTCATCAGGCCACGTAGTCCCGTGCAGGCACAACTGACAGAAATATCAGGTAGCCGCCTCGGTTAAGTTTGAATTCAGCCTGCCTGGTTAATCTGGTCCCATCGAAACCCACCAAGGATCAGCACCATGAAAATTCGTTACCTCGCCTTTGTCCTCGCCCCTCTGTTCAGTACTGCCGCCCTGGCTGCCGGCGCCGGCTACACCGGTCCTGGCGCGCAATCGGTGACCACCGTGGCCGCCGCCAACGATGCCGCCGACGATACGCCGGTGGTGCTGACCGGCTATGTGATCAAGAAGATCAACAACGACGACAAGTACGAGTTCAAGGACAACACCGGCACCATCACCGTCGAGATCGACAACGAAGACCTGCCGGCAGTGGCGTTCAACGACAAGACCAAGGTCAAGCTGACCGGCGAGGTGGAGAAGCACCTGATGTCGCGGGAAGTGGATGTGGATCTGGTCGAGATCGTGAACTGACCACGGTTTACCCGCGATTGCGATGGTGAATTCACTGACGCAATCGCGGGTAAACCCGCTCCCACTGGGTTCTATGCAAGCCTCAAGTCATGGGGTCTTTCCAGCCTTCCTGCTCCAGTCCTTCCAGATACGTCCTAGGATTTTCGGGTTCCAGAAACTTTGTGTTTAAGCATGCTGAATAGCGGCTGGTGGAGAGCGGCGTGGGAGCGGATTCATCCGCGATCGGCGGCAAAGCCGTCGTAAAACCTGAGTCCCGAGTTCTTCTGACACTCCGCAGATACAGGTTTTATGGCCGCTTCGCGCCCAATCGCGGCGGTCCGGCGTCCCGGTGAATCCGCTCCCACGCCGTCCCCGTTAAATCAAAGGATTCATGCCGTCTTCGGCGGCAACTTGCTCAGGTAAACCGCTACCCCCAGCGCCACCGCCAGCAAGCTGCCGATGAACAGCCCGATCCCGTTCCACCCGCCGTAATGCCAGAACACCCCGCCCGCCGTCCCCGCCACGCTCGACCCCGCGTAGTAGCTGAACAGGTACAACGAAGAAGCCTGCCCCTTGGCCTTGAATGCCCGTCGGCCGATCCAGCTGCTGGCCACCGAATGCGCGCCGAAGAAGCCGAAGGTGAACACCAGCATGCCGATGATCACCAGCGGCAGTGCCGTGAACAGGGTCAGCAGCATGCCGCTGAACATCAACACGATGGTCCCCCAGAACACCCGACGACGTCCCAGCTTGTCGGCCAGCGCACCAATCTGCGCCGAGCTGTAGATGCCCGACAGGTAGACGATCGACAGCAAGCCCACCAGCGCCTGGCTCATGTGGTACGGCTCGGCCAGCAAGCGATAGCCGATGTAGTTGAACAGGGTGACGAACGCCCCCATCAGCAAGAACGCCTCAAGGAACAGCCAAGGCAGCCCGGCATCGCGGAAATGCAGGACAAAGCCATCCAGCAAACTGCGCGGGTTCATCGAGCGCGAGCGGAAATTGCGCGACTCCGGCAACACCTTCCAGAACAGCGCCGCCGCCACCAGCGCCAGGCCACCGATCACCAGCATCGCCGTGTGCCAGCTGACGAAATCGATCAGCACCCCGGTAATCAAGCGCCCGCTCATCCCGCCAATGGCGTTGCCGCCGATATACAGCCCCATGGCCAGGCCGATGTGCTGCGGATGAATCTCTTCGCTCAGGTAGGTCATGGCCACCGCCGCCAGCCCGCTCAGCGACAAGCCCACCAGCGCGCGCATCGCCAGCACCCCTTCCCAGGTCGGCATCAGCGCGCTGGCGATGGTGCTCAGGGCCGCGCAGAACAGGGCGAAGACCATCACCGGCTTGCGCCCCACACGGTCGGAAATCGGCCCGGTGATCAGCAGCCCGAACGCCAGCAAGCCGGTGGACACCGACAGCACCAGGCTGCTCTGCGCCGCATTGATGGAAAAGTCCCGGGACAGCAGCGGCATCATCGGCTGCACGCAGTACAGCAGGGCGAAGGTGGCGAAGCCGCCGCAGAACAGCGCCAGCACCGTGCGCATGAAGGCCGGGGTGCCTTTTTCGATCCAGGTTTCGGTCAAGGTGGCCGCGACATCGGCCTGGGGAGCGGGGGGAATTTCGTGGGCGTGTGGCGCTACAGCAGTTTTCACGGGGACCTCGGCGGGTCTGGGGCAACTGCAAAAAAGCATATAGCTGGCTAACGATCATTTCCAATATATTATTCGACCCGTTTAAGACGTTTGACGACTCAATGGAGTGACCATGGAACTGCGCCACCTGCGGTATTTCATCGCCGTTGCCGAGGAACTGCATTTCGGCCGCGCCGCAGAGGCGCTGGGGATTTCCCAGCCGCCGCTGAGCCAGCAGATCCAGGCCCTGGAGCAGGAGCTGGGCGCGCGCCTGTTCGATCGCACCAACCGACGAGTGGCGCTCAGCGAAGCCGGTCGCCTGTTCCTCGAAGAAGCCCGCCAGGTGCTGGCCCAGGTGGACAAGGCGGCCGACGTGGCGCGCCGTGCGCAGTTGGGCGAACTGGGCGAAATGAAGATCGGCTTCACCTCCTCGGCGCCCTTCAATTCCAGCATTCCCAAGGCCATCTACAGCTTCCGCCAGCGCTTCCCGGCGGTGCACCTGAACCTGCAGGAAATGAGCAGCCGCGATGTCGCCGATGCCCTGCTCGACGAGAGCATCGAGGTCGGCCTGATGCGGCCCTTGCCGCTACCGGACTCGTTGGTCGCCACCGAGCTGTTCCGCGAGCCGCTGGTGGCCGTGCTGAATGCCGACCACCCGCTGGCCCAGGGTTCGGCCAAGGGCGTGGAACTGGCGGCACTGGCCAACGAACCCTTCGTGTTCTTCCCCCGCAGCTACGGCAGCGGCTTGCACGCGCAACTGCTGAGCCTGGCCCGGGCAGCCGGGTTCACCCCGCACTTCTCGCAGGAAGCGGGTGAGGTGATGACGATCATCGGATTGGTATCGGCGGGACTGGGGGTGTCGGTGCTGCCGGCGTCGTTCCAGCGCATGCGAATCGACGGGGTGGTCTATCGCACGCTACTGGATCCGGACGCCGACACCGCGGTGTGGCTGGTACAGCGGCGGGAGCAGGGCTCGGCGATGGCGAAGGCCTTCGTCGAGCTGCTGACCCGCAAGGGGTGAGGACAATCAGTCGACGTGGGCCAGTTCGCCACGCAGGGACACGCCGGCAATGAGGGTGCCGGCGCGGCACTGGAACTTCTCGCTGTCCTTGTAGACATCCCGCTTGCTGACGCTGGCGATATTGATCACCGCGTTCGCATCGGCGGCCTTGGCGGCTTTCTGCAGGGTCGCCAGGGCCGATTGCAGCGCCCAGTAGCAGGCCTCTTCATCGGACTTGTTCGAACCGTTGGTCTTGCGGCTGGTGCTCACCGGCTGCAGGGTGCGCACCTGTTTCGGCAGCGCTTGCCCGGCGAGGTAGAAGGTCACGCTGCCGTCGAGCAGGCCGGCGTCGGTGGCGCGTTTCACGCCTTCGCGGAAGCTCAGCAGGGTCGCGTCATCGGCGCCTTGGTTGACGATCCCGAGGTTGTTGACGCGCTCCATCGTCGGGTCGAACTGCAACTGCTTGAGGATGTTGTCGCGCAGGTTGTTCACCCAGCGGTTGTAGTTGCCGTGGATCTGCCCGTCCTTGTAGTCCAGGCCCCAGCTGCTGCGGTAGTTGATCTGGAAGGAAGTCGGGGTGTAGGGGATGTCGACCTCGGCGTGGTGCTTGCCGCGAACGGTCAGGGCGGCCTTGACCATGCCCGGGGTTACCGACTGCACGATCCATTGGCGATCGTGAGCGGCGGTAACGATGGCACGGCTCATCTGGTCATTGGTGAAATTGAGGTCCTTGGAAAAGTCTTCACGGGCGTTGTAGACGGGTTTGCTGGTACAGCCGCCCAACACCAGGGCCAGGGCCAGCAGGGTTGCGATGCGATGCATCCGGATCATTCCTTTCACTCCGAAGTGGTTGTTGAAATCAGGACCAGCGGCGGAAGATCAACGACGTGTTGACCCCACCGAAGGCGAAGTTGTTGCTCATGACGTATTGATTGACGAGGCTGCGGAACTCCCCGCACAGGTAGTCCAGCTCGCCGCAACGCGGGTCGATGTCGTTCAGGTTGAGGGTGTGCACGTAGCGGTCGCTGTTCATCATCTCGATGCTGAACCAGGCCTCCAGTGCGCCGCAAGCACCCAGGGTGTGACCGAGGAAGCTCTTTTGTGAACTGATCGGCATCCGCGGCCCGAACAGGCTGCTGGTGGCCAGGGTCTCGGCGATGTCGCCCTGCTCGGTGGCGGTGCCGTGGCCGTTGACGTAGCCGATGGCCTCCGGCGCCAGGCTCGCATCTTCCAGCGCCAGCTCCATCGCCCGGCGCATGGTCGCCTGCTCGGGACGGGTGGTGTGCTGGCCGTCGGCGTTGCTGCCGAAGCCGACGATCTCGGCGTAGATGCGGGCGCCACGGGCCAGGGCGTGCTCCAGTTCTTCCAGCACCAGCATGCCGGCACCCTCGCCGATCACCAGGCCGTCACGGCCGCTGTCGTAGGGGCTCGGGGTCTGCTGCGGGGTGTCGTTCTTCAGGCTGGTGGCGTACAGGGCGTCGAACACCATGGCCTCGGTGGGGCACAGCTCTTCGGCGCCGCCGGCAAGCATCATCGGCAGGCGACCGAACTTGATCGCCTCGTAGGCGTAGCCGATGCCCTGGCTGCCGCTGGTGCAGGCGCTGGACGTGGGGATCAGGCGCCCGGTAAGGCCGAAGAAGATGCTGATATTGGCCGCGGTGGTGTGCGGCATCATGCGCACGTAGGAGTTGGCGTTGAGGCCCTCGGCTACCGAGTTGAGCAGCATGTTGCCGAACGCCTTGATCTCGTCGGTGCTGCCGGTGGACGAGCCGCAGGCCACGCCCATGCGCCCGTCGCGGATCGACGGGTCGTCCAGCAGGCCGGCGTCGAGCAGGGCGTTCTGCGAAGCGGCGACCGCCAGCCGCGATACCCGGCCCATGCTGCGCAACTGCTTGCGGGTCCAGCTGGAGGGCACGGCGAAGTCATCCACCGGCCCGGCCAGGCGGGTGTTCAGTTCTTCGAAACGGTCCCATTCGTCCATGCGCCGGATGCCGCTGCGGTTGGCAGCGAAGTTGCCGGCGATGGTCGCCCAGTCGCTGCCCAAGGAGGTGATGCCGGCCATGCCGGTAACGACCACGCGCTTCATCAGCACAGCCCTCCGTTGACCGCCAGGACCTGGCGGGTGATGTACGAGGCTTCGGCGGACATGAGGAAATTCACCGCGCCGGCGACCTCCTCGGGGGTGCCCATGCGCTGCGCCGGGATCATCTTCATCAGTTCTTCCACCGGCACGTGCTCGTCGAGCATGGCCGTATCGATCAGGCCGGGGGCCACGCAGTTGACGGTGATCTTGCGCTTGCCCAGCTCGATTGCCAGGGCCTTGGCGGCGCCGATCACGCCGGCCTTGGAGGCGCTGTAGTTGACCTGGCCGCGGTTGCCGATCAGCCCCGACACCGAGGTGATGCAGACGATGCGCCCCGCCGCACGACGACGGATCATCGGCATCATCACCGGGTGCAGGACGTTGTAGAAACCGTCGAGGTTGGTACGCAGGACCTGGTCCCAGTCTTCCTCGGTCAGGGCCGGGAAGGCGCCGTCGCGGGTCAGGCCGGCGTTGCACACCACGCCGTAGTAGGCGCCGTGGGTTTCCACGTCGTCGCCGAGGATCGCCGCGCAGGCGGCGCGATCGGCCACGTCGAACTGCAGGACCCGGGCCTGCTGGCCCAGGGCGCGGACTTCCTCGGCCACCGCGTCGGCCTCGGTACGGCCGCTGCGGCAGTGCAGCACCAGGTCGAAGCCGGCACGGGCCAGGCGCAGGGCGATGGCGCGGCCGATGCCACGGCTGGAACCGGTGACCAGGATGGTGTCGGTCATTGTGGGGACTCCTCGACGCCCGCTTCGGTCAGGTACTCGGCGACCTGCGGCGGGCGGAAAACATTCAGGCGGGCCGTGGCGTGCAGCCCCGGTCCGTTCAGGTGGCATTCGAACACGCCCATGCCGTTCTCGTCTTCCAGCGAGCGCAGGGCATGGATGCGCAGGTGCGCACCGGCGGGGAAATGCTCGACGTCGCATTCGAACTTGCGCGTGCCGAGCAAGAAGCCCAGCTCCACCGGCTTGCCTTGCTGGCGCGCGCGGCAGCCGGCGTAGGCGGCCACGGTCTGGGCCATCAGCTCGATGCCGACCCAGGCCGGCAGGCTGCCGTCGGGGCGATTGAACAGGCCGCCGGGACGCACGGTGAGGTGGGCGTGGATCTGCTCCTCGTCGAACGATTCGATCCCGTCGATAAGGATCATGTCGCCGGCATGGGGCAGGAGTTCGGCCAATGGCCAGGCAATCATGGGGTGTCTCCGAGAATCAGGCTGACGTTGTTGCCACCGAAGGCGAACGAGTTACTCATCAGGTGTCGCGGACCGTCGGCGGGCAGGTGCTGGCCGGCGGCGATCAGGTTGAGCGCGGGGAGCGCCGGGTCGCCCTGGCCATCCCACAGGTGCGGCGGCAGCCGGCCGTCGGCCAGGGCCAGCCAGCAGAACGCGGCTTCCAGGGCGCCGGCGGCACCGAGGGTATGGCCGGTCAGGGGCTTGGTCGAGGAACAGGCCAGGCCGGCGCCGAATACTGCGTTGACGGCGATGCTCTCCATGGCGTCGTTGTGCCGGGTGGCGGTGCCGTGGAGGTTCAGGTAGTCGATCTGCGCAGGCGACAGGCCGGCATGGGCCAGGGCCTCGCGCATCGCCCGCTGGGCGCCGGCACCGCTCGGGTCCGGGGCGGAAATATGGTGGGCGTCGGAGCTGGCGCCGGCGCCGAGCAGGGCCACGCTGTTGCCCTCGCTGTTGGCGTCGCGGGTCATCAGGAACACCGCGGCCGCCTCGCCGATATTGATCCCGTCGCGGTTGACCGAGAACGGATTGCAGCGCGTCGGGCTGACCGCCTCCAGGGCGGTGAAACCGTTGAGGGTCAGCTTGCACAGGCTGTCGACGCCGCCGCAGATCACCGCATCGCAGAGGTTCAGGTCGAGCAGGCGGCGGGCGCTGATCAGGGCGCGGGCGCCGGAGGTGCAGGCGGTGGAAATCACATAGGCCGGACCGCCCAGGCCCAGCCAGTTGGCGAGGAAGGCCGCGGGCGCGCCGAGTTCCTGCTGGGCGTAGGCGTAGCTGGAGCGGAACTGGCCCTGGTGCAGGTAATGGGCGATGTCCTGGCTGGCTTCTTCGATGCCGGAGGTGCTGGTGCCCAGGACCACGCCGATGCGCCGGGCGCCGAAGCGGGCGATGGTCTCGCGCAGCGGCGCTTCGATCTGGCTGCAGGCCTGGTACAGCAGCTGGTTGTTGCGGCTGTGCCGGTCCGCAAGATCCGCCGGCAAGGGCGGCAGTTCACCCGCCACGGCGCCGACGATCACCTGCTTTTCCGGGACCCAGCCGGCTTCGGCGCGCATGCCGCAGGCATCGCCTTCGAACAGGCGGCGGGTGACTTCGGCCTGGCCGCGCCCCAGGGCACAGACCAGGCCCAGGGCGTTGAGGTAAGCGGTCATGGTGGGTTCTCGCCGGGCAAGGGGGTGACTTGATAACGCAGCCCTTGCTGCAGATTCAAGGTGAAGTCGTCGGCCTGGCGGTAGCTGACCTGCCAGCGCTCGCCGAGCCAGCGTCGATTATCCTGCTGGCGCGCGGCCGGATAAAGCGCCGTCAGGCGCTCTGCCGGGGTCAGGGCGAACAGCACGGCGGCGAACAGCTCGCGTGCCGCAGGGTTCGGCGGCAGCAGGCCGTCGGCCTGCCAGTTGCCGTCTTGCAGCAACTGGCGGGCCTGGGGAATGCCCAGCAGGTCGAGCAGCGACCAGCGCAGGCGTTGCTCTTCGCGCTGGATCACCAGCAGCCAGTCCTGGCTCTGCCCGGCCTGTTCGCGCTGCACGTGCAGGGTCATCGGCAGTTGCAGCGGCGGCATCTGTTCGGGCAGCGGCGGCTTGCCGGCGCAGGCGCCGAGCAGCAGGCAGACGAACAGCGTCAGCAGCCGTTTCATGCCGCAGTCACCGGCTTGCGCGCCACCACGTTGACCAGGGTTTCCTCGCGCTGGCCCGGCGGTGGCGGCTTGCGCAGGCCAAAGCGTTCCAGCAGGCCGAAGTCCTTCGAGCGGCTCCACCACAGGTACGGGTAGGAGACGTTGCGCTCGCCGAATTCGAAGCCCTGGTCACGCAGCATCTGCAGGTAACCCTCGGCGCTCTTCTGCACGTGCATCGGATGACGGAACAGCCAGCGGATCACCCAGGTGTCGATATAGGCCTCGGTGGACTCGGCGAACAACAGGTAGCCACCGGGCTTGAGCACCCGCCAGAACTCGGCCAGGGCTTTTTCCTGCTCCACCAGGTGATGGAAGGTCTGGTGGCAGAACAGCAGGTCGACGCTGGCGTCAGGAAATTGCAGCCGGGCGCAGTCGCTGCCCTTGAGCTCCACCTTCAGCCCCTGGTTCACCGCCTCGGCGCCGCTGCATTCCAGGCTGTGCGGGTCGGCGTCGGTGCCGATCAGCCGGCCCGGCTTGAACACCTGCTGCAGGTGACGGAACGAGCGCCCCTGGCCGCAGCCGACATCGAGCAGCACGGGGGCCTGCGGCGGCTCTTCGTCGAACAGCCGGCGCAGGTCGTTGATCGCCACCCGCAGCACGTGGTGCTGCCAGGTATGGCTGCGCAGGAACCAGAAGCCGAAGCGGGTTTCCTCGACGTAGGTGTCGCTCAGGAACTTCGACTCACTCATGCCTCGCTCCTCGCGCAGACTTCGGCGAGCATGCGCAGGCGCCGCTTGGGTTCGCTGACGAACGGGTTGCGGGTGTCCCAGGCGTAGCCGGCGAGGATCGAGCTGATCATGGCGCGGATCTCCTCGGATGCTTCCGGGTGGTAGATCACGTCCTGGAAGCTGCCGTCGTACCAGCCTTCGACATAACAGCGGAAGGTGTCGACGCCGCGCTTGAGCGGGGTGGCGAACTCGTTTTCCCAGTCCACCGCCTCACCTTGCAGCTGGCGGTGCAGCACGCCGGCGGCCATGCTCGCCGAGCGCATGGCGATGGTCACGCCGGAGGAGAACACCGGGTCGAGGAATTCCGCGGCATTGCCCAGCAGGGCGAAGCCCGGCCCGTGCAGGGTCTTCACGTTGGCCGAGTAGCCGCCGATGGTGCGCGCCGGGGTGTCCCACACGGCGTTCTCCAGCACCCTGGCCAGGCTCGGGGTCTGGGCGACGAAGCCTTTCAGGCAGGCATCGAGGTCCTCCGGGGCGTTGGCGTAGTGCTCCGCCGCGGCGACCACGCCGAGGGAGCAGCGGCCATCGCTGAAGGGGATGGTCCAGAACCAGATGTCGCGGTGCTGCGGATGGGTGGTGATGAGGATCTTGTTGCGGTCGAAGCCCGGGTGGTCGATGCGGTCCTCGATATGGGTGAACACCGCCTGGCGCACCGGGAAGCTCGACGGCGCCTCCAGGTCCAGCAGGCGCGGCAGCACGCGACCGTAGCCGCTGGCGTCGAGGACGAACCGTGCTTCGACGAGGTATTCGCTGCCATCCAGCCGGCGCACCCGCACCTGCGGACGCTCACGCTCGAAGTCGGCGGCGATGATCTCTTCTTCGTAGCGGATTTCCACGCCTTGCAACTCGGCCTGGTCGGCCAGCAACTGGTCGAAACGGGCGCGCTGCACCTGGAAGGTGGTGGGCCGGCCCTTGCTGAAGGTCTGGCCGAAATCGAAGGCGCTGTACTCCTCGCCCCAGGCGAAGGCTGCGCCGTTCTTCAGCTGGAAGCCGGCGTCCAGCAGGGCGTCGAGCATGCCCGCTTCCTCGACGAAGTCGATGCAGTGCGACAGCAGGCTCTCGCCGATGGAGAAGCGCGGGAAGCGCTGGCGCTCGACGATCAGGACGTCGTGACCCTGGCGCTTGAGCAGCGCCGCGGCGATGGCGCCGGACGGGCCGGCGCCGATGACCAGTACCTGCCGTGTTTGCAATTCAGTGTTCGGCATGAGGCCTCCGTGCCGTGGTAAGGGTGTTGAGCGGGATTCGGTGCAGCCCGGCCAGTGCGGGCATCAGGGTGGCGATCAGGCTCATCAGCATCAGCGCGAAGTACAGCGCCGGGCTGATCAGTTGCGCTTGCAGGAGCAGGTTGAGAAAGACGATCTCGCTCAGCCCGCGGATGTTCAGCAGCAGGTTCTCGCGCCAGCGGCTGGCGCCGGGGAACGAGGGCTCGGCCCATTTCAGGCCAAGCCAGTTGCCGAGCATCTTGCTGAGGATCGGCAGGGCCACCAGGGCCAGCAGTTGCAGCAGGTCGAGGTGCTGCAGCAGGTGCTGGAAGTCGATCTGGACGATGCCGAAGGTGAGGATCAGCGGGATCGCCACGCCGTGCTGCAGGCGCTTGATCCCGGCGGCGGACAGCGGCAGGCGCAGCGGCACCTTGAGCCAGGCCAGGCAGGCCATGTAGCCGATGCCGAGGATCAGCGCGTTGAGCTTGTAGTGCTCGGCGACGAACAGCAGGGCGAGGAAGGTCAGGCCGAACACCCAGGGCCGGCGCAGGCCCAGCAGGTACAGCGGCAGCGGCGTGCAGGCGGCCAGCAGCGGCAAGACCAGGCTCATCGGCGCGAGGCTGCCCTGGCCGAGGCCGAACAGCAGCCAGCAGAGCAGGTCGATGCTGATGGCCACCTGCATCAGCCGGCGGGTGGCGGCGGGCGGGTAGTCGATGTTGCGCAGGTACAGGTAGAGCACCGGTACTGCGGTAATGGCGAACACCAGGCCGAGGGCCAGGGCGGTCAGCCAGGGTTGCTCGGGCAGCAGCAGGGCGCCGCAGGCCAGGCCACAGGCGAAGGGCACCAGGAAGCTGGGCAGGGCGATCTTCAGGCTCTGGCGGTCCACCTTGAGGTCCACCACGTCGCAGAGGATATGCCCCAGCAGCAGGGCGAAGCTCAGGCCGTACAGGGTCTTGAGCCAGGACGGCGCGATCAGCTCGGCGCCGCTCAGTTGCCAGTGCGGCCCGACCCAGAACAGCATCAGCAGCGGCAGGCCGAGGGTGGCCAGCAGCAGGTGGCTGACGATGCTGATCAGGCCCAGGCGCCGGCCGATCTCCCCGGCGATGAGGAACAGCGAAAGGGCCAGGGCCCAGAACAGCATGATGCTCAAGCCGGTGTCTCCCTGTGGCGTGGCGCGGCCCAGGGGGCCAGGGCGAAACTGAAGACCAGGCCGAGGCTCACGGCCAGGCCGAAATTGCTCACTGCCGGGGTGCTGGATACCGCCAGCAGGCCGAACGACAGCCAGGTGGTGGTGGCCGCCAGCAGGGTGCCCAGCAGGCTCACCGCGGCGCCGCCAATCTGCTCGTGCATGAGGATCGCGTAGTCGACGCTGATCGCCGTCACCAGCAGCAGGCCGAACAGGCTGAACAGGGTCAGCGGCTGTCCCAGCCAGCCCAGGCTGGCCAGGCTGCACAGGGCGGCCAGCAGCGGCAGGGCGACGATGCGCACGGCGCCGCCGAAGCCGAAGGGCAGCACCAGCAGGGCGACGATCAGCACGCAGGACAACAGCTTGAGTTCGGCGGCGCTGACCTGGGTGGCGGCGAACAGCTGGTTCAGTTCGCCGAGGCGGTCCACCAGTTGTACACCGTCCAGGCCTTCGGCCTGTTGACGCAGGACACTGGCATCGCTGAGGCCCTGTAGGCTGACGATGGCGGCGACCCCGTGTTCACCACCCTGTGGGAGCGCGTCTGCGCCCAGCCAGAGGGGGCGGAAGGCTTCGCCGAGGGGGCCGGTGAGGACCTGGTCGATGTTCAGCGTCGGCAGGGCCTGCAACTGCGCCAGCTCGGCATCGAGGGCACTTTGCGGCACGCCGCCGGCCAGCAGCGGCTGCCAGTGGTCGGGCAGACGGGCCAGGGCTTCACGGGTCTTGTCCTGTTCGGCCGGGCTGGCAAGCAACTGGTCCAGCGCCATGTAGCCCTTCAGGTGACCGGCGGCGACCTGCCCGTCCAGGCGTTCACCCAATGTACGAAGACGATCGAGCAACTGGCCTTCATCACCGGCGCGCACCAGGTAGAACTGGCTGGTGGGCTGGTAACCCGTGATCCGCGCCACCGCCATGGCTTCTTCCTGAAGCTGCGGCGGGCTGGCGACCCACTGGCGCACGTCGTTGCGGTTCTGCAGGTGCCAGAGCCCGCCGATGCAGAACAGCGCCAGCAGCCCCGGCAGCACCACCGCCGGCAGCCGCTCCAGCAGGCGCAAGCGCAGCGTCACCAGCGTCTGGGCAATACGCAGCGGCCACTGCGCCGGTTGCAGGTCGATGTTGTTCAGCAGCGCCGGCAGCAGGCACACCGAGGCCAGGTAGGCGCCGATCAACCCGGCGGCAGAGAAGGCGGCGATCTGGGTCAGCGCCGGGAACGGCGTGAAGCCCAACGCCAGGTAGCCGATGCAACTGGTGGCCAGGCTCAGGCTCAGGCCGGGCAGCGTCTTGCGCACCGCCTGCCAGGTGTTCCACGGGCGCAGGCTCCAGCTTTTCGACAGGAAGTGCAGCGGATAGTCCACGGCCACGCCGATCAGGCTGGCGCCGAGCACCAGGGTCATCACGTGCATCTGGCCGAACAGGGCGATGCACGCGGTGGCACCGAAGAGCATGCCGATCACCACCGGCACGAAGGCCAGCAACACGCGCCAGCGGCGGAAGGCGAGGAACAGGATCAGCAGGATGCCGACAGTGGCGCCGCCGCCGATCCAGGTCATTTCCTGGCTTGCCTGGCGCTGGCCGTTGGCGGCGTAGAGCAAACCGCTGGCGGCGAGCAGGCGGGCGTCCTGTTGTGCGGCGAGGCTGCGGCTGCTTTCCAGCAGGTCGGCCACCCGCAGCGGCAGCTTCATGTCGAAGGCGTTGCCTTCGGTGCGGGCGCGCAGCAGCACCCAGTATCGGTCGTCGGCCTTGGCCAGCAGCGCGCCGCTGGCGGTGTCCAGCTCGATATTGGCCGGGCGCGGCTGGCTGTTCTGGATGCGCCCGGTCAGGCCCAGCCAGTCATCCTGGCTGGACACCAGGCTGAAGCCGGCGAAGGGATCGAACAGGCTTTGCAGGCGTTGCTGGATGAAGGTGTCCGGGGCGTCGATCAGGGTCGCGCGGTCGGCCCGCGAGAGCATGGCCAGGCGCCCTTGCAGCATCTGGTCGCGCAGTGCTTGCAGGTCGGTCTGCAGGCTCCACTGCACCTTTTCGAACAGGCCGCTGGCCTGCCAGGTCCCGGCCAGCTCACGGGCCAGGTCGATGGCCTGGTCGCGGTCGGCATGGCCTACCAGCACCAGCATCTCGCGGTTGAGCGGCTCCTGCATGCGCTGTTCGGCGCGCTTGACCAGCGGGTCCTGGGTCGCCCCGGGCACCAGCGTCATCAGGTCGGCGGACAGCACCGCGCCGCGCTGCCACTGCCAGCCGGCCACGGCGAGCACGCCGAGCAGCAGCACGAGGAACAGGCGCGGCAGCAGGCGCTCAATCGACAAGGTCGTGGCGCTCCGTGTCGGTCAGGGTGGCGCTGCTGCTGGACGGCATGCGCAGCACGGTGCTGTCGCCCTGGGTTTCCAGCAGCTGGATGCGGTCTACGAACTGCCCGCCATGGATCTCGATGCGGGTGAAGATCTGCTTGAGCACCAGCGAGCGTGGGGTCAGGTCGAGGGTCCAGTCCTTGGCATCACCTTGCAGGGCCAGTTCAAAGTCGCGCTCCAGGCCGCTGCTGTCGCCTTGCAGCACGGCGAAGAACAGCTTGTTCTGCTCGGTCCCGGCGGTGCGCGTCGGCAGCGTTTGCCAGCCATTGGCGTCGCGACGGGAAATACCCTGGGCGTTGAGGCGGTAGTCCTGCTTCAGCGGCGTTTGCAGCAGCCACAGCAGGCCGTGGTCACGGGCCAGGACGAACTGGCCGTTGCTGACCAGCGGCTGGGGCAGGGCGCGCAGGTGCTTTTCCTGGATGAACGGGCCCTTGATCACTTCGGGTTCGCTCAGTTGCTTGCGCAGGTCGTCGAGGCCGAAGGCCTGGGCCAGGCCGCACACGCAGAGCAGACCGAAGCCGAGCAGCAGGCGCTTCATGGCAACATTCATGGCAACACCCGGGCGACCGCGTCGAGCATCACCTGGGGCGAGGCCAGCTGCATCTCGCGGCTGGCGATATGCACCGCGACCTGCACCGTGCTGGCGCGGGTCATGCGCTCGCCGGTGGCGGCGTCGCTGATCAGGTAGTTGATCTTCAGGCGGTTCTCCCACTCCACCAGGCTGGCGCGCACCGTCAGGCGCTGGCCGAAGGTGGCGCCGCGGATGTAGCGCAGCTGCAGGTCGATCACCGGCCAGGCATAGCCGGACTCCTGCATCTGCAGGTAGTTGTGGCCGAGCTGGTCGAGCAGCGCGCAGCGCGCCACTTCCAGGTACTTCACGTAGTGCCCGTGCCAGACCACCAGCATGCTGTCGACATCGAAGAAGGGCACCAGCACTTCGGTGTCGACGTGAAGGACGCCCTGACTACGCATGGAGCCCCCAGTGTTGCGCGCTGATGCGTTGCAGGCAGCGGCGCAGGTCGCTTTCCAGGGCGCGGTCCTCGATCACCGGGGCGAAGTCGTCGAGCAGGGCGCGGTGCATGGCGTCCAGCGCCGGCGGCAGCGGCCGGGCATCGGCCTCGCGGCTGCGCAGCCACACGCCCTGGTTGGCGGCCAGCAGGGTTGCGGCGGCCACCTGTTCGGTCAGTTCCAGCACCCGCAGGGCATCGCGGGCGGCGATGGTGCCCATGCTCACCTTGTCCTGGTTGTGGCATTCGGTGGAGCGCGAGAAGACGCTGGCCGGCATGGTGTTTTTCAGCGCCTCGGCAGTCCAGGCGCTGGCGCCGATCTGCACGGCCTTGAAACCGTGGTTGATCATGGCGCGGTCGGCCGGGGCGCCGGACAGGTTGCTCGGCAGGCCGTGGTTGTAGCGCACGTCCACCAGCAGGGCGAGCTGGCGGTCCAGCAGGTCGGCGACGTTGGCCACCAGGTTCTTCAGGCTGTCCATGGCGAAGGCGATATGCCCGCCGTAGAAGTGCCCGCCATGCAGGACGCGCTCGGCGTCGCCGTCGATGATCGGGTTGTCGTTGGCGCTGTTCAGCTCGGTCTCGATAAAGCCGCGCAGCCAGCCCAGGCTGTCGGCCAGCACCCCCAGCACATGGGGCGCGCAGCGCAGCGAGTAGCGGTCCTGCAGGCGGTGCAGGGGCGCGGTCGGGGCGTCGATGGCCAGGTCCTGGCGCAGCCACGCGGCGACCTGGGTCTGGCCCGGGTGCGGCTTGGCGGCGAACAGGCGCTCGTCGAAGTGCTCCGGGTTGCCTTGCAGGGCCACCACGTTGAGGGCGGTGATGCGCGTGGCGAGCTTGAGCAGGTAGTCGGCGCGGGTCCAGGCCAGGCAGGCCAGGCCAGTCATCACCGCGGTGCCGTTCATCAGCGCCAGGGCTTCCTTGGGCCGCAACACCAGCGGCTGCCAGCCCAGTTCGCGGTGCACGTCGGCAGACAGGCGGCGCTCGCCGCGGTACAGCACCTCGCGCTCGCCGGACAGGGTCGCGGCGACGTAGGACAGCGGGGTCAGGTCGCCGCTGGCGCCCACCGAGCCTTCTTCCGGAACCACCGGCAGGATGTCGTGGGCGATGAAGGCCTGCAGGCGCTCCAGCAGTTCCACGCGCACCCCGGACACGCCGTGGCACAGCGACTGCAGGCGCGCCGCGAGCAGGGCGCGGGTCGAGGGCTCGTCGAACACCCGGCCCAGGCCGCAGCCGTGGAAGGTGAACAGGTGCCTGGGCAGCGCCTCGACATGCTCCAGCGGCACCGCTACCACGCAGGAATCGCCGTAGCCGGTGGTCACGCCATAGATCACCCCTTCCTTGTCCAGCAGGGTGTCGAGGAACTGCGCGCCGCGGGCGATGCGCGCGCGATAGTCGGCGTCGCCCTGCAGGGCCGATTCGGCCTGGCGCTGGGCCAGGGCGTGGATGTCTTCGATCGAAAGCGGCGTCTCGCCGAAGGTTACGGGCTCACGCGGATGCATCGTCATCGTTCTTCCAGAAAGGGTAGAAGTTGAACCACTGCCGGGGCGCTTGCAGGCAGTAGTGGCCGAGGCGCTGGGCATAGCGCGCGGCGTGCTCGGCGATCACCTGGTCGCGCTGGCTGCGTCGCCATTCCACGGCGTCGGCGAAAGGTTCGAGGGTGACCTGGTAGCGGCCCTGGCGCTTGAGGCAGAACAGCAGGTTTACCGGGCACTTGAGCAGGCCGGCCAGCAGCCACGGGCCTTGCGGGAAGGCGGCGGGCTGGCCGAGGAAGTCCACGGTCACGGTGCGGGCGCCATGCAGCGGGACGCGGTCGCCGGCGATGGCCAGCCACTCGCCGCGCTCCAGGCGCTGGCTCAGCTGCAGCATGGTCGCCGGGTCCAGCTCGCTGACCTGGATCAGCCGCAGGTGCGTCGCCCCGGCCTCGCCCAACAGGCGGTTGAAGCGCTCGGCATGGCGGGTGTGCACCAGCACGTTCATGGTCACCTGCTGGCCCATCTCGGCCAGGGCGCGACAGACTTCGAGGTTGCCCAGGTGCGCCCCTACCAGCATCTGCCCGCGCTCGCCGCGCAGCTGGCTATGGAGTTGGCCGGGGTCGACGATCTCGATCTGGTCGAGGCCGAGCTTGCCGTTCCACACGTCGAGCTTGTCCAGCAGGGCATCGGCGAAGGCCATGAACTGGCCGAACACGCTGCCGGTGGTGGGGCGCAGTCCGGCCTGGCCGCTCCATGCGGCGAGGTGGCGCTGGTAGGTCCAGGCGGCGCGCCGGGCGCGGCGGCCGAACAGGAAGAAGTACAGGACGATGCCGTACAGCACCGGGCTGAGCAGGCGTCGGCCCAATACCCTGACGCCGAAGGCGGTGAGCTTCATGAGGAAGAAGCTGCCGCGCTCCTGGTGATCGGCCCAGTGGCGTTCCTGGCTGCTCATGCCGTCCACCGCCGCCAGAGAATCACCGGTGCACGCAGCAACATGCCGAAGAACAGCTTGGTGTGCATCTTCGAGATCAGCGCGTTGTCGTGGAACAGGCGAAAGTGCGAGAGGCCGTCCTGCGGGTAGTGCACCTTGGTCGGCAGCCACTGCATCGGCTGGTTGCGCCAGGACAGGCGTACCAGCACTTCCGGGTCGAAGTCCATGCGCCGGCCAAGATCCACCTTGTCGATCAGGGCCAGCACCGGCGGCAGCGGGTAGACGCGGAAGCCGCACATGGAGTCGGGAATCTTCAGCGACAGGCTGTTGATCCACACCCAGACGTGGGTCAGGTAGCGGGCGTACAGGCGACCCTTTGGGACGCTGGCGTCGTACTGTGGATAACCGCAGATCAGCGATTGCGGATGTTCGCGGGACTGGTCGAGGAAGCGGGCGACATCGGCCAGGTCGTGCTGGCCGTCGGCGTCCACCTGCAGGGCATGGCTGAAGCCCAGCCGCGCCGCTTCGCGCAGGCCGGCCATGACCGCGCCGCCCTTGCCCTGGTTGACCGGCAGTTGTACCAGCCAGGTGTCTGGCTCGGTCGACAACTGGCGCAGCACCGCGGCGCAGGCCGGGCTGCTGGCGTCGTCCACCAGCACGCAGGGCAGGCCGGCGGCGCGCAGGTCGGCGACGACCGCGGGCACGGCGAGTTCGTGGTTGTACACCGGGATGACCGCGCAGGGCTTGTTCACTGGCCGGCCTCCAGGAGGATGCGGCCGCTGGAGCAGGGTTTGCCGTCGCAGGTGTAGGCGAAGTACAGCTTGCCGCGCTCGGCCTCGAAGCGCAGGGTCAGCAACAGTTGATCGCCAGGGCGCACCAGTTGCTGGAACTTCAGCACTTCCATACCGGCGAAGCGCCGTGGCTGGTCGAGCAGCGGCTGGCCGAGGGCGATGGCCCAGTCGACCTGGACCACGCCGGGCAGCACCGGGGTCTGCGGGAAATGGCCGTTGAAATAGGCGAGGTCGCCGGAGATGCCCAGGGTCAGGTGCAGCTCGCCGTCGTGGCGTTCTTCACCGAGCACGTCGGGGCCGGTGGGACGCGGCGCCATCAGCAGGGTATCGACCAGCGATTGCGGCAGCTTGCCCTGGGCGGTGTACGGCAGTTGCCGCAGCAGGCGCCAGCGGCGCGGCAGGGCCAGCGCCTCGCAGTGCGGGCGCAGGTGCCCGCGCAGGGTTTCGGTGACGGCGCGGCGGCCCTGGTTGCGCAGGGCATGCAGGCCGCTGGCGCTGAGCTGCAGCAGGGCGCCGAGGGCGGCGCGACCGCCGTGGATCACCCCCAGGCGCGCGTCCTCGACCCACGGATGCTGGAGCAGCGCCTGTTCCAGCATCGGCAGGGCGATGCGCTTTTCTTCCAGCTTGACGATGCGGTCCAAACGCCCGAGCAGGCGGAAATGACCGTTGCCGTCGAAGCTCACGGCGTCGGCACTGTGCTCGATATGCCCGGCAGGCAGGTACGGCGATTCGATGCACAGCGCGCCGTCGTCGTTCTGGCTCAGGCGGATGCCGGCGAACGGCTGCCACAGGCTGTCGCCCTGGCGCCAGGCGATGCCGCCGGTTTCCGAACTGCCGAGGATTTCCGCTGGCCACTGGCCGAGGCGCTGGTGCAGGTCGCGGGCGGCTTCGGCGGGCAGTTCGCCGCCGGAGGAAAACACCCGGCGCACTTCGCTCAGGGCCGGCCAGTCGAGGTTGTCGCCCATGCGCTTGAGCAGCGCCGGGCTGGCCACCCAGGCAAAGGCCGGGTGCTCGCGGCTGGCCCGTTGCAGGTCTTCGGGGAAGGGCAACTGGCGGCGGACGAAGGTGCGCCCGGCGCACAGCGGCCAGAGCACGCGGAACAGCAGGCCGTAGATATGCTGGGTGGCGACGCTGCCAATGATGCAGGCGTTGCCCAGGCCAGCGCCCCACAGGGCTTCGAGGTTGTTCACTTCGTTTGCCAGCTGGCGCAGGCACTTGTCGATGCGCTTCGGCGCGCCGGTGGAGCCGGAGGTGCACAGGCTCAGGCGACAGGCGTCGAGGTCCAGGTCGGCGGCGGGCAAGGGGGCGGCGAACAGGTCGGCGGGGCGCTGGTCTTGCTCGCTCAGCCACAGGTCGACCTCGACGTCCCAGCGCTGGCGGGTCTGTTCCTGCAGGTCGGCGGGCAGCAGCACCTCGACCCCGGCGCGCCAGGCACCGAGCAGGGCCACCGCCAGCTCGGCGGCGTCTTCCAGGTAGATCGCCAGGCGGCGCACGCCGCGCTGCTGCAGGCCGGCGGCCAGTTGCAGGGCCTGCTCGCAGAGTTGCGCGTGGCTCAACGCCTGGGCGTGGCTGACCGGGCGCGGGGCCTCGGTCGGCCACAACAGCTGCTCAAGGTTGATCCATTTCATGAGCGTCCTCGTACGCGTTGTCGTATCAGCCATTCGATGGCGAACAGCAGGCCCATCAGTCCATAGGCGATCAGGCCGTTGTAAAGGGTCCACCAGGCCAGCGGCGCCCACAGGGTCAATGCCGCGGCGACCAGGCCGTTGACCAGGAAGAAGGCGCTCCACACCTCGGTCACCCGCCGCGTGTAGCGCACCGCCTTCTGCGGCAGGTCCGGGTCGGTCAGGCGCGCCAGGCGCTCGGCCATGGGCATGCCGACCTTCAGGCTGGAACCGAACAGGGCGAGCATGAAAGCGCTGATCAGCACCGGGTACCAGCGCAGCAGCGCCGGGTCGTCGATCAGTGCCAGCAGGCCGCAGAAGGCGATCGCTACCAGGGCCATCCAGCGTGCGCTGGGGTTGTGCGGCTGGGTCAGGGCGCGGGCCAGCCACAGCCCGCCCAGCAGCAGGCCGAATTGCCAGGGCGCGAAGTGCGCCATGCCGAAGTGCACCGCGAACGGGTACAGCAGGCCGGCCAGGACCAGCCCGAGCCCGATCAGGCGTTTCATGCCTCGGCGGCGACCAGGCGGTACACCGCTTCGACCACGTCGTTGACAGTGCGCACGGCCTTGAATTCCTCGGCGGCGATTTTCTTGCCGGTCTGGCGCTTGATGTGGTCGATCAGGTCGATGGCATCGATGCTGTCGATCTCCAGGTCCTCGTAGAGGTTGGCGTCCAGGGTGACGCGCTCGGCGTCCAGTTCGAACAGTTCCACCAGCGCGTCGCGCAGGGTGTTGAAGATGTCTTCGCGGGTTTGCATGGTGCGTTCTCAGGCGGCCTGTTTGGCGGTGACGAAGGCGGCCAGGCTGGCCACGTTGGTGAAGTGCGAGCGGGTGTCCTTGGCGTCGGCGTCGATCTTGATGCCATAGCGCTTCTGGATCGCCAGGCCGAGTTCGAGGGCGTCCACCGAGTCCAGGCCCAGGCCTTCGCCGAACAGGGTCTGTTCGTCGCCGATGTCGTCCGCGCTGATGTCTTCGAGGCCCAGGGCCTCGATGATCAGGTCTTTGATGTCATGGTTCAGTTGGGGATTGCTCATCTTCTGCGAGCTCCTTGATGAAGTACTGGTGCAAATGGTCGTTGAGTTTGCGCGAGGCTTGTGGCGCCGGGCCCTGGCTGGCGAAGGCCTGTGGGTCGATGTCGCTGCCGACCCGCAGGCTGAAGTGCACGCGGCGGTCCGGGATGCGGTACCAGGGTTCGCATTTGGTCAGGGTGGTGGGGGTGACCTTGATGGTCACCGGGGTGATCACCCGTGCGCCGCGCAGGGCGATGGCCGCTGCGCCGCGGTGGAAAGAGGGGGGCTTGCCGGGCTCGGTGCGGGTGCCTTCGGGGAAGATCACCAGGGTCTGGCCGTCTTGCAGGGATTGGACGGCGGTGTCGAGCATGTCCATGCTGCCGTCGTTGCTGATGTACTGCGCCGAGGTCACCGGGCCGCGGGTGAAGGGGTTGGCGAACAGGCTCTGCTTGACCACGCAGTTGCTCTTGCGCACCAGGCCGATGAGGAACACCACGTCGATCAGCGACGGGTGGTTGGCGATGATCATCTGCCCAGGCCGTCCCAGTCGCTCGGCGCCCTCCACGCTGTAGGTGAGCACGCCGCAGGCGGCCATGAAGCGGATGAAGCGCCAGAACAGCCAGCTGATGGTGTGCCGGGCCCGCTCACGGTGGCGCAGGCGGTCGCCCGGCAGGCAGGCCAGCAGCGGGAACACCAGCAGGCGCAGGCACAGGCCGCCGAGCCCGAACAGCAGGAAGCTCAGGGCAGTGGCCAGCAGACGCCAGTGCCAGGCGTCACGCGGGCGGTTCAGGCCTTGCGATGCCAGTTCCATGTGCGGTCCTTGAGGCTGTGGGTGCAGGTGGTGCGTTCTTCGAGCAGGCAGCGCAGCCAGCTCAGGGGATGACATTCGCTGGCGGGTGGGGCCGGGTCGCCGCCCAGGGACAGGCTCCAGTCCGTGCCGGGGGTCAGCAGCAGGCCAAGGGCGTAGTCGCAGGGGACATCGGTGATCCACGGGCGGTAGGCTTCGGGCGGCTGTTCTTCGGCGACGATCAGCAGGACGGCCGGGGCGCCGTCATGCAACAGGCCGGCGGCTTCTACCACACCCTGCTCGAAGCCGTCGCCTTCGGCGGCAATGGCGGTCATTTCGCTGGTTTCGCCGCGCATGATCGACCACAGGCCGATCACCGCGTTGTGCACGGAGAGGCTGAACTGGGTGGGCGAGAGCGGCTCGCCGTTGCTCAGGTCGCTGAGGATCTCGAAGGTGCGCGGGGTTTCGCCATGGCGGGAGACGAACACCAGCGGCAGGTGCTCCAGGCCTTCGGCCAGCGGCCAGCCCACGGCGAACGCCATGCGCGCCAGGCGGCTCAGGCGGCGGCGCTGCATGGCAGGCAGGAACGCCACGTCCGGCGCTGCGTCCGCGCTGTCGGTCGGGCATTCACCGCGGCTCCACTGTTGCCAGTGCGCAGTCGTCGAGCGCCCGGGCGCCCAGGCGCGCCATTGGCTGATATTGAATGTAATCAAGGTGTGTACTCGCCCTGAGGGACTTCCATGCCGAGGGTGACTCGGAGCAACGGCCTGCAGGGCGAAATCGCCGAGTGCCGGGCATTATCCCGGTGCAAGGGGCCTCAAGCAAACAATGTATTGCTATTGGTTACGAAGCTGACTGAGAGAACAGACCTTCAAACGCAACGGCCATTTCGCCCGAGCGGCTTTTCCCGACAGGCGGCCCGCACCTGTTGTCGGTCGCTTTTGCGATCTCTTGAGTCTTTCCGTGCTGGTCAATCCCGCGGGCTGAACACATACTCGGTCATTCTTTGAAACACGGAGGTCTTTTCCATGCGGCGCGTGGTGTTCAATCAGAAAGGTGGCGTCGGCAAGTCCAGCATCGCCTGCAATCTTGCGGCGGTGAGTGCCAGTGAAGGCTATCGGACCCTGCTGATCGACCTGGATGCCCAGGCCAACTCCACCCAGTACCTCACCGGCCTGACCGGCGAGGACATTCCCATGGGGATTGCCGACTTCTTCAAGCAGACCCTGTCGTCGGGGCCGTTCGCCAAGAAGAACAAGGTGGATATCTACGAGACCCCGTTCGACAACCTGCACGTGGTCACGGCCACGCCGGAGCTGGCCGACCTGCAGCCAAAGCTTGAGGCCAAGCACAAGATCAACAAGCTGCGAAAGTTGCTCGACGAGCTGGACGAGGACTACGAGCGGATCTACCTCGACACGCCGCCAGCGTTGAATTTTTACGCGGTTTCGGCGTTGATCGCGGCTGATCGCGTGCTGATTCCCTTCGACTGCGACAGCTTCTCGCGCCAGGCGCTGTATGGACTGTTGTCGGAGCTTGAAGAGCTGAAGGAAGACCACAACGAAGCCCTGCAGGTCGAAGGGATCGTGGTCAACCAGTTCCAGCCGCGGGCCAGCCTGCCGCAGCAGATGCTCGACGAGTTGCTGGCCGAGGGATTGCCGGTGTTGCCGGTGTACCTCAACAGCTCGGTGAAGATGCGTGAGTCACATGAGGCGAGCTTGCCGCTGATTCATCTGGAACCGCGGCACAAGCTGACCCAGCAGTTCGTCGAGCTGCATTCCCTTCTGGAAGAAAACGCCTAGGGTAAAAAGCCTAGATGCCTTGAGTGCGCAGCCACTCCAGCAATTGCTGGAGTGGGAATGCGCCGCTCTGGCGTGCGACTTCCCGGCCGTTCTTGAACAGGATCAGGCTGGGAATCGAGCGGATGCCCAATTGGCCAGCCAGTTCGCGGTTGGCTTCACTGTCCAGTTTCGCCAGCCGGCAGCGTCCGGCCAGCTGTCGTGCGGCCTGTTCGAAGACCGGGGCGAAGGATTTGCACGGGCCGCACCAGTCGGCCCAGACGTCGACCAGCAGGGGCAGGTCGCCCTTGATCTGGCTGCTGTAGTCGGACTGTTTCAGGTCGAAGGGCTGGGACAGCAGGACCGGCCCCTTGCAGCGGCCGCATTTCGGCGTGTCGCCGAGGCGGTCGGCGGGGATGCGGTTGAGGCCGTTGCAGTGGGGGCAGGGGATCAGGAGGGGGTTGGTCATGGGGATTGGGTCCGGGCGCGGGTGTTGCTGGGTATGTGGCGGTGGGACCCGGAGTTTTCAATGGTCTTGCGGGCCTTATCGCTGGCAAGCCAGCTCCCACAGGTACTGCGCAGACCTTGAAGATTGTGCTGACCCTGTGGGAGCTGGCTTGCCAGCGATGGGGCCCTGAAGGGCACTGCATCAGTCAGGTCAGAAAAAAGATCTCAGGCCCCTCTGAGGACCAGTGATTGTGTGGTGTTCTTTCTGGCCCCATCGCTGGCAAGCCAGCTCCCACAGGTACTGCACAGGTCTTGAAGGTTGTGCTGACATTGGGAACTGCCTGCCAGTGATGAGGCCTGAGAATACTCAGGAAGAACAACTGATCTCCAGATGCTTCCCCCACTCCGGCGGCCGCTCGGCGTACGCCTCCATCCCCGCCTGTTCCTCGAACGGCCGGCGCAGCACTTCATGCAGCCGCCGCACCTCGGAAAAATCCCCGCCCTGCGCCGCTTCGATGGCCCGTTGCGCCAGGTAGTTGCGCAGCACGTACAGCGGGTTCACCCCATGCATCCGCTCCCGCCGCCCTTCGGCATTGCCCGGCTCACGCTGCACCCGCGCCAGGTAATCCTGCGACCAGCGATCGAACCCGGCCAGGTCGATGAAATCATCCCGCACCACCCGCAACGCTTCTTCCACCACCCGGTCCCCGAGCTTGCGGAAGAACAGGCTGTAATCCACCGCCCCCGGCTGCATCAGGCTCAGCAGGCGCTGGATCAGTTCCTTGTCGCCATCCTCCGCCGTGGTCAGCCCCAGCCGCCGGCGCATCAGGTCGAGGTAGTGCGCCTCGTACAGCGGCAGGAACATCCCCAGCGCTTCCTGCAGCGCCTCGACACTGATGAACGGCGTCAGCGCCTGGGCCAGCGCGCTGAGGTTCCAGTGGGCGATCGGCACCTGGTTGCTGTAGCTGTAGCGCCCCTGGTCATCGGAGTGGTTGCAGATGAACCCGGCATCGAAATCGTCGAGGAAGGCATAGGGCCCGAAATCGAAGGTGATGCCCAGGATCGACATGTTGTCGGTGTTCATCACCCCATGGCAGAAACCATAGGCCTGCCATTTGCCGATCAGCTCGGCATTGCGCTCGACGATGGTGCGGAACATCGCCAGGTACGGCTCGTCCGCCGCGCGGCATTCGGGGTAGTGCAGGTCCAGCACATGGTCGACCAGCAGGCGCTGCTGCTCCGGCTGGCGGGTGTAGTAGAAATACTCGAAGTGCCCGAAACGGATATGGCTCGGCGCCAGGCGCAGCAGCATCGCCGCGGTCTCGCGGGTTTCGCGCCACACCGGCGTGCTCGACCCGATCACGCACAGCGCCCGGCTGCTGGGAATGCCCAGGGCATGCAGGGCTTCGGAGGCGAGGAACTCGCGGATCGACGAGCGCAGCACCGCGCGGCCGTCGCCCATGCGCGAGTACGGCGTCTGGCCGGCGCCCTTGAGGTGCAGGTCCCAGGACTGGCCGGCGTCGTTGCGCACTTCGCCCAGCAGCAGCCCGCGCCCGTCACCCAGGCGCGGGTTGTACGAGCCGAACTGGTGGCCGGAATAGACCATCGCCCGCGGGTCGGCCTCGGACCACAGCTTGTGCCCGCTGAACAGCTCGGCGAACACCGGCGAGTACGCCTCGGTGGGCTCCAGGTCGAGCAGGGCCATGGCTTCTTCACTGGCCACCACCAGCACCGGATCATCGATCGGCTCTGGCAGCACCTCGGTGGAGAACGCATCGCCCAGGCGGGCGAAGCGGTTGTCGAAGGTCAGTTCGTCGAGGGCTTTCACGCGGGGGCTCCTGGCGTTTCCGGGCCGGACTTGGGTTGATCCATGGGAATCAGCTGCTTCTTGTTGCCCGAGGTGTCCATGATGAACACCTCGACCTGGCGCACGGAGATCTTGATGTTGTGCGCCTTGAACTCGCGGTTGATATAGCGGTTCAGTTCATCCAGCGTCGGGTTGCGGTCGCCAAGATCGCGCACGTGCATGCGCAGCTCATGGTCCAGCGAGCTTTCGCCGAAGTTGAGGAAGTACACGATCGGCTCCGGGTCCTTGAGCACCCGCGGGTTCTCCCGGGCGCCCTTGAGCAGCAGGTCGCGCACCAGGTCCAGGTCCGAGCCGTAGTCGATGCCGAGCTTGAGGGTGACCCGGGTGACCGTGTCGGTCAGCGACCAGTTGATCAGCTGGCCGGTGATGAAGGTCTTGTTGGGGACGATGATGTCCTTGCGGTCGAAGTCGGTGATGGTGGTGGCGCGGATGCGGATCTTGCTCACCGTGCCGGACAGGTTGCCGATGGTGATGGTGTCGCCGATCCGCACCGGACGCTCGAACAGGATCATGATGCCGGAGATGAAGTTGGCGAAGATCTCCTGCATGCCGAAGCCCAGGCCCACCGACAACGCTGCCACCAGCCACTGCAGCTTGTCCCAGCTGACGCCGAGGGTCGACAGGGTGGAGACGAAGCCGACGCCGACGATGATGTACGACAGCAACGTGGTGGTGGCGTAGGCGCTGCCCTGGGCCAGGTCCAGCTTGGACAGCACCAGCACCTCCAGCAGGCCCGGCAGGTTGCGCGCCAGGGCCAGGGTGATGCCGACGATGACCAGCGCCCCGAGCAGGTCGCCGAGGCTGATCGGCACCATGCTCGCCGCCGCGCCGGTACCGCTGGTGTACTCGTAGAGGGTGAAGTTGTTCAGGTAGGCGAACACCGTGATCAGGTCGGCCCAGACGAAATACAGCCCGGCGATGAACGCGCCGAGCAGGGCCAGGCGGGTCAGGCGCAGGGACTGCTGGTTGACCTGTTCGATGTCCAGGGTCGGCTCTTCCACCGGCACTTCGCCGTCCAGGCCTTCCTTGACCTGATGGCGCTTGGCCAGGGCGCGCTGGTAGGCCAGGCGCCGGGCGGCCACGGCCAGGCCGCGGACGAAGGTGGCTTCGATCACCAGCCAGAACATCAGCAGGTACAGGGTGTAGATCAGTCGGTCGCTGAGTTTCAGCGCGGTGTAGTAGTAGCCGAAGCACACTGCGACGAACAGGGCGATGGGCAGGGCGGTGAAGGCCACGCCCACGGCCTTGCGGAACAGCGAGGTGTTGCGGTGGGTCGGGCTGCTGAGCAGCAGGCGGCTGAGCAGCCAGGCCATCAGGGCGTAGCAGGTCAGCACCACGCCGATGCCCAGCACGTCGTCGGCCAGCGCCGACGGCTGGTGCTCGGCCACCGCGACCACGCCGACCAGGGCCAGCACCACCGCGCCCAGGCGACGGATCCAGCGCCGGAGGAATTCCACCTGGGGTTTCTCCCAGCGGAAATGCAGCTCGGCCACGCCGCCGGGGGCAAGGATGCGGTAGGCGGTGTAGAACACCAGCCAGGCCTGGGCGACCTGCCACAGCGCGGCGCCGAGGTTGGCGTTCTGGCCGCGGGCGTCGATCTGCAGGGCGTAGCTGCACAGGGCGAGGAACAGGCTCAGGGGCAGGGCCAGGAGGATGTTGATCAGGATCGCCTGGGGCGTGTGCCACTGGCTGTCACGCTTGAAGTGGCCGATGTCGCTGTGCACCTTGCTCAGCCGCGCGTACAGGTACTTGCGCCGCCACAGCAGGGCGCCGATCAGCAACAGCAGCGGCAGGAACAGCAGCGGTCGCTCCAGCAGGCCGTCGGCCAGTTCGCTGATGCCGGAGCCCCACGGCAGGCTGACCATCTGTTTCTGGAAACGCTCGGGCACGTAGCGCAGCCATTCCAGGTCCAGCGGCTTGTTGCTGGGGATCCAGAACATCTGTTCGTCGAGGGTCGAGCGCAGGTTCTGCGCGGTGCTCAGCAGTTGCTTCTGGTTCAGTTGCAGGGTGATGGATTCGTTGAGCAGCGCGCTCAGCTCGCGGTTCAGGCGCTCCAGCAGGTCGGAGCGGGTGATCGCCACTTCCAGCAGGGCCTTGCGCAGCTCCGGGCTGACCTCCTCGGCAGGCTGGTTCGCCAGGAGCTTGTCGACGTACTGGCTGGGGCTGGCGATCAGCTCGCGCTGCTGGTTGACCTCGAACTGGTACAGGCGGATGTCGGCGATCTGGTCGGCCAGGTCGCGGTCCAGCTTGAGGTGCGGCAGGGCCTGCTTCTGCTTGTAGAGGATCTTGGACAGCAGCAGGCTGCCCTTGAGCACGTTGATCTGCTCGTCCAGCGCCTGGTCGGCCTGGCTCAGGCTGTCCAGTTGCTGCTTGGCCTTGAGGTTCTGCTGGGTCACCTCGTTGAGGCGGTCGGTGCTGCGCAGCAGGTAGTCGGACAGCTTGAGGTTGGCCGCGCTTTCGGTGGCCAGGACGCTGCTGCCGCCGGCCTTCTGCGCTTCGATGGACTGCTGGGTGACGGTCTGCTGCGACTGGGCCAGGCGCTTCTCGTTGATCAGGGTCTGCAGGTCCTGGATTTCCTGCTCCATGCGCGCCACGCGCTCGATCAGCAGGTCGTGCTGGGCGTTGCCCAGGTCTTGCAGCAGGCTGTTGCCGGCCAGTTCCTGGCGGCGCAGCAGGGTCAGGGCGTTGAGCGAGGCGAGTTCGGCGTTGAGCTGGTTGCGCTGGTCGGCAGACAGAGTCTTGCCGCCGTCCTTGCCGGCCTTGAGCAGGCTGTTGATCTGCTGGGTGCGGGTCTGGTTGTTGCTGATCTCGGCCTGGGCGCGCTCGGGGCGGGTCTGGGCGTTGATGGTCAGGCTGTTGGCTTCGGACAGGGCCTTTTGCAGTTCACCCTGTTCGGTGGTGCGCTCGGACAGCACCTGCTCCAGCTGTGGCACACCCATCGCGGCGTAGCGCTGTGGCACCGGGGCCGGCTTGCTGGCCAACAGTTTTGCCAGTTCGCGCTGGCTCTCGGTGGTCTGTTTCGGGGCGTCGAGCAGTTGTTGCTTGAGCGCGGCCAGGCGCTTCTCGGAGTCGGCCTTGCTGGCGAGCAACGCCAGGGTCTGCTCCAGCACTTGCTGGAGCGCCTTCTGGTCAGCCTCGGGCAGCTTGCGCTCGGCGATCTTGTCGAGGCTTTGCTGGACGCTCTCGGCAGTGGGTGGCTCCGCGGCGAACGCGGAGGGCAGGGACAGGCACAGCCCGAGCAGGGCTGCGCCGAAAAAGGTGCGCAGGGACATAGGCAGAAAGTTCGTGCAACCGGCTGGAAGTTGTATGGAAGTCTAGAGGAACAACCCGGGACCGGGTCGGCTACCTTCGGGGAATTTGATCCCCACTTTCTGGATCTTGTTCCCGTCCATAAGTGCGACAGTCCATGTCGTATTGTTCCACTCGATCTGGTCACCCACGACTGGCGCACCTCCCACTTTCTGCTGGATGAAGCGGGCCAGCGGCATTTGCGGGTCCTGGCCGTCGAGCTTGAGGCCGTAGAGCGCCGCTACGGCGCCCAGTTCAGCGTCGCCTTCGAGGACGAAGTCGCCGAAGAAGCGCAGGTCGAGGCCGCGCTGCGGTGCCTGGCTGAACAGCTTGCCGAGGGCTGGCAGGTCGTGTTCGTGGCCGATGACGCAGAGCAGGTCACCCACTTCGAGGGTGGTACTTCCCGACGGATGGAGCAGTTGCTGGCCGCGGAACAGGGCGGCGATACGGGTGCCCTCGGGCATTTTCAGCTCGCGCAGGGCGGCGCCGATGCACCATTTTTCTGCGCCGAGACGGTAGACGAACAGCTCCCACTCGCTGGTGATGTGCACTTCCAGGGCCGAACGGGAGATCGGCGCCGGGTCCGGCGGTACCGTCACCTTCAGCAGGCGAGCGACCCACGGCAGGCTGGTGCCCTGCACCAGCAGCGACACCAGCACGATGAAGAATGCCAGGTTGAAGTACAGCTGCGCCTGGGGCAGGCCGGCCATCAGCGGGAACACGGCGAGGATGATCGGCACCGCGCCGCGCAGGCCGACCCAGGAAATGAAGGCTTTCTCGCGGCCATGGAAGGCCTTGAACGGCAGCAGGCCGACCAGCACCGACAGCGGCCGGGCGAACAGGATCATCCACAGCGCCAGGGCCAGGGCCGGCAGGGCGATCGGCAGCAGGTCGTGGGGGGTGACCAGCAGGCCGAGTACCAGGAACATGCCGATCTGGGCCAGCCAGGCCATTCCGTCGAGCATGTGCAGGATGCCGTGGCGGCTGCGGATCGGGCGGTTGCCCAGCACCAGGCCGAACAGGTAGACGGCGAGGAAGCCGCTGCCGTGCAGGGTGTTGGTCAGGGCGAAGGTGAGCAGGCCGCCGGCGATCACCAGGATCGGGTACAGGCCGCCGGCCAGGTTCATCCGGTTGACCAGTTGCAGCATCAGCCAGCCGCCGCCCAGGCCCAGTACGCCGCCGATGCCGAACTCGCGCACCAGGTGCATGAGCAGGCTCCAGTGCAGGCCGGTCTGGCCGCTGGCGATCATGTCGATCAGGGTGACGGTGAGGAACACCGCCATGGGGTCGTTGCTGCCGGATTCGATTTCCAGGCTGGCGGTGACCCGTTCGTTGAGGCCCTTGCCGCCGAGCAGGGAGAACACTGCGGCGGCGTCGGTGGAGCCGACGATGGCGCCGATCAGCAGGCCCTGCATGAGGTTGAGGTCGAACAGCCAGGCCGCGGCCATGCCGGTGAGGCCGGTGGTGATCAGCACGCCGACGGTGGCCAGCGACAGGGCCGGCCAGAGGGCCACGCGGAAACTCGCGACCCGCGTGCGCAGGCCGCCGTCGAGGAGGATCACGGCGAGGGCGAGGTTGCCGACCAGGTAGGCCACGGGATAGTTGTTGAAGATGATGCCGCCGCCATCGACCCCGGCGGCCATGCCGACGGCGAGGATGATGACGAGGATCGGGATGCCCAGGCGCGAGGACAACGAGCTGACCAGGATACTTGCTCCCACCAGCAATGCGCCGATGAGGAACAGGCTGTTGATGGTGCTCGCATCCAAAGGCAGGTACTCCGGGGGGACATCGCGGGAAGAAGTGGACCTCGTTCACAAGCAGGTCGCGTGCCAACCGATTCTAACCTGATGAATTGGCGGGCTGTAAAGCGTTTCCGCAGATGTAGAAAAGGCACCTGGGTCAGGTGCCTTTTCATGTGTTGCCTGTACTGGCCCTATCGCTGGCAAGCCAGCTCCCACAGGGTCAGCGGTGCACGCGATACCTGTGGGGGCTGGTCTAACCTGATGAGTTGGCGGGCTGTAAAGCGTTTCCGCAGGTGTAGAAAAGGCACCTGGGTCAGGTGCCTTTTTCTATGTTGCCTGTGCTGGCCCTATCGCTGGCAAGCCAGCTCTCATAGAACAACACATAACTCATTGATTTAGCAGGGACGGCGTGGGAGCGGATTCATCCGCGATTGGGCGCGAAGCGGCCATAAAACCTGA
>JAIRVG010000029.1 GCA_031253995.1 Paucimonas sp. | reverse complement strand
GTCGATGACGTGCCGACGGCCGTTGCCGACACCAACGCCTCGCTGGCGACCGAAGCAGCCACGATCCTCACCGGGAATGTCCTGACCAATGACGTGCAGGGCGCCGACCGTGTCGTCGGCCCGATCACCGCCGGCACCTTCGTCGGAACCTACGGCACCCTGGTCCTGGCAGCAGACGGTTCCTACACCTACACCCTCAATCCGTCAGACCCGGACTTCTACAACCTGCACGGCGGCGGCACGGGCACCGAGACCTTCGCCTACACCCTGAAGGACGCCGACGGCGATACCAGCACCGCCAACCTGGTGCTGAACATCAAGAACCTCAACGACCCGGTCACCCTCAATGGCCTGGACAAGGCTGGCGGCGAACTGGCTGTCTACGAGAAGAACCTGAGCGATGGCAGCGCGCCGAACACCGGCGCACTGACCCAGTCCGGCACCTTCACCGTTACCGCGCCGGATGGCCTGCAGACCTTGAGTGTCGGAGGGATCAACGTCATCAGCGGCGGAGTAGTGGCGACCTTCCCGCAATCGGCGAGCACGCCACTGGGCAATACCCTGACGGTCACTGGCTATAACGCCAGCACCGGGGTGGTGTCCTACAGCTACACGCTGCTGGACAACGAGGCGCATCCGAATGCCGGCGGTATCAACAACCTGACCGAAAGCTTCACGGTTACTGCCACCGACACCGATGGCAGCAGCGCCAGTGCCAGCCTCGACGTGACGATCGTCGACGACGTACCCACTGCACGTCCGGATGCGGTCTCGGTGATCGAGGGCGACACGGTGACCAGCAATGTCCTGGGCAACGACACCAAGGGCGCCGACGATCCGGGGAGCAACGTGGTGGTAGGGGTGCGTGCCGGGTCCAATACCTCGACCTCGGCCATCGGCTCGCTGAACACCAACGTCGTCGGTACCTACGGCACCCTGACCCTGGATGCTGCAGGCAACGCGGTGTATCACGCCAACCCCAACGCGGTGGCTGCGGCCGGCGCCCAGGATGTCTTCACCTACACCATCCGCGACGCCGACGGCGATGAAAGCACCACCACCTTGACCGTCAATGTGAAGGACTGCTCGCTGGTGGCGAGTCAGGACCAGGACATCACGGTGTACGAAAAAGCCCTGGACCTGAACAAGGATGGCCAGGACCTCGCCGCCGGTACCGTGGTCGGCAGCGATCCGACCAATGCCGGGGAGACTGGCACGGGCACCCTGGTGGGATCGGTGTCTGGCGGTTCTGGAGCCATTTCCTACACCCTGGTTGGCAGCTCGACCGGTTCCTACGGCCAGATCCAGTTGCTTGCGAACGGTTCCTACACCTACACCCTGACCTCGGCACCGAAGACGCCCGGCGGCGCCAACGACGGTGCCAACGTGATGACCGAGTCCTTCACCTACAAGGCGACGGACGCCCTCGGCAACTTCACCACCAGTACCCTCCAGATCAACATTGTCGACGACCTGCCCAAGGCCGTGGGCGCGACCCGTTCGGTCACCCCGGGGCAGGTGGACTCCAACCTGCTGCTGGTAATCGACGTGTCCGGCAGCATGAACGATGCCTCCGGCGTGCCGGGACTGACGCGCCTGGAGCTGGCCAAGCAGGCGATCAACGCCTTGCTCGACAAGTACGATGACCTCGGCGACGTGAAGGTGCAGATCGTCACGTTCTCCAGTGGTGCCAGCGGACAGTCGGCGGTTTGGGTCACGGTCGACCAGGCCAAGATCATCGTCAACGGTCTCAGCGCCGGCGGATCCACCTATTACGATTCGGCGACGGTCCAGGCCCAGTCGTCGTTCGCCACCGCAGGAAAAATCACCGGCGCGCAGAACATCACCTACTTCTTCTCGGACGGCGAGCCTACTTCGGGGCACGCGATTTCCGGCACCCGGGAAACCACCTGGACCAACTTCCTGGATACCAACGGGATCAAGTCCTACGCCATCGGCCTGGGTAGCGGGGTGAATGCTGGCAACCTCAACCCGCTGGCCTATGACGGCAGCACCCACACCGACACCAACGCCACCGTGGTCACCGACCTCAACCAGCTGAACTCGGTGCTCTCCGGCACGGTGCAGGGCGCGCCGGTCACCGGCAGCCTGATGAGCGGGGGC
Organism: Paucimonas sp.; assembly: GCA_031253995.1. GTDB lineage: Bacteria > Pseudomonadota > Gammaproteobacteria > Pseudomonadales > Pseudomonadaceae > Aquipseudomonas. Next base: position 50,103 of record JAIRVG010000029.1, on the reverse strand, counting down.
ACCTTCGGCGCCGATGGCGGTTTCATCAAGTCGCTGGTGATCGACGGTACCACCTATACCTACGATCCGAAGGGCAACGCCAACCAGGGATCCTATGCCACCAGCGGCGGCACCGACCGTGGCACCTTCGACACCGTGACCAACAGCATCACCGTCAAGACCGCGATTGGCGGCTCCATCGTGGTGGACATGGACAACGGCGAATTCACCTACACACCACCGAAGGACAACGGCACCAGCCGGGTGGACAACATCGGCTTCGTGATCAGTGACAACGATGGCGACCTGGCCAATGCCACGCTGGTAGTCAATGTCTACACCAACAGTGCGCCGGTGCCGGGGGCCGACCATGTCATCACCAACATCCTCTCGTCGAGCATCACGGTGCCGGCCGAGGCGCTGCTGGCCAACGACACGGATGCCAACGGCGATCGCCTGACGGCCTCGCCAATCACTTTCAACACCGGCTGGGCGGCTCGTGGCGCCGACTTCACGGTGGGCAGCAGCACGCCGACAGTGGTGTTCAACGGTCAAGGCAACTCCCTGGCGAACCAGGTGAGGGACATTGCCCGCAGCAGCTTTACCGGTACAGCGTCGTCCACTACCGCAGCGGTGATCGTCAGTGGCTACCTGGGTGGGGTGACTTCCTCCAACGCCAACGACGAAGACACCATCACCGTGACCCTGAAGCAGGGCGAGAGCCTCAACCTCAATCACGACCGTCCTGCGGGCAACGTGCTGATGGAGTGGAAGGATGCCAGTGGCAGTTACCAGACCATCGCCGACGGCGGCTCGTTCGTCGCTGCCCACGATGGGGTGTACAGCATCCATGTGGTCAACCTGACCAACAGCGGCGGGGGAAGCAGTGCCAACAACGCGGAAAACTACCTGTTGACCATGACCATCGATTACGCCGGCGCGGCCAACAGTACACCGCAGTACAACGGCAGCTACACCGTCACCGACGGGCATGGCGGTACGGCGACCGGTGCGGTGGACATCAACTACCAGGACAGCTCGACCCTGACCGGCACCATGAACGCCGACACCCTGTTGGGCGGCAGCGGCAACGACACCCTCAATGGCGGTGATGGCCATGACGTGCTGATCGGCGGAGACGGCAACGACGCACTGTATGGCGGTAACGGCAACGACCTGCTGATCGGTGGCCTGGGCAACGACTTGCTGGATGGCGGCGCGGGTATCGACACTGCCAGCTATGCCAGCGCCACCAGCGGGGTGACGGTGAACCTGGCCCTCGCTGGCCAGCAGAACACCGTGGGTGCGGGCCTCGATACCCTGGTGTCGATCGAGAACCTGATCGGTTCCGACTACAACGACACCCTCACTGGCGATGGCAACGCCAACGTGCTGCAGGGCGGGTTGGGTAATGACGTGCTGAACGGCGGCGGTGGCGACGATCTGCTGATCGGCGGGCGTGGCGACGACACCCTGACCGGTGGCTCGGGGGCGGATACCTTCCTCTGGCAACTGGGCGACAACGGTCACGACGTGGTTACCGATTTCACCCCGGGCACCGACCGGCTGGACCTGTCGCAACTGCTCCAGGGCGAGAACGCCACCAGTGCGTCGCTGGATGATTACCTGCACTTCAAGGTGACCGGCAGTGGTGCCAGCCTGGTGTCCACCATCGAAGTGAGCTCGGTGGCCGGCGCGGCGCCAACCCAGACCATCGACCTGGCCGGGGTCGACCTGGCCCAGCATTACGGGGTGACGGCGGGAGCGGGCGGGGTGGTTGCGGCGGGGGCGGATACGGCCACCATCATCAACGGGATGTTGAATGACCATTCGTTGAAGGTGGATACGGTGTAAGGGGGTATAGGGCTGACAGGTGCTTGCCTTGCCAGGTGCAGCGCCTTTGAGATCGAGCGCCGCCCGCGCGGCGCTCGATCTGGAGGGCGCTACAAGGCTCAAGACAGGCGCCCGGAAATCAGCCAGGCCGATGCAGGGTCTTCTGCCGCAGGATATAGATCGAAACCAGCACCGCACTGGTCAGCATGAAACCCCGCGCCCAGGGAGAAGGCACCAGGTAGCAGGAGAACCCGATGCTCACCCACATCAACCCGATGGCGTAGACCTTGCCCTTGAGGGGAATCCCTTCGCCACTGAGGTAGTCGCGAATCCACGGCCCCAGCCGCGGGTGATTCACCAGCCAGGCATGGAATCGCGGGGAGCTGCGGGCGAAACAGGCGGCAGCCAGCAATAGAAAAGGGGTGGTTGGCAATACCGGAAGGAATATGCCAATCACCCCTAACGCAACACTGAGCCAGCCGGCGGCCAGCAACAGGTAGCGCACCATCACCGAATCAGTGGTGGCGCGGCTTGAGCAGGGCCGGTTTCTCGTCTGGCGCGTGGCACAGCAGGTACAGCGCGGTCAGCGCTTCCGGGATCTGCACGATCATGTCGTCCATCAGGTTGGCGTCACTGGCGATATCGGCGAATTCAGGCTGTTCGTCGAACAGGCCGGAACCGACCATGATCGGCAGGAGCATCTCGCTGACTTCTTCCTCGGCGCTTTCGAACCAGGCTTCCTCGCGCAGGAACACGCCTTCCATGAAGCCGATGCACCAACCGCGCAGGTCGGAATCGTCCGGCTCCTCGCCGAGGTCGAGGTCGCACGGCAGCTCGAATTCCTCGTCGCTGGCCAGCTGGCGGGCGATGTGCGCCTTGAGCTGGACCAGGGTCGCCTCGATCTCGGCGCGCTGGGCGTCGCTGGCGTAGTGGGGTTCCTCGGAGAACAGGGCGTCGATCCATTCACGCTCCGGCACGTCCTCGGCGCAGATCGACAGCGCGGTCATGTAGCCGTGGGCGGCAACGTAGTCCAGCGCCTCTTCGTGCAGCTCGTCGGCGTCGAGGAAGGCTTGCAGGCGGGTCAATTGCTCAGCGAAGGACATTAGGGGCTACCTTGGAAACGGAACGATGCTGAATTCTAGCATTTTGCTGGCCCTACAAGGCAAAGGATGACGGTCTATCGTGCGGTCGTCCTGCAAGGGCGGGGGCTCGGGTATACTGCCGGCTTTTTTCCGCCCGGGGCGGGGATTTCCCCCGGTAAAAGCTGCTTGCGTTTTTTCACGTGAGCCGCGCGCGGTTTTCATCCAGCCTGTGTGGCCAGGATGGATTCATGATTTTTGGGAGTGGTTATGCTCGAACAGGCTCAGCGCGTTCTTCGCGATATCTTCGGCTACGACAGCTTCCGCGGTCGCCAGGGGGCGATCATCGAACGCGTGGCCAAGGGCGGCGATGCGCTGGTGCTGATGCCCACCGGCGGCGGCAAGTCCTTGTGCTTCCAGGTGCCGGCGCTGCTGCGCAACGGCCTGGCGGTGGTGGTCTCGCCACTGATCGCGCTGATGGAAGACCAGGTCGCCACGCTGGACGAACTGGGCGTGGCCGCCGCCTCGCTGAACTCCACCATGAGCCCCGAGCAGCAGCGTGAACTGGCCGGGCGCATCCGCCGCGGCGAGCTGAAGATGCTCTACCTGGCCCCCGAGCGCCTGGTGCAGCCGCGCATGCTGGACTTCCTGCGCGAACTCGACATCGCCCTGTTCGCCATCGACGAGGCCCACTGCGTATCGCAATGGGGCCACGACTTCCGCCCGGAATACCTGCAACTGGGCCAGCTGGCCGAACTTTTCCCCCATGTGCCGCGCATCGCCCTGACCGCCACCGCGGACATGCGCACCCGCGAGGAAATCGTCAACCGCCTGCACCTGCAGGATGCCGAGCGTTTCCTGTCGAGCTTCGACCGGCCCAACATCTTCTACCGCATCGTGCCCAAGGAGCAGCCGCGCAAGCAGTTGCTGGCGTTCCTCGCCGAGCGTCGCGGCAACGCCGGGATCGTCTATTGCCTGTCGCGCAAGAAGGTCGATGAGGTCGCCGCGTTCCTCTGCGACCAGGGCTTCCCGGCCTTGCCGTACCACGCCGGCCTGCCCGCCGAGACCCGCGCGGCCAACCAGCGGCGCTTCCTCAACGAGGAAGGGCTGATCATGGTCGCCACCATTGCCTTCGGCATGGGCATCGACAAGCCCAACGTGCGCTTCGTCGCCCACCTCGACCTGCCCAAGTCGCTGGAAGCCTATTACCAGGAAACCGGCCGCGCCGGCCGTGACGGCCTGCCGTCCGATGCCTGGATGGCCTACGGCCTGCAGGACATGGTGATGCTCAAGCAGATGCTGCAGAACTCCGAAGGCGACGAACGGCACAAGCGCGTCGAGCAGCACAAGCTCGACGCCATGCTCGCCCTCTGCGAGGAAACCCGCTGCCGTCGCCAGGCCCTGCTGCGCTATTTCGACGAGGACCTGCCGCAACCTTGCGGGCACTGCGACAACTGCGTCGACGGCGTGCAGACCTGGGATGCCACCGAGGCGGCGCGCCAGGCCCTGTCGGCGATCTACCGCACCGGCCAGCGCTATGGCGTCGGCCACCTGGTGGACGTGCTGCTGGGCAAGGACAACGAGAAGGTGCGCAACTTCGGCCACGAGAAGCTTTCCGTGTACGGCGTCGGCAAGAGCCGTTCCGAGAGCGAGTGGCGCTCGCTGTTCCGCCAGCTGGTGGCTCGCGGGCTGGTGGATGTCGATCTCGACGGCTACGGCGGCCTGCGCCTGTCCGACACGTGCCGGCCGTTGCTGCGTGGCGAAGTCACCCTGGAACTGCGTCGCGATCTCAAGCCGCAGACCAGCAGCAAGGGCAGCAGCAGCGGCGGCAGCCCGGCCAGCCAGTTGGTGCGCGGCGACGAGCGCGAACAGTGGGAAGCCCTGCGCAGCCTGCGGCGCAAGCTGGCCGAGGAACACGGCGTGCCGCCCTACGTCATCTTCCCCGATTCGACCCTGCTGGAAATGCTCCGCAGCCAGCCCACCAGCCTGGCCGAGATGGCCCGGGTCAGCGGTGTCGGCGCGCGCAAGCTGGAGCGCTATGGCGAGGCTTTCCTCGAAGTGCTCGGCGGCGGTGCCGAGGCGCCGCCGGTGGTCACCGACCTGCGCCACGAACTGGTCAGCCTGGCTCGCGCCGGCATGACCCCGGCACAGATCGCCGGCCAGCTTAAATGCAGCGAGAAGAACGTCTACAGCCTGCTGGCCGAGGCCATCGGTCGCCAGGAGCTGTCGCTGGAACAGGCCCTGGACCTGCCGGAAGACCTGATGATGGAGATTCAGGACGCCTTCCTCGACGGCGAGGGCGAACTGCCGCCGGTTTCGGAAATCCTGCCGTTGTTCGGCAGCCGGGTGCCGGAAGGCGTGCTGTATTGCGTGCGCGCCGCGCTGGCGGCCGAATTCGAGATGTGAGCCAGGGGGCGTCACGAATTCTTACGTTTGGTCCGAAGCGTCATCCAGATGAACCTTGCCTAAGCGCAACGGGCATGGTTAGCTGGCTAATAATTAGTTCTGAATAAGAGTTTTTCATGCCCCTCACCGATCAACACCGCTTCGGCATGCAGCTGGCCCATATGTCCCGTGGCTGGCGTGCCGAGCTGGACCGCCGCCTCGCCGGCCTCAACCTGTCCCAGGCGCGCTGGCTGGTGCTGCTGCACCTCGCCCGTTTCGAAGAAGCCCCGACCCAGCGTGAACTGGCCCAGAGCGTGGGCGTCGAGGGGCCGACCCTGGCCCGCCTGCTGGACAGCCTGGAATCCCAGGGCCTGGTCAAGCGCCAGGCGGTGGTGGAAGACCGTCGGGCCAAGAAGATCGTCCTGTGCCCGCCGGCCAAGCCGCTGATCGACCAGATCGAGACGATTGCCAATGCGTTGCGGGTGGAGTTGTTCAGCGGGGTGGACGAGGAAGAACTGGCGGTGTGCATGCGGGTGCACACGCGAATCCTGGCGAACCTCGACAAGTCCAAGGTCTGACGCATTGATTCAGCGCGGACCATGTGGGAGCGGTTGAACCCGCTCTCACATGGTCCGCGTCTTCGTCCAGCCCCTAGAAGGTTTGTCCCAGGTTCAGATAGATCGCCTTCTGATCCTCGGTGTTGAACCCATAACTGAAGCTCAACGGCCCCAGCGGCGTATCGAAGCCCAGGAAGATGCTCGCGGCATTGATATAGCCACTGTCGAACTCGTTGTCGTTGTTCCACACCCGCCCGCGTTCCAGCGATCCCCCCAGGTACAACGGGAAGTCCAGCGGCAGGTAGGCCCGCGGCGTCAGCCGCCGGTAATACACCACCCGCGCCAGGCTCAGGTTCTGACCTGACAGTGAGTTCTGCCGGAAACCCGACAACTGCCGCGCCCCGCCCATCACCATGCTCGACACCACCACCTCGGCATCGTCCAGCGTGCGTCCGTAGCGTCCGCCCAGGACAAAGGTGTTCGGCCCGCTGCTCAAGGCCTTGTCCAGCTTGAAGTCCCACTGCCGGTAGCGCTGGTCCGAGCCCAGTTCCGGCTCGAACTGGCGCAGGGTCAGGCGGACATCCTCGCCGTGGTGGGGGAAGTAGACGTTGTCCAGGGTGTCGAACGAATACTTCAGCTCGTAGAAGCCTTCGCTGAAGCTGACCTTGGGCAGGTCCTGGTCGCCGATACGCACGTTCGCCTCGCCCCAGGCCTGGCCGACCCCCAGGCGTACCTCGCCGCTGGTGCCGATCTGCCGGCCGACATTGAGCCCGAAGCCGTAGCGCTCCAGCCGGTATTCGGCGACCGGGTCGTTGTCCAGGGTGGCCTCGATGTTCTGTGAACCCAGGCTGAGGAACGGCGCGACGAAGTAACGCGAGCCGGCGTCCAGTGGCTGGTAGAACTCGCTGTACAGCTCCTGCACATCGCCGATCTGCGCCCGGGTCAGCCATTCCGCGCCCAGCTTGTTGATGCCGTTGACCCGGTAGCTGGCGCCGAGGTTGAAGGCGCTGTCGCCACGCATGTCGTCCGACAGGTTCAGGCCCAGGCGCAGGTAGTCGGTGCCGCCGGTGCGCCCGCGGGCGTTGATCACCAGGGTGTGGTCCTGGCCCTTGTGCACCACGCGGTACTGCACCCGGTCGAAGTAATCCAGGCCATACAGGGTGCCCATGTCGGTCTGCAGGCGATCCAGGTCCAGCGGTTCACCGATGTGCTGGCGGATGTAGTAGCGGATCACGTCGTCACTGACCTTGGAGTCGTTCTCCACCCGAATCGCCGTGATCACCGGCGTACGCTGCTGCGGCGAGCGTGCCACCGCCAACTGGACATCACCTTCTGCCGGGCGCAGGGCCGAGAGGCGGGCGTCCAGGATGCGCGTGGCGCGGTAGCCGGCCTCCATCATTTCTTCGGCCCGGCCGAAATCGGTGGCGCTGATGCTGGCCAGCGGCGGCTGAATCAGGATGTCGTCGCGGTGCAGGGCGGCCAGTTGTTCTTCCGAGTTGCGCCGGGTCATCAGGGTAATGGACTGGTTGAGCACGTCCACCACCGTGCCCAGCTGCTTGCGGCTGCGCAGCGGGGTGCCGATATCGACCACGATGGCCAGGTCGACGCCCATCTCGCGGACGATATCCAGCGGGATGTTGTCGACCATACCGCCATCCACCAGCAGGCGGCCGTCCAGCTCCACCGGGGCGAACACCGCCGGGATCGACATGCTGGCGCGGATCACCTGGGGCAGGTGGCCACGGCTGAACACCACCTTCTCGCCGCTGGCGATATCGGTGGCGACGGCGCGGAAGGGGATCGGCAGCTTGTTGAAGTCGCGGGTGTCGCTGGTGTGGGCCAGCAGGCTTTCCAGCAGCAGCGCCAGGTTCTGGCCCTGGATCACCCCCAGCGGCAGGCCGAGGCTGCCGTCGTCGCGGAAGCTGATCTTCTGCTTGACCAGGAAATCCCGGTCGTCCTGCTTGCGCCGGAACGGCACGTCCTTGCGTGGCGGGGCGTCGGACAGGGCCTGTTGCCAGTCGATGCTGCGCGCCAGTTTTTCCAGTTCCGCGACCGTGTAGCCGGATGCGTAGAGGCCGCCGATCACCGCGCCCATGCTGGTGCCGGCGATGGCATCGATCTTCACCCCCTGTTCCTCCAGGGCCTTGAGCACGCCGATATGGGCCAGGCCGCGGGCGGCACCGCCGGACAGGACCAGGCCGACCTTGGGCCGGGTGGCTTCGGCGGCCAGGAGGGTAAGCGGGGTCAGGACTAGCAGGAGGCTCAACAGCAGGCGGCGCATCGTGATTCTCGGAACCAGGGGCAAACCGCTAGTATAAGCGCCACACATTTTGTTTGAGGTTGTCGTCGTGAGCGCTTCGAAGCCGGAAATCGTCATTACCTACTGCACCCAGTGCCAGTGGCTGCTGCGGGCCGCCTGGCTGGCCCAGGAACTGCTCAGCACCTTCAGTGACGATCTCGCCCGGGTGGCCCTGGAGCCGGCCACCGGCGGCAATTTCCGTATCACCTGCGAGGGCGTGCAGATCTGGGAGCGCAAGGCCGACGGCGGCTTCCCCGAAGCCAAGGTGCTCAAGCAGCGGGTGCGCGACCAGATCGATCCGCAGCGCGACCTGGGCCACAACGACCGTTAATGCCCGGTCGCCGCCTTGCGTGATTCCCCGCTGGCGGCGAGCCGGCTGGAAATGACGATGGCGAAGATGATCAGCACGCCGCCGGCGAGCATGCGCGGCGTCGGTGTTTCGGCGAACAGCAGCCAGGCCATGACGATGCCGTAGACCGGTTCGAGGGCGAACACCACCGCGGCGGTGCGCGCCTTGATCACGCCGAGCGCGGCGACGAACAGGCTGTGGGCGACGCCGGTGCAGAACACCCCGAGCAGGCCGATCCACAGCCAGTCGATGGCCGGTACCGCAGGCAAGGCCGGTGCCGCGATCGGCAGCAGGCACAGGGCGACCACCAGGTTCTGGCACAGCGCCGCCTGCACCGCCGGAATCCGCCCGGAGCCGGCGCGGTTGGTCAGCGACAGCAAGGCGAACAGCAGGCCCGACAACAGCGCCCAGAGCAGGCCGCCGGTGGCTTCGCTGGCGAGGTCGAAGTCCGGGGTGACCAGCACCAGGCCGAGGCTCACCAGCGCCACCAGCATCATTTCGTTGCCGCGAATGCGCTCGCGGAACAGCACGCCTTCGAGGATCACGGTAAAGGCCGGGAAGCTGGCGAAGCCGAGGGTGGCGATGGCCACGCCGCCGACTTTCACGGCGATGAAGAAGCTCACCCAGTGCCCGGCCAGCAGCACGCCACCGAGGCCCAGGCGGCGCCAGTCCCGGGCTTGCAGGGCTTTCCAGCTCGGCCCGGCGAGACGTGCGAACAGGCCCAGGGCAAGCACGGCGAAGGCCGCGCGGCCGAACACGATGATTGCCGGCGAGGCGCTGGCCAGCTTGCCGAAGACGCCGGTCAGGCCGAAGAACAGCGCGCCGATATGCAGGGCGCCGAGGGCGGTGCGGTGGTTCATGGTGGTCCTTGCGCGGTGGGAGATTGCGCGGCCAGTCTACGGCGCGTGGCGCGGCACTGTCTGTCGCGATCCTCGCGTCAGTTGTCGCCGGACTCGCGACGCAGGACGCCGGGACTGCGGCCGAAGGCCTTGAGCACGGCGGCGGCGAAGGCGCTCTGGGAGCTGTAGCCGACCCGGCTGGCGATCTCGCCGATGGGCAGCGCGGTGCCTTGCAGCAATTGCCGCGCCCGCAGCAGGCGGCGCTGGCGCAGGTAGTCCATCGGCGTGATACCGCGTTCGGCCATGAAGCGCGCATGCAGGCGGGCGCTGGACAGTCCGGCCAGGCGCGCCAGGTCGGCGACCTGCAGCGGGTAGGCGGCGTACTGCTCGATATGGGCGTCGAAGGCGGCGTAGGGCAGTTGTCGTTGGGTGGGGGCGAGGGCAGCGGCGCCATTCAGGCTGGCGAGCAGCAGTACTGCGCCCTGGCGGGCGATCAGCGGATCGTCGACCGGGCTCTGGGCGAGCCAGTCCACCAGTTGCTGCTGGCGGCTGTCCAGTTGCAAGGTGCCGGGGCGTTCGAGCAGGCGCCGGCAAGGATCGACATGGGCGCCCAGGCTGTCTTCCACCCAGGCGCAGCCGGGGACATCCAGCACCAGGCAATGGCTGCCGGCGGCGCTGTCGCAGATGTGGTGCGCACCGGCGGGGACCACCATGAGGTCCTGGCGCTCGACCCGCCCGCCACGGCCGTCGACTTCGAATTCCAGGCGCCCGTGCAGGCCGAACACCAGTTGCGGGTGCTCGTGGGCGTGGGCGATCAGGTCGTCGCGGTAGTGGCGCAGGGAAAGGATCGGGTCGCTGTTCATCGCTGCCAGGGCCGGAAAACGGGAGGAAAGTGCACAGTGTACGCTTCGGCGGCTGTAATGGGATTGCCGCATGACTGTCATGGACGATTAACCGCCACTTGGCAAGCTCGCCCAAAGTCTGCCGGAGCCCAGTCCATGACCAGTGCCGCGTTGCTCAAACCCACGCGCAAACAGCGCGTTCGCACCTTGTGGATTTCCGATGTGCATCTCGGCACCCGGGATTGCCAGGCCGAGCACCTGTCGCAGTTCCTCAAGCGCTACCACGCCGACCGCATCTACCTGGTCGGCGACATCATCGATGGCTGGAAACTGCGCGGCGGCATGTACTGGCCGCAGGCTCACACCAACGTGATCCGCCGCCTGCTGACCATGAGCAAGCGTGGCACCGAGGTGATCTACGTCACCGGCAACCACGATGAGTTCCTCCGTCGCTATTCCAAGCTGATCCTCGGCAATATCCACCTGGTGGACCAGGCCGAGCACCTCACCGCCGATGGCCGCCGCCTGCTGGTGATCCATGGCGACCAGTTCGACGTCATCACCCGTTATCACCGCTGGCTGGCGTTCCTGGGCGATTCGGCCTACGAATTCACCCTCACCCTCAATCGCTGGCTCAACTACTGGCGTGCGCGGTATGGCTATGGCTACTGGTCGCTGTCGGCGTACCTGAAGCACAAGGTCAAGACGGCGGTGAACTTCATCAGCGATTTCGAGGAAGCCATTGCCCACGAGTGCGTGAAGCAGGGCTTCCATGGGGTGGTCTGCGGGCACATCCACCATGCCGAGATCCGCAAGGTGGGCGAGGTGGACTATCTCAACTGCGGGGATTGGGTGGAGTCGTGCACGGCGCTGATCGAGCATTGGGACGGTAATATCGAACTCTATCGGCTGGCAGATGACCAGGCGCGGCAGGTGCAGGAGGAGGCGCAGGTCGCCGAGTCCGTGCAAGGCTGAAGGGCCTCATGGCGGGCAACGCCCGCGATGAGGCCCTCACGTGTTCAGAAACTGACCTTCCCCCGCAACATGTCGCGGTACATCACGAAATCCCCCAGCAAGCTGTAGAACGGATGCTGAAAGGTCGCCGGCCGGTTCTTCTCGAAGAAGAAATGCCCGATCCAGGCAAAACCATATCCCGCGAACGGCACCGCCAGCAGCAAGATCCATTTGCCGCTGGCGATGGTGTAGGCGAGCAGGGCGATCACCAGCGTGGTGCCGACGAAATGCAGGCGACGGCAAGACGGATTGGCGTGCTCGTCCAGGTAATAAGGGTAGAACTGCGCAAAGCTGTTGAATTGTCGAGGACTTTCCACGGGTCAGACGCCTCCTTGTTATTGTCTGTTTTTTGAACTGCACGGCGTGGAGCCTGATCTGAGTCTAGAGTCAACGACTGATACGGCCAGTGACAATAAGCGCCACTTTAGTATCCTTGCGTCTTTCCCCCAAACCAGAGCCAGCCATGAACGAGAGAACCACGTCAGCAAGCTGGGCCTCGGGGATTGTCAAGGCTCTCGAACTGGAAGGGCTGGACTGCCCGGCCCTCTTCAACAAGCTCGGCCTGGACTTCGCCGCGCTCAGCGACCCCGATGCCCGCTTCACCCAGGATTCCATGACCCGCCTCTGGCAGCTCGCCGAGGACCTGTCCGGCAACCACGCCATCGGCCTGAACATGGCCCGGGTGGTGCGCCCGGCCTCCTTCCATGTGGTCGGCTACGCGCTGATGTCCAGCCGCACCCTGGCCGAAGGCTTCGAGCGCCTGGTGCGCTACCAGCGGATCATCGCCGAAAGCTCGGACCTGAGCTTCCACCTCGGCCCCGAAGGCCATGCCCTGATCCTGACCGTGCATGGTGACCACCTGCCCCCGACCCGACACAGCTCGGAGGCCTCGCTGGCCTGCGCGCTGTCGCTGTGCAGCTGGCTCAGCGGGCGCACCATCCAGCCGCGCAAGGTATTGATCCAGGGCCCGCAACCGGACGATATCGAACCCTACAAGGCCGCTTTCCATTCGCCGCTGGTCTTCAACGCGGCCTACGACGCGGTGATCTTCGACCCGGCGGACCTGCAGTCGCCCTTGCCCACGGCCAACGAGGCCATGGCCGTTCTGCACGATCGTTTTGCGGGGGAGTATCTGGCGCGCTTCTCGGAAAGCCGGGTGACCCACCGCGCGCGCCAGGTGCTGTGCCGGGTGTTGCCGCAGGGCGAGCCCAAGCGCGAACTGGTGGCCCAGGCCTTGCACCTGTCCCAGCGCACCCTGCAGCGGCGCCTGCAGGAAGAGGGCACCAGCTTCCAGGCCCTGCTCGACGACACCCGTCGCGAGCTGGCCGAGCAGTACCTTGCCCAGCCCGGCATGACCCTGCTGGAAACCGCCTACCTGCTGGGGTTCGCCGACCCGAGCAACTTCTTCCGCGCCTTCCGCCGCTGGTTCGATGTCACCCCCGGCGAATACCGCGCCCGCCGCCATGGCCTGAGCCAGGCCGAGGCGGAAACCGTCAGTGACGCCAGAACGCCGGCATACACAACACCAGCACGGTAATGATCTCCAGGCGGCCGAGCAGCATGCCGCCGGCGAGGATCCACTTGGCCGCATCCGGCAGGCTGGCGAAGTTGCCGGCCGGGCCGATGGTCTCGCCCAGGCCCGGTCCGACGCCGGACACGGTGCTGGCGGCGCCGGTCAGGGCGGTCATCCAGTCCACGCCGAGCAGCGACAGCAGCAGGGCGATCACGCAGATGGTGATGGCGAAGAAGAACGAGAAGGTCAGGATCGAACGCACGATCTCTTCGTCGAGGCGGTGACCGTTGTACTTCTGCTTGATCACCGCCCGCGGGTGGATCAACTGGTTCAGCGAAGCCTTGAGCAGGATGTAGGCGACCTGGAAGCGGAAGATCTTGATGCCGCCGGCGGTGGAGCCGGAGCAGCCGCCGATGAAGCCCAGGTAGAAGAACAGCATCAGCGAGAAGTTGCCCCACAGGCTGTAGTCGCCGAGGGCGAAGCCGGTGGTGGTGACCACCGAGGTGACGTTCAGCGCCACGTGGCGCAGGGCGTCGAGCCAGTGCAGCTTGGTGGTGGCCCAGTACCAGGTGCCGAGCACCACCCAGGTCACCACCAGCAGCAGGAGCAGGCCCTGGACCTGCTGGTCGCGGATCAGCGCCTTGCGGTTGCCGCGCAGGGTGGCCACGTACAGGGTGAAGGGCACGCTGCCGAGGATCATCACCACCACCGCCACCCAGTGCACCGCCGGTGCGTCCCACTTCGCCAGGGACTGGTCGGAGGTGGAGAACCCGCCGGTGGAGATCGCCGACATGGCGTGGTTGATCGCGTCGAACACGCTCATCCCGGCCCACCAGAAGGCCAGGCTGCCCAGGATGGTGATGCCGATGTACACCAGCACGATGGACTTGGCCACCATGTGCGAGCGCGGCATGACCTTTTCCGAGCGGTCCGAGGACTCGGTCTGGAACAGGCGCATGCCACCGATGCGCAGCAGCGGCAGGATCGCCACCGCCATGCCGATGAAGCCGATGCCGCCGAGCCAGTGCAGCAGCGAGCGCCACATCAGGATGCCCGGCGACATGCTGTCCAGGCCGCTGAGCACGGTGGAGCCGGTGGCGGTGATCCCGGACATGCTTTCGAAGAAGGCGTCGGTGTAGCTGATGTGCTGGGTCAGCAGGAACGGCAGGGCGGCGAAGATGCACACCACCAGCCAGCTGCTGACCGTCAGCAGGTACATGTCCCGCGGGCGCAGGTGCACGTGTTGCGGACGGCCCGGCACCACCAGGGCGAGGCCGGCGACGAAGGTGATCAGGCTCGACCAGAGGAACGACGGCATGTCGCCGGTGCGTTCGAAGATGACCAGCGTGGCCATGGGAACGGTCATGCTGATCGCCAGGGTGATCAGGAAGATGCCGATAATGAAACCGATGATCCTTAGGGTCGGCAACGCCACCATGTACTCAGCCCTGACTCGAAACGGAAGGGCGCCATTCTACCTGTGGGTCTTTTTAAGTAAACGGCGCTGTGGCGTTTGTGGGGCGTGCCACTAGAATGCAGGTTCATTTTTCTGACCTGGAGGGATGCCCATGGAGGCTCTCGACGCTTTGCTCAACCGTGTTTCCGTACCGCGCCTGACCGAGCCGGCACCCAATGCCGCGCAGCGCGAGGGGCTGTTCCAGGCTGCCCTGCGCGCGCCGGACCATGGCCAGCTGCGGCCGTGGCGCTTCCTGACCATCGAGGGCGAGGCGCGGGGCAAGCTGGGCGAGCTGTTCGCCGAAGTGGTGGCGCAGAAGGGTGATGCCGACCAGGCCGCGCTGGACAAGGCCCGCGCCATGCCGCTGCGGGCGCCGTTGCTGGTGCTGGTGATCGCCTGTACCCGCGAGCACCCGAAGGTGCCGGTGTCCGAGCAGGTGCTGGCGGCGGGTTGTGCGGCCCATGGCATCCTGATCGCGGCCCATGCCCAGGGGATCGGCGCGGTGTGGCGTACCGGGGAGATGGCCTATTCGGCCCATGTGGCCAAGGGGCTGGGGTTGGGTGAGGGGGAAGAGCTGATCGGTTTTCTGTACCTGGGTACGCCGATGAGCGAGCCGCGCACGGCGCCGGTGCTCAAGACCGAGGATTTTGTCAGCGCCTGGGGCTGAGATGTGCGAATGGGTGAGCAGAGGATGAGCAACCCCGAAGCGCTCTACGACGAGTTGCTGGAGCTTACCTACGGCTGTGTTCTGGATCGTTCGACATGGAATGAGCTGCTGGCGCGCGTAAGCGAGGCCAGCGGGCGCCAGCGCGGAATATTGCTGATGTGGGATGCGCAGCAACCCTATGCGCAGATCGCCCTGTTCCATCAGAACGAGGCCTCTGCCGCCGAAGCCTACAGCCGCTACTACTACAAGCTCGATCCGACCGGGCCGGCGATGGAACACCGCGACCCGGGTGTCTGGTACCACGACTATCTGGAGCTTGGGCCCGAGCGCATCAGCCGCAGCCCGTACTATCAAGAGTTCAAGCGGCCTCATGGCATGCGCGGGGTGTCATGCCTGAAGCTGCAGCACAACGAAAGCCACAGCGCCTATCTGTCGCTCCTGACCAATCAGGACGCCCGTGCTCCGCAAGCGGAGCAGCAGCGGATGCTGGAAAGGATCACGCCCCACCTGGTGCGGGCAGCGCAGATGGCCAACGTTGTGGAGGGCCTGAAGCTGCAGTTGCAAAGCCGGCAACTGCTGCAGGAACAGCATGCTACGCCGCTCTGGCTGGTCAATGGCGAAGGGCGGGTGCTGTTTTGCAATACCGCTGCCGAGCAGCGGCTTGGCGAGCCAGGCGCTCCTCTGCAGCAGCGCAACGAGCGGCTTTCTCTGAGCGTTTCCGGGGCGCAGTTGCAGGTATTGATGCGTCAGGCCTGTGGTCGTGCCGGCCCTGCCCGACCAGGCTGGATGCGGCTGCCAGGGTCGCAATCCGCGCAACTGCTGGTCACCCCGGTCAAGGCCGAGGCGCGCTTCAATCTCGTCCACCAGCAACCACTCGCCCTGGTGGCCTTGCTCGACGCGCGCACCCGGGTGGAGTTGCTGATGGAGCTGTTTCAGTTCACACCTGCCGAGAGCCGCCTGGCCGAGTTGATAGCCCGTGGCCTGAGCCCGGAAGAATGCGCCAGCCGCCTGGGCATATCCATCAATACGGTGCGAAGCCAACTGCGTGCGCTGTTCGCCAAGACCGGGACGCAGAGGCAAGCGGAGCTGGTTGGGCTGATTTCCCGTATATCCAGCTGAGTTTCCTGCCAGGCGTGCGACTGTTGTTGCGCAGTGGAGTTTCCGTGCGGGTCAGTACTTGAGAGCTTCCTTTTTCAACTCACAGATGCCGGCCAGGCTGGAGCGGGTTTCATAGGCGCCCTGTCGGGTTTCGTTCTCCTGGAACGTCCCGTCTGTTCTGGAAATGAACAGTTTTCCCCGCGTCTTCTCATCGCTGTATTCGTACACGTAGCTCCCGCCGCTTGCGGACAGGCTGCTCTTGTCGATACGAAAGCGCCGGCACTCATGTATATGCGGCTCGGCCTTGCAGTCGATGTCGTAATCGGTCGAGCCGGTACCCCCGACGTTGTAGCTCTTGGCGGTATGGGGCTGGCATGAAAAGTACTCATTTGTCTGCTCGGCACATGCCAGGCTGCTGACCAGGGCAAGAGCAAATGGATACATGCGTCTATTCATGATTTTCCTCTGGCCTCATTTATTTTCGAAGGTGCCGTTGACGATACAGACCCAGCGCCCCTTGGATACCGCGCCATCGGCATCCTTGGAGCAATCGCAATTGCCCAGGCTCACGAGTTTCTGCACGCCGGTCAGAACGCTGACGTTGTTCTGCAACTGTTTGCCGGCATTGCTGCATGCGGCTGCCCGGTTCTCGTCGCTTGCCTGAGCCGACTTGATTTCCCGTTCTGCGGCATTGCTGGTCGAGATGACGGCGAGCAAGGCTGCACAGGACATTGAAAGTAAGCGCATCTATGGGACCTCCTGCGGTTGGAGGTTTCGAGCATACGAGAGCCGTTTTGGGCCCGCATCATTCAGATGAATGACGCGCACGTACCCGCATCAAGCGCTGGCTGGCCCCTGGACAGGCAACACCAGCGTCGCCACGAACCCACCCTGGGGGTGATTGGCCAGCTGCAACGCCCCGCCATGCCGCTCCGCCGCCTTGCGCGCAATCGCCAGGCCCAGCCCGTGCCCTGGTGCGGTCTGTCCCGGAGCACGGAAGAACGGCTCGCCCAGTTGCTCCAGGTGCTCCGCCGCGACTCCCGGCCCGTGGTCGCGCACACTGAGCAGGATGTGCTCGCCGTCCCGCTCGGCGTTCACCTCGATCGGCTGCCCTTCCGGGTTGAAGCGCAGCGCATTGCGCAGCAGGTTGTCCACCGCGCGTTCTACCAGCGTCGGCCAGCCGGGCAGGCTCAGTCCCGGCGTTTCGGTGAGACGGATAACCTGCTCCGGCGCCCCCAGTTGGGCATCCTTGCATACGCCATTGACCACCGCATTCACATCCACCGGCTCGGCATGGGCCTGTTCTGCATCGACCCGGGCCAGCACCAGGATCTCGCTGATCAGCGCTTCCAGACGGTCGCATTCGCGGGTCAGTCGCGGCCAATAGCTGTCGCGCTGCTCCGGCTCGGCACGCTCGGCCAGGGCCAGGGCGATGCGCAGGCGCGCCAGGGGTGAGCGCAGTTCGTGGGACACATCGCGCAATAGTTGCCGCTGGCTGCCGATCAGGCTCTGCAAGCGCGAGCCCATGCGATTGAAGTCGTTGGCCAGCACGCCGAATTCATCGCGGCGGCTGGCCAGACGGGCCAGGCTGTTCTGCTGGTAGCTGGCCTGGCCGAGGTCGTGCACTGCGCCGCGCAGGCGGCTCAGCGGGCGGGTGATGGACAGGGTCACCAGCAGGCTGAACAGGGTCAGCACCACCAGGGCGATGCCCAGTGCACTGAGGGGCCAGATCAGGCTGTCACGGTGCCAGGCATCGAGTTCGGGGTGGGGGATGCGATAGATCAGCAGGTAGGTCTCGCCGCTGGTCGGGCTGGTGTACTCGGCGGTGAGGCGTCGCCAGGGCAAGGGCCGGTGATCGTTGCCCTGGCGCTGCTCGAACACCGCCGCGCGGCGCGGGAAGGTCCCCGGCACCACGGCTTCGCCGGCCTCGTTGAGCACCTGGGTGTCGATGTGATATCGGCGCTTGCGCTGTTCGAGGTACTGCTGGGCGACTTCCGGGCCCATCTTCTCGTAGCGCTCGGTCCAGTTCTTGGCCAGGCTATTGAGGCCCGGATGCCGGCTGAGGATCCAGGCATCCTGGTTTAGCATGTGGCCCATGCCGATCGACAGGCCGGCAACCAGGGTGATGGCCAGCCAGAAGCTGGCCAGGATACGCCAGAACAGTGAGCGCAAATGCAGTCCCTCGAACGAGAAAAGCCCGGCCTGCGTGGGCAGGCCGGGCGGGGGGATGGATTACTGGGCTTTCTTGCCGTGCTCGGCTTTCCAGGCCTGGAACTCCTGCCATTCGGCGCGGCGTTCTTCGCGTTTCTTCTTCATTTCGTCGAACTGCTTCTGCTGGTCAGGCTTGAGCAGGGCGCGGATGTCGGCCTGGGTCTTGTCCTGCTTGGCCTTCAGCTCGTCCTTCATGGCCTTCTGCTCGGCCGGTGGCAGCTTGTCCAGGAAGCGTTGGGTGACTTCGCGGCGGTCTTTCATCTCCTGGCCCATCAGCTTGCCGATCTGCTGGCGCTGTTCGCGGGTCAGGTCGAGCTTGGCGAAAGGCGCGTCACCGCGGTGGTGCTCGAAACGTGGGCCGTGGTCAGGGCCCGGGCCGTTTTCCGGCATGGCCATGGCGACGGTAGGCAGGGCAGCAGCGAGCATCAGGGCGATAAGGGTCTTGCGCATGGTGTATCTCCTTTCTGAGGCCGGTCGTTACCGGATGTGGCCAGTCTACGGAGATCAAGGTCAGCGGCGGTCAGCCGACGGTAAAGCCTGGGTAAAGACCGTCCCGCACCTCGCTGACACAGGTTTACAGGCTGTAGTAGTAGCCGCGGCTGCGCAGTGCGACGATACGCGGGCGGCCATCGGCGTGCGGGCCGATCTTCTTGCGCAGGTTGCTGACGTGCATGTCCAGGCTGCGGTCGTACAGGGTCAGCTTGCGGCCCAGGGCGATCTGCGCCAGTTCCTGCTTGTCCAGCGGCTCGCCGGGCTGGCGCAGCAGGGCTTCGAGGATGCGGCTTTCCGACAGGGTCAGGCTCAGCTCCCGTTCATCGATGGCGACCACGCCACGGGCGGGGCTGAAGTTCAGGTCGCCGATTTCCATCTGGCTGGGCGCCGCCGGCCCGTGGCTGCGGCGCAGCACGGCGCGCAGGCGGGCGGTCAGTTCGCGGGGATCGCAGGGCTTGGCCAGGTAGTCGTCGGCCCCCAGTTCCAGGCCCAGGATGCGGTCCAGCGGTTCGCCCCGGGCCGACAGCATCACCACCGGCAGTTCGGCATGCTCGCTGCGCAACTGCTTGAGCAGTTCCAGGCCGCTGCCGTCGGGCAGCATCACGTCCAGCACCACAGCGGCGGGGGACTGTTCGGCCAGCGCCTTGCGGGCGCTCTGGCCATCGTGGCAGGCACGCACCTGGAACCCTTCCTGGCCCAACCAGTGGGCCAGCAGTTCGCAGAGTTCCTGGTCATCGTCAATCAGTAGCAGCTCGCTCATTTCTCACTCAATTCAACCATTGCTTGCGCCGTCTGTGGCTGCCGCTGGCAAAGATACCGCAGAGCAGGGCGACCAGGGCAACCGCACCACCGGTGACGAACCACTGCTGCTGATCGGTCAGCAGCCGCGGGTTGACGCTGGCCTGGGCTTCCTTGAGCGCCATCTTCAGGCGCTGGTTTTCCTGGCGCAAGCGGGTCAGTTGTGCGCTTTCGCGTTCGTTGTCGGCATTTTGCAGCTGTTGGACCAGGGCCTCGCGCTGGCGTTCGCTGTCCTGCAGGCGCTGCTGCAGTTCGGTGATCCGGGCTCCGGCACTCAGCGACAGCGGGGTGGACTCTTCTTCGGCCTGGGCGAGGGGGCTCAGCAACAACAGGCACAGCAACAGGGACAACGAACCTTGACGCATGGTAACTCCTGTAATTCAAGACGAATGTTCAGGACGTTGTCGGCTGGGCGATGAGAATAATGAGCAATGCAGCGGATTAAAAGCGCCGGACGACGCACCGGCACTGGCCGGTGCGTCGTCGGAATCACGGCAGGACTTGCTTGAACGGCTTGACCACGACGTTGTCGTAGACGCCGGCGGCGATGTACGGGTCGGCATCGGCCCAGGCCCGGGCGGCTTCCAGCGAGGCGAACTCGGCGACGATCAGGCTGCCGCTGAAACCGGCGGCGCCCGGGTCGTTGCTGTCGATGGCCGGGTGCGGGCCGGCCAGCACGATGCGGCCTTCGGCCTTCAGTTGCTGCAGGCGCTCCAGGTGCGCCGGGCGTGCAGCCAGGCGGGCATCCAGCGAGTTGGCGACGTCGGTGGCGATGATTGCGTAGAGCATGTCATTCCTCGGGTTTGGGAGTGGTGGGATCACTGTCGTGCAGGTGCCGGGACAGGTAGACGCCCTGGGCGACCAGGAACAGCACGGTCATGCCCAGGCTGCCGAACACCTTGAAGTCGACCCAGAAGTCCTGGAAGGTGAAGGCGACGAACAGGTTGGCCGCGCCGCAGATCAGGAAGAACCCGATCCAGGCCACGTTGAGGCGACTCCAGACGGCGTCCGGCAGGGTCAGGGCGTGGCCCATGATGCGCTTGATCAGCACCTTGTCGCCGACGAAGTGACTGCCGAAGAAGGCCAGGGCAAACAGCCAGTTGACCACCGGCGCCTTCCATTTCAGGAAGGTCTCGCTGTGGAAGGCCAGGGTCAGGCCACCGAACACCAGGCACGCCACCAGGGTCAGCAACTGACCTTTTTCCAGGCGGCGTTGCCGAATGAACAGGGCACCGTAGACCACCAGCGAGCTGATGATCAGCACCGCCGTGGCGCTGTAGATACCGCCCAGGGTGAAGCTCTGGCCGGCGATCTCGACCAGGCGCGGCTCGATCTTGTAGGTGATGAAGAACAGCAGGAGCGGGATGAAATCGATGAATTGTTTCACAGTGGCAGCCAGGAGCGGGATGTCCCGGCATAATAACAAACCTCAATGAGAGGAAAAGCTTCACCCCATGAATGTTGACCTGCACTGCCACAGCACCGCGTCGGACGGCTCGCTGACCCCCACCGAACTGGTTGCCCGCGCCTATGAACAGGGCGTGCGGACGATGGCGCTCACCGACCACGACACCCTCGAAGGCCAGGTCGAAGCCCGGGAGGCCATGCGCGCCCGCGGCATGCAGTGGGTCAGTGGTATCGAATTGTCCTGCACCTGGTCGGGCGCCACCATTCATGTCCTCGGTTATGGCTTCCCGCTGGATGCGCCGCCGTTGCTGGCTGCGGTCGAGTCGCTGCATCGCGGGCGCTGGCTGCGCGCCGAGGAAATCTCCCGGCGCCTGGCGGCCAAGGGCATGCCCGGCGCGCTGGAAGGCGCGCGGGCCATCCAGCAGGCCCTGGGTGACAGCGGCAATGCCCCGGCGCGCCCGCATTTCGCCGACTTCCTCATCAGCGCCGGCTACGTCAAGGACCGCGCCGAAGCCTTCCGCAAGTGGCTGGGGGCCGGCAAGCTGGGCGACGTCAAGCTGCACTGGCCGACCCTCGACGACACCGTCGAGACCCTGCGCCAGTCCGGCGCCTGGGTCAGCCTGGCCCATCCCATGCATTACGAACTGACCCGCAGCAAGCGCCGTCGGCTGATTGCCGACTATATTCAAGCGGGGGGCCAGGCTCTGGAGGTGGTCAACGGCATGCAACCGGCTGAGCAGGTTGGCACGTTGTCCATCCTGACCCGCGAGTTCGGCCTGCTGGCCAGTGCCGGCAGCGACTTCCATGGCCCGGGCACCTGGTCCGAAATCGGTGTCTACCGGCCTTTGCCGGAGGATCTGCCACCTCTGTGGCGTCGATTCAAACATGAGCAGCCATCCGCGGACGTCTGAACAGGAAGACAACGTGAGTCAATTTTTCCAGATACATCCGGAGAATCCCCAGCCGCGCCTGATAAAACAGGCGGTGGAGATCATCCGCAAGGGCGGCGTGGTGGTGTTTCCCACCGACTCGTCCTATGCCATGGGCTGCCAGATCGGTGACAAGGGCGCCATCGAGCGAGTGCGCCGCCTGCGCCAGCTGGACAAGAACCACAACTTCACCCTCATCTGCTGCGACATGTCGCAACTGGGGCTGTTCGCCAAGGTCGACACCGGGCTGTTCCGCCTGATCAAGGCCCATGTCCCCGGGCCCTACACCTTCATCCTCAACGCCACCCGCGAAGTGCCGCGCCTGCTCCTGCATGACAAGCGCCGCACCATCGGCATGCGCGTGCCAGAAAACCCCATTGCCCTGGCCCTGCTGGAAGAACTCGGCGAGCCGCTGATGAGCGTGAGCCTGATCATGCCGGGCGAGGAAGAGGCGATGACCGATCCCTACGAGATGCGCCAGGTCCTGGAGCACCACGTCGACCTGATCATCGACGGGGGCTTCGGCAACCTGAAGGCTTCCACCGTCATCGACCTGACCGGCGACGAGCCGGAAGTGGTGCGGGTCGGTTGTGGCGACCCCGAACCCTTCATGGTCAGGGTGTGAGCGTGGTGGAAACCGTGGAGGCGCCGGTCGATCCCCAGGCCGGCGCCCAGCAGGAGCTGCCGCTGGTGATGGTCTACGGCCAGGCCCTGACCGAGATGCCGGTGGACCTGTACATCCCGCCGGACGCCCTGGAAGTCTTCCTCGAAGCCTTCGAGGGCCCGCTCGACCTGCTGCTGTACCTGATCCGCAAGCAGAACGTCGACATCCTCGACATCCCGGTGGCGGAAATCACCCGCCAGTACATGGGCTATGTCGAGCTGATGAAGACCGTGCGCCTGGAATTGGCCGCCGAGTACCTGGTAATGGCCGCCATGCTCGCCGAGATCAAGTCGCGCATGCTCCTGCCCCGGGCCGAGACCGCCGAGGAAGAAGAGGACGACCCGCGCGCCGAGCTGATCCGCCGCCTGCAGGAGTACGAACGCTTCAAGGCTGCCGCCGAGGATATGGACGGGCTCAGCCGGGTCGGTCGCGACGTCATCGTGCCGCGCCTCGAAGCCCCCCAGGCCAAGGCGCGCAAGCTGCTGCCGGACGTGATCCTGGAAGAAGTGCTGATGTCCATGGCCGAGGTGCTGCGCCGCAGCGACCTGTTCGAGAGCCACCAGGTCAGCCGCGAGGCGCTGTCCACCCGCGAGCGCATGAGCGAAGTGCTGGAGCGCCTGCGCGGCGCCGGCTTCGTGCCGTTCGCCGAGCTGTTCACCGCCGAGGAAGGGCGGCTCGGGGTGGTGGTGACCTTCATGGCGATTCTCGAACTGGTCAAGGAACAACTGGTGGAACTGGTGCAGAATGAGGCCTTTGCGCCGATCCACGTCCGGGCCCGGGCAGAGTAACCACGAGCAACGCAATGAACCTGACTGACCCCCACGACCTGGCGCCCCTGCTGGAAGCCTTTCTTCTCGCCTCCGGCAAGCCGCAATCCCTGGAGCGCCTGTTCGAACTGTTCGAGGAAGCCGAGCGCCCGGAATCCGACGTGTTCAGGGAAGCCCTGGAGATCCTTCGCGAGTCCTGCGAGGGCCGCGCCTTCGAACTCAAGGAAGTGGCCTCCGGCTATCGCCTGCAGATCCGCGAGGACTACGCGCCCTGGGTCGGCCGCCTGTGGGAAGAGCGCCCACAGCGCTATTCCCGCGCCCTGCTGGAAACCCTGGCGCTGATCGCCTACCGCCAGCCCATCACCCGCGGCGAGATCGAGGATGTGCGCGGCGTGGCGGTCAACAGCAACATCATCAAGACCCTGCTGGAGCGCGAGTGGGTGCGTATCGTCGGCTACCGCGAGGTGCCCGGGCGCCCGGCGATGTTCGCCACCACCAAGGCCTTCCTCGACCATTTCAACCTGAAAAGCCTCGACGAACTGCCGCCGCTGGCCGAACTGCGGGAGATGGAGCCGTCGCCGCTGCCGCCGGTGGACCTCGACGACCTGCCGGTACCGGCGCACCTGCAGGCCCTGGCCGACGCCAGCGCCGACCCGGACGAGCAGCCACCGGCGGAAGAAACCAGCTTCCGCAGCCTGCTGGTGGAGCTGGATGCCATGGAAGAAGGCCTGAAGACCGACTTCGACGACATCCTTCGCGACCTGCCGGAGGCCGAGGCGGACGCCGATTCCACCGAGCCCGAGCCGCAAACCCCGCGGGACTGAGGCGCCGCCCGGCGCAAAGGCCGGCGCGATGGATGAAATCGGTCTAGGCTCAGGTGCGTTTGCGCCGCGATCAGCGTATGATTCGCGGCCTTTTTGGCGCTCATGCCAGAAAACCGGATTCTACTTTTACACCGGGAGGTGCCCAGATGAGTGAACAAGACCTGCAAGACAGCCCGCCACGTCCGGCCGGGGAAAAACTGCAAAAAGTACTCGCACGCATTGGCGTCGGCTCGCGCCGTGACGTTGAAGCCTGGATCGGCGAAGGCCGGATCAAGGTCAACGGCGTGGTCGCGACCCTTGGCCAGCGGGTCGACCTGCACGACGCCATTTCCGTCGACGGTCGCCTGATCAAGCGTGAAGAGAGCGCCGAAAGCGTGCGCCGCGTCATCATGTACAACAAGCCCGACGGCGAGATCTGCACCCGTGACGACCCGGAAGGCCGTCCGACCGTGTTCGACCGCCTGCCGCGGCCGAAGGAAGGCCGCTGGATCAACGTCGGCCGCCTCGACATCAACACCACCGGCCTGCTGCTGTTCACCACCGACGGTGAACTGGCCAACCGGCTGATGCACCCGTCCTTCGAGATGGACCGCGAATATGCCGTGCGTGTGCGTGGCGAGGTTGACGAAGACATGATCGCCCGCCTGAAGGAAGGCGTGGTGCTGGAAGACGGTCCGGCGCGTTTCACCGACATCCAGCAGGCGCCGGGTGGCGAAGGCTTCAACCACTGGTATCACTGCGTGGTGATGGAAGGTCGCAACCGTGAAGTGCGTCGCCTGTGGGAATCCCAGGGCCTGGTGGTCAGCCGCCTGAAGCGCGTGCGTTTCGGCCCGGTGTTCCTCAACTCCGACCTGCCGATGGGCCGCTGGCGCGAAATGAGCCAGGGCGAGATCGACATCCTGGCGGCCGAAGTGGGCCTGACCCCGGTGGCGATGCCGCAGATGAACGCCAAGACCAAGGACAAGCTGGAGCGCATGCAGCGTAAATCCAGCAAGCCGATTGGCCGTGGCGAGCGCGTGCGGACCCTGCGTCCGGCGAAGGAAGGTGAAGAACGTCCTTCCCGCAAGCCACGCGAGGACGCGCCGCGCAAGGGTCGCACCACCGTGGCCGAGCGTCCGAGCGATGTACGCCGCAAACCGGCACCGAGCGGGGCGGGCAAGCGTCCTGGTCCGGGTACCGGGCGCGGCAAGCCGCGTAGCGAGTGATCTGAAAAAGCCAACTTTCGAGTTGGCTTTTTTTTGAGCTGCAAGCTGCAAGTTTCAAGCGGCAAGTAAAAGCGCGAGCACTGCGATCTGCTGTTTCTTGTCGCTTGCAGCTTGGAGCTTGTGGCTCCCGTGGAAATATTTTCGACCAGCTTGTAAATATTTTGTTACTGGGCGGCCCCGCTTGTCCGGCTGATTCCGCACCCCCGGAAAACTGTAAACATTCCTTGCCGCAATTCCCCCGCCAATCCCCTTTACGCTCACGTCAACACCTTGCCGCAGGCCCCGTAAACCGGGTGTCATGTACGCCATAGCCAAGTGCCTGACCCGCCGCAGAGCGGGACAGAAAACAGAACAAGAACGGAGGGCGCCATGCACGCCATTCACTCCCCCAGGCCTCATTTCTCCCGCCGGAACGCTGCGTGCCGTCATCAGAACGTTACGCGGTGTGTTGACCCCTGCGTCAGTGCAAGGGTATACAGTGCGCCGCGTTTTACCTGTGACCTTCTTGCGTACCGCGCACCCTGGCCGTTGCCAGGCTGACATTCCGGGGCTTTGCCCGGATCGCACAGCCCGGGCACCAGCCTCAAGGTAACCACCCCTTGCCAATTCCGCCGCGCCACGAGCGTGGTGGGTCCGATCCCGTCACAGATAAAAACAACAGGTGACTTCGTTCATGAGTGGACAAACTCCGCATTCAGGTGAGCTCAAGCGCGGCCTGAAAAATCGCCACATCCAGTTGATCGCCCTCGGCGGTGCCATCGGTACCGGCCTGTTCCTCGGCTCGGCCGGCGTGATGAAATCGGCGGGCCCGTCGATGATCCTCGGCTACGCCATCTGCGGCTTCATCGCCTTCATGATCATGCGCCAGCTCGGCGAAATGATCGTCGAAGAGCCGGTGGCCGGTTCCTTCAGCCATTTCGCGCACAAGTACTGGGGCGGCTTCGCCGGCTTCCTGTCGGGCTGGAACTGCTGGATGCTGTACATCCTGGTGGGCATGTCGGAGCTGACCGCGGTCGGCAAGTACATCCACTTCTGGTGGCCGGAGGTGCCCACCTGGGCCACGGCAGCGGCGTTCTTCGTCCTCATCAACGTGATCAACCTGGCCAACGTGAAAGTGTTCGGCGAGGCGGAGTTCTGGTTCGCCATCATCAAGGTCCTGGCCATCGTCGGCATGATCGGCCTGGGCAGCTACCTGCTGGTCAGCGGCAACGGCGGCCCGGATGCCTCGGTGAGCAACCTGTGGGAACACGGCGGCTTCTTCCCCCATGGCATCAACGGCCTGGTGATGGCCCTGGCGTTCATCATGTTCTCCTTCGGCGGCCTGGAAATGCTCGGTTTCACCGCGGCTGAAGCAGACAAGCCGAAGACCGTGATCCCGAAAGCGATCAACCAGGTCATCTACCGCATCCTGATCTTCTACATCGGCGCCCTGGTAGTGCTGCTGTCGCTGACCCCGTGGAATGCGCTGGTGGGCAATATCGAGGCGGCTGGTGGTTCGTACAGCGGCAGCCCGTTCGTCCAGGTGTTCTCGATGCTGGGCAGCAATACTGCGGCGCACATCCTCAACTTCGTGGTCCTGACTGCAGCGCTGTCGGTGTACAACAGCGGCACCTACTGCAACGCGCGGATGCTCTACGGCATGGCCGAGCAGGGCGATGCCCCGGCCAGCCTGGCGAAGATCGACAAGCGCGGCGTGCCGGTGCGTTCGATCCTGGCCTCGGCGGCGGTGACCCTGGTGGCGGTGCTGCTCAACTACTTCATGCCGCACAACGCGCTGGAAGTGCTGATGTCGCTGGTAGTAGCGACCCTGGTGATCAACTGGGCGATGATCAGCTACTCGCACCTGAAGTTCCGCCAGCACCTGGACCGTACCGGCCAGAAGCCGTTCTTCAAGTCGCTGTGGTACCCGTACGGCAACTACGTCTGCCTGGCGTTCGTGGTGCTGATCCTCGGCATCATGCTGATGATCGACGGCATTCGTGAGTCGGTGTACGCGATTCCGGTGTGGCTGGGGGTGATGTGGGTGTGCTACCTGGTCAAGGGCAAGCGGGCGGCTGCGCCTGTCGTGGTCAGCCCGGCGGTCAAGTAAGTGCTCGGGGGCTGCAAAGCAGCCCCAACACTGGCAACTCGGAGTATCCTGACGCCCATCATCCCCCGGGCTTCCTCCGATGCTGGTCCTCTCCAACGCAGTGCACATCCCCGACGAAGAAATCGAGCTGAACGCCATCCGCGCCCAGGGTGCCGGCGGGCAGAACGTCAACAAGGTTTCCTCGGCCGTGCACCTGCGTTTCGATACCCAGGCCTCGTCGCTGCCGCCGTTCTACAAGGAGCGCCTGCTCCAGGTCAGCGACAGCCGCATCACCCGCGACGGCGTGATCGTCATCAAGGCCCAGCAATATCGCACCCAGGAACAGAACCGCGCCGACGCCCTGGAGCGCCTGCGCGAACTGATCCTGGCCGCGGTGAAAGTGGAAAAGAAACGCCGGCCGACCAAACCCACCCTGGGCTCGAAGACCCGCCGCCTCGACACCAAGAGCAAGCGCGGGGCGATCAAGGCCGGCCGCGGCAAGATCGACTACTGAACCCCACAAGGACCTCCATGGCCTGCGAACGGAATCTGACCTGGCACCCCACCGCCCACCGCGACGCCGACACCCGGCGCCCCCTGACCCTGTGGTTCACCGGCCTCAGCGGCTCGGGCAAGAGCACCCTGGCCTTCGCCCTCGAACGCCGCCTGCTCGATGCCGGCATCGCCTGCTGCGTGCTGGATGGCGACAACATCCGCCACGGCCTGTGCAGCGACCTGGGCTTCGATGCGCAAAGCCGTGCCGAGAACATCCGCCGGGTCGCCGAGGTGGCGCGCCTGATGAACGATGCCGGGCTGGTGGTGATGGCTGCGTTCATCTCGCCCTACCAGCGTGATCGCGAAATGGCGCGACGAATCATCGGCGTGGAGCGCTTCCGGGAGATTCATGTCAGCGCGCCGCTGGCCATCTGCGAGGGGCGTGATCCGAAAGGCCTGTACCGCAAGGCGCGGGCGGGGATGCTGAGTGGTTTTACCGGGGTGGACGATCCCTACGAATCACCGCGGGAACCGGAGGTGGCGCTGAATACCGCCGAGGTGGCGCTGGAAGAGTGTCTGGAGCGATTGCTGGCGCAGGTGCGCGGGGAGGGCGGGGCTTCTTGAGCGTGTGAAAACCGGTTGGTGAGGTGGACCCCCGGTAACCGAGGTTTTCACACGTCCTGTTTCGCGCTTTGTTATTCCTGGTCAGCGCTCGGATGGTCGTCGCCTTGTTGTTCAGCCACCTGGGCTGGTTCGGCGCTCTGGGAAGCCGGCTTCTGCTCGACATGGTTCAGGCTTGGGAAGGGAAGATTCGGGATTTCGTGCATCTCGTCGTTCCTCGCAAGGTCGTAGGTGGGAAGTTAACGCACAAAGTACGTGTGGCTCCGGTGAAGCCGGGGGCAGGATACAGCAGTCTGGATGACAGATTGAGTTTTTCCTGCTGATTGGTAGGAAAATTACAACATTAGAAGTAGAGCGCGGACTGTGTGGGAGCGGTTGAACCCGCTCCCTGGCAGTCTGCGTCGCTTTACCGGCAAACGTCGGCAATGGCTGCCGCGAGGACGTCGAGCCGCGCTTCGTCGGCCCCGGCCACATTCGCTCGTCCGGTCCCGACCATGTACACGCTGTGCCGCTCCCGCAGCGCCTTCACCTGCTCCGGCGACAATCCGGTGTAGGAGAACATCCCGCGCTGCTCGGCAATATGCGCGAAACGCTCGCTCAACCCGTGCGGTTCGAGAGCGTCCACCAGCCCGGTGCGCAGTCGCGCGATCCGCTGGCGCATGGCCTCGACCTCTTCGATCCACAGACGCTTGAGCGCCGGATCGCCAAGAATCTCCGCCACCACCGCCGCACCATGATCCGGCGGCGTCGACCACAGGTTGCGCGCGATGAACGCCAGTTGGCTGCGCACATCCAGCAGCTTCTGCGCATCCTGGGCACACACCAGCAGGGCGCCGGTACGTTCGCGGTACAGCCCGAAGTTCTTCGAGCAGGAACTGGTGATCAGTACCTCCGGCAGTTCTGCAGCGAACAGCCGCACCGCCCAGGCATCCTCTTCCAGTCCGTCGCCGAAGCCCTGGTAGGCGAAGTCGATCAGCGGCAGCAGCGAACGCCGTTTCACCACGTCCAGCACCGCCTGCCAGTCGTCACGGGACAGGTCGAAACCGGTCGGGTTGTGGCAGCAGGCATGCAGCAGGACGATATCGCCCTCGGGTGCAGCCTCCAGCGCGGCCAGCATGCCGGCCACGTCCAGGCGGTTGTCCGCGCCGACATAGGGGTAGTGGCCGACCTTGAGTCCGGCGCTGGCGAAGATGGTCTCGTGGATCGGCCAGGTCGGATCGCTCAGCCAGATGCCGCGGCCAGGCAGGCACTGCCGGGCGAACTCGGCGGCCAGGCGCAGGGCGCCGGTGCCGCCCGGGGTCTGGGTCGCCCCGGCGCGCTGTTCAGCGAGCAGCTCTGATGCCTCGCCCAGTACCAACTGGCAGAGCAGGCGGCCGAAGGCGACGTCGCCATGGCCACCGACATAACTCTTGCTCGACTGGCGCTCGACCAGGCGCTGCTCCGCCTGCTTGACCGCCGCCGGTACCGGCGTCAGGCCCTGGGCGTCCTTGAACACGCCGACACCCAGGTCGAACTTCGCCGGGTTGGCATCCTTGGCGTACGCTTCCATCAACCCGAGGATCGGGTCGCCCGGCACCCGGGTGATGGCCTGGAAATGCATCACTTGCGGCCTTCGGCGGTCTTGGCGACCTCGTCGGTGCGCGCGGCCATGATGAAGTCGTTGCGGTGCAGGCCCTTGATCGAGTGGCTCCACCAGGTCACGGTGACCTTGCCCCACTCGGTCAGCAGGCCCGGGTGATGGCCTTCGGCTTCGGAGATGGCGCCGACGGCGTTGGTGAAGGCCAGGGCGTGGGCGAAGTTCTTGAACAGGTACACGCGCTCCAGCTGCATGATCGAGTCGCGGACTTCGATGTTCCAGTCCGGGATCATGCGGATCAGTTCCGGCAGTTCTTCGTCGCTGACTTTCGGCGCATCGGCGCGGCAGGCTTCGCAGTGGGCTTGGGACAAGGCGTTCATAGGGTCATCCAGTCGATTGTTATAGGTGTGCAGGGCGGCTCAGGCGGCCGCCTTGGGTGGAAACTTCGGTGCGTGCAGGCCGAGCTGCATGGCTTGCTGGACCATGCCCATGATGTCTTCGTGGGCCAGGTCGAACAGGCGCTTGAGGTTCGGCAGGGTGAAGTACACCGGCTGCAGGATGTCGATGCGGTACGGCGTGCGCATGGCTTCCAGCGGGTTGAACGGCTGGTGCTCCGGCGCGTCGGAGAGACTGTAGACGGTCTCCTTCGGCGAGGACAGGATGCCGCCGCCATAGATCTTGCGACCTTGCGGGGTGTCCACCAGGCCGAACTCGATGGTCATCCAGTACAGGCGGGCCAGGTACACGCGCTGTTCCTTGGTCGCGGCCAGGCCGAGCTTGCCGTAGGTGTGGGTGAATTCGGCGAACCAGGGGTTGGTCAGCAGCGGGCAGTGGCCGAAGATCTCGTGGAAGATGTCCGGTTCCTGCAGGTAGTCCAGTTCTTCCTCGGTGCGGATGAAGGTGGCGACCGGGAAGCGCTTGCTGGCCAGCAGTTCGAAGAAGGTCTGGAAGGGGATCAGCGCCGGCACCCGGGCGACCTGCCAGCCAGTGGTAGCACCCAGCACCGCGTTGATTTCCGAAAGCTGCGGAATGCGGTCATGGGGCAGGTCGAGCTGTTCGATGCCGTCCAGGTATTCCTGGCACGCGCGGCCCTCGATCACTTTCAACTG
This sequence comes from Paucimonas sp., assembly GCA_031253995.1. Taxonomy (GTDB): domain Bacteria; phylum Pseudomonadota; class Gammaproteobacteria; order Pseudomonadales; family Pseudomonadaceae; genus Aquipseudomonas. The sequence continues at coordinate 19,027 of JAIRVG010000029.1, read as the reverse complement.
ACGCGTGATCAGGGTGTTCCACACCGCATGTTCCTGCGGCGGGTAATCGATAAAACCCTGCGCATCGGGCTCGCGGGCCACGTACTGCGTCTGTTTCATGCTGCTCTCCTGCTGAGGGCTTTTATTGTTGTGTGCGGCTTGCGCCATGCCCTTAGAGATAGCCGTTGGCCGGTGGATTTACAGCCCGTGCAAGAGGCTGGCGGTGGGCCCAACGAGCGGTTTTTGTAACGCAGAATTTACGAAAACGGCCTGATCGCGGAAATCCGCCACCGAGAAGCACTGGGAAAGCCGGTTTTTGTAACGTATTATTTACAAATTTTCCGGGCCGGCCTCAGAAAAATCGCCGCTTTTACCTCTTTGTAGGACCTTTCATGCGTATCAAAGTGCATTGCCAGAACCGCATCGGCATTCTGCGGGACATCCTCAACCTGCTGGTGGAGTACGGCATCAACGTTGCCCGCGGCGAGGTGGGGGGCGAGCATGGCAATGCCATCTACCTGCACTGTCCCAACCTCATCAACCTGCAGTTCCAGGCCTTGCGCCCGAAGTTCGAGGCGATCACCGGGGTGTTCGGGGTCAAGCGCGTCGGCCTGATGCCCAGCGAGCGTCGGCACATGGAGCTGAATGCGCTGCTGGGGGCCCTGGATTTCCCGGTGCTGTCCATCGACATGGGCGGTTCCATCGTCGCTGCCAACCGCGCCGCCGCGCAGCTGCTCGGCGTGCGCGTGGACGAGGTGCCGGGCATTCCGCTGTCGCGCTATGCCGAGGACTTTGACCTGCCGGAACTGGTGCGGGCCAACAAGGCGCGGATCAATGGCCTGCGGGTGAAGATCAAGAACGATGTGTTCCTCGCCGATATCGCCCCGCTGCAATCCGAGCATGACGACAGCGAGGCCCTGGCCGGTGCCGTGCTGACCCTGCACCGCGCCGACCGTATCGGCGAGCGCATCTACAACGTGCGCAAGCAGGAACTGCGCGGTTTCGACAGCATCTTCCAGAGTTCACGGGTGATGGCCGCGGTGGTTCGCGAGGCACGGCGCATGGCGCCGCTGGACGCGCCGTTGCTGATCGAGGGCGAGACCGGTACCGGCAAGGAACTGCTGGCCCGCGCCTGCCACCTGGCCAGCCCCCGTGGCCAGGCACCGCTGATGGCGCTGAACTGCGCCGGCCTGCCGGAATCCATGGCGGAGACCGAGCTGTTCGGCTATGGCCCGGGAGCCTTCGAGGGCGCCCGGGCCGAGGGCAAGCTAGGGCTGCTGGAGCTGACGGCCGGGGGCACGCTGTTCCTCGATGGCGTCGATGAAATGAGCCCGCGCCTGCAGGTCAAGCTGCTGCGCTTCCTGCAGGACGGCTGTTTCCGCCGGGTCGGCAGCGACGAGGAGGTCTATCTGGACGTGCGGGTGATCTGCGCGACCCAGGTCGACCTGTCCGAACTCTGCGCCCGCGGCGAATTCCGCCAGGACCTCTATCACCGCCTCAACGTGCTGTCCCTGCACATCCCGCCATTGCGCGAATGCCTTGACGGCCTGCCGCCGCTGGTGGAGCACTTCCTCGACCAGGCCAGCCGGCAGATCGGTTGTCCGCTGCCGCGCCTGGCGCCGGCGGCCCTGGAACGCCTGAGCCAGTACCACTGGCCGGGCAATGTGCGGCAACTGGAAAACGTGCTGTTCCAGGCGGTGTCGTTGTGCGAGGGCGGGGTGGTCAAGGCCGAACATATCCGTTTGCCGGACTACGGCGCGCGTCAACCGCTGGGCGAGTTCTCCCTCGACGGGGACCTGGCACAGATTGTCGGACGCTTTGAAAAGGCGGTGCTGGAATCCTTGCAGGGTGAGTTTCCAACCAGCCGCGCATTGGGCAAAAGATTGGGCGTTTCCCATACGACGATTGCCAACAAGTTGCGTGATTATGCAATTGGCAAGGCCAATGAATAACACCGGAAGTTTCCGCAAAGAACTGCGGTTTTATTAAGGGAGCATTATTCGGGCGTGGCGCCTCTTGCAGTATCGAAGAGGCGCGGCAGCCACGCAGAGGAAGTTAGCCGTTGGAGCAGCCGTTACCCATCACGCGATATTCTAGGATGTGCTTGCGGCCTTGCGAGTCCTCGTAGGTCATGCGCGCCGGAACCACTTCGCACACGTTTGGGATCTCGCTCATGGAAAGGACCTTGGCGATATCCAGGTGTTGCGAATAAGTATATTGTTCAACCGGAATCTGCTCGGCGTTGGTATTTGCAATATCGTCGGCCATGGCCGAAGCGCAAACACTAGCGAGTGCCAATACCAGTAAAGCTTTCATTTTCTATTTACCTGTCCAGGGTAGAGAAAGGGGGCGTAGCGCTTGTGGCGCTACGGTGCAACAAGGTGAATCCTGAAAGTTATCTCGGGATTAACGCGCCTTCGTGGGGGCCTGTTACCTGAAGTTAATCTCGTTGCCGTTGCTGGCGAGGCGAATTTTAGGGGGCGGGATCAAACTGAAACAGTCGATGTTTTGATAAACACTGTTGGCAGAATCCGTAACAATCGCCGCGAAACGCCACGGATAAATTCTTCTACATCGTGGGACGCCCGTCCTAGAGCCCCTGCTGCGGCGGGTGAGGCGAAAAGACCGTGGCGTTACTACCAACGTCGAATGGCCCGGGCGCCTCTGGTACAGTTAAAACGAGGTCATACAAAAACAACTATTACACCGAGGTAACAAAGATGAGTGCGGCTTCCCTGTACCCTGTTCGTCCCGAGGTTGCGGCGAATACCCTGACCGATGAGGCCACCTACAAGGCCATGTATCAGAAGTCGGTGATCAACCCGGACGGCTTCTGGCGTGAGCAGGCTCAGCGCCTCGACTGGATCAAGCCTTTCACCAAGGTCAAGCAGACCTCCTTCGACGACCATCACGTCGACATCAAGTGGTTCGCCGACGGCACCCTGAACGTGTCCTACAACTGCCTGGACCGTCATCTGGAAGAACGTGGCGACCAGGTCGCAATCATCTGGGAAGGCGACGATCCTTCCGAACATCGCAACATCACCTACCGCGAGCTGCACGAGCAGGTCTGCAAGTTCGCCAACGCCCTGCGTGGCCAGGACGTGCACCGTGGCGACGTGGTGACCATCTACATGCCGATGATCCCCGAGGCCGTGGTGGCCATGCTGGCCTGTGCCCGCATCGGCGCGATCCACTCGGTGGTCTTCGGCGGCTTCTCGCCGGAAGCCCTGGCCGGCCGCATCATCGACTGCAAGTCCAAGGTGGTGATCACCGCCGACGAAGGCCTGCGTGGCGGCCGCCGTACCCCGCTCAAGGCCAACGTCGACGACGCCCTGACCAACCCGGAAACCAACAGCATCCAGAAAGTCATCGTGTGCAAGCGCACCGGTGCCGACATCAAGTGGAACCAGCACCGCGACATCTGGTACGAAGACCTGATGAAAGTGGCCGGCAGCGTCTGCGCGCCGAAGGAAATGGGTGCCGAGGAAGCGCTGTTCATCCTCTACACCTCCGGTTCCACCGGCAAGCCGAAGGGCGTGCTGCACACCACCGCCGGTTACCTGGTCTACGCCGCCATGACCCATGAGCGGGTGTTCGACTACCGTCCGGGCGAAGTCTACTGGTGCACCGCCGACGTCGGCTGGGTCACCGGCCACAGCTACATCGTCTACGGCCCGCTGGCCAATGGCGCCACCACCCTGCTGTTCGAAGGCGTGCCGAACTACCCGGACATCACCCGCGTGTCGAAGATCGTCGACAAGCACAAGGTCAACATCCTCTACACCGCCCCGACCGCGATCCGCGCCATGATGGCCGAGGGTCAGGCCGCCGTGGCCGGCGCCGACGGCTCCAGCCTGCGCCTGCTGGGCTCGGTGGGCGAGCCGATCAACCCGGAAGCCTGGAACTGGTACCACCAGACCGTCGGCAAGGAGCGCTGCCCGATCGTCGACACCTGGTGGAAGACCGAGACCGGCGGCATCCTGATCAGCCCGCTGCCAGGTGCTACCGCCCTGAAGCCGGGTTCCGCGACTCGTCCGTTCTTCGGCGTGGTGCCGGCGCTGGTGGACAACCTGGGCAACCTGATCGAGGGTGCCGCCGAGGGCAACCTGGTGATCCTCGACTCCTGGCCGGGCCAGGCGCGTTCGCTGTACGGCGACCACGACCGCTTCGTCGACACCTACTTCAAGACCTTCCGCGGCATGTACTTCACCGGTGACGGCGCCCGTCGCGACGAAGATGGCTACTACTGGATCACCGGTCGCGTGGACGACGTGCTCAACGTGTCCGGCCACCGCATGGGTACCGCCGAGATCGAGAGCGCCATGGTCGCCCACCCGAAAGTCGCCGAGGCGGCGGTGGTCGGCGTGCCGCACGACATCAAGGGGCAGGGCATCTACGTCTACGTCACCCTCAACGGTGGCGAGGAGCCGAGCGAGGCGCTGCGCCTGGAGCTGAAGAACTGGGTACGCCGCGAGATCGGTCCGATCGCCTCGCCGGATGTCATCCAGTGGGCTCCGGGCCTGCCGAAGACCCGTTCGGGCAAGATCATGCGCCGCATCCTGCGCAAGATCGCCACGGCCGAGTACGACGCCCTGGGCGATATCTCGACCCTGGCCGACCCGAGCGTGGTGGCGCACCTGGTCGAGACCCACAAGACCATGAACGTGGCTTGAAGACCCGAGGTTGACGCATTCCCTTGTGGGAGCGCGTCCTCCCTGTAAGTCAAAAACCCAAGGCCCTGTAGGCAATCCGCCTGCAGGGCCTTGGGTTTTTTGTTACTTCGACTTTCATCGGTAACTATTCTGTCACTGGAGTCGTACGAAAACGGGGCATAACGAAACGCGAGTGTTCTATTTTCGTGCGCAGCCGTTCGGGTTTTCCGACACTCGAACGGCTGGGCTTGCCGTATTACAAGGCTTTGCCAATAATGGGCCCGGTTATTGCTTCGGTTATAGGTTATTTGTTTTTCGCTTTTGCATATTTCCCCGAACCTGTCAATATCGCTCGACCGGTCTTCCTGCGCTTCTGTAACTAGTTGTCGCATTGAAGAAATATCGGCTTCCGAGCTGTCGTTAAAATGCCGATCACTCGCTCGTGGCACCTGACCGGTGGTCCGGCCCTGCGCGGCTCTGCGTTGTACCCATTTGCATAGTGGGCAGTCGAACTGCCTGGTATCGCCCTTTATCAATGGAGTTCCCAGATGAAGAAACTCGCACTGCTTGGCGCCCTGGCGCTATCCGTGTTTTCCCTGGTGTCGCTGGCTGACGAACCCAAGCCGCTGAAAATCGGTATCGAGGCCGCCTACCCACCCTTCGCTTCGAAAGCACCGGACGGCAGCATCGTCGGTTTCGACTACGACATCGGCAACGCCCTGTGCGAACAGATGAAGGTCAAGTGCACCTGGGTCGAGCAGGAGTTCGACGGCCTGATCCCGGCACTGAAGGTGCGCAAGATCGACGCCATCCTGTCCTCCATGTCGATCACCGACGACCGCAAGAAGTCCGTCGACTTCACCAAGCGCTACTACCTGACCCCGGCACGCCTGGTGATGAAGGACGGCAGCACTGTCAGCGACAGCCTGGCCGAGCTGCAAGGCAAGAAGATCGGCGTTCAGCGCGGTTCGATCCACGACCGTTTCGCCAAGGAAGTCCTGGCTCCGAAAGGCGCCACCATCGTTCCCTACGGCACCCAGAACGAAATCTACCTGGACATCACCGCCGGTCGCCTGGACGGCACCGTGGCCGACGCCACCCTGCTGGAAGACGGCTTCCTGAAGACCGACGCCGGCAAGGGCTATTCCTTCACCGGTCCTGCGTTCACCGACGCCAAGTACTTCGGTGACGGCATCGGCATCGCCGTGCGCAAGGGCGACAAGGAAAACCTGGAGCGCATCAACGCCGCCATCGCCGCCATCCGCGCCAACGGCAAGTACAAGGCTATCCAGGACAAGTACTTCAACTTCGATATCTACGGTCCGGAAACCAACTAACCGGCGTCCGTGTCACCTGTTCAATGGTGCAAGCAGCAGAAGCGCTGAGGCTTGCACCATTTTTTCATCCCTAAGGTCGAGGACCTCATCATGTTGAAAGGCTACGGGGCAGTCATCCTCGATGGAGCGTGGCTGACGCTACAGCTCGCCTTGTCGTCCATGGCCCTGGCCATCGTGCTCGGCCTGATCGGCGTGGCCCTGCGCCTGTCGCCGGTACGCTGGCTGGCCTGGCTGGGCGATCTCTACGCGACCGTGATTCGCGGCATCCCCGATCTGGTACTGATCCTGCTGATCTTCTACGGCGGCCAGGACATCCTCAACCGCGTCGCCCCGCTGCTGGGCTACGACGACTACATCGACCTGAATCCGCTGGCCGCGGGTATCGGCACCCTGGGCTTCATCTTCGGTGCCTACCTCTCGGAAACCTTCCGTGGCGCCTTCATGGCGATCCCGAAAGGGCAGGCCGAGGCCGGCATGGCCTACGGCATGAGCAACCTGCAGGTGTTCTTCCGCGTGCTGGTGCCGCAGATGATCCGCCTGGCGATTCCCGGCTTCACCAACAACTGGCTGGTCCTGACCAAGGCCACCGCGCTGATCTCGGTGGTGGGCCTGCAAGACATGATGTTCAAGGCCAAGCAGGCGGCCGACGCCACCCGCGAGCCTTTCACCTTCTTCCTGGCGGTGGCCGCGATGTACCTGGTGATCACCAGCGTCTCGCTGCTGGCCCTGCGTTACCTGGAAAAACGCTACTCGGTAGGCGTTAAGGCGGCGGAACTATGATCTTCGACTACAACGTCATCTGGGAGGCGCTGCCGCTGTACTGGGGCGGCCTGCTGACCACGCTCAAGCTGTTGGCGATCTCGCTGTTCTTCGGCCTGCTCACCGCGATCCCGCTGGGCCTGATGCGGGTCTCCAAGCAGCCGCTGGTGAACGGTATCGCCTGGCTCTACACCTATGTGATCCGCGGCACGCCGATGCTGGTGCAGCTGTTCCTGATCTACTACGGCCTGGCCCAGTTCGCCGTGGTGCGCGAGAGCTTCCTCTGGCCGTGGCTGTCCAGCGCGACCTTCTGCGCCTGCCTGGCCTTCGCCATCAACACCAGCGCCTACACCGCGGAAATCATCGCCGGCAGCCTCAAGGCCACGCCCCATGGCGAGATCGAGGCGGCCAAGGCAGTGGGCATGTCGCGCTACAAGATGTACCGCCGCATCCTCCTGCCGTCGGCGCTGCGTCGTGCGCTGCCGCAGTACAGCAACGAAGTGATCATGATGCTGCAGACCACCAGTCTCGCGTCCATCGTCACCCTGATCGACATCACCGGTGCCGCGCGGACCGTCAACGCCCAGTATTACCTGCCGTTCGAGGCCTACATCACCGCCGGCGTGTTCTACCTGTGCCTGACCTTCATCCTTGTCCGCCTGTTCAAGCTCGCCGAACGCCGCTGGCTCGGCTACCTGGCGCCGCGCAAGGGCTGATGCCCCGCGGCCTATTGTTTTGCCCTGGGCACCTGCCCGCGACCGAACGCATCATGAGAACCGACAGCATGTACAAACTCGAAATCCAGGACCTGCACAAACGCTACGGCAGCCATGAAGTGCTCAAGGGCGTGTCCCTGGCCGCCAAGGCCGGTGACGTGATCAGCATCATCGGCTCCAGCGGCTCGGGCAAGAGTACCTTCCTGCGCTGCATCAACCTGCTGGAGCAGCCGCACGCCGGCAAGATCCTGCTGAACAACGAAGAGCTGAAACTGGTACCGAACAAGGACGGCGCGCTCAAGGCCGCCGATCCCAAGCAGTTGCAGCGCATGCGTTCGCGGCTGTCGATGGTGTTCCAGCACTTCAACCTGTGGTCGCACATGACCGCCCTGGAAAACATCATCGAAGCACCGGTGCATGTGCTGGGCGTGAGCAAGAAGGAAGCGCTGGAAAAGGCCGAGCACTACCTGGCCAAGGTCGGCGTCGCGCACCGCAAGGATGCCTACCCGGGGCACATGTCCGGCGGCGAGCAGCAGCGCGTGGCGATCGCCCGGGCGCTGGCCATGGAGCCGGAAGTGATGCTGTTCGACGAGCCGACCTCGGCCCTCGACCCGGAACTGGTGGGCGATGTGCTCAAGGTCATGCAGTCGCTGGCCCAGGAAGGCCGCACCATGGTGGTGGTGACCCACGAAATGGGCTTCGCCCGCGAGGTGTCCAACCAGTTGGTGTTCCTGCACAAGGGCCTGGTGGAAGAGACCGGCAACCCGCGGGAAGTGCTGGTCAATCCGCAGTCGGAGCGCCTGCAGCAGTTCCTCTCCGGCAGCCTGAAATAAGTCGTTGCGTCCTCGCTACTGCCGCTTTGCACCAAAATAGGTCATGCTGCGCCACCCGCGCAGCGTGCACCACACTTGCTCCGTTCCGCCTATCCTTGCGGACACCAGACTCACTTCAGGTTCCGGACCTCACCTCATGACCACCCAGCGAATCGGTTTTCTCATCTGGCCCAGCACCAAGGCACTGACCCTGGCGCTTGCGGAGGAGGTGTTGCGGGTGGCGCAGAAGGTCCATCCGGACGTGACCTACGACCTGGCGTTTCTCCAGGCCGAGGCGCCGGCCGAAGGCGACTGGCGCCTGCCGGGCGAGCCGTGGACCGGGCGCCTGGAGAATTGCCAGAAGCTGTTCCTGCTGGCCGACGAGCCGCCGCAGGCGGTGGGCGCGGCCCTGGGTGCAGCGCTCAAGCAACTGGTGCGTTCCGGTTGCGTGGTGGGCGGGTTGTCGGCGGGGGTCTATCCGCTGGCGCAACTGGGCCTGCTGGATGGTTATCGCGCGGCGGTGCACTGGCGCTGGCAGGACGATTTCGCCGAGCGTTTCCCGAAGGTCATCGCTACCAGTCATCTGTTCGACTGGGACCGTGATCGCCTGACTGCCTGTGGTGGCATGTCGGTGGTCGACCTGCTGCTGGCGGTGCTGGCGCGGGACCATGGGGCGGAGCTGGCCGGGGCGGTGTCCGAGGAATTGGTGGTGGAGCGCATCCGCGAGGGTGGCGAGCGCCAGCGCATTCCGCTGCAGAATCGCCTCGGTTCCAGCCATCCGAAGCTGACCCAGGCCGTGCTGCTGATGGAAGCCAATATCGAGGAACCGCTGACCACCGATGAGATCGCCCAGCATGTGTGCGTGTCGCGCCGGCAACTGGAGCGGATCTTCAAGCAGTACCTGAACCGGGTGCCGAGCCAGTATTACCTGGAGCTGCGTTTGAACAAGGCGCGGCAGATGCTGATGCAGACCAGCAAGTCGATCATCCAGATCGGGTTGTCCTGCGGGTTCTCGTCCGGGCCGCATTTCTCCAGTGCGTACCGCAACTTCTTCGGCGCGACGCCGCGGGAAGACCGCAACCAGCGGCGCAGCAGTTCGCCGTTCGAGCTGTCCTCCGTACCCGCCGAGCGCGGCTGATCTTCAGGGCCTCATCGCTGGCACGCCCGCTCCCACAGTGACCGCGTCGGCCACAAATCCTGTGGTCAGTACAAAACCCTGTGGGAGCTGGCTTGCCAGCGATGAGGCCCTCAAAACTACTTGCTGCGTTTGATGCAGACCAGCAAGTCGATCATCCAGATCGGGTTGTCTTGCGGGTTCTCGTCCGGGCCGCATTTCTCCAGTGCGTACCGCAACTTCTTCGGCGCAGCCGTTCGCCGTTCGAGCTGTCTTCCGTTCCCGCCGAGCGCGGCTGATCTTCAGGGCCTCATCGCTGGCAAGCCAGCTCCCACAGTGACCGCGTCGGCCACAAATCCTGTGGTCAGCACAAAACCCTGTGGGAGCTGGCTTGCCAGCGATGAGGCCCTCAAGACCACAGAAAAGCCATCTGCCACCCCACCAATCATCGAACACCTTGAATTTCCTGCCTTTCCCGCCTCCACGCCACTCCCCGCAAGCCCCTCCCTCCGTTTAAACTGCGCCTTTGCGACCCTATTTGTCGCATTGCCGTAAGCCTTGGCAAAACAGGGTTTGGCGCTATAAGAAGTTGTCGCTTGGCGGCAAGGCCAGGTGTTCATCTCTCCTTACAATCCCCCCATCGCTCGCCAGTTCCAGGCAGGCGTTCCTCTTCAGGAGACTCCGATGTCCGTTGAGCAAGCTCCGGTGCAACGCGCCGATTTCGACCAGGTAATGGTTCCCAACTATGCGCCAGCCGCCTTCATTCCCGTGCGCGGCGCCGGTTCCCGAGTCTGGGACCAGTCGGGCCGTGAGCTGATCGATTTCGCCGGCGGCATCGCCGTTAACGTCCTGGGGCATGCCCACCCGGCATTGGTCAGCGCGCTGACCGAACAGGCCAACAAGCTGTGGCATGTGTCCAACGTCTTCACCAACGAGCCAGCCCTGCAGCTGGCCCGCAAGCTGGTCGACGCGACCTTCGCCGACCGCGCGTTCTTCTGCAACTCCGGCGCCGAGGCCAACGAGGCCGCGTTCAAGCTGGCCCGTCGCGTCGCCCACGACCGCTTCGGCCCTGAAAAGAACGAGATCATCGCCACCGTCAACAGCTTCCACGGTCGTACCCTGTTCACCGTGAGCGTCGGCGGCCAGCCGAAGTACTCCGATGGCTTCGGTCCGAAGATCACCGGCATCAGCCACGTGCCGTACAACGACCTGGAAGCGCTGAAGGCACAGATCTCCGACAAGACCTGCGCCGTGGTCATCGAGCCGATCCAGGGCGAGAGCGGCGTGGTCCCGGCCGACAAGGCCTACCTGGAAGGCGCCCGCGCGCTGTGCGACCAGCACAACGCCCTGCTGATCTTCGACGAAGTGCAGACCGGCGTCGGTCGTACCGGCTACCTCTATGCCTACCAGCACTACGGCGTGACCCCGGACATCCTCTCCAGCGCCAAGAGCCTGGGCGGCGGTTTCCCGATCGGCGCGATCCTCACCACCAACGACCTGGCCAAGCACCTGGCCGTCGGCACCCACGGCACCACCTACGGCGGCAACCCGCTGGGCTGCGCCGTCGCCAACGCCGTGCTGGACATCGTCAACACCCCTGAGGTGCTGGCCGGCGTCAAGGCCAAGCACGAGCGCTTCAAGGCGCGCCTGGAGCAGATCGGCAAGAAATACGACCTGTTCACCCAGGTCCGCGGCATGGGCCTGCTGATCGGCTGCGTGCTGACCGAGCAGTGGAAAGGCAAGGCCAAGGACGTGTTCAACGCCGCCGAACAGGAAGGCCTGATGGTCCTCCAGGCCGGCCCGGACGTGGTGCGTTTCGCCCCGAGCCTGGTGGTCGAGGACGCCGACATCGACGAAGGTCTGGACCGCTTCGAGCGCGCTGCCGCCAAGCTGACCCAGGCCTGATTCGCCCCCGCAACACCCGCGCTGGCCGGCCACCGGCCAGCGCACCGATTTCATGTGGCCTGTGCCCATTGCGCACACGCCGCTTTTTTTGCGCCGACGGATGCCGTCGGCCCGTATACCCGAAAGGAGTGACACCATGCTGGTGATGCGCCCCGCGCAAATGGCTGACCTGGATGAAGTACAGCGTCTGGCTGCGGACAGTCCCATTGGTGTCACGTCCCTGCCGGATGATGCCGGTCGCCTGGGCGACAAGATCGCCGCCTCGGAAACCTCGTTCGCCGCCGAAGTCAGTTTCAACGGCGAGGAAAGCTACTTCTTCGTCCTCGAAGACTCGGACACCGGCAAGCTGGTGGGCTGCTCGGCCATCGTCGCCTCGGCCGGCTACTCCGAGCCGTTCTACAGCTTCCGCAACGAGACCTTCGTGCATGCGTCCCGCGAGCTGAAGATCCACAACAAGATCCACGTCCTGTCGCAGTGCCACGACCTCACCGGCAACAGCCTGCTGACCAGTTTCTACGTGCTGCCCGAGCTGGTGAACAGCGGCTGGGCCGAGCTCAACTCCCGTGGTCGCCTGCTGTTCATGGCCTCGCACCCTGAGCGTTTCGCCGAGTCGGTAGTCACCGAGATCGTCGGCTACAGCGACGAAAACGGCGACTCGCCGTTCTGGGATGCCATCGGCCGCAACTTCTTCGATCTCAACTACGCCGAGGCCGAGCGCCTGTGCGGCCTGAAGAGCCGTACCTTCCTCGCCGAGCTGATGCCGCACTACCCGATCTACGTGCCGCTGCTGCCGGACGAGGCGCAGGAAGCCATGGGTCAGGTGCACCCGCGGGCGCAGATCACCTTCGACATCCTCATGCGCGAAGGCTTCGAGACCGACCACTACATCGACATTTTCGACGGCGGCCCGACCCTGCATGCGCGGGTCTCCGGCATCCGCTCGATCGCCCAGAGCCGGGTCGTACCGGTCAAGCTGCAGGAGCAGCCGACCAAGGGCGGCCGCCAGTACCTGGTGACCAACGGCCAGTTGCAGGATTACCGCGCGGTACTGCTGGAGCTGGACTGGGTTCCGGGCAAGCCCGTGTACCTGAGCCCGGAGGCCGTCGAGGCCCTGGGCGTGGGCGAGGGCGCCAGCGTGCGCCTGGTCGCGGTTTGATACCTGAGAGATACCGGCCGAGTTTCGCGGATGCCCGCAGGCATCCGCCCGAGGAGATAGCATGATCGTTCGTCCCGTACGCAGCAGCGACCTTCCGGCGCTGATCGAGCTGGCGCGCAGCACCGGCACCGGCCTGACCACCTTGCCGGCCAACGAGGACCGCCTGGCCCACCGGGTCGGCTGGGCCGAGAAGACCTTCCGCGGCGAGGCCGAGCGCGGCGACGCGGACTACCTGTTCGTGTTGGAGAACGACGACGGCGTGGTCGTCGGCATTTCCGCCATCGCCGGCGCCGTCGGCCTGCGTGAGCCCTGGTACAACTACCGGGTCGGCCTGACCGTCAGCGCCTCCCAGGAACTGAACATCTACCGGGAAATCCCGACCCTGTTCCTGGCCAACGACCTGACCGGCAACTCCGAGCTGTGCTCGCTGTTCCTGCGGGCCGACAGCCGCACCGGCCTCAACGGCCGCCTGCTGTCCAAGGCGCGGATGCTGTTCATCGCCGAGTTCCCCGAGCTGTTCGGCAACAAGATCATCGCCGAGATGCGTGGCATGTCCGACGAGCAGGGCCGCTCGCCGTTCTGGGAAAGCCTGGGCCGGCACTTCTTCAAGATGGAATTCAGCCAGGCCGACTATCTCACCGGCGTCGGCAACAAGGCCTTCATCGCCGAGCTGATGCCGAAGTTCCCGCTGTACACCTGCTTCCTCTCGGAAGCCGCGCGCAATGTCATCGGCCGTGTCCACACCGACACCGAGCCGGCGCTGGCGATGCTCAAGAGCGAAGGCTTCAGCTACCAGGGCTACGTCGACATCTTCGACGCCGGCCCCGCCATCGAATGCGAAACCCGCAAGATCCGCGCGGTGCAGGACAGCCAGAACCTGGTCCTGGCCGTCGGCACGCCGGGCGACGACGCCCCGGCCTACATCATTCACAACCGCAAGCGCGAAGACTGCCGCATCGCCGCAGCGCCCGCGCGCCTGGCGGCCGGCACCCTGGTGGTCGATCCCGCGACCGCCAAGCGCCTGCGCCTGAGCGCCGGCGACCAGGTGCGCGCCGTTCCGCTGTCCGCTGCCCGGGAGGCCAAATAATGACCACTCACTTCATCGCAGGCCAATGGCTGGCCGGTCAGGGCGAAGCCCTGCAATCCCTCAACCCGGTGACCCAGGCGGTGATCTGGGAAGGGCAGGGTGCCACGGCGGCGCAGGTCGAGCAGGCGGTTGCCGCCGCACGCCAGGCCTTCCCGGGCTGGGCGCGGCAGTCGCTGGACATGCGCATCGCCGTGCTGGAAGCCTTCGCCGCGCAGCTGAAGGCCAATGCCGAAGCACTGGCCCACTGCATCGGTGAAGAAACCGGCAAGCCACTGTGGGAAGCCGCCACCGAAGTGACCAGCATGGTCAACAAGGTCGCCATCTCGGTGCAGAGCTACCGCGAGCGGACCAGCGAGAAGAGCGGCCCGCTGGCCGACGCCACCGCCGTGCTGCGCCACAAGCCCCACGGCGTGGTGGCGGTGTTCGGCCCGTACAACTTCCCCGGTCACCTGCCCAACGGCCATATCGTCCCGGCGCTGCTGGCCGGTAACGCGGTGGTGTTCAAGCCCAGCGAACTGACGCCGAAGGTCGCCGAGCTGACCGTCAAGTGCTGGATCGACGCCGGCCTGCCGGCAGGCGTGCTCAACCTGGTGCAGGGCGCGCGGGAAACCGGCGTGGCCCTGGCCGCCAATCCGGGCATCGACGGCCTGTTCTTCACCGGCTCCAGCCGCACCGGCAATATCCTGCACCAGCAGTTCGCCGGCCGTCCGGACAAGATCCTGGCCCTGGAGATGGGCGGCAACAACCCGTTGGTGGTGGACGAGGTCAAGGACCTCGACGCCGCGGTGTACACCATCATCCAGTCCGCATTCATCTCCGCTGGCCAGCGCTGCACCTGCGCGCGCCGCCTGCTGGTACCGCAAGGCGCCTGGGGCGACTCGCTGCTGGCGCGCCTGGTGGAGGTCAGCAAGAACATTTCCGTGGGTGCCTTCGATCAACAGCCAGCGCCGTTCATGGGCTCGGTGGTCTCCCTGGCTGCGGCCAGGGCACTGATGGATGCCCAGGCCCAACTGCTGGCCAATGGCGCCACCGTGCTGCTGGAAATGACCCAGCCGCAGGCCACTGCCGCGCTGCTGACCCCGGGCATCATCGACGTCACCGCCGTGAGTGGGCGTCCGGATGAAGAATTCTTCGGCCCGCTGCTGCAGGTGATCCGCTACGCCGATTTCCCGGCAGCCATCGCCGAAGCCAACGACACCCAGTACGGCCTCGCTGCCGGCCTGTTGTCCGACTCCCACGCGCGCTACCAGCAGTTCTGGCTGGAAAGCCGCGCTGGCATCGTCAACTGGAACAAGCAACTGACCGGCGCCGCCAGCAGCGCGCCGTTCGGCGGCGTCGGCGCCAGCGGCAACCACCGCGCCAGTGCCTATTACGCGGCGGACTACTGCGCCTACCCGGTGGCCTCGCTGGAAACCGCGAGCCTTGTCCTGCCTGCCACGCTGACGCCCGGCGTCGCCCTATAACAACAGGTTCACGGAGCCTTAGCCGATGAAATCGTTTGAAGTGAATTTTGATGGTCTGGTCGGACCGACGCACAACTACGGCGGCCTGTCCTACGGCAACGTCGCCTCGCAGAGCAACAGCCAGCAGGGTTCCAACCCGCGGGAAGCGGCGCGTCAGGGCCTGGCCAAGATGAAGGCCCTGGCCGACATGGGCTTCAAGCAAGGCGTGCTGGCGCCGCAGGAACGCCCGGACGTGGCCGCGCTGCGCCGCCTCGGCTTCGGCGGCAGCGATGCCGAAGTGATCCAGCGCGCGGCGAAGGAAGCCATGCCGCTGCTGGTCGCCAGTTGCTCGGCGTCGAGCATGTGGGTGGCCAACGCCGCCACCGTCAGCCCGAGCGCCGACACCGCCGACGGCCGCGTGCATTTCACCGCTGCCAACCTCAACTGCAAGTACCACCGCAGCATCGAGCACCCGACCACCAGCCGCGTGCTGGGGGCGATGTTCGCCGACCAGCAGCACTTCGCCCACCACGCCGCGCTGCCGGCGGTGGCCCAGTTCGGTGACGAAGGCGCGGCCAACCACACGCGTTTCTGCCGCGCCTACGGCGAGCCGGGCGTTGAGTTCTTCGTGTTCGGCCGCAGTGCCTTCGACACCCGCTACCCGGCGCCGGCCAAGTACCCGGCGCGGCAGACCCTGGAGGCCTCGCAGGCCGTGGCCCGGTTGCACGGCTTGACGGATGACGGCGTGGTCTATGCTCAGCAGAATCCGGATGTGATCGACCAGGGCGTGTTCCACAACGACGTGATCGCGGTCGGCAACGGCGAGGTGCTGTTCTACCACGAGGACGCTTTCCTGGAGACCGAGCGGGTCCTGGCCGAACTGAAGGACAAGCTGGCCAGGCGTGGCGGCAACTTCAAGGCGATCTGCGTGCCGCGGGCCCAGGTCTCGGTGGAGGACGCGGTGCGTTCCTACCTGTTCAACAGCCAGCTGCTGTCCCGCGACGACGGTTCGATGCTGCTGATCGTGCCGGAAGAATGCCGCAACAACGAGCGGGTCTGGGCCTACCTGAACAGCCTGACCAGCCAGCAGGGCGCGATTTCCGAGGTGCGCGTGTTCGACCTCAAGCAGAGCATGCAGAACGGCGGTGGCCCGGCTTGCCTGCGTCTGCGCGTGGCGCTGAATGAAACGGAACTGGCAGCGGTCAATCCAGGCGTTATCATGACCGCCCCGCTGTACGACACCCTGACCCAATGGGTCGATCGGCACTACCGCGACCGCCTGGTCGAAAGCGACCTGGCCGATCCGCAACTGCTGGTGGAGTGCCGCACGGCGCTGGATGAACTGACCCGGATCCTCAACCTGGGCTCGGTCTATCCGTTCCAACTCAACCCCTGAAAGAGCACCCGAACATGTCCGACGCCCTGCAACTGATCCTTGAAGACGAAGATGGTAACCAGCGTGAAGTATCCAGCAGCCGCTTTGCGGTGATCTGGCAGGGCAAGGAAGTGTGGATCCAGCAGGACGGCCGCGGCCAGCTGCTGATCGGTGTCGACGTCGAAGAAGGCGACACCGAGTACGCCAACCTGCTGCTGCGCCCGCTGGCCACCAACCTGGTCAGCCTGCAACTGGAAATGGAGCCGGCGGATGCCGGCGACGATGACGATCACGTCCACGGTCCCGATTGCGGACATCATCACTAAGGAACGACACCATGCTCGCCCTCGGCAAACTGCTTGAACTGACCCTGGCCGGTCGCGAACCGGCCGAGAAGACCCAGACGACAGTTCAAGGCGTGCGTTTGCGCTGGTTGGCCGAGGGGGCGCTGGAAGTTCGTCCGCCGGAGTCGCGGGACAGCGGGCTGGATATCCTCCTGTCCGCCGGCATCCACGGCAACGAGACCGCGCCGATCGAGCTGCTCGACGACCTGCTGGGGCGTATCGCCGGCGGTCAGGTGCAGCCACGGGCGCGGATCCTGTTCCTGTTCGGCAATCCCGAGGCGATCCGCCGCGGCGAGCGCTACCTGGAGCAGGACGTCAATCGCCTGTTCAATGGCCGTCATGAGTTGACCAGCGGATCGGAAGCCATGCGCGCCGGCGACCTGGAGCACCTGGCGGCGACCTTCTTCAGCATTCCGGGGCGTACCCGGCTGCACTACGACCTGCACACGGCGATTCGCGGGTCGAAGATCGAGCAGTTCGCGCTCTATCCTTATAAGGAGGGGCGCCAGCACTCCCGCCGCGAACTCGCCCGCCTGCGTGCCGCCGGCATGGAAGCGGTGCTGCTGCAGAGCAAGACCTCGATCACCTTCACCGCCTACACCTACGAAAAGCTCGATGCCGAGTCCTTCACCCTGGAACTGGGCAAGGCGCGGCCGTTCGGGCAGAACCAGCAGGTCAATCTCGACCGGCTGGAAAACCGCCTGATCCAGATCATCGAAGGCACCGAGCCGGAAGAGGCCGACGCGCTCGACGGCCTGCAACTGTTCAGCGTCGCCCGCGAGATCATCAAGCACAGCGACAGCTTCCACCTGCACCTGCCGGCGGATATCGAGAACTTCTCGGAATTGTCCCGCGGCTATTTGCTGGCGGAAGACCTGGCGGAGACACGCTGGATCGTGGAGGAGGAGGGGGCCAGGATCATTTTCCCCAATCCCAAGGTGAAGAACGGGTTGCGGGCGGGGATCCTGATCGTTCCGGCTTCGGCTGAAGGGCTGGGCCAGTAGTACCGGCCTCATCGCTGGCTTGCCAGCGATGAGGCAACAAAAAAGGCCGCGGTATCAACCGCGGCCTTCTTCATTCACACCGCCACTTTCTGCGGCACTTCATTGCGACGCAATGCCCGCAGCTTCAACAGCGTGTCCGCACAGGTATTCGCCGCTTCCTGCCCCTTCAGCACGAAATGCTCGAAGAAGAACTTCTGGTGCTCGTCACCGGCATGGAAGTGATGCGGGGTCAGGACCACCGAGAACACCGGCACTTCGGTTTCCAGCTGCACCTGCATCAGCCCGTCGATCACCGCGTGGGCGACGAAATCATGCCGGTACAGACCGCCATCCACCACCAGGCCGGCGGCGACGATGGCGCCGTAGCGGCCACTGCGGGCCAGCAGCTTGGCGTGCAGGGGAATCTCGAAGGCGCCGCCGACTTCATAAAAATCGATATCGCCAGCCTGGTAGCCATGCTTGGCCATCTGCTCGACGAAGCCTTTCTTGCTCTGATCGACAATATCCTTGTGCCAGCAGGCTTGTACGAAAGCGATACGCTCGTTGCCGTGGCCGATTGGGGTTGCTTGCATTGAAACGGACTCCTGTTTGTATGAGAAACAGGGCAGCTGGATCGAAGGGGATGGTCGTCGCGGCGCTTCTGAAGCGAAAGTTGCAGACGAACGGACACAACGGTGCCTATCCCGTTCTCTCTTTATCCGGACTATGACCGTCGGCCCCGGAATCACACCGGGTCTGCTGACCTTGCAGGCCAGGGCCAGCAAGCGCTCGCGGGCTATGCGCGTTGCGCGCAATTACCGCCGGTGGGGAATTGCACCCCGCCCTGAGAACGTTGCCATCATGGGTGATGGCGGGTCAGTTTGTAACATAGATTTCGACGGAACGTATAGCCTGCTAACTAAATCGCCCCGATTAACAGGCATTTCATCCTGAATGGTGGCCAACAGCGTATAAAACCCACTACACCTGGCCCTCAGGCTAGCTATAATGCGGCCCTTTGCCGTCGTTTTCGTCATTTGACGCGCACATTTGCCTCAGGCCGCCGTTTCCGTGGAAGAACCTATGAAAAGCGCAGAAATCCGTGAAGCCTTCCTTCGATTCTTCGAAGAGCAGGGACACACCCGAGTCGCCTCCAGCTCCCTGATCCCGGGCAACGACCCGACCCTGCTGTTCACCAACGCCGGCATGAACCAGTTCAAGGACTGCTTCCTCGGCCAGGAAAAGCGCGCCTACACTCGCGCCGTGAGCAGCCAGAAATGCGTGCGCGCCGGCGGCAAGCACAACGACCTGGAAAACGTCGGCTACACCGCGCGTCACCATACCTTCTTCGAGATGCTGGGCA
>JAIRVG010000076.1 GCA_031253995.1 Paucimonas sp. | reverse complement strand
CGCGAAGCGGCCATAAAACCTGTATCCGCAGTGTGTCAGAAGAGCCCGGGACTCAGGTTTTACGACGGCTGCGCCGCCGATCGCGGATGAATCCGCTCCCACGCCGATCGCGGCGCTCTTGCGGTCTAGTTCTCTGCGCGACAGCGCCGCCCAGCGGGCTGGGTGGACTCCTACGGATGGCGTGTTCAAGCAGGTGGCAAGGCCCGATCCACCAGTACCTGCAGCCTGTCCCGCGAACAACGTTCGACCCGCGCCTCCACCCCATACACCTCCGCCAGCAACGCCGGCGTCAGCACTTCCTCCGGCGCCCCGCTGGCCACCACCCGGCCCTTGTGCAACACCACCAGCCAGTCGGCATGACTCGCCGCCAGGTTGATATCGTGCAGCACCGCCACGGCCAGCAACTTGCGCGACACCACCCGCTCGCGCACCGCATCCATCACCCGCAACTGGTAATGCAGGTCCAGCGCACTGGTGGGCTCGTCGAGCAACAGCACCGACGGATCCCGTGCCAGCAACTGGGCCAGGGCCACCAACTGACGCTGGCCGCCGGACAGGCTGTCCAGCGACTGCTCCGCCAGATGCTCGATCCCCAGCCGGCGCAGGGCCATGAACGCGGTGCCCAGCAGATCCTCGCCGCCCCCGACCCGCAACGCCGCAACGATACTTTCCAGCACCCCGAGGGCGATCCCCGGCGGCAGTTGCTGGGGCATGTAGGCCAGGCGCCGCGAGCGCTCGACGAAGCCCAGGCGTGTCACATCGATGCCGTCCAGGCCCAGTGCGCCCGTCATGCGCTCCAGGCCAGCCAGGGCACGCAGCAAGGTGGACTTGCCAGCACCGTTCGGCCCCACCAGCGCCACCAGGCTGCCCGCAGGCAGCGCCGGCAAGCTCACGCCTTGCAGGATGCGCCGCGGGCCATAGCTCACCGACACATCATTGATCAGCAGACTCACGACCTTCTCCCCCGCCGGAACACCAGCACCACGAAAATCGGCACGCCTACCAGCGCGGTGACGATGCCCACCGGCACGATCACCCCAGGCAGGATCAGCTTGCTGGCGATCGACGACAGCGACAGCAGCAAGGCCCCGACCAGGGCGCTGGCCGGCAGCAGGAAGCGCTGGTCCTCGCCCACCAGCAGGCGGGCGATATGCGGGCCCACCAGGCCGATGAAGCCGATGGTGCCGACGAAGGCCACCGCGGTGGCCGAGAGCAGGCTGATACGCAACAGCGAGGCGATCCGCAGGCGCCGGGTATCCACGCCGAAACTGCGGGCGCGCTCCTCGCCCATGCGCAGCAGGGTCAGGGCCGGTGCCGCACGCAGGGAAAACGGCAGCACCACGGCCACCACCAGGGCAAGGATGGCGAGCTTCTGCCAGTTGGCCCGGGCCAGGCTGCCCAGGGTCCAGAACACCAGTTGCTGCAACACATCCTCGGTAGCCAGCAGTTGCAGCAGCGACACCAGGGCATTGCAGCTGAACACCAGGGCGATACCGAACAGCACCAGGCTTTCCACCCCGGCCCCGCGCAGCCGGGCCATGGCCTGCAACAACAGCACCGAGAGGCAGGCGAAGACGAAGGCCATCAGCGGCACCTGAACGCTGGGCTCAAGCCAGGCCACGCTCAGCGGGTAGGCGATGGCCAGCGACGCACCGAGGGCCGCCGACGAGGACACGCCGAGGGTAAAGGGGCTGGCCAGCGGGTTGTCGAGGATCGCCTGCATCTCGGCGCCCGCCAGGGCCAGCGCGGCCCCCACCAGCACCGCCATCAGCGCGTACGGCAGGCGCACGTTCCAGATGATCACCTGTTCGGTGGCGCTCAGCGCAGCCGGATCGAACAGCCCGGAAAGCAGACGCCCCAGGCTCATGCCTGAGGCGCCACTGGCCAGATCGCCGAGTACCGAGAGGCCGAGCACCCCGGCCAGTCCGAAGACCAGCAGGGTGCGCCGCCACAGCAGCCGTTTGTAGCGCCACGCGGCCAGCGTGGCGCCCTGCTCCAT
This sequence comes from Paucimonas sp., assembly GCA_031253995.1. Classification (GTDB taxonomy): domain Bacteria; phylum Pseudomonadota; class Gammaproteobacteria; order Pseudomonadales; family Pseudomonadaceae; genus Aquipseudomonas. The sequence goes on along the minus strand of JAIRVG010000076.1, from coordinate 20,189 downwards.
CAATACCGTCACTTGGCGTCGATCCAGTACTGGCCGTCCAGGCCGACCTTGAGCATGCCGTTGATCTCGCCCAGGGTGCGCGCCGGGTCGAGGTCGGCGAACAGGTCTGGATGAATCCAGCGGGCCATGGCTTCCACGGCGAGGATGTTGAATGGCGAGTTGTAGAAGTCATGCCACAGGGCGTGGGCCTGGCCAGCCTGGATCGGCCGCAGCGGCGCGAACTCCGGACGTGCGGTGATCTTCGCCAGGCTCTGCCGTGCGGTTTCCAACGGCACGCCGGCGCCCAGCAGCACGCCAGGCGCACGGTTGCCGGTGGCGATGTACACGTCCGGGTCGGCCTTCAGCACATACTCGACGCTGACATCCCCCAGCGCGCCCGGCACCACGTCGGCACCGATGTTGTGCCCGCCGACCGCCGTGACCACGCTGCCCAGGCCGCTCTTGCCGGTGGTGTGACCCGGTGCCTGCCAGACACCCGGCAGCAGCTCGAGGAACACCTTGGGACGCTCGGCGTCCTTGAGGCCGGCGACACGCTCGCTCACCGCCTTCAGGTGGCGCTCGTAGAAGGCCAGGTATTCCTCGGCCTGCTGTTCACGGCCGAGCAACTGGCCGAGGGCTTCCAGGCTGACCCGGGTATTGCGGATCGGATGGACGCGGAAGTCGATGAACAGCACCGGCACCCCGGCCTTGGCCAGCAGGTCGGCCACCGGGCTGTGCTGGGTCGGGCCTTCGCCGGCGATGCTGAAGACCGCGAGGTCCGGTTTCAGGGCCAGGATCTGCTCGGCGCTGACGCTCTGCTCCGAGGCCTGGCCGATCAGCGGCAGCTTGGCGATGGCCGGGTATTTCTGCGCGTAGACCTCATAGGTATGGGGGTCGAGCAGGCGCATATCGTTCTGCCAGCCGACCACCCGCTGGAACGGGTTGTCGCGGTCGAGCAAGGCCAAGGCGAAGAACAGCCGGCCCTCGCCGAGGACGATGCGTTGTGGCGGGTGGTCGATCCCGACCTTGCGGCCGAGGACGTCGGTGACCTCGATGGCCATGGCCGATTGGCCGAGGCAGAGGCCGAGCAGGAGAAGCAATGACGCGAGTTGGCGTTTCACGGATGTACCTCCGGTCAATGGTTTTTGAGGGCTCAGCTATCGCCCCAGCGGCGCAGCAGGTTGTGGTAGACCCCGGTCAGCTCCAGCAACGAACCCTGGTCGGCGCCCTGCCCGGTCAGGCGCTGGATCGCCACATCCATATCCAGCAGCAGGCTGCGCTGGCTGTCCTCGCGCACCAGGCTCTCGATCCAGAAGAACGCCGCCAGCCGCTCGCCCCGGGTCACCGGCTCGACCCGGTGCAGGCTGCTGCCCGGGTACAGCACCAGGTGCCCGGCCGGCAGCTTGACGCTGCGCTCGCCGAAGGTGTCGCGGATCACCAGTTCGCCGCCGTCGTAGCTGTCCGCCTCAGCCAGGAACAGGGTCGCCGAGAGGTCGGTACGCACCCGTTCGCGCACGCCCTTGATCCCCCGTATGGCGTTGTCGACGTGGAAGCCGAAGCCCTCGCCTTCCCCATAACGGTTGAACAACGGCGGATAGATGCGCTTGGGCAACGCCGCCGACATGAACAGCGGGTTGTCGGAAAGCCGGCGCAGGATCAGCTCGCCCAGTTGCCGGGCCAGCGGGTTGTCCTCGTCCAGTTGGCGATTGCGCTTGGCCAGGGCGGACTGCACGCCCGCCGTGGCCTTGCCATCGATCCAGGGTTGCGCCAGCAGTTGCCGGCGCAGGTCGTCCAGCTCCGCGGCGCTGAACAGTCGGTCGATTTCGATCAGCATCAGAACCGGTAGTCCACGCTGGCGGTCAGGGTGCGGCCGGCACCGGGCACGCCGTACAGCTGGAAGCCGTCCAGGGAGGCGCCGACGCGGCTGTAGTAGAACTTGTTGAAGAGGTTGCTGACGTTGAGGTTGACCGTGGTCTGGCTGTCCACCTTGTAGCGGGCGGCAATGCTGTGCAGCCAGTAGGACGGCGCCTTCTCGTGGTCGCGGGTGTAGATCGTGTACACGCCCGACGGCCCGGAAGCGTAGGCACTGTTGTTGTTCAGCCCGCCGACGTACTTGTTGTCGCTGTAGCGGCGACGGCCCACGTAGTCGGCGCCGTAGCTCAGACCCAGGTTGTCGGTAAGCTGGTAGCTGGTCCACAGGTTGGCGGTCAGGTCGGGAACGTTCTTGGCTTCCTCGCCCTTGTTGGCGCCCTTGGTCTGGCGGCTCTTCATCGCCGAGAAGCCAGCGTAGGCCGACCAGCGATCGGTGATATTGCCCTGCAGGCCCAGTTCGATACCGTCGACGCGCTTGGCCGGCAGCGCGCGCACCGGCGAGGTCTCGCCTTCGCTGTATTCCCAGCTGTCTTCCAGCTCGGTGCGGAAGATCGCGGCATTCAGGTTCAGGCGCTCGTCGAACAGCTCCCACTTGGTGCCCAGTTCGTAGGTCTTGGACCTCGCCGGCTTGTAGTCCTCGGTGCTGGCCGCGCCGTAGATCTGGTTGTTGGTGGTGGCGCCGATGGCCGACGGCTGCGCCGCCTCGCTGTAGGACAGGTAGACGCTGCCGTTGGGCAATGGCTTGTAGACGATCCCGGCGCGGCCGCCGATGGCGTCGTCGCGGCTGCTGCTGTTGCCGGTGGCGCGCTCGCTGTCGGCCTGCCAGCGGTCGTAACGCAGGGCCAGCAGCAATTGCCATTGCGGGTCGAGGGTCAGGGTGTCGGAGGCATAGACCGCCGCGTTCTTCACCACGCTGCGCGGGTCGCCGTAGCCCTTGTCGGTGGACACCGAGGCGAAGCGATGGGACGGATCGGACAGGTCGAAGAACATCGAGCCGTCCGGTACGTCCATGGTCTTGTGCAGGCCGCCGTAGCTTTCACGGTAGACCTCGACGCCGGTCACCGCCTCGTGGTGGATGCCGCCGGTATCGAGGTTGAAGCGCAGGTCGGTCTGGTTGTCGATGATCTCGTAGCGCTTGGACAGGCCGAAGTCGCTGCCGCGCAGGATGCCGTAGCCGGTGCCGTTGCTGTTGGCGTACTGGGTGTAGGCGTTGATGCCGTTGATCGAGCTCAACGGACCGAGGCCGACATAGCCCAGGCTGGCGCAGCGGGTGCCGGTGCAGGTGCGGCTGCCGTCAGCATTGGCTGCGATGAAGCGCGCCGGCGACAGCACCGCCCAGTTGTCGGTCTGCTGCCAGCGCAGCTGGTTGCGCAGGGTCACGTCATCGTTGAAATCGTGCTCGATCAGGCCGGTCAGGGAACGGGTTTCGCTGCGCTGGGTGTACAGGCTGGAGTCGCCGTACCAGGCATCGCGGGATACCCCCGGCATGCGGTCGCCGTGGGTGCCGCGCTGGATCGGTACGCCGCCGTCCGGGGTGTTCTTGTCCTTCTGGTAGAAGGCATCGAGCCACAGGCGGGTGTCGGTACCCAGGCCGAAGCCGAACGAAGTGGCGATGCCCCAGCGGTCGTAGTCCACTTCATCGCGCTCGGAGACCGCGTTGTAGTGCTTCATCAGGTTGATCCGCGCCGCCGTGGTTTCGTTGAGCTGGCGGTTGATGTCGGCGGTCAGGCGCTTGTAGTTGTCGCTGCCGATACCGGCGGACAGCTGCCCGGCGTCGCCGAGGTGGGCGCGCTTGCTCACCAGGTTGACGCTGCCGCCCACCGCCGAGACGCCGGATTCCACGGAACCGGTGCCCTTGAACACCTCGGCCTGCTCCAGGTTGAAGGTGTCGTTGCGGCTGGACATGCCGGCGTCGCGCACGCCATCGACGGTCAGGCTCTGCTCGGCGGCGAAACCGCGGATGGAGAACAGGTCGCCCCAGCCCAGGTTGCCCTCGCCGGACATGAAGGTGATGCCCGGCACATTGCGCAGCACGTCCTGCAGGCTCTGGGCGTTCTGCTCTTCCAGTACCGCCTTGGGCACCACGGTGATGGATTGCGGCGCATCGAGCAGCGGCGTGGTGATCTTCGCCGAGGTGACTTCATCGACCTTGTAGGCCGACTGCTTGCCGTTGACCTGGGTCGCCGGCAGGTCGAGGGTCTCGGCATGGGCCGGGGTGACACAGGCGCCGACCAGCAGGCCGAAGGCCGGGGCCAGCGTCGACGGCAGACGCTGGGTGGAGAGGTTGGACATGGCTTTTCCTTAAAGTGAATCAGTCGCATTTGTATCCCCGGATTCTATCCAGCCGTCTGATAGCACTTTCGCCAGAAATGTAATGGCCAGGCCGTCCATCGCCCGCCAACACATTCCATTACATTTGCCCTGCCCCAGGCGGTGTAAAGTGCGCCAATCAATTCTGAGAAGCATTTCCATGTCCCAACCCGACCATATCCTCGTCGTCGATGACGACCCCGAGATCCGCCAGTTGCTGTCCACCTACCTGGAAGCGGCCGGCCTGCGTACCTCGGTGGCGGCGGATGGCCGGGAGATGCGCCGGCGCCTGGACGAACAGCTGATCGACCTGGTGGTGCTGGACCTGATGCTCCCCGGCGAGGACGGCCTGAGCCTGTGCCGCGACCTGCGGGTGCGCAGCAATATCCCGGTGATCATGCTCACCGCCCGCGGCACCCTGGTGGACCGTATCGTCGGCCTGGAGATGGGCGCCGACGACTACCTCGGCAAGCCCTTCGACCCGCGCGAGCTGCTGGCGCGGATCAAGGTGGTGCTGCGCCGTACCCACAGCTTTCCCGAGCGCGCCCGGATGGACGAGGCGCGCCACCTGCGCTTCGCCGGCTGGCAGCTGGAAACCACCACGCGCCAGCTGCGCTCCCCCGCCGGGCTGGTGATCAGCCTGGGCAACTCCGACTACCGGGTGCTGCGCCTGCTGTTGCAGCACCCCAACCGTCCGCTGAGCCGGGACTTTCTCCTCAGCCAGGTGTTCGAGCGCGAGCGCATGCCCTACGACCGCAGCATCGACGTGTGCATCAGTCGCCTGCGCCAGCACCTGGACGAGGCCCCGAAGGCAGCGTCGCTGATCCGCACCGTGCGCAACGAGGGCTACATGCTCACCGTCGATGCGGTGCACAGCGAATGAAGCGTTTCTGGCCGCGTTCGCTGCACGGGCGCCTGGTGCTGATCCTGGTGGGCGGCATGCTCGCCTCGCAGTTGCTGACCAGCAGCATCTGGCACGAAGTGCGTCAGACCCAGGTCCTGGAAATCCCCCTGCGCCTGCTGGCCGGGCGGATCGCCGACCTGGTGCAGGTGGCGCGGCAAGACCCGCAGCAGGTGCCGGTGCTCCTGCACAGTCTCGAATCGCCACGCTGGCAACGCCTGGACAGCGCTCCGGAGCAGGTCGACAGCGATCCGATGTACGAGACGCTGCTGCGCCAGCTGGTCAGCGAGCGCACGGGCGAGCCGGCCAACCTGCACCTTTATTGCCTGGAACTGCTGGGCGCGGGAGAGCAGCCGGCGGGGCTCACCACGCTGTTCGACGGCGAGCCAGCCAGCGTGCGCATCCGCGTCGGGGTCAACCTGCCGGATGGCAACACCCTGTTCCTCCAGGCCACGGAAAGCCAGGGCTGGAGCAGTGGCTCCATCAGTTCGCTGGTGTTCGACTACATCCTGCGCATCTACCTGCTGCGGATTCTCGCGGTGGTGCTGGTGGCCCTGCTGGCGGTGCGCCTGGCGCTGCGGCCGCTGAAGCAGATGGCCGCGGCGGCGGAAGCGCTGGGCCGCGACATCCATCGCCCGCCGCTGAGCCTGGAGGGGCCGCAGGAAGTGCGTCAGGCGGCGCAGGCGTTCAATGCCATGCAGGCCCGGCTGATCGACAGCATTGCCGAGCGCACGCGCTTCTTCGCCGCGGTGTCCCACGACCTGCGCACACCGATCACCCGCCTGCGCCTGCGTGCCGAACTGTTGCCGGACGAGGGTCAGCGCGAGCGTTTTCGCGCTGACCTGGGGCATATGGAAGACATGGTTTCCGCCAGCCTGGATTTCCTGCGCAACGGCGAGCTGGAGCAGGCGCGCGAGCCGGTGGCGATCGATGCGTTGCTGCAGGGGTTGCAGGCGGACTTCGAAGACCTGGGGGGCACCCTGAAGATCCGCGGCAGTGCCCAGCCGCTGCATGCCCATCCCGGCGGTTTGCGCCGCTGCCTGCAGAACCTGCTGGATAACGCCCGGCGCCATGCGCCCGGACCGGTGGATATCGAGGTGGTCGACGAGGCGACGCAGGTGCTGATCCGCGTCGCCGATCGCGGGCCGGGGATTGCGCAGGAGCATCGGCAGCGGGTGTTCGAGCACTTCTATCAGTGCGATCCGTCGCGCAGTGGTGGCGGGCATGGGTTGGGGTTGAGCATTGCGGCGAGCATCGTCGGGGCCCATGGCGGGACGCTGGAGTTGGCGGAGCGTGAGGGGGGAGGATTGGTGGTGAGTCTGGTGCTTCCTCGGTAGGCCGAGAGTACCTGTCTTGGGTTTTGCAGCGCATCAAGACAAGCACCTGGCAGCCCAGCCCCGACTCACTGACACACCCCTTGAAAACAAAAACAAAATCCGGCTGAATGCCCACCTTCACCAAGGGCCAACCATGCTCTCACGCCTGCGCACCCACATCGTCCTGCTCGCCAGCCTCGCAGTGTTGTTCAACCTGCTGGCCATGCCGCTCGACCGTGCCTTGCGTCCGCCCAGCGTCGACAGCCAGTCCCTGATCCTCGGCAGCTTCTGTACCCTCCACGGCCTGCAGAGCCTGCCCAGGTCCGTGCTCGATCAATTGAAGGCCGAGTTGCCCGACCTCGACGGCCAGACCAGCAGCAAGGTGCAAAGCGGCGATTGCTGCTGCGGCCATGCCGGTCACGCCGCCTTGCCCGGCGACTACTTCAGGCACCTGTTCCCACGCTACTGGCCCGAGACCCTGCTGCTCGGCCACGACCACCTGCTGCCCCTGCCCCGCGAGCAATGGCCGCGCCTCAATCCCCGCGCCTCCCCCGCTGTCCTCGCCGTGATCTGACATCGCCGCGTCCGACCCGCCTTGACCGAGGCAGGTCGCCGCGAGCCTATCGAATCCTGACCAGGAAGCACTCGCATGTTTCGTCTGACCACCCTGGCGCTGCTGATCAGCAGCGCGACCACCTGCGCCTTGGCGCAAGACAACAGCCTCACCCTGCCCGCCAGCACCGTGACCGCCGCCGGCGACAAACCCGTCGAGGGCACCCGCCTCGACCTCGACACGCCGATCGACAGCGGCTCGCGCCTGCACCTGAGCCCGCGGGAAAACCCGGCCTCGGTCAGCGTCGCCGACCGCGCAACGATGGAGCGCATCGGCGCGCGCAGTTTCCAGGACGCCGCCAACGCCCTGCCCGGCGTGAACGCCTCGGCGCCTCCGGGCTGGGGTGGCTATGTCGCCTACCGCGGTTTCAACGGCGCGCAGATCGCCCAGCTGTTCAACGGCATCAACGTCCAGTACGGCGCCGCCGGGCGGCCGGTGGGCGCGTGGATCTACGACCGGGTCGAACTGCTCGGTGGCCCGTCGTCCTTCCTCAATGGCAGCGGCGCGGTGGGCGGCAGCCTGAACATGGTCACCAAGCTGGCCAGCCGCGACGCCGACATCCTCGAAGGCCGGGTCAGCTACGGCCGCTACGACACATGGGAAACCGCCATCGGCGTGAACAAGGCACTGAACGATGGCCCCGGCCCGCGTCACTACGCGCGCCTGGACTACAGCCGCACCGGCAGCAACGGCTATATCGATCGCCAGGAAAACAATGCCGGCAACCTGGCCTTCTCCCTGCTCAGCGATATCAACGAGCAGCTGTCCCACACCCTGGCCATCGAGTACCTGGAGGAGAAGGAAGACAGCCCGTACTGGGGCACCCCGGTGCTGCGCCCGCTGACCGGCACCCTGCATATCGACCGGCACACGCGCTTCGACAACTACAACGTCGAGGACGGCCGCTACGAGCAGCGCACCCGCTGGCTGCGCTCGATCACCGACTACCGCTTCAACGACGACACCCGGTTGCGCAACACCTTCTACCACTACGACGGCCAGCGCGATTACCGCAACCTGGAGGTCTACCGCTACACCGCCGACAACAGAGCCCTGCAGCGCTCCGGCGGCTATCGCCAGCGCCATGACCAGGAGGTGAACGGCAACCGGATCGAGCTGACCCACCTGGGCCAGGTGTTCGGCCTGGCCAGCGACTGGGCCTTCGGCCTGGACTACAACCACAACCAGCAGACCAACTACCCGCTGTCCAAAGGCGCCTTCGACACGGTCGATCCGCACGCTTTCGAGCCGGGGCATTTCCTCGATATCCCGGGTATGGATGCGTCCCGCGCCAAAGGCCGCAGCACCACCACCGACACCACCTCGGCCTTCGTCGAGAACCGTACCCGCCTGACCGACCGGCTGGCCCTGGTCAGCGCCCTGCGCTACGACCATCTCGACTTCGAGGTGGTCGACCATGTCGCGCGGACCGGCCTCGACCGACGCTGGGACGCGATAACCGGACGCCTCGGTCTGGTCTACGACCTGACCTCCAGCGTCAGCCTCTACACCCAATACAGCACCTCGGCCGAACCGCCGGGCGGCACCCTCACCAGTGCCTCGATCGGCCAGGTCGGCGACCTCGACCTGAGCCGTGGCCGACAGGTCGAGGTGGGCAGCAAGTTCGACTTCCTGGATGGCCGAGGCAGTGCCACGGCGGCGGCCTACCGTATCGTGCGCAAGAACATCTCGGTGCCCTCCTCGACCCAGCCCAACGTTACCGAACAGGCCGGGCAGCAGACGTCCACCGGCATCGAGCTGGCGGCGTCGTTCAAGATCACCCCGCAGTTGCTGGCGTCCGGCAACTTCGCCTGGGTCCGCGCGGAGTACGACGAGTTCAACGAAAGCATCGGCGGCACGGTGTATTCCCGCGCTGGCAAGACCCCGGTGAACATCCCCGAGCGCACCGCCAACCTGTGGCTGACCTACGACATCGCCCCGAGCTGGCAGGTAGGCGTCGATGCGCGCTACGTGGCGGCGGTGTACGCGGATACGGCGAACAGCATGTGGGTGCCGTCGTACACGCTGTATGGATTGTCGATGAGCCATGACCTGGACAAGCACACAAAAGTCAGCGCGCGCCTGCGCAACCTGACCGACGAGGTGTATGCGCGGTTCATTCACCAGAGCAATACGCAGTACTACGTGGGTGAGCCGAGGAGCCTGGAGGTTGCGGTGGACTGGCGTTATTGAGCGTACCGTGAAGCGCGGGCTGTCATGACACCTCATTGAGGAGTACGCTCGCGCCCATGAACAAGATCGACCAGTACCTCCAGGCCGCAGTGCGCGACAACACGCGGCGCAGCTACCGCGCCGCCATCGAGCATTTCGAGGTGACCTGGGGCGGCTTCCTTCCCGCCACCGCCGACAGCATCGCCCGCTACCTTGCGGATTTCGCCGGCGAGCACTCCATCAATACCCTGCGCCAGCGCCTCGCCGCGCTGGGGCAGTGGCATGTCAGCCAGGGTTTTCCCGACCCGACCAAGGCGCCGCTGGTGCGGCAGATGCTCAAGGGCATCCGCGCCGTGCACCCGGCGCAGGAACGCCAGGCCGCGCCGCTGACCCTGGAGCACCTGCGCCTCACCATCGAGCATCTGGACCAGCGTGCCGTCTTGGCCCAGCGCGACCAGTCGCTGCCCGAGCTGCTGCGCGCGCGGCGCGATGCGGCGTTGCTGCTGATCGGTTTCTGGCGGGGGTTTCGCGGCGACGAGCTGGCGCGGCTGCGGGTCGAGCATATCCAGGCCCAGGCCGGTGGTGGCATGCAGTTGTACCTGGCGCAGAGCAAGGGCGACCGGCATGGGCGCGGGGTTACCCATCGCATGCCGGCGCTGAAGAGCCTGTGCCCGGTGCAGGCCTATGTGGACTGGATCACGGTGGCCGGGATCGCCCGCGGGCCGGTGTTCCGCAAGCTGGACCGCTGGGGCAATCTCGGCGAGGAGGCGCTGAACAGCGGCAGCCTGATCGCCCTGTTGCGCAGGATCTTCGCCAGTGCCGGGTTGCCGGCGCAGAGCTACAGCGCCCACTCGTTGCGCCGCGGTTTCGCGACCTGGGCGGCGGGGAATGGCTGGGACACCAAGACGCTGATGAGCCATGTGGGCTGGCGCGATGTGAAGTCGGCGTTGCGCTATGTGGACGCCAGTGCCTCGTTTGGCGAGCTGGAACTGCCGGCGCTTGCCCCCCCACTGTAGGGCCAGCTCCTACGTGCGACCGCGCAGGTTCAAGAGGCGCAGGATATCGCCGGCGCGGGCCGCCAGCAGGTCGGCGGCGTTGGCGCAGGCGTCTTTCAGCGTCATCGGGCCACTGGCGATGGCGAAGGCTGCATCGATCCCGTGGTCATAGAGTTCCTGGTAGCCCTCACCCAGGGTCCCGGCCAGTACCACCACCGGCACGCCATGACGCCTGGCGATCCGCGCCACGCCGAACGGCGTCTTGCCACGCAGGGTCTGGGCATCGAAACGCCCCTCGCCGGTGATCACCAGGTCAGCGCCCTGCACCGCCGCTTCCAGTCCGGCCAGCTCGGCCACCACTTCGATACCCGGCCGGAACTGCGCATCGAGAAACGCCTTGGCAGCGAAGCCCATGCCACCGGCAGCGCCACAACCGGGGAAGTCCCGGACATCACGGCCCAGCGCCTGCGCACAATGATCGGCGAAATGGCCCAGCGCATGGTCGAGCAACCCGACCTGCTCGGGACTCGCCCCCTTCTGCGGCCCGAAGATCGCCGAGGCACCGTTGGCGCCACACAGCGGGTTGTCGACATCCGCCGCCACCTCAAGCCGCACGCTGGCCAGGCGCGGATCGAGGCCGCTGGTGTCCAGGCGGGCGACGTTGCACAGGGCCAGGCCGCCTTCCTCCAGCTCGGCACCCTGGGCATCGAAGGTGCGCAGGCCGAGGGCGCGAAGCATGCCGCTGCCGGCGTCGTTGGTGGCGCTGCCGCCAATGGCGAGGATGATCCGCTCGGCACCGGCATCCAGCGCCGCGCCGATCAACTGGCCGGTACCGAAGCTGCTGGTGCGGCAAGCGTCGCGCTCGGTCAGGTCGAGCAGTTGCAGGCCGCTGGCCTGGGCCATCTCGATGATCGCGGTGCGGGAGTCGGCGAGCCAGCCCCACTGGGCAACGACTTCGCGACCCAGCGGGCCGCGCACCGGCAGGCTGCGGGCTTCGCCGTGGCAGGCCGCGACGATGGCCTCCATGGTGCCCTCGCCGCCGTCGGCCATCGGGCAGCACACCACCTGGGCCTGGGGCAGGACAGCGGCGATCCCGCGAGCAATGGCCGCAGCCACCCCCTCGGCGCTGAGGCTGTCCTTGAACGAGTCGGGGGCGATGACGATTTTCATGAGGGGCTCCTGTTGCAGATGCCTGCATGCTGCCAGTTGTCGGCAGGGTGGGCTTCTGGCCAGTGCACAAGATCGGGGGTGGGTTGTTTGGTCAGTTGGACAAAAGAGCAGACACAAGTTTCAAGCGGCAAGCTGCAAGTCAGAGCGGTATGCGGTGCAGCGGCATGACGCGATCGGCTTGCAGCTTATGACTTATAGCTTGCAGCTCTGCGCAGGTAGCAACTGCAGTCCGAGGTACAGGCTGAGCATCCCCTCCAGCCGCAACGGATCCACGCCGCTCAGCTCGCCGATTCGCTCCAGCCGATATCTCAAGCTGTTGCGATGAATCCCCAGTGCCTCGGCACAGGCCTGGCTCTGTCCGTCATGGCTGCACCAGGCCCGCAAGGTCGCCAGCAACTGGCCGCTGACATCCTTGGCCCGAATCCTTTGCAGCGGCTCCAGCAATTCATCCAGCGCGTCGTCCTGGCGATGCCGCCACAGCAACGCCGGCAATCGATAGCGCTCCAGGGTCAGCAGGCGCTCGTCCGGCAGCACGTCGCGCCCGTAGGCCAGCAGGTCGCGCACTCGCCGATAACCACGGCGCAGACTCTCCACGCCATCGGCCACACCACCCACCGCCAGGCGCTGCACGCGCCAGCCCTGGGCCTCGATCTTGTCCAGCGCCTTGCCTTCATCCACCGCCAGCCCGGCCGGGCGACACCAAAGCAGCGACTGCCGCGCCGGACTCACGCACCAGCTGTCCGGATAGCGCTGCATCAGCCACACCGACAAGGCTTGCGCCCCAGGCCCTTCGTCCAGCTCGAACAGGCACGGCACCCGCGGCAGTTGCGGCTTGAGGCCCAGCTGTCGGGCCTCGTCCACCAGGCGCGGGGCATCGCCGCTGCCGCCCAGGAGCAAGGCCAGCAGGTCATCGCAACGCTGCCGCCGCCATTGCTGCTCCACCTGCAGGTGACGCTGGGCCAGGAGCATTTCCGCGGTCATCCGCACCAGCTCGGCATAGGTGCGCAACTGCCCCGGATCACCGGTGATGCCGAGCACGCCGATCAGGCGACCGTCCAGCATCAGCGGCAGGTTGATCCCGGGCTGCACGCCCTTCAGGCATTTCGCCGCGTCGTCGTCGATCTCGACGATGCGCTCGTTGGCCAGCACCAGTTGCGCACCTTCGTGCCGGGTATTGATGCGCTGGCGCTCGCCGCTGCCGAGGATCAGGCCCTGGCTGTCCATGACGTTGACGTTATAGGGCAAAATGGCCATCGCCCGGTCGACGATATCCTGCGCCAGGTCATGATCCAGCTCGAACATGGGGAGTCCTTGAGGGTCTACGGGTTGGGCGATGGCACAACAGCACGACGAAAATGCCGTGCAATGGCACAAAGACAGGCATCGCGTGCTCGCCGAGACTTTTCACCAGCGCCCGCCTCGACGCGGGATGCCGCACAACCATAACAACAGAGAGAGAATCATGTCATCCAGCCCTGCCCCTGACCAAGGCCATGCCATCGACCGCGATGCGCTGTACCGGCGCATCACCCTGCGGCTGATCCCGTTCATCTTCGTCTGCTACCTGTTCAACTACCTGGACCGGGTCAACGTCGGCTTCGCCAAGCTGCAGATGCTCGACGCCCTGAAGTTCAGCGAAACCATCTACGGCCTCGGTGCCGGCATCTTCTTCATCGGCTACGTGCTCTGCGGCCTGCCCAGCAACCTGGCGCTGAACCGCTTCGGTCCGCGGCGCTGGATCGCGGTGATGATGATCACCTGGGGCACGCTGTCGACCTGCCTGCTGTTCGTCACCACGCCAACCCAGTTCTACGTACTGCGGCTGTTCACCGGCGCGGCCGAGGCCGGTTTCTTCCCCGGTATCGTGCTGTACCTCTCGCAGTGGTTCCCGGCCCAGCGCCGCGGGCGCATCATGGCCCTGTTCATGTCGGCGATCCCGGTCTCCGGCCTGCTCGGTGGCCCGTTCTCCGGCTGGATTCTCAACCACTTCGCTGCAGGCCAGGGCGGTCTCGCCGGCTGGCAGTGGATGTTCCTGATCCAGGGCCTGCCCACCGTGGTACTGGGCTGCATGGCGGTGTTCCTGCTCAGCGACGGCTTCGCCAAGGCCGCCTGGCTGAGCCCGGCGCAACGCGCCGCGGTAGACGCCGACCTGCGCGCCGACGCGGCGAGCAAGCCACAAACGGTCAGCGACAGCCTGCTCTCGGTGCTCACCCACCCGCTGATCTGGACCTTCGGCTTCGTCTACTTCTGCATCCAGAGCGGTGTCTACGCCATCAACTTCTGGCTGCCGTCGATCATCAAGAACCTCGGTTTCAGCGACGCCCTGCTGATCGGCTGGCTGAGCGCCATCCCCTACCTGCTGGCCGGCGTGTTCATGCTGCTGGTGGGGCGCTCGGCGGACCTGCGCAACGAGCGCCGCTGGCACCTGGTGGTACCGATGCTGATGGGCGCCATCGGCCTGCTGATCGCGGTCAACTTCGCCCACAGCCCGGTGATTGCCATCCTCGGCCTGAGCATCGCCACCATGGGCGCCCTCACCGGCCTGCCGATGTTCTGGCCGATGCCCACCGCCCTGCTCAGCGCCGGCACCGCCGTGGCGGGCCTGGCGATCATCAACTCGGTCGGGCAGATGGCCGGTTTCCTCAGCCCGTACCTGGTGGGCTGGATCAAGGACCAGACCGGTTCCACCGACGCGGCGCTGTACTCGCTGGCGGGCCTGATCGTGGTCGGTAGCCTGGTGGCGCTGCGGGTTTCGCGCCAGGGTCGTGGCGTGACTGCCAACGCCTGACCTGCCGTCCGTCCGCGGGTGCGCTTGCCGCCCCGCGGACTCCCACCACTGCGACGCTTCGCCGCACCCCTCCCCACCTGTTGGCGCACCCCGGAAACCCAGTAGAATTCCGCGCCCTTTTTCGCTTCACCGCATCGAGCAGCGACAACCCCAACAATGAACAGCACCGGCCCGCAACGGTCCGGTTGATGGCGCGCGCGTACCTAGGGTGTCTGACCGGTATTCAACCCCACTATCTGAGGTACGTATGTCTCCGCGTTTGCTGGCGATGGCGCTGGCACCCCTGCTCGGTCTGTTCATCATGGCCCTGGGCAACGGCTTCCTGTCTTCCCTGACCACCCTGCGCCTGGGCGAGTCCGGCGAATCCGCCACCATGATCGGTTTCGTCTCCTCGGCCTATTTCATCGGCCTGACCCTGGGCGCGGTGTTCAATGACCGGCTGATCCTGCGCATCGGCCATATCCGCGCCTACAGCAGCTTCGCCTCGCTGATCGCCGTGACCATCCTCGCCCAGGGCCTGTTCGTCGACACCTGGGGCTGGATGGTGCTGCGCCTGATCAACGGCTGGGCCACCGTCGGCGTGTTCCTGGTGATCGAAAGCTGGCTGCTGATGGCCGGCGACACCAAGGCTCGCGGGCGCCTGCTGGCGCTGTACATGATTTCCTTCTATGGCGCCGGCGTGCTCAGCCAGGCGGCCCTGGGCGAAATCGCCGGCTGGGGCGGCAACGCGCCCTTCATGGTCGCCGGCATGCTGGCGGCGCTGTCGGTGCTGCCGATCGTCATCCTGCCGCGGGTCTCGCCGATCCTGGAACATGTCGAACCGCTGCGCCCGCGGCAGTTGCTCAGCGTCACCCCTACCGGCCTGGTGGGCTGCTTCGGCTCCGGCGTGGCCATCGCCGCGGTCTATACCCTGCTGCCGCTGTACCTGCAGCGCATCGGCCTGGATGTCGGCGAAGTGGGCAACATGATGGCCTGGGTGATCCTCGGCGCCATGCTCCTGCAATACCCGGTGGGCCGCTGGTCCGACCGCAAGGACCGCCAGGACGTGCTGATCGCCCTGGGCCTGCTGTGCGTGGTGCTGTCGGTGATCATCCTGCTGCTGCCGCCGACCTCGGTGCTGCTGCCGGCGATGCTGTTCCTGCTCGGTGGCGGTGTGTTCGCCGTGTATCCGGTTTCGGTCAGCCACGCCGCCGACCGGGCACCGGTGGAAGCGCTGGTGCCGATGATCCAGGGCATGCTGCTGATCAACTCGCTGGGCTCGGCGCTGAGCCCGCTGGCGATTTCGCCGGCGATGAACAGCTATGGCCAGGACGGCCTGTTCTGGTCCTTCGCCTTGATCAACCTGAGCATGGTCGGCTTCTTCCTGTGGCGTCGCGGCAAGCGTCCGGTGCCGGCCAACCCGGCGCCGTTCGTGCCCTCGGCGACCTTCTCGCCGACCGGTGCCGAGCTGCGGGTCACCGACGACCTGCGCCACGCGGCCCAGGAGCACCCGCCGGTGGACATGGGCGAACACGCGGTCAACCCGCCGACGCCCCGCGCCGGCGTCGAGTAAGGCGTCTACACTGCGGTTCCCGGAGAACGTTCGAAGGAGAACCGCAGTGAACAGAAGACTCCCTTCGCTGGCAGGCGCAGTCGCGCTGCTGGCACTGAGTGGCGCCGTGAAGGCGACGCCGCTGTCGATCCAGTCCACCTCGTTCAATGACGGTGGGCGCATTCCCCTCTCGCAGATCGGTGCCGATGCCAATTGCGGCAAGGGCAAGCAGATGTCGCCCCAGGTGAGCTGGTCGAACCTGCCGGAAGGCACGCGTTCGGTGGCCTTGCTGATGTTCGATCCGGACGGGGCCAAGGGCCTCGGGGTCTCGCATTGGGTGGCCTACAACATCGATGCGGCCAAGGGGCAACTGGTCGAGGGGGCCAGCGAGGGCTTCACGCTTGGCAAGAATGTCCGCGGCGACACCGCCTACCGCGGCCCCTGCCCGCCGGCCGGGGACAATCCCCATCACTATGCACTGACGCTGATCGCCACCGACCTGGCGCCCGGGAGCCTGCCCGAGGGGCTGGACCGGGAGGGGGTGCTCAAGGCGTTGCAGGGGCATGCGTTGGGTGGGATGAGCCTTGTTGGCCTTTACGGACACTGAAGACCCTGTGGGAGCGGTGGCGATGTAACTAGTTATTGCAATTCGCCACCGCTATATACAATCCTGCACAGCGAACCGTCCCCAATAGAGCCCCTCATAGAAGAGAGCCCCATGACCACCGCCGTGTACCCCAAGGAAGCCACCGGCGCGAACTACGCGCTGGACCTGATGAAATACGCCCAGGCCCGTACCTGGGAAGCCGTGGACGCCATCGCTGCGGTGATCCGTCCCGGCATGACCGAGACCGAGGCGACGAAACTGGGCAAGCAGATCCTCGCCGAACTGGGCATGGAACGTATCTGGCACCCGCTGCTGGTGCGTTTCGGCGCCAATACCCTGAAAGGCTTCAACCAGCGTTCCGACGGCGACCCGGTGCTGGGCGAGGACGATATCTTCTTCATCGACATGGGCATCGTCTGGAAAGGCCATGAAGGCGACGCCGGCGCCACCTTCGCGGTGGGCAGCGATCCGGAGATGATCGCCTGCGCGGCGGCAGCCAAGACCCTGTACCAGCGCGTCGAAAGCCACTGGCGGGAAACGGGTTGCAGCGGCGTCGAGCTGTACGACTTCGCCCATGAACAGGCCCAGGCCATGGGCTGGAAACTCAACCTGGACATCAAGGGCCACCGCGTCAGCGACTTTCCCCACGCCATCTATCGCGCCGGCGACCTGGGCGACTACACGGAGCAGCCGAGCGAGGGCCTGTGGATCCTGGAAATCCAGATCGCCCATCCGAGCAAGCCGTATGGGGCGTTCTACGAAGATCTGTTGGCGTGATCGAATGGGCTTGTCTCAAGGGCGCTAGAGAAACATCGACATGCACAGCGATGCACCGCGCGGGCGCGGATGCCGTTGATATTGAAGGTGGTGATCTTCAGCGCTTTCATGCGTCCGGGTCCGCCAGCCGGGCGTCCAGGGCATCTTCCAGGGCACGGGCATGACCGCCGTTGGCCAGGGCCTTGAGCGCCATGTACTCGTCCCAGTCCACCACGCCGCTGGCGAGCAGTTCCTCGGCGCCTTGCAGCAGGCTGGCGTGCCAGGCGTCCGGGGAATCTAGGCGGTAGCCGTCGTCCATCAACATGTCGTGCCAGGCCTGGAGTTCCGGGCGATGGGGTTTGTCGTTCATGGTCGTGTGTCCGGTTGCGGTACCTATGAGTTCAGAGCCCCGGCAGGTGAATGATGTTCAATCCGCAGAGGCCACATTCGCCTGAACGCGACACACCCCGTACACTGTCCGGCCGTGCACCACCTCCTAATAGAGACCCCAATGGCCAACCAGGACATCACCTACATCCCCGACCCGGACCCCGAGTCTATCTCCTCCGACGTCACCGCCTTCAACGGCATCCTCATGTCCACCCAGATCCCCACCCGCGCCGACGGCAGCCTGGAACTGGGCGACATCACCGCGCAGAGCGAATGCACCCTGCAGGCGCTGAAAGTGGCCCTGGAAAAGGCCGGCAGCTCGATGGACCGGGTCCTGCACCTGACCATCTACCTCACCGACATGGCCGACCGCCCCGCGTTCAACGCCGTCTACCAGCGCTTCTTCAGCAGCCCGTGGCCGGTACGCGCCGCCGTCGGCGTGGCCGAACTGGCCGTCGAAGGCATGAAGGTGGAAGTCACCGCCATGGCCGCCAAGGCCTGACGGACAGCGGTCCCGCCCCCTGCGGGACCGCCATCGGGCAGCATTGGGATGCCCGTAGGACATTTCGCGGCTACAATGCGCGCCTTGACCGTGCCAAAGCCTAAAAAAACATTATGTCCCTGCCCAAGAATCACCTGGAATTGCTCAGCCCTGCCCGCGATGTCGCCATCGCCCGCGAGGCCATCCTGCATGGCGCCGACGCCGTGTACATCGGCGGCCCGAGCTTCGGCGCGCGGCACAACGCCTGCAACGAAGTCAGCGAGATCGCCGAGCTGGTGAAGTTCGCCCGTCGCTACCACGCGCGCATCTTCACCACCATCAACACCATCCTCCACGACAACGAGCTGGAACCGGCGCGCAAGCTGATCCACCAGCTCTACGACGCCGGCGTCGACGCGCTGATCGTCCAGGACCTGGGCGTGATGGAACTGGACATCCCGCCGATCGAACTGCACGCCAGCACCCAGACCGACATCCGCACCCTGGGCCGGGCAAAATTCCTCGACCAGGCCGGTTTCTCCCAACTGGTGCTGGCCCGCGAGCTGAACCTCAAGGAAATCCGCGCCATCGCCGACGAAACCGACGCGGCGATCGAGTTCTTCATCCATGGCGCCCTGTGCGTGGCCTTCTCCGGCCAGTGCAACATTTCCCACGCGCAGACCGGGCGCAGCGCCAACCGCGGCGACTGCTCCCAGGCCTGCCGCCTGCCCTACACCCTCAAGGATGAAAAAGGCGGCGTGATCGCCTACGAGAAGCACCTGCTGTCGATGAAGGACAACAACCAGAGCGCCAACCTGGCCGCGCTGGTGGACGCCGGCGTGCGCTCGTTCAAGATCGAGGGCCGCTACAAGGACATGGGCTATGTGAAGAACATCACCGCCTACTACCGCCAGCTGCTCGACAACATCCTCGAAGGCCGCCCGGACCTCGCCCGCGCCTCCAGCGGCCGTACCGCGCACTTCTTCGTCCCGGACCCGGACAAGACCTTCCACCGCGGCAGCACCGACTACTTCGTCAGCGAACGCAAGATCGACATCGGCGCCTTCGACTCGCCGACCTTCACCGGCCTGCTGGTGGGTAACGTGGAGAAAGTCGGCAAGCGCGACCTGCAGGTGGTCACCCACGAGCCGCTGTCCAACGGTGACGGCCTCAACGTGCTGGTCAAGCGCGAAGTGGTCGGTTTCCGCGCCAACATCGCCGAGCCAAAAGGCGAGTTCGAAGAAGACGGCGAGAAGCGCTACCGCTACCGCGTCGAGCCCAACGAGATGCCGGACGGCCTGTACAAGCTGCGGCCGAACCATCCGCTGAGCCGCAACCTCGACCACAACTGGCAGCAGGCGCTGCAGAAGACTTCGGCCGAACGCCGTATCGGCCTGTCCTGGGTCGCCCGCCTGCGCGAGGATGGCCTGCAAGTCACCGCCACCAGCGAAGAAGGCATCACTGCCAGCGCCCGCCTGGACGGCCCGTTCGGCGCCGCCAACAAACCGGAGCAAGCGCTGGAGCAACTGCACGACCTGCTCGGCCAGCTGGGTACCACCCAGTACCACGCCGACGCCATCGAACTGGATGCACCGCAGGCATTCTTCATCCCCAACTCGCAGCTCAAGGCCCTGCGCCGCGAAGTGATCGAGGCCCTGACCGAAGCCCGCATCGCCGCTCATCCGCGCGGCGGTCGCAAGGCGGAAACCACGCCGCCACCGGTGTACCCCGAATCGCACCTGTCGTTCCTGGCCAACGTCTACAACCACAAGGCCCGCGAGTTCTATCACCGCCATGGCGTGGAACTGATCGACGCGGCCTACGAGGCTCATGAAGAACCGGGCGAAGTGCCGGTGATGATCACCAAGCACTGCCTGCGTTTCTCCTTCAACCTGTGCCCGAAACAGGCCAAGGGCGTGACTGGCGTGCGCACCAAGGTGGCGCCGATGCAACTGGTGCATGGCGACGAAGTGCTGACCCTGAAGTTCGACTGCAAGCCGTGCGAGATGCATGTGATCGGCAAGATGAAGGGCCATATCCTCGATTTGCCGCAGCCTGGAAGTGCGGTCGTCGGCCATATCAGCGCCGAAGACCTGATGAAGACCATTCCCCGCGCGCCTCACTGAGGCGCCCTTGCGCTCATCATCCCTGATGATCGCGCCGTCTCGTAGGAGTCTACCCAGCCCGCTGGGCTGCGCTGTCGCGCAGAGAACTAGACCGCAAGAGCGCCGCGATCGGCGTGGGAGCGGATTCATCCGCGATCGGCGGCGCAGCCGTCGTAAAACCTGAGTCCCGGGCTCTTCTGACA
>JAIRVG010000033.1 GCA_031253995.1 Paucimonas sp. | reverse complement strand
GCCTTGGTCGCCTCGACATCGAGGGCATTGAGCGAGAAGGCCTGGATGTCGGCGGGTACCTTGAGGCTACCCTTGGCCTTGACGCTGTCGATGATGGCCTGGCATTTGGAGATGTTCCGCGACGCAATCGCAATACGACCCAATTCGTCGTTGTGCTGCGCGCACTTGTGGGCCACCACCTTGGCGACACCTCCTGCACCAATGATAAGAACGTTCTTCTTCAATTCTCTATCTCTCCTTATCTGCCAGCTCAGGAAAGGCTGGACAGGTAGTCTTCGAAACCGAACTCACGAACCACCTCGACGCTACCGTCGAGTTGTTTCACTACGATGGACGGCATTTTCAGGCCGTTGAACCAGTTTTTCTTGACCATGGTGTAGCCTGCGGCGTCGACGAACGACAGCCGATCGCCGATGGTCAGCGGACGATCGAATTGGTACTCGCCGAAGATGTCGCCGGCCAGGCACGACTTGCCGCAGACCATGTAGGTATGCTCGCCGTCGTTGGGGGCCATCTTGGCATTGAGGCGGTAGATCAGCAGGTCGAGCATGTGCGCTTCGATCGAGCTGTCGACCACGGCAAGGTGCTTGCCGTTGAACAGGGTGTCGAGGACGGTGACTTCCAGCGAGGCGCTGTTGGTGATCGCCGCTTCGCCGGGCTCCAGGTAGACCTGCACGCCGTACTTCTCGGAGAACGCTTTCAGGCGCTCGCAGAAGGCGTCCAGGGCGTAGCCTTCGCCGGTGAAGTGGATGCCGCCGCCGAGGCTGACCCATTCGACCTTGTGCAGCAGGTGGCCGAAGCGCTCCTCGATGGTGCCGAGCATCTTGTCGAACAGGCCGAAGTCGCCGTTCTCGCAGTTGTTGTGGAACATGAAGCCGGAGATCTGCTCGATCACCGCTTCGACCTTGACCGGGTCCCACTCGCCAAGACGGCTGAACGGACGGGCCGGGTCTGCCAGCAGGTAGTCGGAGCTGCTCACCTGAGGGTTGACGCGCAGGCCGCGGACCTTGCCTTCGGAGGCTTCGGCGAAGCGTTGCAGCTGGCCGATGGAGTTGAAGATGATCTTGTCGCAGTTGGCGAGCATCTCTTCGATCTCGTCGTCGGCCCAGGCCACGCTGTAGGCGTGGGTTTCGCCTGCGAACTTCTGGCGACCGAGCTTGAGCTCGTAGAGCGAGGACGAGGTGGTGCCGTCCATGTACTGCTGCATCAGGTCGAACACCGACCAGGTGGCGAAGCACTTGAGTGCCAGCAGGGCCTTGGCACCGGATTTTTCACGCACGTAGGCGATCTTTTCCATGTTGCCCAGCAGCTTTTGCTTGTCGATCAGGTAGTACGGGGTCTGGATCATCGAGAGGCTCCGGGAAGGCCAGCCAAAAAAAGAGCCGCATTGTGCCCGTACTCGATAGATATCGAAAGGGCAGGGTGTGGATTTTGCGCGTTCGGGCGGTCAGCCGCCGTGTTGCAGGCGACTGGCCGGGCTGTCGAGGCTCAATACTGATAGCGCAACGTGACGGCGAAGTTACGCGGGTCGCCGTAATACAGGCCGCCCCAGTTGTTCGAGGTCGGTAGCGACTGGTAGTACTTCTTGTCCAGGGCGTTGTTGAGGTTGTACTGCAGGCTCAGCTGGCGGTTGAGCTGCACGTTGGCATGCAGGTTGAGCAGGGCGTAGCCGCCCTGGCGGATGTCGTAGGTGCTGGCGGTGGTGGAGGTGCGGCTCTGGGCGAAGACATCGCCGCCGACCCTCCAGCGGTCGAGCACCCCTGGCAGGCGGTAGTCGCTGGAAACCTTCAGCAGGCGTCGCGGAATGCGCGTGTAGTAGTCGTTGCCCTTGTTGTTGCCCGCGACATATTCAGGATCGCTGTAGGTATAGCCGGCACTGAGGTTCCAGCCGTCCAGCGGCTCGCCGGACACTTCCACCTCGAATCCGCGGTTACGGACCTTGCCGCCTTCCTGGTAGCAGGTGCTGCTGGCCGTCACCCCGCAGTTGCGCACCCCGGGTATGGCCTCGGGCATATGGCGCAGGTCGGTCTGGAACAGCGCCAGGGACAGGTTCAGGGCGCCGCCGAAATACTCGCCCTTGATGCCGGTCTCGTAGTTTTCCCCGTCCACCGGTTCCAGCAGGCTGTTGCCCGGGGCGTAGCTGCTCTGGGTCTTGTAGATCTCGGTGTAGCTGGCATAGAGGCTGTGATGGCTGTCGAGGTCGAAGACCAGGCCGGCGTAGGGCACCACGCGGCCATTCTCGCGGTAGCGGTCGGTGGGGACCTGGTAGTCGGACCAGCTCAGGCGAGTACCGAGGATCAGGCTCAGGTCGTCACTCAGGCTCAGTCGCGTTGCCCCGTACAGGCCGCGCTCGCGGCGCACGTAGTTGTAGTCCGTGCGCGTGGCGTTCAGCAGCGGGGCGGGAATGGAGCTGTAGTCGAAGTCGTTGATGTCGATGGTCGGGGTATTGCTGGCGCTGCGAGTGCCGACGTCGAAGTCGTCCTTGCGCGCGTTGGCGCCGAGCATCAGCTGGTGCTCGCGTCCGAACAGGCTGAACGGGCCGCTGGCGTACAGGTCGAGGCCGAGCTGGCGGTCCTTGTAGTCGGCGTGGGAGACCACCAGCCGATAGTTGTCGCCGGTGGTGCGGGCGGGGTAGGACGACAGGAACTCGGCGCTGGACCACACGCTGTTCAAGGCCAGGGTCAGGTCCCAGCCGTTGTCGAAGTGGTGTTTCAGGTCGCTGAACAGCACCTGGTTGGTGCGGTCGAGGAAGGCCCAGTCGCCCGCCAGGGAGGTCGAGCGCGACAGCGGGTAGAACGAGCCGTCGGCACGGGTGTTGAGGCCGCCCCAGTCGTAGCCGTCGTTGTTGTCCTGCTGCAGCGTCAGGCCGAGGCTCCAGGTGGTGCTGTCGGTGAGGTCCATTTCACCGATCAGGTACAGCAGCTGGTTGTCCTTGCCGGCGCCGTCGCGGTAGCTGTCGGCGCTGTTGTAGTAGGCCACGGCACGACCACGGATGCGGCCCTGCTCATCCAGCGGTCCGGAGATGTCCACCTGGCCGCGGTAGTTGTCCCAGGAGCCGGCGCCCAGTTCGGCACCCAGGCGGAAGTCGGCGGTGGGGCGCTTGCGTACCAGGTTGATCGCTGCCGATGGGTTGCCGGTGCCCTGCATCAGGCCGTTGGCCCCCCGCACCACTTCGACCCGGTCGTACAGGGCCATGTTGGCCGTGGACATGACGTCCATCGAGTAGCTTTCGGAGATGTTGCTGGGAATGCCGTCGAACTGCAGGTCGTTGATCTCGAAGCCGCGGGCGTAATAGGTGGAGCGATCGGTGCCGATCTTGGTGTAGCTGACGCCGGTGGTGGTGCGCGCCACATCGTCGAGGTTTTGCAGGTTCTGGTCGTCCATGCGCTGGCGGGTGATCACCGAGACCGACTGCGGCGTCTCGCGCATCGACAGGCGCAGCTTGGTGGCGGTGCGCATCGCGCCGGTGGTCCAGGCCCCGGTGCCTTCGGTGGTCTCGCCCAGCGCGGTGCCGTTCACCGAGGTGGCGCCCAGCTCCAGCGCGTTGTCGTCCTGGCGCAGGATCACCAGGGTGGTGCCTTGCTGGCGAAAGGTCAGCCCGCTGCCCTGCAACAGCTGCGACAGGGCACTGAGCGGCTCCATCTGGCCACGCACGGCCGGTGCCAGGCTGTCGGGCACGATGCTGTTGTCCACCGCCAGGGTCAGGTGGGCGGATTCCGCCAGTTGGCGCAGGGAAGCGGCCAGCGGCTGGCGCGGCAGGTCGATATCCATCGGGGATGCCCAGGACTGGCTGCTGATGCTCAGGGCGATGGCCAGGGCCAGGTGTTTCAGGGAAGCATGCTGCATGGGAGGTCTCGTTTCAGGTGTCGATTCCCCCTGACGGAGCGAAGCGGGCAATCCCTGATGCCGGTGATGAAATTTTTCAGCGGGCATGCAGCCAGGTGGCCCCGTCGTGCTCGCGGACGGCGATCGGGGCGATGCTCGGCAAGGCCTGGAGGAAGCCCTCGATATCGTCCAGTTGCACCACGGCGTCGATCCGTGGCTGGCCCTTGCCGGCCTCGACCCGCACCGGTTGGTGCCGGTAGCGCGACAGGCCGCTGGCGATTTCCTCAAGGCCGGCCTGTTGCAGGACCAGGCGACCGCGTTCGAAGGCGAACGCGTTGCCCGCGTCGATCGGCAGCAGGTGCGGGGCGCTGGCGGCGTCGTTGCTGGCGACCTGGCCGGCGCCGAGCAGCAGCGACCCACGTTCGTTGTCCATGCGCACCGTGCCGCGCTCGACGCTGACCCGCAGTTCCCGCGCATCCCGGGCTACGACGAAACGGGTGCCCAGCACGGTCACCCGGGCCAGCCCGGCATCCACCGTGAACACCCGCGCCGTGTCGTGCACGACATCGAAGATCGCCTCGCCCTGCAGCAGCCAGACCTGGCGCCGGCCCTTGTCGAACAGCACCCGCAGACGGGTATCGGCGCCCAGGAAGAGTTCGCTGCCGTCGGGCAGGCGCTCGCGCCGGCGTTCGCCGATGCTGGTGACATAGTCCTGCTCGAAGTGCGCCGAGCCGAACAGGCGCCAGCCCAGGCCGATGGCCAGCAGGCCGAACAGGCCCAGGGCGCCGCGCCGCATGAAGGCCCGGCGGCCCTGTCGTTGTTCCATCGCGCCGGCCAGGGCGCGGGTGCTGGCGGTGGACGAGAAATCGCCCCACAGCGCGCAGAACGCCTCGTACTCCGCCGCATGCTGCGGATCGGCCGCCAGCCAGTCGCGCAGGCGCTGCTGGTCCGGGTGGTCGGCAGGCAGGTGGAGCATGCGGGTGAACCAGGCGGCGGCCTGCTCGCGGACAGTGCTCATGGCGCCAGTCGCTCCCGTGCTGCCCGCAGGTCGAGGAGGGCGCGGATCAGGTGGCGCTCCACCGCGCTCAGGCTGATGCCCAGCAGGCGGGCGATCTCCGGCTGGCGATGGCCTTCGATGCGGGCCAGCCAGAACACCTCGCGACAGCGCGGCGGCAGGCAGTTGATCACCCGTTGCAAGGCATCCAGGCGCTGCTGCATGTCGGCCAGGTGTTCGGCAGAGGGGGCGAAGTGTTCCTGCTGCACCTCATGGACGGCCGCCAGCCCCTCGCTGCTTTCCAGTGAGCAGAAGCGCCCGCTCTGGCGGAAGTGGTCGATCAGCACGGTTTGCGCCACGCGGCGCAGGTAGGCGTTGGGTTGCTCGATGCGGGTCTGGCGGTCGGCCACGAGATAGCGGATGAACGCGTCATGCAGCACGTCATAGGCCAGGTGCATGCACCCCGTGCGTCGCCCGAGGCTCAGCAGCAGGTCGGTGTAGGCCCAGCGCAGGTCGATTCGATTCCAGTTCATGCCGCCCGACGATCCTTGCAGCCCGCCAGGGCTCTGGCGGGTGCCGGGAGGATAATGATCCCGGGAGTATTGTGCAAATGGGAATCACTATCAGAAGCGCGGTATCACTAAATGCCTTTGCGCGGATTGGCAGGAGCTGGCCGTGGACGCCGTCGTTCCAGCAGCAACAAGCGCAGGGTCTTCGCCACCAGCGCCCCGAGGATGCAACCCGCCGCCGTGGCGATCATCTGCAACAGCAGGCCAAGACCGCTGGCCAGCGACTGCTCTTCGACGAAATGCGCAACCTCCGGCCACAGCGCCAGCCACACGGCGATGAAGCCCAGCACCAGGTCGTACCAGCGACCGCTGACACCGCTGGGCCGATAACCGCGCACGAAGAGGATGAACGCACTGAAGGCCATGGCCAGCAACAGGGTGCCGAAGGTCTGGCTGAGGGCATCGGGTCCGGACATGGCATTCACCTCCCGTCGCTGTCGCGCAGACGCAGGCATTGATGACGGTGCAGGCCCAGGTGTACTTCATCCAGCAGGGCCTCGGCGCAGTCGAGGGCGCGGCGGGCGTCGGGGGCGATGGCCGTGGCCGCGCCGCTGAAGTCATCCACCCGCAGGCCCGGCGTCAGCGCCGGCATCTCCACCAGGGTCCAGTCCAGGCCGCTGACGTCCAGGCTGCGGCGCAGGCCTGCACCCAGGGCTTCGTCATCGCTGTCGTCGGAATCCAGCAGCCATTGCCAGTGCCCGACCAGGAACAGCCGCGGCACACCGGCGCTGCCCAGGCCCAGGGCACCGTCGAGCAGGTTGCCGCATTGCGGGGGCAGGTCTTCCTCGATCTCATCGCCCAGGCAGGCAAAGACCACGTCGAGGCCGGCAATGGCGCGCGTCACCGTTTCCACCGAATCCAGGCTGCCGAGCTTGCAACGCAGGCCGGGGCGGGCGGTGATGCCGTTGAGGTCGTCGAGCAGGGCGCTGACCTCGTGCTGGCGATGCAGCGCAGCGGCGATCAGGGCCTGGCCGAAGCTGTCCCGTGGATTGAACACGCCCAGCTTCAGGCGCGGCGTTTCTAGGTTGTGCATACAGCCTCCTGGCGAGAACGGGCCGATATGAGTTTCGAAGCCGGTCTTTCGCGCGGAGTTCCACTGGCTTGACGAGCGTCAAGCCCGGGCGGTCGTGGACGCGCTAGTCTGCCGCGCACAATGAGGCCCCGCCATGATCTATCCCGTTCTGCTCACGCTGCATCTGTTCGCCGCCATCGTCTTCATCGGCACGGTGTTCTTCGAAGTCCTGTTCATCGGCGGCATCCGCCAGCAACTGCCGGACCGGCTGATGATGATGCTGGAGCACGCCATCGGCCAGCGCGCCCGGCGACTGATGCCCTGGGTGCTGCTGGTGCTGTTCGGCGCCGGGGTCGGCATGGTTCGCGAGCGCTATGTGGCGCAACTGTCGGCGCCGCTGGAGTCGTCGTTCGGCGCGCTGCTGGGGCTGAAGATCCTTATCGCGTGCAGCGTGCTCGGGCACTTCGTCACCGCGCTGTGGCTGTTTCGCAGTGGCCGCATGACCGCGCGAGCGGTGCGCTTCATCCATGCCAGCGTCTTTACTCATCTGTTGCTGATCGTGCTGCTGGCCAAGGGCATGTTCTATCTCCATTGGTGAAATGCGGAGCCCTGCCATGCAAGTGATCGATCGCAAGACAGCGTTGGCCATCGCCCCCCTGTGGCGCCTGGCGTTTCGTCCATTCTTCCTCGGCGGCAGCCTGCTCGCGCTGCTGGCGGTGCCCCTGTGGCTGGTCGCCCTGGGCGGCAAGCTGGACTGGAGCCCCGCCGGCGGCTGGCTGGCCTGGCACCGGCATGAGCTGCTGTTCGGTTTCGGCCTGGCGATCATCGCCGGGTTCCTGCTGACCGCCGTGCAGACCTGGACCGGCCAGCCCGGTCTCAGCGGCAAGCGCCTGGCAGCGCTGGCCTCGCTCTGGCTGGCGGGGCGCCTGGCCTGGCTGGCAGCGGCGCCGTGGCCGTTGCTGGTGCTGCTGGAGCTGGGCTTTCCCCTGTTGCTGGCATGGATCATGGGGCGGACCTTGTGGAAGGTCCGCCAGCAGCGCAACTACCCGCTGGTGGCGCTGTTGCTGCTGCTCACGCTGGTGGACGGCATCGCCATGGCCGGGCTGGTCGAGCGCAACGACGGCTGGCAGCGCCAGGGCGTGCTCGGCGGCCTGTGGCTGGTGGCGGCGATGATGGGCCTGATCGGTGGCCGGGTGATTCCGTTCTTCACCCAGCGCGGGCTGGGGCGGGCGGTGGCTGTGCAGCCCTGGGCCTGGCTGGACTGGCTACTGCTGGGCGGCTCGGCGCTGGTGGCCGTGCTGTATGCGACGGGGCCGGGGCTGCTGCCCAACCTGTTGATCGGTGTGCTGTTCGCCGTACTGGCGATCGGGCATGGCGTTCGTCTTGTCCGCTGGCATGACCGCGGCCTGTGGCGGGTGCCGCTGCTGTGGTCGCTGCACCTGGCTTATGCCTGGCTGTTGCTGGCGTGTGCCGGCATGGCGCTGTGGCATTTCGGCGTACCGCTCAACCCGAGCCTGGCCGTGCACTGCCTGACGGTGGGGGCCATGGCCGGGCTGATCCTGGCGATGATCGCCCGGGTCAGCCTCGGGCATACCGGGCGGCCGTTGCAGCCGCCGAAGGGCATGACCCTGGCCTTCGTCCTGCTCAACCTGGCCGGGTTGAGCCGGGTGTTGCTGGTGCCGCTGCAGACCCACATGGGCCTGGGCATCGCGGCGCTGTGCTGGGCACTGGCCTTCGGGCTGTTCGTGCGGGGCTACGGGCCGATGCTGATGCAAGCGCGGCTCGACGGGCATCCCGGCTAGGTGTGAGCGGCACAGCGCGGCGTCAGCACGCGTTGCCGAGCAATTCGTAGCTGCGCAGCCTGTCCTCCAGCCGGTAGGTGACCGTCACGATGCCGACTTCCTCGCAACCGAACTCGCTGGCGATCCGTTGGATCTCCCGGCGGCAGGTTTCGGGAGCGCCCACCACCATATCGTTGAGGGTGTCATCGAACGCCTGTCGTTGGTGCGGGGGCATGAGCGCGTAGCGACGTTGCACCTCGTGAGGATCGAGCAAGGGTTCCCTGGGCGTGACGCCTGCCATCAACTTTCTGTAGACCGCCGTGCCGGCGATGAAGCGAGCTTCTTCATCCGATCCGGCGCAGATCACGGCCAGCGCCACCAGGCGAGGTGGTGCAGTAGTGATGCCGGACAGTCGGTACGTGTCGGCGTGGTGCTGGAAGATCGCCGGAGAACAGGCCTTCGGCGCGATGAACCTGGCCAATGCCAGCCCCATGCCGAGCTGCCCGGCCAGGGTCGAGCTGCCGCCGCCCGAGCCGAGCATCCAGAGCGACGGCAGGGTGGCGGGATCGACGTTGCAGGCGAGCGCGGCGTAGGCGTGGCCTGCTGGAAAATCACCGCGCAGAAAGGCGCACAGCTCTGCTGCCTGTCGAGGGAAATGATCGTGCTCCGGCACATGCCCCGGGGCGGCAAGCGCAACCGAACTCAAGTGGCTGCCGCCGGGGGCGCGCCCGATCCCCAGGTCGATGCGGCCAGGGAACAGCCCGCCGATCAGGGCAAAGGTCTCGGCCACCTTGTAAGGACTGTAGTGGGTCAGCATCACGCCGCCGCTGCCGACTCTCATCCGCGTGGTCGCGCTGGCGATGCGGGTGAGCAGGATCTCCGGCGCAGCCCCCGCGAACTGGATGCTGTCGTGATGCTCCGCCACCCAGTAACGGTGATAGCCCCAACGGTCGCACTCGATGGCCAACTCCACCGAGGCGCCAACTGCCGTAGCAGCGGTGCGGTGTGCATGGATAGGGGTTTGGTCGATCACGGTCAATTTCAACGACACTGCTTTTTCCATTCCGAGGCGAGTGAAGAGTGCGGGGCGGTCGATCGGGGCCCGCGTCATTAATTGTGTCGATGTTAACTAATTTTGTGGTGGTATAGCGACGGCTGGCGACTTTGCGACAATATTGAGGGCTATTGGGTGTAGCGGATCTCCGGCAGGTGATCCGCTATCCGAATCACACCGCCGTGGCCCGCTCGCGCAGTTCGCTGTTGAGAATCCGGTCGTTCTCGCTGTAGTCCACCGGCACGTCGATCACGTGCACGCCCGGGGTCTTGATGCAGTGCTCCAGCAGCGGCAGCAGGCCTTCGGCGCTTTCCACGCGGTGACCATTGGCACCATAGGCTTCGGCGTATTTGACGAAGTCCGGGTTGCCGTAGTCCAGGCCGAAATCGGTGAAGCCCATGTTGGCCTGCTTCCAGCGGATCATGCCGTAGCCATCGTCACGCAGGATCACCACGGTGACATGCATGTTCAGGCGCACAGCCGTTTCCAGTTCCTGGCTGTTCATCATGAAACCACCATCGCCGCACACCGCGATCACCGGACGATCCGGGTACACCAGGTGCGAAGCCATGGCCGACGGCAGGCCCGCGCCCATGGTCGCCAGGGCGTTGTCCAGCAGCACGGTGTTGGGCTTGTGGGCCTTGTAGTT
>JAIRVG010000065.1 GCA_031253995.1 Paucimonas sp. | reverse complement strand
GCCCATTTTCGGGTTCCAGTAACGGGTCTGGTGGCCGAAGTGCACACCGGCCTTCAGCATATCGCGCATGTTGACTTGGGACATGATAGTTCCTTGATAAGTCGGGTTGGGCCTCCACGCATCCCAATGACCAACCCGCAGATCCAGAGGATCGGGGCACCCAGGTCACCGTGTCGATACGTGTGTGGGTTTGAGCTTCGGGGGCCATCCCCGCAAAGCGGCGCACTTTATACCACACTCGGATGACCAACGAAACCTGATTTGCCAATCACCTTTGAGCCTTTGCCTCGCGGACGCAATCACACCAGAATGCCATCATCTATATAGGCAACGGCGCGCCGCGTGACGCCCAGAACCCCGGCGTGCTCTGTTAGAATCGCCCCTTTCCTGTTCGCCCGCGCCGCCAAGGCGCCGTAGAGAGCCTGCAATGACCGTTACCATCAAAACCGCCGAAGACATCGAAAAGATGCGCATCGCCGGCCGCCTTGCCGCCGAAGTCCTGGAAATGATCGAGGAGCACGTCAAGCCCGGCGTGACCACCGAAGAGCTGGACCGCCTGTGCCACGACTACATCGTCAACGTCCAGCAGGCCATCCCGGCGCCGCTCAACTACAAGGGCTTCCCCAAGTCGATCTGCACCTCGATCAACCATGTGGTGTGCCACGGCATTCCCAACGAGAAACCTCTCAAGGCCGGTGACACCCTGAACATCGACGTCACCGTGATCAAGGACGGCTACCACGGCGACACCAGCCGCATGTTCCACGTCGGTGCCGTGCCGGTCTGGGCCGAGCGCCTGTCCCAGGTCACCCAAGAATGCCTGTACAAGGCCATCGAGCTGGTCAAGCCGGGCTGCCGCCTGGGCGACATCGGCGAAGTGATCCAGAAACACGCGGAAAAGAACGGTTTCTCGGTGGTCCGTGAATTCTGCGGCCATGGCATCGGCAAGGTGTTCCACGAAGAGCCGCAGATCCTCCACTACGGCCGCGCCGGCACTGGCCTGGAACTGAAGGAAGGCATGACCTTCACCATCGAGCCGATGATCAACCAGGGCAAGGCCGACACCAAGGTCCTGGGCGACGGCTGGACCGCCATCACCAAGGACCGCAAGCTCTCTGCCCAGTGGGAACACACGATGGTGGTCACCGCCACCGGCTACGAGATCTTCACCCTGCGCAAAGACGACACCATCCCCCGTACTTCAGCCTGACCAGACAGGACGATTCGATGCCCCAGGTGGATCCCGAGCTGTTCGATCGCGGCCAGTTCCAGGCGGAACTGGCCCTCAAGTCAAGCCCCATCGCGGCGTTCAAGAAGGCCATCCGCCGCGCCGGCGAGGTGCTTGACCAGCGTTTCCGCGAAGGCCGCGACATCCGCCGGCTGATCGAGGATCGCGCCTGGTTCGTCGACAATGTCCTGGAACAGGCCTGGAAGCAGTTCGACTGGAGCGACGAGGCCGATATCGCCCTGGTCGCGGTGGGCGGCTATGGCCGCGGCGAGCTGCACCCGTACTCGGACATCGACCTGCTGATCCTGCTGGACAGCGCCGATCACGAGGTCTTCCGTGATTCCATCGAGCGCTTTCTCACCCTGCTGTGGGACATCGGCCTGGAAGTGGGCCAGAGCGTGCGCTCGGTGGAGGAATGCGCCGAGCAGGCCCGTGCCGACCTGACGGTGATCACCAACCTGATGGAAAGCCGCACCGTCGCCGGCCCCGAGCGCCTGCGCCAGCGCATGCTGGATGTCACCAGCACCGCGCACATGTGGCCGAGCAAGGAGTTCTTCCTGGCCAAGCGCGCCGAGCAGAAGGCCCGCCACCACAAGTACAACGACACCGAGTACAACCTCGAACCCAACGTCAAGGGCTCCCCCGGCGGCCTGCGCGATATCCAGACGGTGCTCTGGGTAGCCCGCCGCCAGTACGGCACCCTGAACCTGCACGCCCTGGCGGGCGAAGGTTTCCTGCTGGAA
Source organism: Paucimonas sp. (assembly GCA_031253995.1). Taxonomy (GTDB): domain Bacteria; phylum Pseudomonadota; class Gammaproteobacteria; order Pseudomonadales; family Pseudomonadaceae; genus Aquipseudomonas. The sequence goes on along the minus strand of JAIRVG010000065.1, from coordinate 188,145 downwards.
GACGAGAACAAGCTGCTGGCCGCCTCCCAGGAGTTCCTGTGGAAGGTGCGCTACGCCCTGCACATGCTCGCCGGGCGCGCCGAGGACCGCCTGCTGTTCGACCACCAGCGCAGCATCGCCGCCCTGCTCGGCTTCAGCGATGACAACCCCAAGCGCGCCATCGAGCAGTTCATGCAGCAGTACTACCGGGTGGTACTGAGCATCGCCGAGCTGAGCGACCTGATCGTCCAGCATTTCGAGGAAGTCATCCTCACCGACGACAGCGCTACCACCACCCAGCCGTTGAACCCGCGCTTCCAGCTGCACGACGGCTATATCGAGGCGGTGCGCCCGAACGTGTTCAAGCGCACCCCGTTCGCCATGCTGGAAATCTTCGTGCTGATGGCCCAGCACCCGGAAATCAAGGGCGTGCGCGCCGACACCATCCGCCTGCTGCGCGAATACCGCCACCTGATCGACGACGATTTCCGCAACGACATCCGCAACACCAGCCTGTTCATCGAGCTGTTCAAGTGCGAGATCGGCATCCACCGCAACCTGCGGCGGATGAACCGCTACGGCATCCTCGGCCGCTACCTGCCGGAGTTCGGCCTGATCGTCGGGCAGATGCAGCACGACCTGTTCCACATCTATACGGTGGACGCCCACACCCTGAACCTGATCAAGCACCTGCGCAAACTGCAGTACACGCCGGTTTCGGAGAAATTCCCGCTGGCCAGCAAGCTCATGGGCCGCCTGCCCAAGCCGGAGCTGATCTACCTCGCCGGGCTCTACCACGACATCGGCAAGGGTCGCCAGGGCGACCACTCCGAGATTGGCGCGGTGGACGCCGCGACCTTCTGCGCACGGCACCAGTTGCCGGCCTGGGACAGCCGCCTGATCGTCTGGCTGGTGCAGAACCACCTGGTGATGTCCACCACCGCGCAGCGCAAGGACCTCTCCGACCCACAGGTGATCCACGACTTCGCCCAGCTGGTCGGCGACCAGGTGCACCTGGACTACCTCTACGTGCTGACCGTGGCCGACATCAACGCCACCAACCCCAGCCTGTGGAACTCCTGGCGTGCCAGCCTGCTGCGCCAGCTCTACACCGAGACCAAGCGCGCCATCCGCCGCGGCCTGGAAAACCCGCTGGACCGCGAAGAGCAGATCCGCCACACCCAGAGCGCGGCCCTGGACATCCTGGTCCGCGAAGGCAACGACCAGGACGATGTCGAGCAGCTCTGGTCGCAACTGGGCGACGACTATTTCCTGCGCCACACCGCCGCCGACGTTGCCTGGCACTCCGACGCGATCCTCCAGCAGCCGGCCGACGGCGGCCCGCTGGTGCTGATCAAGGAAACCACCCAGCGCGAATTCGAGGGCGGCACGCAGATCTTCATCTACGCCCCCGACCAGCACGACTTCTTCGCCGTGACCGTGGCGGCCATGGACCAGCTCAACCTGAACATCCATGACGCGCGGATCATCACCTCCAGCAGCCAGTTCACCCTCGACACCTATATCGTGCTGGACAACGATGGTGGCTCCATCGGCGACAACCCGCAGCGGGTCAAGCAGATCCGCGAAGGCCTGACCGACGCCCTGCGCAACCCGGACGACTACCCGAGCATCATCCATCGCCGGGTGCCGCGGCAGCTGAAGCACTTCAACTTCGCCCCCCAGGTGACCATCCTCAACGACGCCCAGCGCCCGGTGACCATCCTCGAAATCATCGCCCCCGACCGCCCCGGCCTGCTGGCGCGGATCGGCAAGATCTTCCTGGACTTCGACCTGTCGCTGCAGAACGCCAAGATCGCCACCCTGGGCGAGCGCGTGGAAGACGTGTTCTTCATCACCGACGCCGACAACCAGCCGCTTTCCGACCCCCAACTGTGCAGCCGCCTGCAGGACGCGATCGTCGAACAGTTGCGGGTCGACCAGGCCAGCGGAATCGAATCCTTTCGCCTGACCATTTAATGCATTGACGAGACCTTGCGCCGATGAACAACGCTTTGAACCAGCTTCAGCCCTACCCGTTCGAGAAACTCCGTGCCCTGCTCGGCGGCGTCACGCCGGCGGCGGACAAGCGCGCCATCGCGCTGTCGATCGGTGAGCCGAAGCACACTTCGCCAGCTTTCGTGGCCAAGGCCCTGGCCGACAACCTCGACCAGATGGCGGTGTACCCGACCACCCTGGGCCTGCCGGCCCTGCGCGAGTCGATCGCCAACTGGTGCGAGCGCCGCTTCGGCGTGCCGGCCGGCTGGCTCGATGCCGCCCGTCACGTGCTGCCGGTCAACGGCACCCGCGAGGCGCTGTTCTCCTTCACCCAGGCGGTGGTCAATCGCAGTGACGACGGCCTGATCGTCAGCCCGAACCCGTTCTACCAGATCTACGAGGGCGCGGCCCTGCTGGCCGGGGCCAAGCCGCATTACCTGGCGTGCCTGGACAGCAACGGCTTCAACCCGGACTTCGACGCGGTGCCGGTGGACGTCTGGCAGCGTTGCCAGATCCTCTTCCTGTGCTCGCCGGGCAACCCTACCGGCGCGCTGGTGCCGCTGGAGACCCTGAAGAAGCTGATCGCCCTGGCCGACCAGTACGACTTCATCATTGCCGCCGACGAGTGCTACAGCGAGCTGTACTTCGACGAGCAGAGCCCACCGCCGGGCCTGCTGAGCGCCTGCGCCGAACTGGGCCGCAGCGACTTCAAGCGCTGCGTGGTGTTCCACAGCCTGTCCAAGCGTTCCAACCTGCCGGGCCTGCGTTCCGGCTTCGTCGCCGGTGATGCCGAGATCCTCAAGGGCTTCCTGCTGTACCGCACCTACCACGGCTGCGCCATGCCGGTGCAGACCCAGCTGGCGAGCATCGCCGCCTGGAACGACGAAGCCCATGTGCGCGACAACCGCGACCTGTACCGCGAGAAGTTCGACGCCGTGCTGGAGATTCTCGCCCCGGTGCTCGACGTGCAGAAGCCGGACGGTGGTTTCTACCTGTGGGCCAAGGTTCCGGGCAATGACGACGCAGCGTTCTGCCGCGACCTGTTCGAGCAGCAGCACGTGACCGTGGTGCCGGGCTCGTACCTGTCCCGCGATGTCGACGGGGTCAACCCGGGCGCTGGCCGGGTGCGCATGGCGCTGGTCGCGCCGCTGGCCGAGTGCGTCGAGGCAGCGAAACGGATTCGCGCGTTTATCGAAGGTTGATGATGGTGCGGCGCTGATGGCCTCAGCGCCGCGCTAGCGTGCCGAGCAGGAACCAGGCGAAGAACAGGGTCTGCAGGCCCTCGGTTGCCAACAGGACATAATCCCCGGACCAGAGACCGCGGGCTGCCAGTACCAGGCTCGCCAACCCAAGAACTGCTGCTGCACCCTTGAAAATCTTCCCCGCCCCTTGCAGGCCCCGCCAGGTTCGATACAGAAACGGCGCCAGTATCAACAGAAAGAGCACGTCCAGGACCATCGTCATCACGATGAGCGGCCCCAGGCTGTCAGACCATTCCGGGAACAAGCCACGCTCGTGGTTCCGCTGTACCTGATCGATCGCCAGGACGGGAAACACGATGACCACCCCGCACCCGTAGGCCAGCAGACGCGCACGGCTGGCTGCGATGGAACGCAGACGACGAGGCACCTGCAACACCAGGAACGCCAGCATCAGGAAGCACAGCGCACGATCTTGATGCTTGAGCCTGGGGGTGAGTTCTTCACTCACGGCTTGGTCGAACTGCTCTTTCTTGAGGCTGTAGTCCGTGCCCTTTTCATTCGGGTGGATCGCCCGCAGGCGCGCTGGATCGTTGAACAGCGGCATGTCGTAGCTGATCGCGAAAAACACCAGCGCAGGCAACAGGCAGGCGAGCGCCAGCCAATGACGGAAATCGAAAGACATGGTGAAACCTCAAGGCAGACAGAGATGGCCAGAGGCTATGTCCTTGGAACGCCTCGAAGTAGAGGGTTGCGGGTTTCTCCAGAGAATCGCCATGAAGCGCCCACAGAACTTCACTTGACCTGCATATTCATATCGCGACTGATGGCCCTGTCGCTGGCAACCCAGCAACCGAAGCAGGTTTTTCCCGGCGCGCAACTGATATTTCTGTCAGTTGCGCGCTTTGGTTTCCCGCCGAAAACTGTCTTCGCTGCAGCCTTGCCGAGGCTGGCAAACCTTCGAAGGTGGCGACATGGAAGCAACTCTCCAAGCGGTCATGGCAATCATGGGTACCGACGCCAAGAATCCAATGCTGAGCGGCGTGGACAAGATGAGCACCTACATGCTGAGCAACATGCTGGTCGCAAAGGGCTACAGCGCGAGCTCGGTCGACTACCTGCTCCATGTGATGGACAAGAACCGCAACACCTTCATCGAAAGGTCCGAGCTGCCCGACCTGATCGCCATCCAGAACAAGCTCGACAGCTGGGATGCCGACAAGAACGGCAAGGTCACCTGCGCCGAATTCATCGCGGCGCTGAGCAAGGACCTGGACCTGACCGCGGCGCAACGCAAGCTGTACGAGCTCGCCTTCAAGGAACTCGATATCGACGGCGACGGCCAGTTGTCCAACCTTGAAGCGTTCAAGGGCCTGGAAGTGGGTCGCGCAGGATCGAAGGCACTCAGCGACGAGCAACTGCAAAGGATCCTCGGCGAACTGATGCAAAAGGACTCGAACAACGATGGAAAAGTGACCGTCAAGGAGTTCAGCGAGGCGATCGGGCCCTATCTGACCAAGGAAGACCTGCAAGGCCTCATCAAGAAGATCAACCTCAACAACGATAGCCAGATTTCCTTCGTCGAATACCTCAAGGACTACTATCTGGACTTGATCTCCGGAGCTTGAACGTCATCAGCCATGAGCCAGGCGCGCAACGGGCACCACTCCGTTGCGCGGCTTCATTTCACCTGTCCCAGGTTCGCCTCGCTCAGGTCCAGCTCGCCCAGCACCCTGCGCACCACGTCGTCACCCACTTCGTGATGCCGATGCAACCGATACAACTCCAGCCGCTGCGCCCGCAGCGCACGCAAGCGCAGGCGCCGCTCCAGCTGGTCCATCTGTGCGGCCAGGGCCCGGGCTTCGGCGCTGTCGTTGTAGGCGTCCAGTTGCTGGCGGTACTCGGCCATCAGCCGTGCCTTGAGTTCGGCGGCCAGCGCGGCCTGGGCGGCATCCTGGGCAGCACCGGGCTCTGCGGTTTCTTCCGCTTCCAACGCGTGGATTGCCGCTTCGGCCGTGCGCCGCCAGGCTTCGTCGGCTTCCTGTTGCAGGGTGTCGTCGGGGCTCTTCTGCACCCCGCGCAACAGCAATGGCAAGGACACACAGGCCGCCACCAGCGACAGCAGGATCACCCCGGCGGCGATGAAGATCAGCAGGTCGCGCTCCGGGAATCCCGTGCCCGCACTGATCAGCAGCGGCACCGACATCACACCTGCCAGGGTCACCGCCCCACGCACCCCGCCAAGGGTCAGCAGCCAGCAGGACCGCGCATCGGGCAACAGCACCAGCTCCGACTTGCCACGCCAGCGTCGCACCTGACCGATCAGGCGCCAGATGCTCTGTACCCAGACATAGCGCAGCAGCACCAGCACGCCGAAGATCGCCACCACGTCCAGGCAGCGCCAGGCCAGGGTCGGCCACAGCGAGGCTTCATGGCTGGTGACTGCCTTGATGATGTCCGGCAGTTGCAGGCCCAGCAGGAGGAAGATCAGGCCGTTGAAGGCAAACTCCAGCAACGACCAGACGCTGCGGTTGAGCAGCCGCGTGCTGGTCTGGCGTGGCAGCAGGTCGAGCCAGCTCTGCATCATGCCGGCCGCCACCGCAGAGAGAATGCCGGATGCACCAAGGCGCTCGGCCAGGACATAGGCGGCAAACGGCAGCAACAACATGAACACCACATGGGTGGCCGGGTCGTCCCAGCCGCGGGCGATCATCCAGGTACGCAGGCGCCCTACCAGCCAGCTCAGGGCCACGCCGATGGCCAGGCCGCCCAGTGCCACCAGGACGAAGGTCAGGCTGGCCTCGGTCAGGGAAAACACCCCGGTGATGGCGGCGGCCAGGGCGAACTTGAAGGTCACCAGGCCCGAGGCGTCGTTCATCAGCGCCTCGCCCTGGAGCATGTGCATCAACGGCGTCGGCAGGCGGTCCTGGGTGATCGCCGAGACCGCCACGGCGTCGGTGGGCGACAGCACGGCGGCCAGGGCGAAGGCCACCGGCAGCGGGATGCTCGGGATAAGCCAGTGGATGAAGTAGCCGGCGCCAACCACGGTGAACAGCACCAGCCCCACCGCCAGGGTCAGGATCGGGCCGCGCAGGCGCCAGAGCTCGCGCTTGGGCATGCGCCAGCCATCGGAAAACAGCAGGGGCGGCAGGAACAGGAAGAGGAACAGCTCCGGGTCGAGGGCCACGTGCAGGCCAAGGGTCGGCCAGGCCAGCAAGGCCCCGGCGGCGATCTGCACCAGCGGCAACGGCAGCGGGATCATCCGCCCCACCAGCTTGGAGACACTGACCAGCATCAGCAGGATGAGGACGGTGTAGGCGGACTGCATACGGCGTGTTTCCTGTTCGATTCAAAAGCACTGCCTGCGCACTGGACATGGGCGCGGCATTGGACACATATAGTAACGAGCGGTGCCCCCGGTGGGCCGCTGCACAAAAGTCGCAGGGCGCCGGGGAATATGTAACACCATGCTACACACTTGTTGTAAGGAGCGAGTTCGCTCGCGAAAGGGCTGCAAGGCAGCCCCAAAACCAGGAAGGCCACGCCATGCCAAAAGCCCTGAACAACGATAGCCCCGATCACGCCCTGCTCGTCATCGACATCCAGAACGACTTCACCCCCGGCGGCGCCCTGGAAGTGCCCCGCGGCGACGAAATCATCCCCTTGGTCAACCGCCTCGCGCCCCTCTTCCGCAACGTGGTCCAGGCCCAGGACTGGCATCCCGCCGGACATATCTCCTTCGCCTCCAGCCACCCGGGGAAAAAACCCTTCGACATCATCGAACTGCCCTACGGCCCTCAGGTGCTGTGGCCGGACCACTGTATCCAGGGCAGCCAGGGCGCTGAATTCCACCCCGCCCTGGACATCCCCAATACCCAGCTGATCGTGCGCAAGGGCGGCAATCCGGCGGTCGACAGCTACTCGGCCTTCTACGAAGCCGACCAGCAGACCACCACCGGCCTGGCCGGCTACCTGCGGGAAAAAGGCGTGAACACCGTCTATGTGGTGGGCCTGGCCCTGGATTTCTGCGTGGCCTGGACCGCCCTCCACGCCCGCCGCGAAGGCTTCGCCACCTACGTGGTACTGGATGCCTGCCGGGCCATCGACAGCGACGGTTCCCTGGAGCAGGCGCTGTCCGATATGCAGGATGCCGGCGTGGTATTCATCCAGTCCGGACAGTTGCTCGGCGACGCCTGAGAACGCACCGGTCAGAAGACGGCGCCACAGCCGTGGCGCCGTGCCGATTGATGCCGCATAATCCCGCCCACCCCACTTTTCGAGGAGTTGCGGGGTCGTCCCGGGAATGCCCGGCGCCCCTTGAAGTTCAATGGCTTACATTCTCTACGGCATCAAGGCCTGCGACACGATGAAGAAAGCGCGTACCTGGCTTGAGGAAAAGGCCATCGGCTACGACTTCCACGACTACAAGACCCAGGGCATCGACCGTGACAGCCTGAACCGCTGGTGCGACGAGCACGGCTGGGAAAAGATCCTCAACCGCGCCGGCACCACCTTCCGCAAGCTCGACGACGCGCAGAAGGCCGACCTCGACCAGGCACGGGCCGTGGAGCTGATGCTCGCCCAGCCGTCGATGATCAAGCGCCCGGTGCTCGACCTGGGCGGCAAGACCCTGGTGGGTTTCAAACCGGACCTGTACGCGGCCGCCCTGCAGTGAGCCGCCCGCTTTCACCCTATTTCCGCATGAGGTAACCGCATGTCCCAATCCCTGTTCAGCCTGGCCTTCGGTGTCGGCACCCAGAACCGCCAGGGCGCCTGGCTGGAAGTCTTCTACGCCCTGCCGCTGCTCAACCCGAGCGCCGAGCTGGTCGCTGCCATCACCCCGGTACTGGGCTATGAAGGCGGCAACCAGGCCATTGCCTTCAACAACTCGCAGGCCGCACAACTGGCCGACGCGCTGAAAGCCGTCGATCCTGCCCAGGCCGCCCTGCTGACCCGCCTGGCCGAAAGCAGCAAGCCGCTGGTCGCCACCCTGCTGGCCGAAGACGCCACCCTGAGCTCGACGCCAGAAGCCTACCTCAAGCTGCACCTGCTCTCGCACCGCCTGGTCAAGCCACACGGCCTGAGCCTGGCCGGCATCTTCCCGCTGCTGCCGAACGTCGCCTGGACCAGCCAGGGCGCCATCGACCTGGCCGAACTTGCCGAAGCGCAACTGGAAGCACGCCTGAAGGGCGAGCTGCTGGAAGTGTTCTCGGTGGACAAGTTCCCGAAGATGACCGACTACGTCGTGCCGAGCGGCGTGCGTATCGCCGACAGCGCCCGTGTACGCCTGGGCGCCTACATCGGCGAAGGCACCACCATCATGCACGAAGGCTTCGTCAACTTTAACGCCGGCACCGAAGGCCCGGGCATGATCGAAGGCCGCGTCTCCGCGGGCGTCTTCGTCGGCAAGGGTTCGGACCTGGGCGGCGGCTGCTCGACCATGGGCACCCTGTCCGGCGGCGGCAACATCGTCATCAAGGTCGGCGAAGGCTGCCTGATCGGCGCCAACGCCGGTATCGGCATCCCGCTGGGCGACCGCAACACCGTGGAAGCCGGCCTGTACATCACCGCCGGCACCAAGGTGCAACTGCTCGACGAGCAGAACCAGCTGGTGAAAGTGGTCAAGGCCCGCGACCTGGCCGGCCAGACCGACCTGCTGTTCCGTCGCAACTCGGTATCCGGCGCAGTGGAGTGCAAGACCCACAAGTCGGCGATCGAGCTGAACGAAGCGCTGCACGCCCACAACTAAGTGGTACGATTCGGGTCTGGCCCTTCGCCAGACCCGATTCCCAGGCGCGAAGATCATGTTCCAACCCTCCCCCTGGCGCGCGGACTTTCCCGCCATCGCCGCCCTGCAACGCCAGCACCAGACCTATCTGGACAGCGCGGCAACCACCCAGAAACCCCAGGCATTGCTGGACGCCCTGAGCCATTACTACGGCCATGGCGCGGCCAACGTGCACCGTGCCCAGCACCTGCCCGGCGCCCTCGCCACCCAGGCCTTCGAGGCCAGCCGTGACAAGGTCGCCGCGTGGCTGAACGCTGGCGCCAACGGCAACATCGTCTTTACCCACGGCGCCACCTCGGCGCTGAACCTTTTGGCCTATGGCCTTGAACACCGTTTCGAAGCCGGCGAGGAAATCGCCGTCAGCGCCCTCGAACACCACGCCAACCTGCTGCCCTGGCAGCAACTGGCCCAGCGCCGCGGCCTGAAGCTGGTGATCCTGCCCCTGGCGGAAAACGGCCAGCTCGACCTCGACGCCGCGTTGCAACTGATCGGCCCCCGTACCCGGGTGCTGGCGGTCAGCCAGTTGTCCAACGTGCTCGGCAGCTGGCAGCCGTTGCAACCGCTGATCAACCATGCCCGTGCCCAAGGTGCGCTGACCGTGGTCGACGGCGCCCAGGGCATCGTCCATGGCCGCCATGATGTCAGCCAGCTGGGTTGCGACTTCTACGTCTTCTCCAGCCACAAGCTGTACGGACCGGACGGCCTCGGCGTGCTCTACGGCCGTACCCAGGCCCTGGCCCTGCTGCGCCACTGGCAGTTCGGCGGCGAGATGGTGCAACTGGCGGGCTACCAGGAATCCAGCTTCCGCCCGGCACCGCTGGGCTTCGAAGCCGGTACACCGCCGATCGCCAGCGTGATCGGCCTCGGTGCAACCCTGGACTACCTGGCCAGCCTCGACGCCAGCGCCGTGGCCGAGCACGAAGCTGCCCTGCACCGCCACCTGCTGCGCGGCCTCAACGACCGCGAAGGCGTGCGCATCCTCGGTGTTCCCGAGGCGGCCCTGGCCAGCTTCGTGGTGGAGGGCGTGCACAACGCCGACCTCTCGCACCTGCTGACCGAACAGGGCGTCGCCGTGCGCGCCGGACATCACTGCGCCATGCCGCTGGTCAACCGCCTCGGCCTGGACGGCGCGATCCGCGTATCGCTGGCGCTGTACAACGACTCGGACGACCTGCAGCACTTCTTCGACGCGCTGGACCAGGCGCTGGAGCTGCTGCGATGAGCCTGCCGAAAGACGCGCAAGACGCGCTCGATACCTTTGGCGCAGCCTCGGGCTGGGAACAGCGCGCCCGCCTGCTGATGCAGTGGGGCGAGCGCCTGGCGCCGCTGACGGAGGAAGAAAAGTCGGACGACAACCGCGTCCACGGTTGCGAAAGCAAGGTCTGGCTGGTGGCGCAGCAGGAAGACGGACGCTGGCGCTTCGCTGCGGCCAGCGATGCGCGGCTGATCCGCGGCCTGCTGGCCTTGCTGCTGGTGCGGGTCGAGGGCCTGTCCAGTGCCGAGCTACAGCAACTGGACCTGCCCGGCTGGTTCGATCAGTTGGGCTTGAGCCGGCAACTCTCCCCCTCGCGCAGCAACGGCCTGAATGCCGTGCTGCAACGCATGGCTCAGCTCGCCGCCGGCGGCTGAGCCGTTTTCCTTTCGGCCGGGCGTCGCGTCCCGGCCACCAGCTTGTCCACCGCCTTGCTCGCGGCCACCATGCCGAAGGTGGCCGTGACCATCATCACCGCGCCGAAACCACCGGCGCAGTCCAGCTTCACGCCTTCGCCGACGAAGCTCTTGCTCAGGCAGATCCCGCCATCCTCACCCGGATACCGCAGTTGCTCGGTGGAGAACACCACCGGCACGCCATAGCTGCGGCTGGTATTGCGCGAGAAGTTGTAGTCACGGCGCAGGGTCGAGCGCACCCGCGAGGCCAGCGGGTCGTTGTAGGTGCGGTTGAGGTCGGCGACCTGGATCTGCGTCGGGTCGATCTGCCCGCCGGCGCCGCCGGTGCTGATGATGGTGATCTTGCGCCGCTTGCACCAGGCGATCAGCGCGGCCTTGGCCATGACGCTGTCGATGCAGTCGATCACGCAGTCGAGCTGCTCGGTGATGTATTCGGCCATGGTGTCGCGGGTCACGAAGTCCGCCACCGTGTGCACGGTGCAGGCCGGGTTGATGGCCCGCAGGCGCTCGGCCATGGCCTCGACCTTGGCCCGCCCGACATTGCCCTCAAGGGCATGGGCCTGGCGGTTGGTGTTGCTCACGCAGACGTCGTCCAGGTCGAACAGCGAGATCTCGCCGACGCCGCTGCGCGCCAGCGCTTCCGCCGCCCACGAGCCGACGCCGCCGATGCCGACCACCGCCACATGGGCAGCGCCCAGGCGCTTCAGGCCATCGACACCGTACAGCCGGGCAATGCCGGCAAACCGTGGATCTTCAGTACTCATGCCGCACACCCCGCAAAAAACCGGCGCGCATTATAGGCCTCCGCGCGGGCAATGACAGCCCGCCAGCCGCCTCTTCGGACGGCCCGTGCGTTGGTAATGATGGTGGCAATGCTGCTTTAATGTCCGACGAAGTGTCCTACGCTGCAAAAAGTCTTGGACGACACCTAACGGGCTTCAGAACTTCATTAGCTGAAGAAAATCCAATGGCTGTTCGGTCGAACTTCCCATAAGAACCGACCTGACGCCCTTTGGATCCGCGCCCCGGCGCTGGCCCGTTCCACTCTCCGGAACTCGAACAACTTATGTCATCGCGTAAATTTGGTCTCAACCTGGTGATCGTCATGGCGATCGCCGCGCTTTTCACCGGGTTCTGGGCGCTGATCAACCGCCCGGTCTCCGCTCCCGACTGGCCGGAGCAGATCTCCGGTTTCTCCTATTCGCCGTTCCGCCTCGGCGAAAGCCCGCAGAAGGGCCAGTACCCCACCGAAGCGGAAATCCGTGAAGACCTCGAACAGCTGAGCAAGCTGACCGACAGCATCCGGATCTACACCGTCGAAGGCACCCAGGCGGAAATCCCCCGCCTGGCCGAGGAATTCGGCCTGCGGGTGACCCTGGGCGTGTGGATCAGCCCCGATCTGGAACGCAACGAGCGGGAAATCCAGAAAGCCATCGAACTGGCCAACACCTCGCGCAGCGTGGTGCGGGTGATGGTCGGCAACGAGGCGCTGTTCCGCGAGGAGATCACCCCCGAGGACCTGATCAAGTACCTCGACCGGGTGCGCGCCGCGGTCAAGGTGCCGGTGACCACCTCGGAGCAGTGGCACATCTGGAAGGAACACCCGGAACTGGCCAAGCACGTCGACCTGATCGCCGCACACATCCTGCCCTACTGGGAATTCATCCCGATGAAGGATGCCGGGCAGTTCGTCCTCGACCGCGCCCGCGACATGAAACACCTGTTCCCGCGCAAGCCGCTGCTGCTTTCCGAGGTCGGCTGGCCAAGCAACGGACGCATGCGCGGCGGTGCCGACGCCACCCAGGCCGACCAGGCCATCTACCTGCGCACCCTGGTCAACAAGCTCAACCGCCAGGGCTACAACTACTTCGTCATCGAAGCCTACGACCAGCCGTGGAAAGCCAGTGACGAAGGCTCGGTGGGCGCCTACTGGGGCGTGTTCAACGCGGCCCGCCAGCAGAAATTCAACTTCGAAGGCCCGGTGGTGGCGATCCCGCAGTGGCGCGTGCTGGCGGTGGGCTCGGTGGTCCTCGCCCTGCTCTCGCTGACCCTGCTGCTGATCGACGGCTCGGCCCTGCGCCAGCGTGGCCGTACCTTCCTGACCTTCATCACCTTCCTCTGCGGGTCGGTGCTGGTGTGGATCGGCTACGACTACAGCCAGCAATACAGCACCTGGTTCAGCCTGACCGTGGGCTTCCTCCTCGCCCTCGGTGCGCTGGGGGTGTTCATCGTGCTGCTGACCGAGGCTCACGAGCTGGCGGAAACGGTGTGGACCCACAAGCGTCGGCGCGAATTCCTGCCGGTACAGGCGGACGATGCCTACCGGCCGAAGGTGTCGGTGCATGTGCCGTGCTACAACGAGCCGCCGGAGATGGTCAAGCAGACCCTCAACGCCCTGGCGGCCCTGGATTATCCGGACTACGAAGTCCTGATCATCGACAACAACACCAAGGATCCGGCGGTGTGGGAACCGATCAAGGCTCATTGCGAGCTGCTGGGTGAGCGCTTCAAGTTCTTCCACGTGTCGCCACTGGCGGGCTTCAAGGGCGGTGCGCTGAACTACCTGATCCCGCATACCGCCAAGGATGCCGAAGTGATCGCGGTGATCGACTCGGACTACTGCGTCGACCGCAACTGGCTCAAGCACATGGTGCCGCACTTCGCCGATCCGAAGATCGCCGTGGTGCAGTCGCCGCAAGACTACCGCGACCAGCACGAAAGCGCCTTCAAGAAGCTCTGCTACTCGGAATACAAGGGCTTCTTCCATATCGGCATGGTCACCCGCAACGACCGTGACGCGATCATCCAGCACGGCACCATGACCATGACCCGGCGTTCGGTCCTGGAAGAGCTGGGCTGGGCCGACTGGTGCATCTGCGAGGACGCCGAGCTGGGCCTGCGGGTGTTCGAGAAAGGCCTGTCCGCCGCCTATGCCCACAACAGCTACGGCAAGGGCCTGATGCCGGACACCTTCATCGACTTCAAGAAACAGCGCTTCCGCTGGGCCTATGGCGCGATCCAGATCATCAAGCGCCACACCGCCAGCCTGCTGCGCGGCAAGGACACCGAGCTGACCCGTGGCCAGCGCTATCACTTCCTCGCCGGCTGGCTGCCGTGGATCGCCGATGGCATGAACATCTTCTTCACTGTCGGCGCGCTGTTGTGGTCGGCGGCGATGATCATCGTGCCGCAGCGGGTCGACCCGCCGCTGCTGATCTTCGCCATCCCGCCGCTGGCGCTGTTCGTGTTCAAGGTGGGCAAGATCGTCTTCCTGTACCGCCGGGCTGTCGGCGTGAACCTCAAGGACGCCTTCGCCGCGGCGCTGGCCGGGCTGGCCTTGTCGCATACCATCGCCAAGGCGGTGCTGTACGGGTTCTTCACCAGCAGCATCCCGTTCTTCCGCACGCCGAAGAATGCCGACAGCCATGGCCTGCTGGTGGCGCTTTCCGAGGCGCGGGAAGAGTTGTTCATCATGCTCCTGCTGTGGGGCGCGGCGGCGGGGATCTATCTGGTCCAGGGGCTGCCGAGCAATGACATGCGCTTCTGGGTGGCGATGTTGCTGGTGCAGTCGCTGCCGTATGTGGCGGCGCTGGTGATGGCGTTACTGTCGTCGCTGCCCAAGCCTGCCGAGGCCGTGGAGCAGGCTCCCGCCGCCTGACTCAAGCACCTGTGGGAGCTGGCAAGCCAGCTCCCACAGGTGCAGTGCAGTCCCGGCCATTACCTTCCCTTCCCAGACAAACAGCAGCGATCCGGCGTCCTGCCGCCGTGCTTTTGCTATAAGATAACGCCCCAAAACCGTACCCCCGCCTTGCTCCCGGAGTCCTTCATGACGGCCCCCGCCGAACTCTCGCCTACCCTCGAACTGGCCTGCGACCTGATCCGCCGTCCGTCGGTAACCCCCCTCGACTTCGATTGCCAGAAACAGATGATGCAACGCCTGGGCGATGCCGGCTTCATGCTCGAACCGATGCGCTTCGAGGACGTCGACAACTTCTGGGCCACCCACGGCACCCAGGACGGTCCGGTACTGTGCTTCGCCGGCCACACCGACGTGGTCCCAACAGGCCCCGTGCAGGCGTGGCAGAACGATCCGTTCGAGGCGCTGATCGATGCCGACGGCATGCTCTGCGGCCGCGGCGCCGCCGACATGAAGGGCAGCCTGGCGTCGATGATCGTCGCCACCGAGCGCTTCGTCGCCGACTACCCGAACCACCGCGGCAAGATCGCCTACCTGATCACCAGCGACGAGGAAGGCCCGGCACACCACGGCACCAAGGCCGTGGTCGAGCGCCTGCGCGAGCGCGGCGAGCGCCTGGACTGGTGCATCGTCGGCGAGCCGTCGAGCACCACCCTGGTGGGTGACGTGGTCAAGAACGGCCGCCGCGGCTCCCTCGGCGCCAAGCTGACCGTACGCGGCAAGCAGGGCCACGTGGCCTACCCGCACCTGGCGAAGAACCCGATCCACCTGGCCGCCCCGGCCCTGGCGGAACTCGCCGCCGAACACTGGGACGAAGGCAACGCATTCTTCCCGCCCACCAGCTTCCAGATCTCCAACCTGAACTCCGGTACCGGCGCCACCAACGTGGTTCCCGGCGAGCTGACCGCGCTGTTCAACTTCCGCTTCTCCACCGAGTCCACCGTCGAAGGCCTGCAGCAGCGCGTCGCGGCGATCCTCGACAAGCACCAGCTGGACTGGGACGTGGAGTGGGCGCTGTCCGGCCTGCCGTTCCTCACCGAGCCGGGCGACCTGCTGGACGCCGTCTCCGCCAGCATCAAGGCGGTGACCGGTCGCGAAACCCGCGCCTCCACCAGCGGCGGCACCTCCGATGGCCGCTTCATCGCCACCCTGGGTACCCAGGTGGTCGAGCTGGGCCCGGTCAACGCCACCATCCACCAGGTCAACGAGCGCATCCTGGCCAGCGACCTCGACGTGCTGACCGAGATCTACTACCAGACCCTGACCCGGTTGCTCGCCTGATGCTCACCTGCCCCATCTGCCGGGAACCCCTGCGCGCCCTCGACAACGGTGTCGGCTGCCCCGCCAACCACCGTTTCGACCGTGCCCGCCAGGGCTACCTGAACCTGTTGCCGGTGCAGCACAAGAACAGCCGCGACCCTGGCGACAACCAGGCCATGGTCGAAGCCCGCCGTGACTTCCTCAACGCCGGCCACTACGCCCCGGTGGCCGCGCGCCTGGCCGCCCTGGCCGCCGAGCGCGCGCCGGCACGCTGGGTGGACATCGGTTGCGGCGAGGGCTACTACACCGCGCAGCTCGCCGACGCCCTGCCGGATGCCGACGGCTATGCCCTGGACATCTCCCGCGAGGCGGTAAAGCGCGCCTGCAAGCGCAGCCCGCAACTGACCTGGCTGGTGGCGAGCATGGCCCGCGTGCCGCTGGCCGACGCCAGTTGCCAGTTCATCGCCAGCGTGTTCAGCCCGCTGGACTGGCAGGAGGCCCGTCGCCTGCTCAGCCCCGGCGGCGGCCTGATGCGCGTCGGTCCCACCAGCGGTCACCTGATGGAGCTGCGCGAGAAGCTCTACGACGAGGTCCGCGACTACAGCGACGACAAGCACCTGGCCCTGGTCCCGGCGGACATGGCCCACGCCCACAGCGAAATCCTCGAATTCCGCCTGACCCTGACGGCCCCTGCCGACCGCGCCAACCTGCTGGCGATGACGCCCCACGGCTGGCGCGCCAGCGCCGAGCGCCGCGCCGCGGTGATCGACCAGGCGGCGCCGTTCGAAGTGACGGTGTCGATGCGTTACGACTATTTTGTCCTGCAGCCCTGAGCGGCCCGGAGAACTCCCATGCGCCAACCCGATATCGAGATCTACCTGAAGGACGCCGAGGTCGACCACAAGCAGATCGCCGCCTGGCTGGAGGCCGCCCTCGGTCCTTGCAGCGAGTGGAAGCAGAAAGGCCAGACCTTCAAATGTACCGCCGGTGACATTCCTGTTACCTGGCTGCCCAAGGCCGTAGGAAAATGGAACAGTCTCTACCTGGAAAGTGACAAGACCCCGTGGGAAGACGACATCGCCTGTGCCCGCGCCGCCCATGCCGCGCTCAACGTCGAAGTACGTTGCGCACCGGGTAGCTGGGTCGAGGAAGAAGGGGAAGAAGACGCCGACCGCTGGATCCGCATCAGCGCCGACGGCGAAGAGGAAATCACCTGGCGCACCAGCTGAACCGCTGGTGCTTTCAAGCTGCAAGCTGCAAGACGGGCACGATCAGCTTGCAGCTTGTGGCTTGTAGCTGACCGCTTAAAGTCCCACTACATCCTCGGCCTGCAGGCCTTTCTGGCCCTGGGTCAGGCTGTATTCAACCTGTTGCCCTTCGAGCAGGGTGCGGTGACCCTCGCCACGAATCGCACGGTAGTGAACGAAAACGTCCGCCCCGCCTTCACGTTGAATGAAGCCATAGCCCTTGGCGTCATTGAACCATTTCACACTTCCAGTCTCACGAGACGACATCTGTAACACTCCGGATTTTTATTTTGGACTCGCCTTGTCTGCGGGAGATTTTCGCTCCTGCCTACGCCGCTTGCTGAAAAACCCTGCAAGGGGCGGACCGAGTATAAGACAGACATAAATTAAATTTCATGACCAGGCCGGTTTTTGCTGAACTTGCGCGGATACGGCACACTTGCCCGTTGTCTGTACTTGCGTCCCATTTTCCAGAGCACACACCGTATGACCCGTTCCCCCCTGCGCCGCCTGATCTTCGGCGCCTTGCGCCGACTGTTGTACCTGTGGGTTCGCTCCGAGACCATCAACCAGTCTTCCTTCACCCTCAACCTGGACCGCAGCCGTCCGGTGTTCTACGCGATCCAGTCGCCGTCGCTGACCGACCTGGCCGTGCTCGACCGCGAATGCACCAAAGCGGGGCTGCCCCGTCCGGTATTGCCCGTGGCCGTGGGCGACCTCATGGAGCCGGCGGCATTCTTCTACCTGACCCCGGAGCCCGACTGGCTCGGCCGCCAGTACAAGCGCGGCGCGCCGCCCACCCTGGGCCGCCTGGTCAGCGCGGTGAGCCAGCAGCCGGAGCAGGACGCGCAGATCATTCCGGTCAGCGTGTTCTGGGGCCAGTCGCCGGCCAGTGAATCGAGCCCCTGGAAACTGCTGTTCGCCGACAGCTGGGCAGTGACCGGGCGCCTGCGCCGCTTGCTGACCATCCTCATCCTTGGCCGCAAGACCCGGGTGCAGTTCTCCGCGCCTATCCACCTGCGCGAGCTGGTGGAGCACAACAAGGGCCACGAGCGCACCGTGCGCATGGCCCAGCGCCTGCTCCGCGTGCATTTCCGCAACCTCAAGTCGGCGGTGATCGGCCCGGACATCTCCCACCGGCGCAACCTGGTCAAGGGCCTGATGCACGACCCGCTGGTACGCCAGGCAATCCACGACGAAGCCGAGCGCGAGAAGATCCCGCTGGCCAAGGCCGAGGCCACCGCGCTGAAATACGGCAACGAGATCGCCTCGGACTACACCTACACCGCCATCCGCTTCCTCGAAGTGGTGCTGAGCTGGTTCTGGAACAAGATCTACGACGGCATCAAGGTCAACCACATCGAGCAGGTGCAGGGCATCGCCCCCGGTCACGAAGTGATCTACGTGCCGTGCCACCGCAGCCATATCGACTACCTGCTGCTCTCCTACCTGCTGTTCCGCAACGGCCTGACCCCGCCGCACATCGCCGCCGGGATCAACCTCAACATGCCGGTGATCGGCGGCCTGCTGCGTCGTGGCGGGGCCTTCTTCATGCGCCGCACGTTCAAGGGCAACCCGCTCTACACCGCGGTGTTCAACGAGTACCTGCACACCCTGTTCACCAAGGGTTTCCCGGTGGAGTACTTCGTCGAGGGCGGGCGCTCGCGCACCGGGCGCATGCTGCAACCCAAGACCGGCATGCTGGCCATCACCCTGCGCAGCTTCCTGCGTTCGTCGCGCACGCCGATCGTCTTCGTCCCGGTGTACATCGGCTACGAGCGGGTGCTGGAAGGCCGCACCTACCTCGGCGAGCTGCGCGGGGCGAGCAAGAAGAAGGAGTCGATCTTCGACATCTTCAAGGTGCTGGGCGCGCTCAAGCAGCGCTTCGGCCAGGTCTCGGTGAACTTCGGCGAGCCGATCCGCCTCAACCAGTTCCTCGACCAGCAACAACCCGGCTGGCGCGAGCAACAGCTGGCGCCGCAGTTCCGTCCGGCCTGGCTGAACGAAACCACCTCGCGCCTGGGTGAGAAAGTCGCTCGCCACCTCAACGAAGCGGCGGCGATCAACCCGGTCAACCTGGTGGCCCTGGCCCTGCTCTCCACCAGCCGCCTGGCCCTGGACGAGCGAGCCCTGACCCGGGTCCTCGACCTCTACCTGGCCCTGCTGCGCCAGGTGCCCTACTCGCCCCACACCACCTTGCCGGAAGGCGATGGCGCGGCCCTGATCGACCACGTGCGTGGCATGGACCTGCTGGCCGAGCAACGCGACGCCCTCGGTCGCATCCTCTATCTGGACGAGCAGAACGCCGTCCTGATGACCTACTACCGCAACAACGTGCTGCACATCTTCGCCCTGCCGGCCCTGCTGGCAAGCTTCTTCCAGAGCAGTTCGCGGATGAGCCGCGAGCTGATCCTGCAGTACGCCCGGGCGCTGTACCCCTACCTGCAATCGGAGCTGTTCATCCGCTGGGAGCTGGACGAGCTGGATGCAGTGATCGACCAATGGCTGGAGGCCTTCGTCGAGCAAGGCCTGCTGCGCAGGGAAAACGGCGTGTACCTGCGCCCGGCACCGAGTTCGCGGCAGTTCGTCCTGCTCACCCTGCTGGCCCGGGCCATCACCCAGACCCTGCAGCGCTTCTACATGGCTACCTCGCTTCTGCTCAACAGCGGCCAGCGCAGCCTCAGCGCCGAAGAGCTGGAAGACCTGTGCGTGGTCATGGCCCAGCGCCTGTCGATCCTGCACGGCCTGAACGCCCCGGAATTCTTCGACAAGAGCCTGTTCCGCCACTTCATCCAGACCCTGATGGAGCAAGGCGTGCTGCGCCCGGACGAAGCCGGCAAGCTGGGCTTCCACGACAAGCTCGGCGAACTGGCCGAGGGCGCGGCCAAGCGCGTGCTGTCGGCCGAAGTGCGCCTGTCGATCCGCCAGGTGGCCCTGCACCGCGACGAACACGGCAGCAGCGAGCACCCTGCCTGACCGCATTCCCGGCCTGCTTCTGATGAATTTCCCTACAGCAGGCCGGGACGTCGGCTACCGAATATTCCGCTACAGTCCTGAAATGTCGGCCCGTCGCCGACGCTCAGTCACGGAGACTCCATGAAAAAATTCCTGATGCTTTGCTGCGCCTCGCTGCTGGCCGCCTGTTCCAGCCAGGCACCTTCGTCAAAGGCCACCCTCGACGGCGAAGTCTTCTACCTGCAACGCAGCGCCCTGCCACCGACCGCGACCCTCAGCGTCGCCCTGCAGGACATTTCCCTGGCCGATGCCCCCGCCGTTACCCTGGCGCGACAGAGCGGTCCGATCCAGGGCCAGGTGCCACTGCCCTTCCATCTGAGCTACGATCCTGCCCAGGTAAAACCCGGTCATCGCTACGCCGTCAGCGCCCGGATCGAAGAAGATGGCAAGTTGCTGTTTATCAACACCCAGCAGCACAGCGTCATGCTCGACGGCAGCGACCCGCAGCCACTGAAGATCAAGGTTGATCCAGTGCGCTGATTTCCCGTTCCCCCGTTTGCAGATCAAGGAAACCACCATGCTCCGTCGTACCCTTACCCTGACCGGCCTGTGCGCCGGCCTGCTGCTCTCCGCCAGCGCCATGGCCCTGTCGCTCGGCGACCTGTCGCAGAAAGACGCCTCCGGCGGCCTGAAGGATGCCCTCAGCCAGGGCGCGCAGATTGCCGTCAAGCAACTGGGTACGCCGGGCGGCTTCAGCAACAACCCGGATGTGCGCATCGAGCTGCCGGGCAAGCTCGGCAAGGCGGCGAAGAAGATGAAGCAGTTCGGCATGGGCGAACAGGTCGAAGAACTGGAAACCAGCATGAACAAGGCCGCCGAAGCCGCCGTGCCACAAGCCCAGGCCCTGCTGCTGGACGCGGTGAAGAAAATGACCGTGGATGACGCCAAGGGCATTCTCGCTGGCGGCAATGATTCCGCGACCCAGTACCTGAGCAAGACCAGCCGCGAGCAGATCCGCGAGAAATTCCTGCCCATCGTCAAGAACGCCACCGACAAGGTCGGCCTGGCCCAGAAGTACAACCAGTTCGCCGGCCAGGCCGCGACCTTTGGCCTGGTCGATGCGAAAAGCTCGAATCTCGAAGGCTACGTGACCGAGCAGGCGCTCAATGGCCTGTTCGAGATGATCGGCAAGCAGGAAGCCAGCATCCGCGAGAACCCGGCGGCGGCGGCAACCAGCCTGGCCAAGAAGGTGTTCGGCGCGCTCTGACCTTTCTTTGAGCTACAAGCTTCAAGCTGCAAGCCATAAGGAAAAGCATGGCGCTTTGAGCATCTTTGAAGACCTCAAACCTTGAGCTGCAAGTCAGAGCACCACGCTTTTTCTTGCAGCTTGAAGCTTGAAGCCCTCCCCCCGCCTATTCCTCTTTCCTGACCCTGAACCACGCCGCGTACAACGCCGGCAGGAACAGCAAGGTCAAGGCCGTCGCCACGATCAACCCGCCCATGATGGCCACCGCCATTGGCCCGAAGAACACACTGCGCGACAACGGGATCATCGCCAGCACCGCCGCCAGCGCGGTCAGCACGATGGGCCGGAAGCGCCGCACCGTCGCCTCGATGATCGCCTGCCAGCGGCCCAGGCCTGCCGCGATGTCCTGCTCGATCTGGTCCACCAGGATCACCGAGTTGCGCATGATCATCCCCGACAGGGCGATGGTCCCGAGCATGGCGACGAAGCCGAACGGCTGACGGAACACCATCAGGAACAGCACCACCCCGATCAGCCCCAGCGGCGCGGTGAGGAACACCATGGCCATGCGCGAGAAGCTGCGCAATTGCAGCATCAGCAGGGTCAGCACCACCACGATGAACAGCGGCACGCCGGCGTTCACCGAGTTCTGCCCGCGGGTCGAATCCTCCACCGTACCGCCGACTTCCAGCAGGTAGCCGTCCGGCAACTCCGCGCGCACCGGGTCCAGGGTCGGCAGGATCTGCTTGACCAGTGTCGCCGGCTGGTCCTTGCCGTAGATATCCGCACGCACGGTGACGTTGGGCAGGCGGTTGCGGTGCCAGATGATGCCTTCCTCGAAACCGTACTCCAGGGTCGCCACCTGCGACAGGGCGATGCTGCGACCGTTGTCGGTGGGCACCGAGAGGCTGGCCAGGTGGTCCAGCTCGGTACGCTCACGGGCCGTGCCGCGCAGGAGGATCTCGATCAGCTCGTTGTCCTCGCGGTACTGGCTGACGCTGCTGCCGGTCAGCGAGCTTTGCAGGAAGCTCGACAGCGCGGCAGTGCTGACGCCGAGGGCGCGGGCACGGTCCTGGTCGATATTCAGGTAGACCACCTTGCTCGGCTCTTCCCAGTCCAGGTGGACGTTGGCTACATGGGGGTTCTCGCGCACCTTGGCCGCCACCTTGCGCGCCAGGGCACGGACTTCCTCGATGTGCTCGCCGGTAACGCGGAACTGCACCGGATAGCCCACGGGCGGGCCGTTTTCCAGGCGGGTGACCCGCGAGCGCAGGTCGGGGAACTGCTCGTTCAGGGTATCGATCAGCCAGGTGCGCAGGGCCTCGCGGTCCTCGATGGTCTTGGCCAGCACCACGAACTGGGCGAAGCTGGCCGCCGGCAGTTGCTGGTCCAGCGGCAGGTAGAAGCGCGGCGAGCCGGTGCCGACATAGGCCACATAGTTGTCGATGCCCTCCTTCTGCTTGAGCATCTCTTCCAGGCGCTTGACCTGTTCCGCGGTGTTGCTCAGGGATGCGCCTTCGGCCAGCTTGAGGTCGACCATCAGTTCCAGGCGCCCGGAGGCCGGGAAGAACTGTTGCTCGACGAAGCGGAAGCTCATCACGCTGGCGACGAACAGGGCCACGGTGGCCACGATCACCGTCTTGCGCCGCTGCACGCACCAGCCCACCACCCGGCGCACGCGCTGGTAGAACGGCGTGCCGTAGGGGTCGGTCTCGCCGTCATCGGTGGTGCCGTGCTTCTTCGCGTGCAGCTTGGCCAGGTCCGGCAGCAGGCGCTCGCCCAGGTACGGCACGAACACCACCGCCGCGACCCAGGAGGCCAGCAGGGCGATGGTCACCACCTGGAAGATCGAGCGGGTGTACTCGCCAGTGCCGGACTGCGCGGTGGCGATGGGCAGGAAGCCCGCCGCGGTGATCAGGGTGCCGGTAAGCATCGGGAACGCGGTGCTGGTCCAGGCGTAGCTGGCCGCCTTGAGGCGGTCGAAACCCTGTTCCATCTTTATCGCCATCATCTCCACGGCAATGATCGCGTCGTCCACCAGCAGCCCCAGCGCCAGCACCAGCGCGCCGAGGGAGATCTTGTGCAGGCCGATGCCCAGGTAGTACATGGTGGCGAAGGTCATCGCCAGCACCAACGGAATGGCCAGGGCCACCACCAGGCCGGTGCGCATGCCGAGGGAGAAGAAACTCACCAGCAACACGATCGCCAGCGCCTCCACCAGCACCCGGACGAACTCGCCGACACCGGTCTTCACCGCCGCCGGCTGGTCAGAGACCTTGCGCAGTTCCATGCCCGCCGGCAGGTTGTCGGCGATGCGGGCGAACTCGGCTTCCAGGGCCTTGCCGAGGACCAGGATGTCGCCTCCGGCCTTCATCGACACCGCGAGGCCAATGGCGTCGTCGCCCATGAAACGCATGCGTGGCGCGGGCGGATCGTTGAAGCCGCGATGGACCTGGGCCACGTCGCCGATGCGGAAGGTGCGCTCGCCGACGCGGATGGGGAACTGCTCGATCTGCTCGACACTGTCGAAACGCCCGGTGACCCGCAGTTGCAGGCGCTCGGTGGGGGTCTCGAAGAAGCCCGCGGTGCTGACCGCGTTCTGTTCCTCAAGGGCCTTCTGCACCGCTTCCAGCGGCAGGCCGAGGGTGGACAGCTTGGTGTTGGACAGCTCGATCCAGATCTTCTCGTCCTGCAGGCCCAGCAGCTCGACCTTGCCCACGTCCTTGACCCGCTGCAGCTGGATCTGCACGCGGTCGGCGTAGTCCTTGAGCACGGCGTAGTCGAAGCCCTGGCCGGTCAGCGCGTAGATATTGCCGAAGGTGGTGCCGAACTCGTCGTTGAAGAACGGCCCCTGGATGCCCGGCGGCAGGGTGTGGCGGATGTCCGCGGTCTTCTTGCGGATCTGGTACCACAGCTCGGGGATGTCCGCCGAGTGCATGGAGTCGCGGGCCATG
Organism: Paucimonas sp.; assembly: GCA_031253995.1. Classification (GTDB taxonomy): domain Bacteria; phylum Pseudomonadota; class Gammaproteobacteria; order Pseudomonadales; family Pseudomonadaceae; genus Aquipseudomonas. Next base: position 164,154 of record JAIRVG010000065.1, on the reverse strand, counting down.
AAGGTGACCTGGGACTCACCGGGACGGGAGAACGAGACGATCTTCTCGTACTCGCCGGTCTCCATCAGCTTCTTCTCGATGCGCTCGGTGACCTGGCGCGACACTTCCTCGGCACTGGCGCCGGGCCACAAAGTGCGGATGACCATGGCCTTGAAGGTGAAGGGCGGGTCCTCGCTCTGTCCGAGCTTGGTGTAGGACAAGGCCCCGACAATTGCCAGCAGGAGCATCAGGAACAGCACGATCGACCGGTTGCGCAGGGCCCAGGCGGAAAGGTTGAAACCCATGGGGACTTACTCCTTGGCCGCCAGATTCACCGTGCGATTGGACCGGTCCACCGGCCGTACCTGTTGTCCTTCGTGCAGCACGTGGCCGCCGGCGGCGACCACCCAGTCGGAAGCGCTGAGGCCTTCGAGCACGGGCACGCTGTCCTGGCCGTAGGCACCGACCCGTACCGGGACGCGCTGCAGGGTGTTGTTGGCATCGACGCGCCAGACGTAGGTCTGGCCGTTCTCCGCGCTGAGGGCCGACAGCGGCACCGCCAGGGGGATCTGCTCGGCGTGCTGGATGAACACCCGGGCGCTCTGGCCCAGCTCGGCCGGGACCTTGCCGGTGTTGAAGGCGATGCGCGCGGCGAAGGTCCGCGAGCGCGGATCGGCGGCGGGCGACAGCTCACGGATGCGCCCGTCGAAGCGCTGGCCCGGTTGCGACCAGAGCTCCACGGCAACCGCCTGGCCCACGGCGAAGCGGCCGAAATTCTGCTCCGGCAGGCTGATCAGCACCTCGCGCTCGCCATCGGCGGCGAGGGTGAACACCGTCTGCCCGGCGGCCACCACCTGGCCCACTTCCACCTGGCGCTTGGACACCACGCCATCCTGGGAGGCGCGCAATACCGAATAACCAGCCTGGTTGCCGGCCACGTCGAACTCGGCGCGCATCTGCTTGAGGCGCGCCTGGCCGGCGCGATAGAGGTTTTCCGCGTTGTCGTACTGGGAGCGGCTGACCATCTGCCGGTCCAGCAGCTTCTTGTAGCGATCGCGCTCGGCCTGCACCAGGCTCAGGTTGGCCTCGGCGGCGGCGACCTGGGCGCGGGTGGCTTCCAGTTGCAGGCGCACGTCCTGCGGGTCCAGTTCGGCCAGCGGCTGGTCAGCCTTGACCCGCTGCCCCTCTTCCACCAGGCGCTTGCTCACCTTGCCGCCAATGCGAAACGCCAGCTCCGGCTCGAAACGCGCGCGCACCTCGCCAGGGTAGCTGTCCACCGCTGCCGACGCGGGCTGCGGCTGTACGACCATGGCGGGGCGGATGACGGTGGGCGGGACGCTTTCCTGTCCGCAAGCGGACAACAGCGCGACCAGGACGGCGGGCAGAGCGATGGGCAAGGCATGGCGCAACATGGGAAATGACCTTTCGCGAGGGTGCTTCGAATTTTTAGACTGGCGGGTATATTAAATCAGCGTGTTGCGTTGCGAAAGGTGGCGATTGGCACTTCGCCACAGGCTCTCGAAGAGAGATCTGGCGATTCATAGATGTATTGTTTTACGCATTATATTGCATATACTGCACCCCATGCGTCACCTGCCCGTGGTGACAGCCCGAGCAAACAAATTGAGGCAAAAGCCATGAGTGCACTTCTTGACCGTGCCGAGCAGGCGGTGTCTGCTACCGCGATGGTTCGCGGCTTCAGTGCGAAATTGAAGGAAGTTACCAGTGGGAAGGTCTCCCATCTGGTGATTTTCAAGGACAACGAGCCAGCGGCCGTATTGATGGGCGTCGCAGCATTCCAGGCACTCCAGGATGAACTCGACGACCTGCGCGCCGAGCGCAAGGCCATCGACCGGCTTTCCACACTGGACGAAGAAAAAACGGTGAGCCTCGAGGATATGGAGGCTCGCTTCAAGTAGGCAGGCACCGATGGTTCTCTGCGTCGGTGCTCGACGCGATGACGAAGTCTACAAGGCTGCCACGTGGCGCATCTGATCTGACACCCTGCTCCGGCAGGGTGTTTCGTTTGAAGAACTACCCCTGCAACGACTCGAACACCCGCTGCCGGAACCAGCTCCGCAAGCGGTCCCCGTGGGTCCGCGCATGCCAGATCTGCATCACTTCCACCTGCGGCAGCTCCAGTGGCAACGGGTGCAGACTCAGGTCAGGATCCCGTGCCACCGCTTCCTCGGCCAACGAGCGCAGGCAGGTCAGCAGCAGATCGGTACCCCGCACCAGCCGGGTGGGTGCGATGAAGCTGGAGAGCCCCGCCACCACCCGACGCTCCAGCCCCCTCGCCTTCAATGCCCGGTCCACCAGGCCATCGAGATCACCGGTCAGCGTGGTGATCAGGTGTTCGCAGTCGATGAACGCCTGCAGATCCAGCCCCTTGGCCAGGCGAGGATTGTCCCCGGAGGCAAGCACGACGAAATCCTCGCCGAGCAACCGCTGCTGGTGAAACGTCTCCGGCAGGTCGGTGTAGAAACCGGCGATGGCCAGGTCGCAGGTGCCCTTTTCCAGCTCTTCCCGGGGCAGCGCGCCGCGAGTGTTGTGGGTGATCAGCACCAGGTTCGGCGCCTCCCTGCGCAGCACCGGCAAGAGTCGCGGCAGCAGGATCTGCTCCATGTAGTCGGTGCTGTAGAGGTGCAGGCGCTCGGCACGGTCGAGGAAGTCCTGGCCGTCGCACAAGTCGTAGAAGGCTTCCAGGTCTCCCACCAGTTGCTGCACCCGCGGCGCCAGTTCATGGGCCCGGGGCGTCGGCGTCAGCCCGCGAGGTGCGCGAACGAACAGCGGGTCGCCAAACTGATGGCGCAGCTTGTTCAGCTTGTGGCTCAGCGCGGGTTGGCTGAGGGACATGCGCTCGGCGGCGACCGAGGCATTGCGCTCCTGGTACAGCACATGGAAGACCAGCAGCAGGTTGAGATCTTTCCTGGCGATATTCATTTTTTGGAAGACTGTGATAAAGGCTTTCGAATTCCCGAATCATAGTGACTGTCGGAAGATGACGTCCATCGACCCTCGGGAGCCCTCTCATGAGCATCAGCATCTTCGCCAGCATCTACCCCCAAGCCGAACACCGTGACCAGGTGGAGCAAGCCCTGCGGACGATGGTCCGGCAGTCCCGCGCCGAACCGGGCAACCTGCGCTACGACCTGTTTATCCGCCAAGGCGAGGCCCTGGCATTCGACCTGTTCGAACTCTATGTCGACGCCGCCGCCGTGGACGCCCATCGCCAGAGTGCCCACTACCAGCACTACCGGAGCACCACCGCCGCCTGGCTGGCCGCGCCCACCGAGGTTCGCCTCGCCCGTGCGCTGGACCTTGCCCCGCTCAACTGATTTCAGGACCTTTCTCATGACCAAGACCACCCGACTGGCCATGGCAGTCGCCGGCGCCCTGCTTTCCGCGTCCGCCACCGCCGCGCCCAAGGGCGAAGTGCTGGTACTGCTGTCCAGCGAAAACCGCCTGCCGCTGAACGATGGCAAGCAATACGCCACCGGTTACTACCTCAACGAATTCGGCGTACCCGCCGACCATCTGCTCAAGGCCGGCTACAAGCTGGTGCTGGTGACGCCGAAGGGCAATGCGCCGAGCGTCGACGAGCGCTCGGTGGACCCGCAGTACTTCGCGGGTGACGCCACGGAGATGAAGCGCATCCAGAAACTGGTGGCGAGCCTGCCGGGCATCGACGACACCCTGTCGCTCGAGGAAGTGCTCGCCGGCGACCTGGATCACTACGCTGGCTTGCTGATCCCCGGCGGTCACGCACCGCTGATCGACCTTGCCAACAACCCGGAGGTCGGCGCCCTGCTGCGACACTTCCACCAGGCCGGCAAGCCGACCGCGGCGATCTGCCACGGCCCGATTTCCCTGCTTTCGGCCCAGGCCGATCCGGCGGCCTACCAGGCAGCGCTGGCGCGGGGCGAAAAGCCGGCCGCCAAGGACTGGATCTACCAGGGCTATCGCATGACCATCTTCGCCGACGCCGAAGAGCAGGTATTCGAAAGCTCATTGAATGGCGATCGCATCCTGTTCTACCCGGCCAGGGCGATGGAGGGCGCAGGTGGCAACATGAGCTATGCCCAGGCCTGGAGTCCGAACGTGGTGGTGGATCGGGAACTGATCACCGGGCAAAACCCGTTTTCCGACCATGAACTGGGCAAGGCGTTGGTCAGCAAGCTGGGTGAAGCCAAGTCCCACTGACTTGGCGGAAACCTGTGGGAGCGGGCTCAAGCGCTCTCCCAGGCGCCCTTCTTCTCCATCAGGAAATCAATGAACGCCCGCAACCGCAGCGGCACATGCCGGCCATGCGGATACAGCAGGCTGAACGGCCGCGAGCGCCCGCCGAAGTCCTTCAGCACCTCCACCAGCGTCCCGTCGGCCAGCTCGCGCTCGACGATGAAGCGATAGGTCTGGAACAACCCCGCGCCGCTCTTGGCCAGGGTCACGCCGCCGAGCACATCGTCGGAGCAGACATAGCCACCCTCGCCGAGAATCTCCCGCGGCTCGCCGTCTTCATGGAACAGCCAACTGATACGCCGCCCGCTGCTGGGCAGTTCGAACTGGATGCATTCGTGCCGCTCCAGCTCCGCCAGCGACAGCGGCTCGCCAACCCGGGCCAGGTATTCGGGCGTTGCGATCACCACCAGCGCGGCGTCTTCCAGCAGCCGCGCGATCAGCGTCGAGTCCGGCTGCGCACGCACGCGGATGGCCGCGTCATAGCCTTCACCGACGAAATCGATATTGCGATTGCTCAAGTGGATATCGACGCTGACCTTCGGATAGCGCCCACGAAACTCCGCCAGCAGCGGCAGGATGCGGTGATGACCGTAGGTGGTGGGCAGGCTGATGCGCAGGGTGCCTGTCGGCTGCAGTTGCTGCCCCATCACGCCGCGCTCGGCCTCGACCAGTTGAGTCAGGGCCTGCCGGCATTGCTCGTAGTAACTGCGCCCGCCTTCGGTCAGACGGATGTTGCGGGTGGTGCGGACGAACAGGCGCACACCAAGACGTTCTTCCAGACGCGCCACCGAACGGCTCACCGCCGCCGGCGTCACCCCCGCGGACAGCGCCGCCGCCGTGAAGCTGCCTTCCTCCGCCGCCAGGCAGAACAGCTCGATGCTGCCCAGCAGCACATCGTCGAATTGTCGTTTCGCCATTGATTACACCGTGTATCAACTGAAGTGCTCGAAGGTCTGTTTATCCCTTTCCACCGCAAAAATATAGTGGCTGCCAACAGCGCGCTGATCACCCTTTCGAAACCTTTGCGGAGAAACATCATGAGCAAGCAGACCGTCGTGATCACTGGCACTTCCAGCGGTATCGGCCTGGGCCTGGCCCGGGCTTTCCTGGCGCGTGGCTACAACGTCGTGGGCAATGCCCGCAGCGAGGAGCGGCTGTGGGAGAGCAAGCTGGCGCTGGGCAACCCGGCGAACTACATCGGTGTCGCCGGTGACATCGCCCGGCCGGAGACCGCGGAACAGCTGTTCAAGGCAGCGATCGAGACCTTTGGCGCGGTCGACGTGCTGGTCAACAACGCCGGCTTCTTCCTGCCCAAGCCCTTCACCGACTACACCCCAGCGGAGCTGGAGAGCCTGCTGGAAACCAACCTCAAGGGCGTGGTCTACGCTTCGCAGGTCGCGGCGCGGCACATGATCGAGCGCCAGCAGGGCAAGATCATCAACATCACCGCGGCCGTGGCATTGCAGGCCAACCAGGCGGTGCCGGCGGCGCTGCCGGTGCTGATCAAGGGCGGTCTCAACCAGATGACCCGTGCCCTGGCCCTGGAGCTGTCGCCGCACAATATCCAGGTCAACGCGGTAGCGCCCGGCATCATCGAGACGCCGATGCACGACCCGGCGATCCACGGCTTCCTCGCTGGCCTGCAACCCAGCGGCCGGATCGGGCGCATCGAAGACATCGTTGACGCGGTGCTGTACCTGGCGGGTGCCGACTTCACCACCGGCGCGGTCCTGCCGGTGGATGGCGGCATGAGCGCAGGCAAGTGGTAACCGGACAACCCATCACACAGGAGCGCACGACATGCCTTTCGTAAGCCTTCGCATCACCCGCGACGGAGTGACCCGGGAACAGAAAGCCCAGGTCATCCGGGAATTCACCGAGACCCTGGAACGGGTCCTCGGCAAGCGGCCGGACCTGACCCATATCGTGATCGAGGAGGTGGACACCGATAACTGGGGGTACGCGGGGATGACCACCACGGAATATCGCAGCAAGGAGGGATAGCGGTCGGAGACCATCGCGGGCAACGCCCGCGATGGCGTCCACCCGGTAACGTTGTACTATCTACCGCTTCAAAACCTGCAAAAGTGCCCCATGCCCCAAGATCCCACCGTATCCAGCGGCCCAGGACGGCCCAAGGACCTGGCCAAGCGCCACGCCATTCTCGAAGCCGCCAAGGAGCTGTTTCTCACCAATGGCTATGCCAACACCAGCATGGATGCGGTCGCAACAGCGGCAGGTGTATCGAAACTGACGGTCTACAGTCACTTCAACGACAAGGAAAACCTGTTCACCGAGGCCATCCTCGCCACCTGCCAGGCGCAGTTGCCAGGGCTGATCTTCGAACTGCCCGAAGGCATGCCGCTGGAGCAGGTGCTGATGAATATCGGCCGGGGTTTCCAGGTGCTGATCAACAGCGATCACTCGATCAAGCTGCACCGCCTGATCATCACCCAGGGTCCGCAGGATCCGCAGTTAGGGCAGATTTTCTACGAGGCGGGGCCGCAGCGGATCCTCGGCGAGACGGAGGCAATGCTGCGCCTGGCCAGCGAGCGCGGCATGCTGCGGATTGCAAATCCGTCTACGGCGGCAGAGCACTTTTTCTGCCTGCTCAAGGGCGGGGCGAATTTCCGGCTGTTGCTGGGGTGCGGGGAGCCGTTGACGACGGAGGCCGCCGAGGTGCATGTGCGGGAGGTGGTGGAGTTGTTCCTGCGGGCGTACCGTGCTGATTGAGCGACACATAACCCATTGACTTAGCAGGGACCCGCTCCCACAGGGTTCTGCGTCGCGCTTTGGATCAAGGCTTCAGGGCCTTCTTGGGATAGATGTCGTACCGACTGGATTTCCCCTCCAGGCTATGACTCGGCTTCGCCCCCTCGATGATCGGCGCCTTGCGCGGGCGCTTGACCACCACCCGATGCGTCGCCAGGGCCAGCGCGGCCTCCAGCAGCGCCGGCGCATCCAGGTCATCCCCCACCAGCGGGCGGAACACGCGCATTTCCTTCTTCACCAGGGCACTCTTGTCCCGGTGCGGGAACATCGGGTCGAGGTACACCACCTGCGGCGGCTCGCCCTGCCAGTTGCGCATGGTCTCGATGGAATTGCCGTGCAGCAACCGCATCCGCGCGACGATCGGCCCCACTTCGTCATCCCCGGCCGCCCGCGCCAATCCATCCTCCAGCAACGCCGCCACCAGCGGCTGGCGCTCGATCAACTGCATGTCGCAGCCCAGCGTGGCCAGCACGAACGCATCCTTGCCCAGCCCCGCCGTGGCATCCAGCACCCGCGGGCGCACACCCTGGGCGATGCCCACCGCCTTGGCGATCATCTGCCCGGCGCCACCGCCATACAGGCGGCGATGGGCGGCACCGCCTTCGAGGAAGTCGACCCGCACCGGCCCCGGCGCCTGCGGGCCGAGCTGCTGGATCTGCAGGCCGTCCGGGCCGACCTGCACCGCGAACGCGGCCGTCTCGTCGTGCAACGGCAAGCCCAGCCGCGCCGCCCACTCCTCGGCCCGCGCCTGATAGTCGGCGGTCAGTGCCTCGACCCGGATCCCGCCTTCGACCTGCTGCTCCACACTCACCTTCCTGCTGCAAAAAAAGTTAAAGATCGGCGCCCGTGGCCGATACACAAAGTACGCGCCATTTTGCCAGAGCTCTTCGACTCCGATGTCAGAGATTCTTCAACTTCCCTCAGGCTACCTGTCACCCGTCGGTGACTACAGCCGCCACAACACCCAGGCCCTGGGCGGCGTCAGCCACCTGTGGGGGGACTTCTTCGCCCGCGCCCTGGCCGCGCAGCAGGAAGAAGGCGTGGTGCACGAACCGCTGCCGGTTGAGGAAGTGGATGTCGAGACCGGCGAGCCGATCACCGGCAGCCAGACCCTGGCGCAGATCCAGAGCCAGCGTCTGTGCAATGTCACGGACACCGAAATCGCACCGCCGGAGCCGCTGTTCCTGCCGATCGCCGAGTTCGAGCTGGACCTGCTGGACAAGCCCGCCCCGCCCTTCAGCGCCGCCGAACTGATCGAGCAACAGCGTCAGCTGGATATCAGCAACAGCTGGGTTCGCCCGGTAGTCATGAGCCAGGGGCATCCGCATCCCGAGCCGGGCCCGGCGCCAGCGTCCTATCCGCTGCACCTGCCGATCGCCGAACTGGAACGCAAGCTGCTGGATCCGGCAGCGGAGCCGTTCGACGAAATTACCCTGGCCAAGCAGCAGCATGACCTGGACTTCGATATCCAGTGGGCGCGTCCGGTGGTACTGAATAACGTGCGTATCGCTGCCTAACGACAGACCCGCCAGCGACCCATGTCCAGGTGGAAGTGGTTATGGTGTGCAGCGTTGTAGTCCGGCCCCAATACCGTATTGAAGCTCTCGCAGGCGCCATCGCGCACCTGGCGGAGAAAGCGTGCCTTCTCCCCGTCCCCGCTCCAGTCCCTTTGCAGTTCGATCCTCTGGCCATCCTTCAGGCGAAAACCGGCGATATCCAGCGCATTGGCCGTGGCGTGCTGGCTCAGGCGCCCGTCGGTTCGGTTGTAGACGTTGCGACAGGCGTAGCTGCCAAGATGATCGACCTGCACCACGGGCTGACCAAAGACTTGTTGCGCCGCGGGTTGCAGCGCATGCCGTTCGAACACGGCGAAGGCCACGGCGACCGGGCAGGTGGCGAGAAAGCTGCTGCTCAGGCGCACCGCCGCGCCCTGTACGCGTACCACGTTGGTCAGAGGACACCTGGTATTGGCGGGAGTATCGGCCTGTGGGCTGTAGCGCAGGTCGGAGGTGGCCAGGGCAGCGGCGCACAACTGTGGGTCGTCGCGCAGCCGACCCAGCTTCCATGAGGTCAGCAGGTTGGGCGGCTGGCGCACATCCAGCGGCGCCCAGGGATTCCATTGGTCCGGCAGGCGCCAACCCTGCCGCCAGCCGAACAGCGCCACGCCGGCCAGCACCGTCAACAGCACCAGTCCGCCGTAGCGCATGGAGGCTCAGCGCCGGAACAGGGTGTTGAGCTGGTCGAACGACAGCGCCTTGTCCCCATGGTCGAAGCGCCCTTCCCCGCGAATTCGCGTGGCCGCCTCGAAGAAAGCGCCATAGGCGACCCGGGCCAGGGACGACCCCACGCTGATGCGCTTCACCCCCAGCGCCTCCAGGTCAGCGAAGCCCAGGTTCACCCCGGCCAGCCCCATCAACACGTTGACCGGCTTCGGCGCCACCGCCTTGACCACCCGCTGGATATCCTCCGCCGTGCGCAGACCCGGGGCATAGAGCACATCGGCGCCAGCCTCGGCGAAGGCCTGCAGGCGGGCAATGGTGTCGTCCAGGTCATTGCGCCCATTCAGCAGGTTTTCCGCGCGGGCACAGAGCATGAAGGGAAAGTCCAGGCTGCGGGCAGCGGCCACGGCGGCCTCGACCCGCTCCACGGCACGATGGAAGTTGTAGATCGGCTCCTCGCTGCGCCCCGTGGCGTCCTCGATGGAGCCACCCACCAGACCGGCCCGCGCCGCCTGCAGGATGGTTTCATGGCAGCCGGCCGGGTCATCGCTGAAGCCGTTCTCCAGGTCCGCAGCCACCGGCAGGGCCGTGGCATCGACGATGGCCGCGGCATTGGCCAGGGTCTCGTCGCGGCTGATGGCACCTTCGGCATCCGGCCGGCCAAGGGAAAACGCCAGGCCGGCGCTGCTGGTGGCCAGGGCCTCGAAGCCGAGGCTGGCGAGCATCTTCGCCGAACCGGCATCCCAGGGGTTGGGAATCACGAAGGTACCGGGGCGCTCATGTAGCGCCTTGAAGGCTTCGGCACGCAGGGTTTGCACATCCATGGTGGAACTCCCAGGGCAGACGGCAGGAAATCACAGCAGGCCGAGTTGTTCGACCTCCGGTCCCCGCTCGGGTTCATGCAGGGCCGGCAGCCCCGGCAGGCGCTCCATCAGGCCGCGATGGAAACGCTGGGCCAGGGCCGCGGCCAGGCGGTTGTCGGCGGTATGCAGGAAAACATAGGGGCTGCGCCCTTCCTCGATCCAGGCGGCGACCTTGTCCAGCCACTGCAGGAGGAAGGGTTCGTTGGCTTCGAGTTCGGGGTGACCGATGAAGCGCACCTGCGGGTGCTGGCTGAACGCGGTCGGCCGCGGTGGCACCCGGGGCTTCTTGGACTGGGCATGCAGCACGCTGGCCTCGCGGGAGGTACAGCTGAACAGCGCCCGGGGGTCGAGGCAGATACGCTCGATGCCGCGCTCATGCAGCAGGCGATTGAGCTGGCGCTCCTCCTCGCCCTTGGCGAAGAAGGCATCGTTGCGCACCTCCACGGCCACCGGCACGCCGATCTCGTCGACGAAGTGCAGCAGCTCGCCCAGCCGCGCCGGGCCGAAGCTCGCCGGCAGTTGCAGCCAGTACGGCGCTACCCGGCCGCCAAGGGGCTTGAGCAGTTGCACGAAGCTGCGGGCGGCCTCCAGCTGTGCGTGGAGGTCACCGCTATGGCTGATGTCACCGGGAAACTTGGCGGTGAAACGGAAGTGCGCCGGCATGATCTGCACCCAGCGCTCGACCGTGGCCGGCGCAGGCCGCGCATAGAAGGTGGTATTGCCTTCGACGGCATTGAACACCTGGCAGTAAAAGCCAAGGAAATCGGTGCTCTTCGCATCGGCGGGATACAGGTAGTCGCGCCAGGCGTTTTCGCTCCAGGAGGGACAACCGAGGAAATAAGGTAGGGGTGCTGAGCTCATTGGCTCAAATGTACAGGTCCAGCCCCAGTACTTCCATCTCCCAGTCGACGAACCCGGCCGTGGTCAGGTAGCTGGCCAGGGCACCGGCGGTACGCCGGTCGCGTGCGCGGGGGAAGATCATGTCCTGCGGACGGGCCGGCAGGTTGGGGGTGCTGCGCTGGGCATTGCCGGCGCTGCTGGCCGGTTGCGCCTCGACTTCGCCGACGATGTCGTCATCCGACTCTTCCACGCGCACCGGCCCCTTGCGCTGGGGGCGCTTGAGCGGGTAACTCGGTGAGGAAAAGCCGTCGATACGCATGTTGATGTACTCAGGGCCGATGATGGCAATTTAGCGGCACCTGAGTTCCCTTGCAAATGCGCTACTGATAACTGGACCACATATACACAATTTGGTTTAAGGCCAATGGCGATAAACGACCGGAGGTCATCCGCTCTTCTTCGGCGTCGCCACCTTGTCACGCAGGTACACAGGCTGGGCCTGCTCGGCCGGTACGCTTTCGCCACGGGCCCAGGCGAAGGTCGCCAGGGTCAGCAGGTCCAGCGCGTGAGGCAGCATGCTGGCGTCCTGGCCATCCACCTTGGCCGCCAGGCGCTCGGCGTATCCCCAGCCGGTACCGGCGCCGAACCACGGAGCGCCTGCACCTGCGGGAAGCGCGACCTGCTCGGGCGGCAACACCGCTTCGGCGCCCTGCAACCTCATCTCCCCTTCTACTACCTCATAGCAGCCCCAATAGACTTCGTCCATTCGCGCATCGATGGCCGCCGCCACACGGTCAGCGCCGTGCTCGCGAAACGCGCGCTGGGCCAGCACCGCCAGGTTGGATACCGGCAACACCGGACGCTCCAGGGCGAAGGCCAGGCCCTGGACCACGCCGATGGCGATACGCACGCCGGTGAAGGCGCCCGGACCGCGACCGAAGGCGATGGCGTCGACATCCTTCAGGGCAACACCGGCGTCGGCCAGCAGGGCCTGGATCATCGGCAGCAGCTTCTGCGCATGCAGGCGTGGAATCACCTCGTAGTGGCTCGTGATCTTGCCATCGTGCAGCAAGGCGACGGAGCAGGCTTCAGTGGCGGTATCCAGGGCCAGCAAGGTGGTCATCGGGGGTTCCAGGCGAGAGAAAAAAGAGCGGCATTATAGCGGAGTTGCAAGCTGTAAGCGGCAAGCTGCAAGTAAAAGCCGACCTGCGCAGACCCGCTCTTCCTTGTAGCTTGCCGCTTACAGCTTGCAGCCAGAAACGACAACGGCCCGCTAACGGGCCGTTGTCGTTTCTGGCGAAGGGGATCAGCTCAGGGCTGCCAGCACCTTGGCGGTGATGGCTTCGACCGAACCGACGCCTGGAATGTGGCTGACCTTCGGCTTGCCATCGGCAGCTTCGAGCTTCTGGTAGAAGTCCACCAGCGGCTTGGTCTGCTCGTGGTAGACCTTCAGGCGGCCACGCACGGTTTCTTCGTTGTCGTCCGGACGCTGGATCAGGTCCTCGCCGGTGACGTCGTCCTTGCCTTCTACCTTCGGCGGGTTGTAGACCACGTGGTAGACGCGACCGGAGTCCAGGTGCACGCGGCGACCGGCGATACGCTGGACGATCTCTTCGTCGTCGACAGCGATCTCGACCACGGCGTCCAGCGAGACACCAGCGGCAACCATGGCTTCAGCTTGAGGAATGGTGCGCGGGAAACCGTCGAACAGGAAACCGTTGGCGCAGTCTGGCTGGGCGATACGGTCCTTGACCAGGTTGATGATCAGGTCGTCGGAGACCAGCTTGCCAGCGTCCATCACGGCCTTGGCTTCCAGGCCCAGCGGAGTGCCGGCCTTGACCGCGGCACGCAACATGTCGCCGGTGGAGATCTGCGGAATACCGAACTTCTCGGTGATGAACTTTGCCTGAGTACCTTTACCGGCCCCGGGAGCTCCCAGCAGAATTACGCGCATCTTGTGCTCCTCATTTTTTATAAGCAAATCAATGGACTCGCAGGATTGGCGAATCGCAGGAAATCGGGCGATGACCATGAATCGGTCAAAAGGCTGCCCAAGATACACAGCGCACCGGGACCATACAAGCGGTCGAAAGTCGGAAAAACCTGCGACACGAAGCCACGGTGTATACAGGTTGCGCCCAGCGCAACCGACTATTCATACAGGCATTTCCTACGAGTTTTGGGGAGCCATCTGACTCCCCAAAACTATCCATCCGACACTCAACCGGTGTTGCGCAAGCCTGCCGCGATACCCGCCACGGTCACCAGCAGGGCCTGCTCCAACGGGCTGTCCAGAGCGGCTTCGCGCTCCCGCGAGCGGGCCAGCAGTTCGGCCTGGAGCAGGTGCAGAGGGTCCAGGTAGGTGTTGCGCAGGCGAATGAACTCCAGGGTCGCCGGGCTATGTGCCAGTAGCACCGGCTGACCGGTCAGGCCAAGCACCACCTGGCACGCCTGCGACAATAGGTCGCGCAGATGTTCACCCAAAGGTCGCAGTTCCGGTTGCACCAGACGTTCGTCGTAGAAGCGGGCGATGTCCGCGTCGGCCTTGGCCAGCACCATCTCCAGCATGTCGATGCGGGTGCGGAAGAACGGCCACTCCTCGCGCATCTGTGCCAGCAGCGGCCCCTGCCCGCGGGCCAGGGCGTTGTTCAGCGCCGCTTCCCAGCCGAGCCAGGCCGGCAGCATCAGGCGGGTCTGGGTCCAGCCGAAGATCCACGGGATCGCCCGCAGGCTCTCGATACCACCGGCGCGGCGCTTGGCCGGACGGCTGCCCAGCGGCAGTCGGCCAAGCTCCTGCTCCGGGGTGGACTGGCGGAAATACTCGACGAAGTCCGGGTTTTCCCGCACCACGCCGCGGTAGGTCTTCACCCCGTCGGCGGCCAGTTGGTCCATCAGCTCGCGCCAGGCCGGCTGCGGCGGTGGTGGCGGCAGCAAGGTGGCTTCGAGCACGGCGGCCAGGTAGAGGTTGAGGTTCTGCTCGGCGATATCCGGCAGGCCGAACTTGAAGCGGATCATCTCGCCCTGTTCGGTGGTACGGAAACGCCCGGCCACCGAGCCCGGCGGCTGCGACAGGATCGCCGCATGGGCCGGACCACCGCCACGGCCGACGGTGCCGCCGCGACCGTGGAACAGCAGCAGTTCGACCTCCTGCTCGCGGCAGATCTGCACCAGGGTTTCCTGGGCCCGGTACTGCGCCCAGGCCGCGGCGGTGGTGCCGGCGTCCTTGGCCGAGTCGGAGTAGCCGATCATCACTTCCTGCGGGCCGTGCAGGCCGGCGCGGTAGCCCGGCAGGCCGAGCAGTCGCTGCATCACCGGACCTGCGTTATCCAGGTCGGCGAGGGTCTCGAACAGCGGCACCACGCGCATCGGCCGCAGCAGGCCGGCTTCCTTGAGCAGCAGTTGCACCGCCAGCACGTCGGAGGCGGCACCGGCCATGGAAATCACGTAGGAACCCAGCGAGGCCGCCGGTGCGGCGGCGATCTCGCGGCAAGTGGCGAGCACCTCGGCGGTGTCGGCCTGGGGCTTGAAGTGCGCCGGCAGCAATGGCCGGCGACTTTGCAGTTCGCGCTGGAGGAAGTCGATGCGGGTGTCCTCGTCCCACTCCCCGTAGCGGCCGAGGCCGAGGTAATCGGTGATCTCGCTGAGGGCGGCGCTGTGCCGGGAGGAATCCTGGCGCACATCGAGACGCACCAGGAACAGGCCGAAGGTCACGGCGCGGCGCAGGCAGTCCAGCAACGGGCCATCGGCGATCACGCCCATGCCGCATTCGTGCAGGGATTCGAAGCACAGGTGCAAGGGTTCGAACAGTTCGCGGTTGTCCTGCAACACCTGCGGCCCGGGCACCTGAGGCGTGGTCAGGGCGGCCTGGGCCCAGGCGCGGGTCTCGCGCAGGCGTTCGCGCAGGGGCTTGAGCACCGCGCGGTACGGCTCGGCGCAGTCGCCGACCTTGGCCCGAAGCGCGGGACTGGCCTGCTGCATCGACAATTCGGCGGCCAGGGAATGCACGTCGCGCAGGAACAGGTCGGCGGCCATCCAGCGCGCCAGCAGCAGGACCTCGCGGGTTACTGCAGCGGTGACATTGGGGTTGCCATCACGGTCGCCGCCCATCCACGAGGCGAAGCGGATCGGCGCTGCTTCCAGCGGCAGGCGCAGGCCGGTGGCGGCATGCAAGGCCTGGTCGGCCTTGCGCAGGTGGCTGGGGATGGCGTGCCACAGCGAATGCTCGATCACCGCGAAGCCCCACTTGGCCTCGTCCACCGGGGTGGGCCGGGTGCGGCGGATTTCCTCGGTGTGCCAGGCCTCGGCGATCAGCCGTTGCAGGCGCTCGCGAACCTGCTCGCGCTCGGCGGGGATCAGGTCGCGGTGGTCCTGGACGGCCAGTTGCGCGGCGATGGCGTCGTATTTCTGGATCAGGGTGCGCCGTGCCACCTCGGTGGGGTGGGCGGTCAGCACCAGTTCGATATTCAGCTTGCCCAGCTGGCGGGCCAGGGCGTCGTCGCTGTGCCCGGCGGCCTTCAGGCGAGCCAGCAGCTCCGGCAGCACCCGGGCCTCGAACGGCTCGGGCTGGTCGGCGTCGCGACGGCGGATCAGTTGGTACTGCTCGGCGATGTTGGCCAGGTTGAGGAACTGGTTGAACGCCCGGGCCACGGGCAGCAGTTCGTCGTCGGCGAGATCGGCGAGGGTCGAACTGAGCTGTTCCTCGCCGCCGCTGCGGTCGGCCTTGGCGCTGTGGCGAATCGCCTCGATCTTCTGCAGGAAGGCCTCGCCGTGCTGTTCGCGCACGGTGTCTCCCAGCAACTCGCCCAACAGATGGACATCTTCCCGCAAGCGCACATCGATATCGGTCATCACCTTCTCCATACCCTGGAAAAACTGCCTTTCTTGCAGAGTGCCCCAGTACCGGTGGTGCTTTCAAGGCACGGGTTCGGGCGAACTGGCTACGCTTTAACCAGTCCCAATGGTTTTACGGAGGGCATCATGAAAATTCGCGAACTTGCACAGTCCTGGGAACAGAACGCCAAAGGCCGCCTGAGCCCAACCGGCCATGTCCTGCACCTGGACGTAGAAGCGGCGGCGCGCCTGGCCGCGCTGGCGGAGATGTACCCGAAACGCACGCCTGAAGAACTGCTGGGCGAACTGCTTGGCGCGGCTCTGGAAGAGCTGGAGGCGAGCTTCCCCTACATCCAGGGCCAGCAGGTGATCGCCACCGACGAGGAAGGTGATCCGCTGTATGAGGATGTCGGGCCGACCCCACGGTTCCTGGCACTGTCGCGGCAGCATCTGCATGCGCTGAGCAGTAGCAAGAACACACCGACTCATTGACCCCTGTCCCTCTTGCGAGAGCGGGGTTCACCCGCAATGACGGTAGTGAATCCACTATCACAATCGCGGGTAACACCCGCTCCCACAAGGTTTTTGCCGGTCTGCAACCCCCTGCATACCCCGCCATCGCCCTAAAAGTTCCCGCCTTTTTCCGCTGACCAATCAGTCAGAAAAAGTCGCCATCAAGCGGCACTTTTTCTGAACTTTTGCGAAAACGCGCGACTCCGAGCCATTAGCCACTACGGCAAAAATACCTCCCGGGCCCTGATCCGGTGAGGCGTGTCGATGGACTGTTACGGACCTCGTCGTTCATCAGGAGTGATCCAATGGAGTTGACCACCATGAAGACCCGCATCGAGAAATCCCCGTTCCAGCTGCGCGGGATCAAGCTGGCCGCCCTGGCCCTGGGCAGCAGCCTGGTTCTGGCCGGTTGCGCTGGCAAGCCACCTACCGAGCAGTACGCCGTGACCCAGTCGGCGGTGAACTCTGCGGTCAGCGCCGGTGGCACCGAATATGCCGCCGTTGAAATGAAAGCTGCGCAGGACAAGTTCAAGCAGGCGGAAATCGCCATGCACGACAAGAAGTATGACGAAGCGAAGATCCTCGCCGAACAGGCCGAGTGGGATGCCCGCGTCGCCGAGCGCAAGGCCCAGGCCATGAAAGCCCAGAAGGCCCTGCAGGATGCCCGCCAGGGCGTGCAGGACGTGCGCGAGGAAGGCATGCGCGCCGCCGATCCGATGCAGCCGCAGCCTTGAGCCGCCGCCCACCTGAGCATTCGTAATCGATCAAAGGATGAACATTATGCGTAACCACGTGATGATCCCCGCCCTCCTGGCCATGAGCATGGGCCTGGTGGCCTGCGCCACGCAGCCGAACCCGAACCTGGAATCGGCCCGCACCAACTTCTCCGCGCTGCAGAGCGATCCGCAGTCGAGCAAGGTGGCAGCCCTTGAAACCAAGGACGCCCAGGACTGGCTGAACAAGGCTGACAAGGCCTATATGGACAAGGAAGACGCGAAGAAGGTCGACCAGCTGGCCTACCTGACCAACCAGCGCGTCGAGGTGGCCAAGCAGACCATCGCCCTGCGCACCGCCGAAGCCAACCTGAAGAACGCTGCCGCCCAGCGCGCCCAGGCCCGCCTGGACGCCCGTGACGCGCAGATCAAGAAGCTGCAGGAAAGCCTCAACGCCAAGCAGACCGACCGCGGCACCCTGGTGACCTTCGGAGACGTGCTGTTCGACTTCAACAAGGCCGAGCTCAAAGGCAGCGCCTACCCGAACATCACCAAGCTGGCGCAGTTCCTCCAGGAAAACCCTGACCGCAAGGTGATCGTCGAGGGCTACACCGACAGCGTCGGTAGTGCCAACTACAACCAGACCCTGTCCGAGCGCCGCGCCAACTCGGTACGCATGGCCCTGGTCCGTGCTGGCGTCGACCCGACCCGCATCGTTGCCCAGGGTTATGGCAAGGAGTATCCGGTGGCTGACAACACCAGTAACTCCGGCCGCGCGCAGAACCGTCGGGTGGAAGTGACCATTTCCAACGACAACCAGCCGGTGGCGCCGCGCAGCATGAGCAGCTTGCAGTAACGACCGCCCGCTGACGAAAAATCCCGCCGATTGGCGGGATTTTTTTGCCCGAAAGACGAATAAAGACACCTTTAAAAGCACCTTTAAAGATAGCTCATAATGAGCTAAGGTGCGCACCATGCCCCAGTCGCCTCGATCCAGATGTGGAAATGCGGATCCGGACTACCGACTTCTGAGCTCTCCCCCGACAGCAGTACCAATCAGGAAGTGTTGCCATGGCAATGACATTCGCGGTGCTGGCTGATGTAGCCGCATCAGTCACCGACCTTAAAAAAGATCCAATGGGCACCCTGCGCGAAGGCAAAGGCGAAACCGTGGTCATTCTCAACAGAAACGCGCCAGCGTTCTACGCGGTTCCACCGGACCGCTACGAAGCGATGATGGATCTGATCGACGATGTCCAACTGGCGGAGCTGGTACGTCAGCGTCGTGGCGAGCCCACCGTCAGGGTAGATATCGATGAGCTCATCGCCGACGCAGAGGGAAACGACAACTGACTATTTGCTGGAATTCAATGTGCGGGCGGCGCTCGGTCTCAAGGGCGCTACAAAGCTCAAGGCAAGCACCTTAAAGCCCCGATACGGTCACTTGACCTCCTGCGGCGTCTCCTGCCCCATGCAGCGCACCGCCTGCTTCTTGCTGTCCACCAGCACCCCGGTCAGGCCTTTCTGCTGCATGTCGAACAGCACCAGCACGCCATCGATGCACTGGGCCATCTGCGGCGCGGGGTTGATCGAAAGCTTGTAGTCCTCCCCAGGCACCGTCTTGAGCATGGTGAATTCCGACAGCAGCAGCGCATCCTCCGGTTTGGCGAAATGCAGGTAGCCGTAGTACCACAGGGCGCAGACCGTGCCGACGATGCTGCAGACTCCGGTGATGATCAGGGGGATGGCGTTGCGTTCTTCACTCATTGCGACTTCTCGTCAGGGTAATTAGGGACTTCGGCCAGGCGGCGCAGGCCGTTGAAATGCTCGGGGTCATCGAGGAAACGCAGCATCACCTGGCGCCAGGTAGGGTCGCCGAAGGTCTGCACATGGCCTCCGCGCACCAGTTGCAGCACCCGCGGCGGCGGTGCGGCCTGGTACAGGCGGATGCCGTTGTCCATCGGCACCAGGGCATCGTCGATGCTGTGGAAAATCAGTTTCGGCGTGGTCTTGAGCTGCGCGACGGAACGGATCGCACTGTCGCCGTCGGGCACCAGCCACGACAGCGGCACCTGCAACGGCCAGGTCAGCCACGAAGTGCCCAGGGCGAAGCGTCCCACGTCGCGGTAGCTCGCCGGCACCCCATCGAACACCAGCGCCTTGAAGCGCGCCTGCTGTTCGGGATGCTGTGCCAGGTAATGGATCGCCATCGCCCCGCCCAGGCTCTGACCCAGCAGCACCTGCGGCTTGCCCTGCACCTCCGGGGCCTTGTCCAGCCAGTCGAACGCAGCGCCGATATCCTGGTAGACCTCCGGCAAGGTCGGCTTGCCCGCAGACAGGCCATACCCCCGGTAGTCGATCATCAGCACCTGGTAGCCCTGCTCCGGCAGCCAGTAGCTGGCGCCGAGGTGCCAGGCCAGGTTGCCGCCGTTGCCGTGCAGGTGCAGCACGGTGCCCTTCACCTCCACGCCTTCCTTGGCCGGCAGCCACCAGCCATGCAGGCGGGTGCCGTCGGCGGCGGTCAGGGTAACGTCGCGCCAGGCGATCCTGGCCTTCTCCGGCGTGAACGGCTGCCCGGGCTCGGGATAGAACAACAGCGAACTGCACCCGGACAGGCCCAGCAGCACCAGGCACAGGACCAGGGTCCCGCGCCAGCGCTCAGAGAATGTTCGAGTAGTCGGCTTCAATCCGGTCCAGGCTCAGGTGGTTGAGGAAGTTGGAGAAACACATCCACGCCGACAGGGCGTTGAGGTCGCGGAACTGCTCCGGCAGGTACTTGGGCGGCTCCACCAGCCCTTCGTCCACCAGCTGGCGCAGGGTGCGCATGTCTTCCAGGGTGGTCTTGCCGCAGAACAGCAGCGGGATCTGTTCGAGCTTGCCCTTTCTCACGGCCAACTGAATGTAGTTGTAAACCATGATGAAGCCCTTGAGGTAGGACAAGTCTTTGGTGAACGGCATGCCATTGGGCACCGAGCCGCGGAACACCCGGCTGGCATTGGAATAGCTTTCCGGCATCTCGAAGCCCTGGGCGCGGAAGAATTCGTAGACCTGCAGGAAGTCGGCGCCCTCCTCGACCATGTGGATGGCCCGGGTACGGTTGGTCAGCTTGCGCAGGCGGCTCGGGTAGGAGGCGAAGGCGATCACCTCCATGAGGATCGCCAGGCCTTCCTGGGTCACCGTCGACGAGGGCGGGCCCTTGGCGAGGAAGGTGCAGATCGGCTGGTTGAGGCCGTTGAGGGTGGTGCCGACGTGGACCAGCCCCTCGTGGACCTCCAGGGCGCGCACGTCGCGGCTGTTGAACATGGCGTCGGCACGGATCTTGATGTAGTCGGCACCCGCCGCGGCATCGGCGACGATGCCGTCGGACTCGAACACGCGGATGGTGCCCTCGGCCTCGCCGAAGGTCTTGTTCAGGCGGTGCTGGAGGATTTCCACGGCCTGCTTGGCGTTGAGGTTCTTCGGCTCGTCCTTGAGGTCGCCGCGGCCGTCGATGTTGTTCAGGTAGTCGGAGAGCATCAGGCCGAGGTCGGCCAGGGTCGGGTCACCGGCGTGGAAGGCGTCGGACGCCGCGCCGTAGAGTTCCTGGGAAATCAGGCCGAAGTCCTCGGTGCCGCGCGCTTCGAGCATGCGCACCACCATGCGGTACTCCTTGCACATGCGCCGCATGATCTGCCCGACCGGGTTGAACTGGCCCAACTGGCGGGTGATGTCCCGCTCGATGTTCTGGAATTCCAGCTTCAACGCCGCCGAATCGAAGGACAGCGGCCGGTTCTGGTAGTAGGCGCGGTCCACCGCCGGCGGTTCCTTGCCCTTGGCCTTGAGAAAGCCCTGGCGGATGCTGTCGTCCCACTTCACCGCGTCGAGCACGCGAATCGGCGTCTGCGCCTGGACAATGCGGTCGGACAGGGTCCGGATCGTCTGCTGGTACTCGTCCACGCTCACTCCTTGCTCCTCGTTATTTGCCAGCCCGCTGGAACCGCGCCACTTCGACGAACAGGTCGGAGTTGGCCGGATCATCCAGGTACGCCAGCACACGCTCGGCCGGACTGTCGATCAACACCCCGTCGCCATTGTCTTCGGGCACTTCGACGGTGCGGCCGCTCAGTTCTTTCTTGTCCAGGGCCTGGCTCACCTGCTCGACGTCGAGGTTGTAGACCACCAGTTCCTTGTTATCGATCACTTCGAAGCCGCCGATAAGGAAATTGCCGCCGAGTTTCTTCGGCACGCCGGCCGACAGGTACCAGCGGTTGCCATGGCGCGACACGGTGAAGGCGTATTCCTCGCGGGGCTTGCCCTTGGCCGTGGCCACGGCCTTGTAGGCGTTGCCGCCGGAACGGCTGATCTGCAGGGTCAGCGGCTCGCCCCAGGCGTCCTTGCTCGACCAGGTGCCGAGCAGCGCCTTGGGCGCCGCCTGATTGCTCGGGATGGGCTCGTTGAAGGTCACCAGGCAGCCGTTCAACAGCAGGAAAGACAGGGCCAGGAGCACACGCCAGGGGTTCATCGAAATCTCCTTGAAGGCGCTCGCGACTTACTCCGCCGCCAGCACCAGATGCAGGTAACGGACAAGAATAGCGAGCATCTGCCCTTCAGCCTGCGGTTTTGCGGCATCGAGCAGGCCCTGATACTCCATCTGCTCGATGATTGCCGTCAATACAATGGCGTCTTGTTGTGGCTGGCGCGAGCCCACTACCTGCAGCAACTGGCAGGTGCCGCGCAGGAGAATCTGCTCATGGGCCTTCACCAGTTCGGCCAGGCGCGGGCACAGCAGGGCTTCCTGGCGGAAGGCCTGCTCGGCCATGAGGAAGTCGCGGCGGTTGTGCAACTGGCGCTGGACGTACTCGGCGGTCATCTTCGCCACCTCGTCGGCCAGCCGCGCGCGGGAGGCCGGGCTGCCATCGCCCTGGGCGAGCAACTGGCGCAGGACCACCTCGGTGTTCTCCCACAGCTTGGCCAGGTAGGCGGCGCTGCGTTCGACGTACTGGGCGAAGGTGTCGCTGAGCAGGTCCTGGATATCGTTGAAGTAATAGGTGGTGGCCGACAGCGGCACGCCCGCCTCCGCCGCCACCGCGCGATGGCGCACGCCGCGCACGCCATCGCGCACGACGATGCGCATGGCCGCGTCGAGGATCTGCTGGCGGCGCTGCTCGCTGCCCTGGCGACTGGCCTTGCGGCCCTGGTACTGGACGCTTTCGGCGACGGCGGTGGCAACGCCGGCGGCGCCTTGTTGAGCCATTGCGGGGGTCACTGGGGTTACCTCATCACGATTCGGTCAGTTTTCTGCGGGCATGAAAAAGCCGCCAGGGGCGGCTGATTCAGGGTGTCCTGAAGGGCCTCATCGCTGGCAAGCCAGCTCCCACAGGGTCCGGCATACACCGATCCTTGTGGGAGCTGGCTTGCCAGCGATGGGGACCTCAAGCCTGGCGAATTCAGGCCTGCGGACGCATGTGCGGGAACAGGATCACGTCGCGGATCGACGGCGAGTTGGTCAGCAGCATCACCAGGCGGTCGATACCGATGCCTTCACCGGCCGTTGGCGGCATGCCGTATTCCAGGGCGCGGACGAAGTCGGCGTCGAAGTGCATGGCTTCGTCGTCACCGGCATCCTTCTCGGCCACCTGGGCCAGGAAGCGCTCGGCCTGGTCTTCGGCGTCGTTCAACTCGGAGTAGGCGTTGGCGATCTCGCGGCCACCGATGAACAGCTCGAAACGGTCGGTCACGGCCGGGTTCTGGTCGTTGCGACGGGCCAGTGGCGAGACTTCGAACGGGTACTCGGTGATGAAGTGCGGCTGCTCCAGCTTGCTCTCCACCAGCTCTTCGAAAATCATCACCTGCAGCTTGCCCAGGCCTTCGTGGCCGAGGACCTTGGCACCGGCTTTCTTCGCGATGTCACGAGCCTTGTCGACGTCCAGCAGGTCGGCTTCGGTCAGCTCCGGGTTGTACTTGAGGATCGAGTCGAACACCGACATCCGCGCGAACGGCTCGCCGAAGTGGAAGACCTTGTCGCCGTACGGCACGTCGGTAGTACCCAGCACAAGCTGCGCCAGCTCGCGGAACAGTTCCTCGGTGAGGTCCATGTTGTCGCGGTAGTCGGCGTAGGCCTGGTAGAACTCCAGCATGGTGAATTCAGGGTTGTGCCGGGTCGAGACGCCTTCGTTGCGGAAGTTGCGGTTGATCTCGAAGACCTTCTCGAAGCCACCGACCACCAGGCGCTTGAGGTACAGCTCCGGCGCGATACGCAGGAACATCGGCATGTCCAGAGCGTTGTGGTGGGTTTCGAACGGCTTGGCCGCGGCGCCGCCAGGAATGGTCTGCAGCATCGGCGTCTCGACTTCGAGGAAGTCGCGCTTGGCCAGGAAGCTGCGGATGTGCGAGATGACCAGGGAACGCACGCGGAAGGTCTCGCGGGTTTCCTCGTTGACGATCAGGTCGACGTAGCGCTGGCGGTAGCGCTGCTCGGTGTCGGTCAGGCCGTGGTGCTTGTCCGGCAGCGGGCGCAGCGACTTGGTCAGCAGGCGCACGCTGGTCATTTCCACGTACAGGTCGCCCTTGCCGGAACGGGCCAGGGTGCCTTCGGCGGCGATGATGTCACCGAGGTCCCAGGTCTTCACCGCGGCCAGGGTTTCTTCCGGCAGGGTCTTGCGGTTGACGTAGACCTGGATGCGACCGGTCATGTCCTGGATGACCATGAACGAACCACGGTTGAGCATGATGCGACCGGCAACCTTGACCGGGATCGCTGCTGCTTCCAGCTCTTCCTTGGTCTTGTCGACATACTGCTTCTGCAGGTCGTTGCAGTAGCTGTCGCGGCGGAAGTCGTTGGGGAAGGCCTGGCCCTTGGCGCGCTCGGCGGCAAGTTTTTCCTTGCGCAGGGCGATCAGGGCATTTTCTTCCTGTTGCAGGTCTTGCGATTCGGTCTTCAGGTCGCTCATATCGTCATTCTTTCCATCAGGTATTCGTTGCCCTTTCCGGGCAGGGCGCGCGGGCCCGGCGCAAGGCCGGGTCCCGCGGCAGTGGTGTATGGCTTACAGCCCCTGCTTGAGGCTCGCTTCCAGGTACTGGTCGAGGTCGCCGTCCAGGACCTTCTGGCAGTCGCTGCGCTCGACGCCGGTACGCAGGTCCTTGATGCGGGAGTCGTCCAGCACGTAGGAACGGATCTGGTGACCCCAGCCGATGTCCGACTTGCTGTCTTCCAGCGCCTGGGAGGCGGCGTTGCGCTTCTGCATTTCCAGCTCGTACAACTTGGCCCGCAGCATTTTCATGGCGGTGTCCTTGTTGGCGTGCTGGGAGCGTTCGTTCTGGCAGGCCACCACGGTGTTGGTCGGCACGTGGGTGATACGCACCGCCGAGTCGGTGGTGTTGACGTGCTGGCCGCCCGCGCCCGAGGAACGGTAGGTGTCGATGCGCAGGTCGGACGGGTTGATCTCGATCTCGACCTTGTCGTCGATCTCCGGCGAGACGAACACCGCGGAGAACGAGGTATGGCGACGGGCGCCGGAGTCGAACGGGCTCTTGCGCACCAGGCGGTGCACGCCGATCTCGGTGCGCAGCCAGCCGAAGGCGTACTCGCCCTTGATGTGCACGGTGGCGCCCTTGATGCCGGCGACCTCGCCTTCGGACAGCTCGATGATGGTGGCGTCGAAGCCGCGTTTGTCAGCCCAGCGCAGGTACATGCGCAGCAGGATGTTGGCCCAGTCCTGCGCTTCGGTACCGCCGGAGCCGGCCTGGATGTCCAGGTAGGCGTTGTTCATGTCCATCTCGCCGCTGAACATGCGACGGAATTCGAGCTTGGCCAGTTGTTCTTCGAGGTTCTGCAACTCGGTCACGACGTCATCGACGGCGCCCTCGTCGTTCTCCTCGACGGCCATGTCGAGCAGGTCCTTGCAGTCGGCCAGGCCACCGGAGAGGGTGTCCAGGGTGTCGACGACCTGCGCCAGCATGGCGCGCTCGCGACCCAGGCCCTGGGCGTATTCCGGCTTGTTCCAGACGTTCGGGTCTTCCAGCTCGCGGTTGACTTCGATCAGGCGGTCATGCTTGTGATCGTAGTCAAAGATACCCCCGAATGGACTCGGAACGCTCGGTGAGGTCCTTGATGGTATTCAGAATCGGGTTGATTTCCATGGGCGGGCAGCTCTCGTGCGTAATTCGGTGAAAAGCCGGAGAGTATAGCGCAGGCGGGGGGAGCGGCTACAAGCCTCAAGCTACAAGCGGCAAGTAAGAGCCTCGCGGTGTGCCCGCCTTTCTCTTGGAACTTGCAGCTTGAAGCTTGCGGCTGCCTTTCAGGCTACGCCGACCCGGTTGCGGCCATTGTTCTTGGCCTGGTACAGCGCATCGTCCGCTGCCGAGATCAGCTGCCGGCAATGGCTGCCGATAGCCGGGGTGTGGGTGGCAAGGCCAATGCTCACCGTCAGCCAGGAGTTCTCGGTCGGCTTGGTATGGGCAATGCGCGCCGCCTCGACGGTCTGGCGCAGCTTCTCCGCCACCAGCCGCGCCCCGCCCGGCGAAGTGTTGGGCAGGACCAACGAGAATTCCTCGCCGCCATAGCGCGCCGGCAGGTCGCTGGGCCGCGAGCAGCAGCCGCGGATCGCTTCGGCGACCTGGCGCAGGGCCTCGTCGCCGGCCAGGTGGCCGAAGGTGTCGTTGAACGCCTTGAAGTAGTCGACATCGATCATCAGCAGCGACAGCTGCGACTGCTCGCGCATCGCCCGGCGCCATTCCAGCTCCAGGTATTCGTCGAAGTGCCGGCGGTTGGACAGCCCGGTCAGGCCGTCGGAGTTCATCAGCCGCTGCAGCACCAGGTTGGTGTCCAGCAGCTGCTGCTGGCTGACCCGCAGGGCGCGGTAGGCTTCGTCGCGCTGCAGCAGGGTCAGGTAGGAGCGCGAGTGATAACGGATGCGCGCCACCAGCTCGATGTTGTCCGGCAGCTTGACCAGGTAGTCGTTGGCCCCGGCGGCGAACGCCGCACTCTTCACCAGCGGGTCTTCCTTGGTCGACAGGACGATGATCGGGATGTCCTGGGTCGCCGGGTTGGCGCGGTACTCGCGGACCAGGGTCAGGCCGTCGAGGCCCGGCATGATCAGGTCCTGCAGGATCACCGTCGGCTTGATGCGCATGGCCTGGGCCACCGCCTCGTGCGGATCGGCACAGAAGTGGAAGTCGATGTTCTCTTCCTGGGCCAGGCCGCGGCGCACGGCTTCGCCGATCATCGCCTGGTCGTCGACCAGCAGGACCATCGCCGAATTCTCGTCTGCGGTTAAAAAGCCGTCGATCGGTAGATCATTCATCCGTTGTCACCTGGGCACTGCCGGCACGCCGGCGTGACTCAATACATATCGTCATTTCGGGAAAATTTCCATTAGACGTGGGGCGATCCGCTCCAGCGGACGCACCTCCACGGCCGCGTCGATGGCGACGGCCGCCTTGGGCATGCCGTACACCGCACTGCTCTGCTGGTCCTGGGCGATGGTCAGGAAACCCTGCTCGCGCATGAGCTTGAGCCCCTGCGCGCCATCCCGGCCCATGCCGGTGAGCAGCACGCCCACCGCATCGCCGCGCCAGAACCGCGCCACGCTTTCGAAGAACACATCGATCGAGGGGCGGTAGATTTCGTTCACCGGCTCCGCCGTATACGCCAGGGTGCAGTCCTTGAGCAGGCGAATATGGTGGTTGGTGCCGGCCAGCAGGACCCGGCCGGGTTGTGGCGGCTCGCCCTCGCGGGCCAGGCGCACGTCCTGCCCCGACGTACTGCCGAGCCATTCGGCCATGCCCGCGGCGAACACCTGGTCGACGTGCTGGACCAGCACGATGGACGCCGGGAACGCCTTGGGCAGGCCCTTGAGCAAGACTTCCAGGGCCGCCGGCCCGCCCGCGGACGAACCGATGGCAACCAGGCCCTGACGCTGCGCGGCCTGGCGCAGCGGCGTGGAGACCGGGCGCACGCTGCTGGCGCGCTGCTGCCCGATCAACCAGGAAATATTGAGGATCTTGCGCAGCAGCGGTGCCGCCGCCTCCTTCGGATCGCCACCGCCGAGCACCGGGGTATCGACCACATCGAGGGCGCCATGACCCATGGCCTCGAACACCCGGTGCACGTTCTGCCGGCGATCCACGGTGACGATGACGATGGCGCAGGGCGATTCGGCCATGATCCGCTTCGTTGCCTCCACACCATCCATCTGCGGCATGATCAGGTCCATCAGCAGCAGGTCGGGGGTGTTCTCGACGCAGCGCTGCACCGCTTCGAGGCCGTTGCTGGCGACCCAGATCACTTCGTGCGCCGGCTCGAAGGCCAGCGCACGGCGCAGCGCCTCCACGGCAAGCGGCATGTCGTTGACGATGGCGATCTTCATCCCTGCGCCCCCCCGATCAACTCGACCACGGCATCCAGCAACGCATCGTCATGGAAGCTGGCCTTGGCCAGATAATAGTCGGCTCCGGCATCCAGACCGCGCCGCCGGTCTTCCTCGCGGTCCTTGTACGACACCACCATCACCGGCAGCGATTGCAGGCGGCTGTCGCGGCGCAGCAGGGTGACCAGCTCGATACCGTCCATGCGCGGCATGTCGATATCGGTGATCAGCAGGTCGAAGTCCTCGCTGCGCAGGGCGTTCCAGCCGTCCATGCCGTCCACCGCCACGGCCACTTCGTAGCCGCGATTGCTCAGCAGCTTGCGCTGCAGTTCGCGCACGGTGAGCGAGTCGTCCACCACCAGCACCCGCTTGCGTGGCGCCTCGCGGGTGGTGCCGCGGCGCTCGATGCGCTCCAGGCGCCCGGTGCTCAGCAGTTTTTCTACCGAACGCAGCAGGTCCTCGACATCGACAATCAGCACCACCGAGCCGTCGTCCAGCAGCGCCCCGGCGGAAATGTCCTGGATCTTGCCCAGGCGCGCGTCCAGCGGCATCACCACCAGCACCCGCTCGCCCACCAGGCGATCCACGGCCACGCCGTACAACGTGTCGCGCTCGCGGATCACCACCACCTTGATGCTCTGCTCGCCGTTCTGGCTGACCGGACGGTTGAGCAACTGGCTGGCCGACACCAGGCCGATATGCCGGTCCTCGTGCCAGAACTGCTGGCGCCCCTCGATCTGCACGATGGCCTCGGCCGGCAGCTCCAGGGTGCGTTCGATATGGGCCAGGGGGAACGCGTAGGCCTCGCCGCTGACTTCCACCACCAGACTGCGCACCACCGACAGGGTCAGCGGCACTTCCAGGTGGAAGCGACTGCCCTGGCCGCCGCCCTGGGTCATCTCGATCTGCCCGCGCAACTGGCGGACCATATGCTGCACCGCATCCAGGCCGACACCGCGCCCGGACACCTCGGTGACCTTGTCGCGCAGGCTGAAGCCGGGCAGGAAGAGGAAGGTCAGCAGTTCTGCCTCGCTCATCTGCGCCACGGTCTCGGCGGGCGACAGGTGGCGTTCGACGATGCTGCGGCGCAGGCGGTCGAGGTCGACCCCGCCGCCGTCATCGCTCAGTTCGAGAATCAGCAATCCGGCCTGGTGCGACGCGCGCAGGCGGATGGTGCCTTCAGCAGGCTTGCCCGCCAGCAGGCGCTGCTCGGGCATCTCGATGCCGTGGTCGACGGCGTTGCGCAGCAGGTGGGTCAGCGGGGCTTCGAGCTTTTCCAGGACGTCGCGGTCGACCTGGGTCTTGTCGCCCTCGATCTCCAGGCGCACCTGCTTGCCCAGGGAGCGGCCGAGGTCGCGGACCATGCGGCTCTGCCCGGTGAGCACATCGGCGAACGGGCGCATGCGGCAGGCCAGCGCCGTGTCGTAGAGCAACTGGGCACGCTGGCCGGCCTGCCAGCCCAGCTCGTCGAAATCCACCACCTGCTGCAACAGCATCTGCTGTGCCTCGCCCAGCAGTTGCTGGGTCAGGGCCAGGGCCTGGCTGACCTCCTCGCCCTGTTCCCCCGCCTCGATCTGCGCCTTGAGCCCGTCGAGGGCGCGCAGGCTTTGTCCCTGCACGCGCTTGAGGCGTTGCAGGGTGGCGAGGAACGGCTTGAAGCGCTGGGTTTCCACCAGCGCCTTGCTGGACAGGTCGAGCAGGCTGTTGAGGCGTTCGGCGGTGACCCGCAGGACCCGGTCGCCGCCTTCGGCATTCTTGCCCTTGCGTGCCGGGCGGGGTTCCGGCTCGGGTTCGGCTTCGGGTTCAGGCTCGACAGCGACCGGCACGGGCGCGGGCTCTGGTGCGACCGGCAATGGCAGCCTCGGCGCGACCGGCACCGCCGCCCCGCCGGGCTGCAGCAGATTGGCCATCTGCACCAGGAATCCCTGCACCGCCGCGTCGATGGTGGCATCCCCTGGCGTGGCGATGCGCATCAGCAGGTCAGTGCCCTGCAGCAGCGCGTCGATATGTTCGGGACGCAGGTGCAGCCGGCCTTCCTGGGCCTCCACCAGGCAATCTTCCATGACATGGGCAACGCTGACCCCGGCGTCGATACCGACGATCCGCGCCGCGCCCTTGAGCGAGTGCGCGGCGCGCATGCAGGCCTCCAGCTGGTCGGCCTGGGTCGGATTGCGCTCCAGCGCCAGCAACCCGGCGCTGAGCACCTGGGTCTGGGCTTCGGCCTCCAGGCTGAACAGTTCCAGCAGCGAGGCATCGCGCATTTGCTCTGGGGTCATGAAAGGCTCCGGTCAACGGCGGACAACACTTGCTCTTCATCCAGGATCCGCACGCTTCGCCCACGCCATTGCAGGACCTGGCGAGTGAAGCGGTTTTCATGGCCGGTGTCGCCGTGCAGGCGCTGGTCGAGGGCATGGATGCCATCGACCTCGTCCACCGGCAGCACCACCGCGCCGCCCTTGGCAGCGAGGATCAGCATGCGCGGCATGACCCGCGCCGAGGTCGTCGCGGCCTGGGTCAGTTCCAGGCCGAGCAGGTCGCTGAGGGACAGGCACGGCACCAGCGCGCCCCGCACGTTGGCCACGCCCTGCAACACCCGCGAGCGCTGGTGGGGCAGCGAATGCACCGGCTGCAGCGGCGCCACCTCGGCCAGGCAGCGGGTGGCCAGGGCCAGCCATTCCTCGCCGAGGCGGAACAGCAACAGCGAAGGACCGTGCAGCACCTCGTCCTCGACGGTCTCGCGGACATGGGCATCCTGGGCCAGGGCGTAGCGATCCAGCAGGCGCGTGGCGGCGGCGGCGTACACCGCGCAGTTGCGGCAGTGCACATGCTCTTCCAGCAACGGGCAGCTCTTGTCGCCGTGCACGCCGATGCGGTTCCAGCAATCGTCGATCTGCTCGACATCGCCGGTCAGCACATTGAGTTCATCAATCATCGATCAGCCTCCCGCTCGCGACGTGCGGCGCGCGCCTGCAGGCGCCGGGCACCCACGGTGTCGCCCTGGGAGTCCAGCAGCGCCGCCAGGTGCGCCAGCGCCTCGGGATGCTGCGGCTCCATGTACAGCGCCTTGCGGTACTGGCTGATGGCGTCGGCGCTGTCGCCAGCGGTGTCGCTGAGCAGGCCCAGCCAGTAGAACACCTGGGCCGCCGGTTCGAACTGCTTCAGGTAGCGCTGGCAGGCGGCGCGGGCCTCGCTGCTGTTGCCGCCGTTGGCCAGCGCAGCGATCTGCGCCAGCAACTCGCCGGCCTGGGCGCCACGTGCCGGGGTCGGGGCGCGGGGCGCAGGCGGGGCGATCGGGGTCAGCGCCCGCCGCGGTGCCGGGGCGGGCGGCGGGGCTGCCGGGCGTGGCGCAGGCGCGACAGGGGCCGCAGCCTTGTGCGCGGCCGGCCGGGCTTCGGGCGCCTGGCGCACATAGGCGAACGACTGGGCGATACCCAACGGACGCATGCCCATCCGCGCCAGCAGGCTGCCCTCGGCCGGGCCGATGAACAGCACGCCCTCGGCATGGGTGAGGTTCTTCAACACCTCGAACACCCGCTGCTGGGTCGGCACATCGAAATAGATCAGCAGGTTGCGGCAGAACACGAAGTCGTAGCTGCCCTCCCGCGCCAGCAGCGCCGGGTCGAGGACATTGCCTACCGCCAGCTGCACCTGCTTCTGCACCCGCTCGTCGAGCTGGTGGCCGTCCTCACCCTCGCTGAAATGCCGCTCGCGGAAAGCCTGGTCGGGGCCGCGGAACGAGTTGCGCCCGTAGACCGCACGCTCAGCACGGCCGATGGAGTTGGGGCTGATGTCCATGGCGTCGACCCGGAAGGCGTGGGGCAGCAGGCCGGCGTCGAGCAAGGCCATGGCGATGGAATAGGGTTCTTCGCCGGTGGAACACGGCAAGCTGAGGATACGCAGCGGCCGCGTGCCGCCCAGTTCGGCCAGGCGCTTGCGGGCCAGTTCCACCAGCGCGGTGAAGGACTCCGGGTAACGGAAGAACCAGGTTTCCGGAACGATCACCGCTTCGATCAGGGCCTGCTGTTCGCTGTGGGACTGTTGCAGGCGCAGCCAGTAATCGTCGAGGTCCAGCGCTTCCAGCGCAGCGCAACGCTGGCGCAGGGCGCGCTCCACCATCTGCTCGCCGACCGAGGCGACATCCAGGCCGATACGCTCCTGGAGAAAGCGGAAGAACCGCCGTTCGATGCTCATGCCAGCACCTCCAGGGCGCGGCCGTCAGCCGGGAACAGCAAGGCGCGGACCGCGTCGTCGAGCAAGTCCTGCACGCCAATCCACTGCAACAGTCCCTGGGCATCCTCGCGTACCGGGCCCAGGTACGGCGCCTCGCGGTTGTCGACGCCATAGGGACGGAATTCCGCGGGATCGCAACGCAGGGTGTCGCTGGCCTGTTCGAGGATCAGCCCGAGCAGCAGGTCCGGGCGCAGCGGATCGGCGCGGTAATGCACCAGCACCAGGCGCGTGCTGGTGCGCCGTGGCGCCGGCGTGCCGAAGCTCAGCGCACTGACATCCACCACCGGCACCAGCGCACCGCGATGGGCCAGGACCCCGGCGACATACGCCGGGGTGTGGGCGATCGGCTTGAGCGGCAGGTGCGGCAGCACTTCGGCGACGTCCCGGGTGTCCAGGGCGAAGCGCTCGCCGCCCACGCGAAACACCAGGAACAGGCGTCCCTGGCGAGCCGCGTCCTGCTGGCGGCGAGGCGTGAATTCGTTCATCGCCACGTCAGACTTTGAACCGCGACACACCGCCGCGCAGACCGACCGCGACCTGGCTCAACTCGTCGATGGCGAAACTGGCCTGGCGCAGCGATTCCACGGTCTGGCTGCTGGCGTCGCTGAGCTGGGCCAGGGCGTGGTTGATCTGCTCGGCACCGGTGGCCTGGGCCTGCATGCCCTCGTTGACCATCAGCACCCGCGGCGCCAGGGCCTGGACCTGGTGGATGATCTGGGTCAGTTGCTCGCCGACCTGCTGCACCTCGAACATGCCGCGGCGCACTTCCTCGGAGAACTTGTCCATGCCCATCACCCCGGCGGACACCGCCGACTGGATCTCGCGGACCATCTGCTCGATATCGTAGGTGGCGACGGCGGTCTGGTCGGCGAGGCGGCGCACCTCGGTGGCGACCACGGCGAAACCGCGGCCGTACTCGCCGGCCTTCTCGGCCTCGATGGCGGCGTTGAGGGACAGCAGGTTGGTCTGGTCGGCGACCTTGACGATGGTCACCACCACCTGGTTGATGTTGCCGGCCTTCTCGTTGAGGATCGCCAGCTTGTTGTTGACCAGGTCGGCGGCGCCCATCACCTGGTGCATGGTCTCTTCCATGCGCGCCAGGCCCTGCTGGCCGGAACCGGCGAGCACCGAGGCCTGGTCGGCGGCGGAGGTCACTTCGGTCATGGTCCGCACCAGGTCGCGGGAGGTGGCGGCGATTTCCCGCGAGGTGGCGCCGATCTCGGTGGTGGTGGCGGCGGTCTCGGTGGCGGTGGCCTGCTGCTGCTTGGAAGTGGCGGCGATCTCGGTCACCGAGGTGGTCACCTGCACCGAGGAACGCTGGGCCTGGGAAACCAGGCCGGTGAGTTCGCTGACCATCTCGTTGAAGCCGTTTTCCACGGCGCCGAACTCGTCGTTGCGCTCCAGGTTCATGCGCACGCTGAGGTCGCCGCCGCGCAGGGTTTCCAGGGCACGGACGATGCGCTGCATCGGCTCGGTGATGACCCGCATCAACAGCAGGCCGCAGACCGCGGCGGCAATGATCGCCAGGACCAGGGAAATACCCATGCTGATTTTCGCGGCGGTGACGGCGGCCACGATCTCGTCGGTGGCGCGGTCGGCGTAGCGGCGATTCCAGTCGATCAGGCTGTTGATCTGCTTGCGGCCTTCGACCCAGGCCGGGGCCAGGTCGGACAACAGCAGGCGCTGGGCCTCGGCGTGGTCACCCTTGCGGTAGGCGTTGAGCACCGAGGCCAGGGCCGCCTGGTAAGTCTGCACCATCCCCTTGAAGGCTTCGAAGTTGGCCGCGTCCTCGGCGTCGTTCATGGTCAGCCGGTAGTTGTCCATCTGCTGGTGCAGGCGGTCGTCATTGGCCTTGTACAGGGCCATGTCGGCATCGGTGAGGTCGCGGTCCTTGCTCAGGCCCACCAGTTGCTGGGTCTGCATGTAGCTGTCGACCCAGGCGCTGCGGATCATCGAGCTGTAGTAGACGCCGGGGATGCTGTCGGAGCGGACTGCCTGCTCGCTTTCTTCGATGGCCAGCAGGCGCGAGTAAGCGGCGATGACCATCAACGACATGATGGCGATGATCACGGCGAAGCTTGCCAGGATCCGTTGGCGCAATGTCCAGTTCTTCACAATCAGCCCTCAAGCGTTGTACGCGGCAGAAAAATGGACTGATTATAGCCCACGGCCTACGCACCGATGGGACGGATCCTACATGTTTGATTGGGCAAAATGACGACGTTTGTGGCCTTTTGCCCATTTTATTGATTCAGGTCGTGGGCACCTGGCGTTCCAGCTCCAGCTTGAGTGCCGGATCGAGGCGCAACTGGCGGGCCAGCTCGTCGAGATAGGCGCGTTCCATGAAGTGCTGTTCGTCCACCAGCAGGACGCTGGCCAGGTACATTTCCGCGGCCATTTCCGGGGTGGTGGCGGCGCGGGCGACGTCGGCCGGGTCCAGCGGCTTGTTCAGCTCGGCGTGGAGCCAGTGCTGGAGGTCGCGGTCGTTGCCGGACAGCTTGACGAATTCGCCTTCGATCAGCTCCCGTTCGCGGGCGTCGACATGGCCGTCGGCCTTGGCGGCGGCGACCAGGGCCTTGAGGATCGCCTCGCTGTGCTGCTCGACCTGCGCTGGCGGCAGGCGATCGAGGGTCCGAGGCTCGCCCTTGGGCGCCGAAGCCTGCTGCGCCTGCCAGTTGCCGTAGGCCTTGTAGGCCAGCACACCGAGGGCCGCCAGGCCGCCGTAGGTCAGGGCCTTGCCGCCGTACTTGCGGGCTTTCTTGCTGCCCAGCAGCAGGCCCAGGGCCCCGGCCGCCGCCGCGCCACCGCCGACGCCGGAGAGCAGGCCGCCCAGGCCGCCGCTGCTCTTGGGTGCGCTGCCGGACTGTTTCTGCAGCAGGTCCTGGCCGGACTTGAGCAGTTGATCGAGTAATCCGCGGGTGTTCATTGCAGGTCTCCGCAAGTGGGATTTTTCGGAACGATGCCGATGAATGTTCATCGCTGATGATAGGAGGCGGATCGTAGCCGGAGGTTTTGGCGGGGCTGGGGGAAAATTTATTTCAGTTGATGACAGTCAGGCGGGGGAATGAACAGCGTCCGCGTCGTAGTTCAGAAATGCTTCCCAGGATCGCCACAGGCCACCTGCCGATACTGCTTCGGCGTGAACCCGGTGAGCGTCTTGAACTGCCGGGTGAACGCACTGTGATCGCTGTACCCGCATTGCAACGCCACCTCGGTGATCGGCAGGTCGGTATGCAGCAGCCGGTGCGCATGCTCCAGGCGCACCTTGTGGATCATCTGCCGCGGCGTGAGATGGAACACCCGCTTGCAATAGCGCTCCAGCTGCGCCACCGAGACCCCGGCGATCTTCGTCAGCTCGCCCAGGGTCACCGGCCGGTGGAAATGCGCGCGGATGTGCGCGTCCACCTGCGCCAGGCGCTGGAACGCCGGATGGGTGTCGCTGGCCGACTGCAGATCCACGGAAATCCCCGCCAGGCCGATGATCTGCCCGCCACGGTTGTACAGCGGCCGCTTGTGGGTCAGGCACCAGCCCGGCTCCTTGGTGCCATACAGGTGCAGCTCCAGCTGGTCCTCCAGCACCCGGCCTTCCTCCAGCACCCGCCGGTCCTGCTCGGTGTAGCCAGGCCCCAGGTGGGAGGGAAACACCTCGGCACTGGTCTTGCCGAGCATCTGCTTCAGGTGCTTCTTGCCGCAGCGCTGGACCAGCGCCTGGTTGGCCAGCAGGTAGCGCGCCTGCAGGTCCTTGATGAACACCGTGGCATTGGGCAGCGCATCGAACAACGGCAGCAGGAATGCCAGCCCGGACAACAGTTCCTCGATGCTCTGCGGACGGCATCGAGCATCGCCGTCGCAGAGGATGGCGAATGCGTTTGGGGTCATGTGCCGCGCTCCCTTTCCTGACCGACTGGTAAAAAGCTGTCACCACAGCGAAATGTGGCGGCCAGCTTGCCGCAGCCCCAGCACCCTGTCGACCCTCGCTGGACGCCTTATTGGGCGTGGCCTGCAAGGCTTCAGAAAATTTCCGAAGAGTCATAGGGAAATTTCCTAACTATGCCGATTTCGTCATCTTCCTTGAAGAAAACCATCAAGCGCCAACGCGCCGATGAGTCCACTGTATTGCTCATCGACCGGGTCGTCGGAAATTTCGGCGAGCGACGGGCGAAAGTGCATTAAGGATCGCGGGAAGTGTGCCCTGCGATCGCAAGACAAAGACTCTTGAAGACGGACCTTAATAAAAATGCGCGGCTGCCCCCAGCCGCAAGCACGGTCCCGGGCGACCCCCATGCCGTGCCGCAACGACATTCATCCTGCCTATCCAATAACCCACAAGAAGGCGACGCCCATGTCAGGCAAAGGCAAGTTCAAGAAACAACTTTCACTGATAGACCTCACCTTTATCGGACTGGGAGCCATCTTCGGCTCGGGCTGGCTGTTCGCCGCCAGCCATGTGTCCGCCATCGCCGGTCCCGCAGGGATCTTCTCCTGGCTGCTCGGCGGTTTCGCCGTCCTGCTGCTGGGCATCGTCTACTGCGAACTGGGCGCGGCCCTGCCCCGCGCCGGTGGCGTGGTGCGCTACCCGGTGTACTCCCACGGCCCGCTGCTGGGCTACCTGATGGGCTTCATCACCCTGATCGCCTTCTCCAGCCTCGTGGCCATCGAAGTGGTCGCCGCGCGCCAGTACGCCGCGGCCTGGTTCCCGGACCTGACCAAGGCCGGCTCCAGCGACCCGACCCTGCTCGGCTGGCTGGTGCAGTTCGGCCTGCTGTGCCTGTTCTTCGCCCTGAACTACAGCAGCGTGAAGACCTTCGCCAAGTCCAACAACCTGGTCAGCGTGTTCAAGTTCATCGTTCCGCTGCTGGTGATCGGCGTGCTGTTCACCTTCTTCAAGCCGGAAAACTTCACCTCCCACGACTTCGCCCCGTTCGGCCTGTCCGGCGTTGAAATGGCGGTCTCCGCCGGCGGCATCATCTTCGCCTACCTGGGCCTGACGCCGATCATCTCGGTGGCCTCGGAGGTGAAGAATCCGCAACGCACCATCCCTATCGCCCTGATCCTCTCGGTGCTGCTCTCCACCGCCATCTACGTCCTGCTGCAGGTGGCCTTCCTCGGCGGCGTGCCGACCGAGATGCTGGCCAACGGCTGGGCCGGCGTGACCAAGGAACTGGCCCTGCCCTACCGCGATATCGCCATCGCCCTCGGCGTGGGCTGGCTGGCCTGGCTCGTGGTAGCCGACGCGGTGGTTTCCCCCAGCGGTTGCGGCAACATCTACATGAACGCCACCCCACGGGTGGTCTACGGTTGGGCCCGCACCGGGACCTTCTTCAGCGTCTTCACCCGCATCGACGAGAAGTCCGGCATCCCGCGCCCGGCGCTGTGGCTGACCTTCGGCCTGTCGGTGTTCTGGACCCTGCCGTTCCCGTCCTGGGAAGCCCTGATCAACGTGGTCTCCGCCGCCCTGATCCTCAGCTACGCCGTGGCCCCGGTGACCGTCGCCGCCCTGCGCCGCAACGCCCCTGAACTGGTGCGTCCGTTCCGCGTCCGCTACATGAGCGTGCTCGGCCCGCTGGCGTTCATCATCGCCGCGCTGATCGTCTACTGGTCCGGCTGGAAGACCGTGTCCTGGCTGCTCAGCCTGCAGATCCTGATGTTCGTCATCTACCTGCTGTGCGGTCGCTTCGTACCGACCATGCACCTGAGCCTGGGCCAGCAGGTGCGCTCCTCGGCCTGGCTGATCGGCTTCTACGCCGTGACCATCCTCCTGTCCTGGCTGGGCAGCTTCGGCGGCCTCGGCGTCATCACCCATCCGTTCGACACCGCGGTCGTGGCGCTGTCTGCCCTCGGCATCTACTACTGGGGCGCGGCCACCGGCGTACCGGCGCACCTGGTGCGCCTGGACGCAGAAGACGCGGAAAGCGAGATCGAACCTGGCCAGGCGAGCGTCCCGAGCGGCGCGCGCATCCAGCTGTCCTGAGCCCGGAGACCGAGCGATGAGCGAACGCATCAACCTCAGCCTGCAACAGGTCCACGACCTGGCCCTGCGCGCCCTGACCGACAACGGCATGGCCGCGGACCATGCCGCGGCGATCGCCCGGGTGATCACCCAGGGCCAACGCGACGAGTGCCACTCCCATGGCCTGTACCGGGTGCTGGTGTGCGTCCGTTCGTTGCGCTCGGGCAAGGTCGACCCGGCTGCCCGGCCGAGCCTGAGCCAGCCGGCACCTTCGATCGTCAAGGTCGACGCCCGCCACGGCTACTCGCTGCTGGCTTTCGAACAGGGGCTGCCGCTGCTGGTCGAGCAGGCGCGGCAACAGGGCGTTGCCGCCCTGGTGATCCGCAACTGCTTCCATTTCTCGGCGCTATGGCCGGAAGTCGAGGCCATCGCCAGCCACGGCCTGGCCGCCATGGCGATGACCCCGAGCCACGCCTGGGTGGCGCCGGAAGGCGGCAGCCAGGGCGTGTTCGGCACCAACCCGCTGGCCTTCGCCTGGCCGCGGGCAGGACAGGAGCCGTTTGTCTTCGACTTCGCCACCAGCGCCATCGCCCGCGGCGACATCGAGTTGCACGCCCGCCAGGGCAAGGCGATCCCGTTGGGCTGGGGCGTGGACGCCGACGGCCGGCCGAGCACCGATGCCCGGGCCGTGCTCGACGGCGCCATGCAGACCTTCGGCGGGCACAAAGGCTCGGCCCTGGCGGCCATGATCGAGCTGCTGGCCGGGGCGCTGATCGGCGACCTCACCAGCGCCGACTCCCTGGCCTTCGATGACGGCGCCGGGGCAACGCCCTGCCATGGCGAACTGCTGCTGGCGTTCGATCCGCAACGCTTCGCCGGCGACGACCTGGTCGCCAGCCAGCAACGCGCCGAGCGCCTGTTCGCCGCGATCACCGGCCAAGGCGCGCGCCTGCCCTCGCAACGCCGCTTTGCCGCGCGCAAACGCTCCGAGGCCGAGGGCGTGTGGGTCGAGCAAAGCCTGCTGAACGATATCCACGGCCTGTTGGCCTGATCCACGACAACGCATTCACGAAGGGGACAGCTTCATGAAACAGATCCACGTCATCGATTCGCACACCGGCGGCGAACCCACGCGCCTGGTGCTCAAGGGCTTCCCCGAAGTCGGCGGCGCAAGCATGGCGGAAAAGCGCGATGCCCTGCGCCAGCACCATGACCAGTGGCGCCGCGCCTGCCTGCTGGAACCCCGCGGCAACGACGTATTGGTCGGCGCGCTGTACTGCGAGCCGGTCTCGCCGGACGCCACCTGCGGCGTGATCTTCTTCAACAACGCCGGCTACCTGGGCATGTGCGGCCACGGCACCATCGGCCTGGTCAACTCGCTGCAGCACCTGGGTTTGATCACCCCCGGCGTACACAGGATCGACACCCCGGTGGGCCAAGTCAGCGCCACCCTGCACGACGACGGCACGGTCACCGTGGGCAACGTGCCCTCGTACCGCTATCGCCAGCAGGTCGCCGTCGAGGTGCCGGGCTACGGGCGTTTCCTCGGTGATATCGCCTGGGGCGGCAACTGGTTCTTCCTGGTTTCCGAGCACGGCCAGGACCTGCGCCTGGACAACGTCGAGCGCCTCACCGACCTGACCTGGAAGATGCTCCGCGCCCTTGAGGAACAAGGCATCACCGGCGAAAACGGCGGGCTGATCGACCATATCGAGCTGTTCGCCGACGACGCCGAGGCCGACAGCCGCAACTTCGTCATGTGCCCCGGCAAGGCCTACGACCGCTCGCCCTGCGGCACCGGGACCAGCGCCAAGCTGGCCTGCCTGGCCGCCGACGGCAAGCTCGCCGCCGGGGAAACCTGGGTGCAGGCGAGCATCACCGGCAGCCGTTTCGAAGGCCGCTTCGAATGGGACGGCGAGCGGA
Organism: Paucimonas sp.; assembly: GCA_031253995.1. Lineage (GTDB taxonomy): Bacteria > Pseudomonadota > Gammaproteobacteria > Pseudomonadales > Pseudomonadaceae > Aquipseudomonas. The sequence goes on along the minus strand of JAIRVG010000065.1, from coordinate 124,737 downwards.
TTCGCCCGTTCATTACCGGCAAGGCGTTCATGACCGCCGACAGCACCTTGCTGATCGATGAAACCGACGCGTTTGCCTGGGGTATCTGACCCCCGTCACTGACCTTGCACGGCACCCGCTTCCACAGGGTCCGCGCCAACCTGAAAAAACCAAAGGAACACTGCAATGACCACCAACATCTTCACCGGCACCATCCCCGCCCTGATGACCCCGTGCACCCCGGACCGCAAGCCCGACTTCGACGCCCTGGTACGCAAGGGCCAGCAACTGATCGAGACCGGCATGAGCGCCGTGGTCTACTGCGGCTCCATGGGTGACTGGCCGCTGCTGACCGAGGCCGAGCGCCAGGAAGGCGTGGCGCGCCTGGTCGCCGCCGGCGTGCCGACCATCGTCGGTACCGGCGCGGTCAACAGCCGCGAAGCGGTGTCCCATGCCGCCCACGCCGCCAAGGTTGGCGCCCACGGCCTGATGGTCATCCCCCGCGTGCTGTCCCGCGGCGCCTCGCCGGCCGCCCAGGAAGCCCACTTTGCCGCCATCCTCGAAGCCGCGCCGAAGCTGCCGGCGGTGATCTACAACAGCCCGTACTACGGCTTCGCCACCCGCGCCGAGCTGTTCTTCAAGCTGCGCCGCAAATACGCCAACCTGATCGGCTTCAAGGAGTTCGGCGGCGCCGCCGACATGCGCTACGCCGCCGAGCACATCACCTCGCAGGACGATGAAGTGATCCTCATGGCTGGCGTCGACACCCAGGTGGTGCACGGCTTCGTCAACTGCGGCGCGACCGGCGCCATCACCGGTATCGGCAACGCCCTGCCACGCGAAGTCCTGCTGCTGGTGGACCTGAGCAAGAAAGCCGCCAAGGGTGACGCCGCGGCCCGCAGCCGCGCGCTGGAGCTGTCCGAGGCCCTGCAGGTGCTGTCGTCCTTCGACGAAGGCTGCGACCTGGTGCTGTATTACAAGTACCTGATGGTGCTCAACGGCGACCAGGAATACACCCTGCACTTCAACGAGACCGACGTGCTCAGCGACGCCCAGCGCAACTACGCTGAAACCCAGTACGCACTGTTCCGCAACTGGTACGCCAGCTGGTCGGCGCAGCACAACCTGGTCTGATCCCCGGCGGTGCGTAGCGCACCGCCTGTTTTTTCGCCGGTCGCGCCGCCTCGTCGCGGCGCGTCCGGCTTCGAATTCCATTGAGGAGGCGCCATGACCCTGACAGGCACCATGCTGATCGGCCAGCAAGCCGTTGCCGGCAGCCGCGAAGCCATCCGGGCGATCGATCCGGCCACCAACCAGACGCTGGAGCCGATCTATTCGGGCGGCACCCTTGAGCACGTAGAACAGGCCTGTGCCCTGGCATGGGCAGCGTTCGACAGCTTTCGCGAAACCTCGCTGGACGCCCGCGCCAGCTTTCTCGAATGCATCGCCGAGCAGATCGAAGCCCTGGGCGACACCCTGATCGACCGCGCCGTGCTGGAGACCGGCCTGCCCCGCGCCCGCCTCCTCGGCGAGCGCGGTCGCACCTGCGGCCAGTTGCGGACCTTTGCCCGCACCGTGCGCGCCGGCGAGTGGCTGGACGTGCGGGTCGACAACGCCCAGCCCGAGCGCCAGCCGCTGCCCCGCGCCGACCTGCGCCAGCGCCAGGTGCCCCTGGGGCCGGTGGCGGTGTTCGGCGCCAGCAACTTCCCCCTGGCCTTCTCCGTCGCCGGCGGCGATACCGCCTCGGCCCTGGCCGCCGGCTGCCCGGTGGTGGTCAAGGCCCACGGCGCCCACCCCGGCACCAGCGAGCTGGTCGGCCGGGCCGTGGCCCGCGCAGTGAAACAGTGCAACCTGGCGCCAGGGGTGTTCTCCCTGCTCTACGGCTCCGGTCGTGAAGTCGGCATCGCCCTGGTCTGCGACGACCGCATCAAGGCCGTCGGTTTCACCGGCTCGCGCAGCGGCGGCATCGCCCTGTGCCAGGCGGCCCAGGCCCGTTCGGAACCGATCCCGGTGTACGCCGAGATGAGCTCGATCAACCCGGTGTTTCTCTTCCCCGCCGCCCTGCAGGCCCGTGGCGAGGCACTGGCCCAGGGCTTCGTCGCCTCGCTGAACCAGGGCGCCGGACAGTTCTGTACCAACCCCGGGCTGGTCATCGCCCGCCAGGGCGCGGACCTCGACAGCTTCATCGCCAGCGCCGCCCAGCACATCTGGCAGAGCCCGGCGCAGACCATGCTCACGCCGGGGATCTTCAGCGCCTACCGCAGCGGCATCGAGGCGCTGGGCAACAATCCCAACGCCGACATCGCCGCCGCCGGCAAGAGCGATGACGGCCCGAACCAGTGCCAGACTCACCTGTTCGTCACCCGCGCCCAGGACTTCCTCGGCGACCCGAGCCTGCAGGCCGAGGTGTTCGGTTCGGCGTCGCTGGTGGTCACCTGTGCCGATGACGCAGAACTGCGCCAGGTCGCCGAGCAACTGGAAGGCCAGCTGACCGCCACCCTGCACCTGGACGACGCCGACCTCGACCAGGCCCGCGCGCTGCTGCCGGTGCTGGAGCGCAAGGCCGGGCGCCTGCTGGTCAATGGCTGGCCGACCGGGGTCGAGGTGTGCGACGCGATGGTCCATGGCGGCCCGTTCCCGGCCACCTCGGACCCTCGCGGCACCTCGGTGGGCACGGCGGCGATCCAGCGCTTCCTGCGGCCGGTGTGCTACCAGGACTTCCCCGACAGCCTGCTACCGGTCGCCCTGCAGCACGGCAACCCGCTGCACCTGCGGCGGCTGCTCGATGGCCAGCGGGAAGCCTGAAGCATGACCACGACCTGCACAGCCAGTGATCTGGATATCGCCGTGGTCGGCGCCGGCATCGTCGGTGTTGCCTGCGCCCTGCAGCTGGCGCGCCACGGCAAGCGGGTGGTGCTGGTGGACCGCCAGGCGCCCGGCATGGGCGCCTCGTTCGGCAACGCCGGGCACCTGGCCACCGAGCAGGTGTTCCCCATCGCCGACCTGTCGATCCTCAAGCGCCTGCCGGCGATGCTCATGGACCCCATGGGCCCGCTGCGCCTGGACTGGAAGTACCTGCCCAAGGCCTTGCCGTGGTTCGTGCGCCTGCTGCTGAACCTGCGTTCGAAGCCGTTTCGCCGCAGCGTGGCCGGGATCCGTGCCCTGAACGAAACCAGCCTGGCGGCCTGGCAACGCCTGCTCGGTTCCATCGGCGAGGATGAATTGCTGCGCGAGGATGGCTCGCTGCTGGTCTATGAGCGCGCGGAATCCAGTTCAGCGCTGGACGCCCTGCAGGCACGCATGCGCCAGCAGAATGTCGCGGTGGAACGCTGGCAGGCCGATGCCGTGCGCAGGGCCGCGCCGCAGCTCAGCGAGCACTTGCTGGGGGGGCTGTTTTTCCCCGCCACCGGGCATTTCCTCGATCCCCATCAGGCGGTGGAAGCACTCTACGAAGCGGCACGGGCGATCGGCGTGCGCTTCATCCAGCGCGAAGTGCGCGGTGGCCGGGTGACCGCCGATGGCGTCGCCCTGCTCACCGAGCAGGGCGAGTTGAACGCCAGGCAGGTGCTGATCGCCTGTGGTGCGCATTCGGCATTCCTCACCGAAGCCCTGACCGGCAAGCGCGTGCCACTGGACACCGAGCGCGGCTATCACCTGATGCTGCCGAAGGAGCATGGAAGGCTGCCGTTCGCCGTCACCTCGCTGGAGCGCAAGTTCATCATGACGCCAATGGCCGGCGGCCTGCGCCTGGCCGGTACGGTGGAGTTCGCCGGGTTGCAGAGCCCGCCGAACATGGGCCGGGCGTGGCAGTTGCAACACCTGAGCCAGGGCCTGTTCAAGCGCGAGCTGGATGTTGGCGAAGCCACGCCGTGGATGGGCTTCAGGCCGTCGTTGCCGGATTCGCTGCCGGTGATCGACCGGGTCTGTGACGGCAAGGTGCTGCTGGCGTTCGGGCACCAGCACCTGGGGCTGACCCAGGCGGCGGTGACGGCGGAGATGGTGGTGGGGTTGGTAGGGGCCGGAATCGAGGGGTTGCCGAACCTGGAGGCTTACAGGCTGGGCCGGTTCTGAAAAGCACACCATGAACCTTGTGGGAGTGGGTTCACCCGCTCCCACAAGGTCCCGCAGTGTTCTACAGATGCGTCGCCGAGATCAGGAACTGCTGGAACGCCCGGGCCGCCTCCAGCATCGCCCGCCCCCCTTGCCAGATCAGCCCCAGCTCCATCGGCGGAATGTCCCCCGCCACCGGCCGTGCCTCGATGCGCTTGCCCTCCAGCGACCAGGGCCGATAGATCATGTCGGACAGGATGGTCACCCCGAACCCATGGGCCACCAGCCCGCGCAACGCTTCCACCGACGTGGTACGAAACGCGACCCGTGGCGCAAGGCCCGCGGCCTGCCAGTAGCGCATCGCCGAACGCTCGCCCTCGTCCACCGTGGCAATGAGATAGGCATGCCCGGCGATATCCGCCAGGGTCACGCTGTCCAGCGCCATCAACGGATGGTCGCTGGCCAGCCACAACTGCCGCCGCGAACGCATCAGCACATGCCGCTCGAACGGTTGTGCGGTATCGACGTTGGACACGATGGTCAGCCCCAGGTCCAGCGTGCCATCGGCCACGCCCTGTTCGATCCCCGGACGGTCCATGTCGATCAGGTCGATCTCCACCTGCGGGTAACTGCGCTTGAACCGCGCCAGCAAGGTCGGCAGGAAATACCCCAGCACCGTATACGACGCCCCGACCCGCGCCGTGCCCGCGAGGCTGTCGCGCTGGAACAGCGGCTGGGCCACGGCGTCCTGCAGGGTGTCGAGGATATGCCGGGCATGCTGGTAGAACTTGTGCCCTTCGGCCGTCAGGCTCACCCCGTGGGGCAGGCGCTCGAACAGGCGCACGCCGAGCATGTCCTCCAGCTGGCTGACCGCGGCGGTAATTGCCGACTGCGACACATGCACGGTCAGCGCCGCCTGGGAAAACTGGCCCAGCTCCGCCGCCGCGACGAAGTAGCGGAGCTGGCGCATGGAGATATCGTTGCGACTCGACATTTGTTTTTCTGATACCTGTTCGCATTTTTTATGAATTTACGATAACCCGGGCCCCTTCATAGACTCCAGCGCAAATCAGCGCACCGCCTCCACGGTCGCCTGAACAACAAGAACTGGAGGATTGGCCATGAGTACGTCGCACCCCACGCTGGACGATAAATACACCCAGGCAACCGGCAAGGTGCTGATGACCGGTGTGCAGGCGCTGGTACGCCTGCCGCTGATGCAACGCCAGCGCGACCTCGCCGCCGGCCTGGACACCGCAGGCTTCATTTCCGGCTATCGCGGCTCGCCCCTGGGCGGCTTCGACCAGGCGCTGTGGAAGGCCCGGGACCATCTGCAGGCGCACCAGGTGAAGTTCCAGCCCGGCCTGAACGAAGACCTGGCCGCCACCTCGCTGTGGGGCACCCAGCAGGTCAACCTGTTCGACGGCGCCCGCCATGACGGCGTGTTCGGCATCTGGTACGGCAAGGGTCCCGGCGTCGACCGCTGCGGCGACGTGTTCCGCCATGCCAATGCCGCCGGCACCTCGAAGTTCGGCGGCGTGCTGGCCATCGCCGGCGACGACCACGGCGCCCGCTCATCCTCCCTGCCGCACCAGACAGAGCACGTGTTCAAGGCCGTGATGATGCCGGTGCTGGCACCCTCGGGGGTCCAGGAATACCTCGACTACGGCCTGCACGGCTTCGCCATGTCGCGCTACTCCGGCTGCTGGGTAGCGATGAAGGCGGTGGCCGATACCGTGGAAAGCGGCGCGGTGGTGGATGTCGCCCTCGACCGCGTGCAACCGGTGATCCCGGACTTCCCGCTGCCCGAAGGCGGCTTGAACATCCGCTGGCCGGATCCGCCCCTGGCCCAGGAACAGCGTCTGCTGGAGCACAAGCTGTACGCGGCGGCGGCCTACGCCCGGGCCAACGGCATCGACCGTATCGTCATGGATTCGCCCCGGGCGAAGATCGGCATCATCACCGCCGGCAAGTCCTACCTGGACGTGTGCCAGGCGCTGAAGATCCTCGGCATCGACGACGCTCAGGCCGCCCGTATCGGCCTGCGGGTGTACAAGGTCGGCATGGTCTGGCCCCTCGATGCCGAAGGCGTGCGTCAGTTCGCCGAGGGCCTGGACGAGATCGTGGTGGTGGAGGAAAAGCGCCACATGCTCGAATACCAGCTCAAGGAAGAGCTGTACAACTGGCGCGAAGGCGTGCGCCCGCGCATCGTCGGCAAGTTCGACGACAAGGGCGAGTGGACCCGGCCGCACACCGACTGGCTGCTGCCGGCGACCGGCGACCTGACCCCGGCGCAGATCGCTCGTGCCCTGGCCAAGCGCATCCTCGGTCATCACCAGAGCGGTGAACTGCAGGTGTGCCTGGCGGTGCTGGACGCCCAGGCAGCGGCGCAAGGGCGCTTCGACACCCTGATGGACCGGGTGCCGCACTACTGCTCCGGCTGCCCGCACAACAGCTCGACCCAGGTTCCGCAAGGCAGCCGCGCGCTGGCGGGGATCGGCTGTCACTACATGGCCGCCTGGATCTACCCGCAGACCAAGACCTTCAGCCAGATGGGCGGCGAAGGCGTGGCCTGGATCGGCCAGGCGCCCTTTACCGAAACACCCCATGTGTTCGCCAACCTGGGCGACGGCACCTACTTCCACTCCGGGCTGCTGGCGATCCGCGCGTCGGTCGCGGCCAAGGTCAACATCACCTACAAGATCCTCTACAACGATGCCGTGGCCATGACCGGCGGGCAGCCGGTGGACGGCACCCTGACCGTGCCGCAGATCTCCCGCCAGCTTGCCGCCGAGGGGGTCGGGCGTATCGTGGTGGTCACCGACGACACCACGCGCTACCAACAGGTCACCGACCTGGCGGCCGGCGTGCCGGTGCTGCGCCGCGACCGCATGGACGATGTGCAGAAGGAGCTGCGCGAATTCGCCGGCGTCTCGGCGATCATCTACGACCAGACCTGTGCCGCGGAAAAACGCCGGCGGCGCAAGCGTGGCAAGTTCCCCGATCCGGCGCGCCGGGTGCTGATCAACCAGGCGGTGTGCGAAGGCTGTGGCGACTGCAGCAGCAAGTCCAACTGCATGTCGGTGACCAGCATCGACACCGAGTTCGGCAGCAAGCGCGCCATCGACCAGTCCTCGTGCAACAAGGACTTCACCTGCCTCAACGGCTTCTGCCCGAGCTTCGTCACCATCGAGGGCGGCAGCCTGCGCAAGCCCAAGGCCCTGGCCCAGGACGGCGCGGACGACTGGGCGTTGCCCGCGCCACGGCTGGCCAGCCTGGAACAGCCCTGCAGCATCCTGATCACCGGCGTCGGCGGGACCGGCGTGGTGACCATCGGCGCCCTGCTGGGCATGGCGGCGTTCATCGAGGGCAAGGGGACGCTGAACCTGGACATGGCCGGGATGGCGCAGAAAGGTGGCGCGGTGTGGTCGCACATCCGCATCGCCAGGCACCAGCAAGAGCTGCATGCGCCACGTATCGCCGAAGGTGAAGCCAACCTGCTGCTGGGCTGCGACCTGGTGGTCAGCGCCAATGCCGAGACCCTGTCGAAGCTGCGCCAGGGCGTGACCCATGCCCTGGTCAACAGCGAGGAAAGCCTGACCAGCGCCTTCGTCCGCAACTTTGCCCGGCAAGCCGAGACCGGCGACCTGCAACGCCATCCCGACACGCACTTCCCCACGGCCGGGATGAACGGGCAGATCCGTGAAGCCGTGGGCGAAAGCAACGCCGAGTTCATCGATGCCAGCCGCCTGGCCACGGCCTTGATGGGTGATTCGATCGCCACCAACACCTTCATGCTCGGCTTCGCCTGCCAGAAAGGCTGGCTGCCGGTGGGCGAGGCGGCGCTGCTGCAGGCCATCGAGATCAATGGTGCGGCGGTGTCGTTCAACAAGGCGGCGTTCCTCTGGGGCCGAAGAGCGGCGGTGGATCTGGCACGGGTCCGGCAGTTGCTGCGCAAGGCGACCGGGCCGGCGTTGTCGCAGAGTCTCGACGAGGTGGTAGCGCGGCGGGTGGAGCAGCTTGTCGAGTATCAGGATGCGGCTTTTGCGCAACGCTACAAGGTACGGGTGGAACGCTTCATCGCTGCCGAAACGAAGCTGCGGGGCGCTCCCGGTTCATTGTCCGAAGCCGTAGCGCGGCACTATTTCAAGGTGCTGGCGATCAAGGATGAGTACGAGGTGGCGCGGTTGTTTACCCAGGGCGATTTCCTGAAGAAGGTCGAGGAGACGTTCGAGGGCGATTACCGGCTCAACTTCCATTTGGCGCCGCCGGTGTTCAACAAGGGCAAGAAGTCGAGCTACGGGCCGTGGATGATGAAGGGCTTCAAGGTGCTGGCCAAGGTGCGGCGGATCCGCAATACCTGGCTCGATCCGTTTGCCCGGACCCATGAACGCAAGGTCGAGCTGGAATGGCTGCGCGCTTACGAGGCACTGCTGGACGAAGTGGAGAACGGGCTGCGGGCGGACAATCTGGAGCTGGCGGTGAAGCTGGCGCGGTTGCCGGATGCGGTGCGGGGGTATGGGCCGGTGAAGGATCGCTACCTGGGGAATGCCGGGCAGGAGAAGGAGCGGTTGCTGGATGAATGGCGCAATGGGCCAAGGTTCCATGAGGTGGGTGGGCAGAGGATTCAGGTGACTCAGGTCTGAGTGCTGCTGTGTTGCTGATGGCCTCATCGCTGGCAAGCCAGCTCCCACAGTGTCCGTGGCGCTGCTGAACCCTGTGGGAGCTGGCTTGCCAGCGATGAGGCCATCAGCAACACCCTTGATTCAGGCCAGAAAGTCCAGGAACCCCCGGCACACCGCCGACAAATACCCCTCCCCCCGACTGACAATCTGGAACCGCCGAACCGCCCATTCATCCGCCAACGGCACACACACCAACCCGGCCCCCTCGGGCTGCAAGCTCACCGCCCGCCTTGGAATCACCGCAATCCCCAGGTCCGCCTGCACCATCCGGCACACCGCATCGAAACTCTGCAGGTGAATCCCATAGCGAATGCTCTTGCGCGCCGCCCGCGCGGCCTTGTCCAGCATGCGGTAGAGCGGGCTGTCGCGGTGCAGGGCAATGTGGCCGTAGCCCAGGGTGTCGGCAAAGCGCACCTGTTCCAGCCCGGCCAGCGCATGCCCGGCCGGCACGATCAGCACCAGCTGGTCGCTGCGGTACTCCTGCACCCGCAAGCCCCTGTCCGCCAGCGCCCCGAGGTCGGCGCCGATACCCAGGTCGCACTGGTTGCCCAACACATCCTCGCCCACCTGCTCGCTGGTGCGCTCCTGCAACTCGATGGCGATATTCGGATGGGCCCGCTGGAACCGGCTCAGGTCCTCGGGCAGGAACTGGATGATGCTGGAACGGTTGGCGCTGATGCGGATATGTCCGCGATCGCCACTGGCGAACTGCGACAGGTCGGCACTCATCCGTGCCAGTTCCTCCAGCACATGCCGGGCATGACCCAGCAGGCAGATCCCCGCCGGGGTCGGCTCGATCCCCTTCTGATGGCGATAGAGCAAGGGCGCGCCGACCGCCTCCTCCAGCTCGCCAATACGCTTGCTCACCGCCGACGGCACCATGCTTTCGCGCTCGGCGGCGCGGGCGATGCTGCCTTCGTCGCAGGCGGCGATGAACAGCTTCAGCGAGGTTGGATCGAAGCGCCAGAGCGTTTGCATGGAGGTCCCGATATTTGGTGATGGCGGCCGTGAATTTTCATCACTACAGCCCCTGCTGCACAGTTCCTAACATGCAGGGCATCGAGGAGATAACCATGACTACAAGAAAAATCCAATTCGACGGCCGCTTTCTTTTCCTGTCCTGTAGCCACGAAGCCGTCGCCGCACAACTCGCCGGTCGCGATATCGACCTTGCGCAAGCGCTGCCGCTGCGGGACAACATCTCCACCGACGAGATCACCCCGGTGGTGATCATGATGACCTACGACTCACGCCTGGGCGCCTACCCCTACGTGGGCTTCAAGACCGAAGGCCAGCTGCCCATCGGCAACGATGCGGTGAAGAACGGCGGCTTCGGGATCACCGTCGCCGGCAAGCGCTACGGCAAGGGCTCGTCCCGCGAGTCCAGCCCGCTGGCGGAAAAATCCGCCGGCATCCGCCTGATCATCGCCGAGAGCTTCGAGCGCATCTACCGGCAGAACTGCGACAACATCGGCATCTATACCTCCACCGACTTCTCCCTGATCGAGCGCATCCGCAACGGCGAAGCCATCGACCTTGAGGAATTCCTGGTCGGCCGCGACGCCGTGACCCAGGACGTGATCCGCGCCGGCGGCCTGCTGGCCTACAGCAAGCTGCACCTGCCGCGCCAGCCGCAGAAAGTGTTCAATCCCCTGCCCACTCACCGGCCCCTGACCCTGGTGGAAAAGATCATCGAGCGCCGTCGTGTCGCGCCCGCCGGCGAGGTGGCGCGTGGCGACGGCCTGTTCCTCTCCGCCGACTGGCGCTTCAGCCACGACTACTTCACCGGCATGTGCGCGCACTTCATGCACGAGGCCTTCGGCGAGGACCTGGAACTGGCCCGCCCCCACGAGATCATCGCCTTCCAGGACCACCTGATCCTCGCCAACCAGAGCTACCCGCATATCCGCGACAACCTGCTGGCCGCCGTCGGCGGGCTGGCTTCGGCCCACGACGACTTCGTGCGCCGCTACCCGGTGCTGGCCCACGGTGCACTGAAGGGCGAGAGCGGCTCGGAAGGCATCTGCCACGCCTTGATGAGCGAACTGCACGCCCTGCCCGGCCAGGTGGTGGTGGGTACCGACTCGCACTCGCCGCACTCCGGTGCCCTCGGCTGCCTGGCCTTCGGTGCCGGGGCCACGGATATCGCCAACAGCTGGGTCACCGGCTTCATCCGCTGCCGCATGCCGGAGGTCATCAAGGTCGAGCTCACCGGCCGCTTGCGCGACGACGTCACCGCCAAGGACATCGTCCTCGAACTCTTGCGCAGCGAGCCGATCCGCCAGGGCCAGGCCATTGGCGCGGTGTTCGAATACTGCGGCGAGGCGGCGAGCAGCCTGTCCGTCGACGAGCGCGCGACCCTGACCAACATGGTCGCCGAGCTGGGTGGCTTCACCGGGATCGTCGCGCCGGACCACAAGGTGGTGGAGTTTCTGCGCGAGCGCCGGGGCATCGAGGTGACGCTGGAGGACTGGCTGTTCAGCGACGCCGACGCCGAATACAAGGAACACATCGTCATCGACTGCTCGCGCTTGTCGCCGCTGGTGGCGGCGCCGGGCGACCCGGGCAACGGCATGGCCCTCGACCAGCTGGACGCGCCGGTGGCGGTAGACATCGCCTACGGCGGCTCCTGCACCGCCGGCAAGCGCGAGGACTTCGACTACTACCACGAGGTGCTGGCCTGGGGCCTGGCGCGTGGCCTGAAGGTTGCCGACCACACACGCCTGTACCTGCAGTTCGGCACCCTGGCGGTGCGCGACTACTGCCGTGAACAGGGTTACCTGGAAACCTTCCGGCAGATGGGCGTGGAACTGATCATGCCCGGCTGCGGCGCCTGCGCGAACTGCGGGCCGGGCTCCTCGACCCGCGCCGAACAGGTCACCATCAGCGCCATCAACCGCAACGTCCCCGGCCGCTCCGGACCGGGCCAGGTCTGGCTGGGCAGCCCCTACACCGTGGCGGCCAGCGCCTTGCTCGGGCGTCTTGCCAGCTTCGCCGAACTGCAGGCGGAGGTGGCATGAACACCGCCGACCTGTGCGACCAGCACGGCGCCGACCTGCGTATCCTGCCGGGCAACTGGCAGTGGTTCGGCGCGCGACGCCAGTTCAGCGGCCCGGTGGTGACGCTCTACGCCCTGGGCTGCAATGGCGAGATCCGCCAGTTGCTGGCGCAGCCTGGCGCCGGCCGCGTACTGGTGATCGAGGCCGGTGGCGATCCCGGTGCGCTGCTGGGTGATCGCCTGGGTGCGCTGGCCCTGGCCAATGGTTGGGCCGGCGTGCTGGTCAACGGCAACCTCCGTGACCGCCGGGTCCTGGCCGGACTGGACCTGGGCATTCTCGCCCTCGGCTCCTGGCCGCAACGCTCGCATAACCGTGAGGGCGGAAAGATCGATGTACCCCTGCTGCTGGGCGGCGTGACCGTCGAGCCGGGGGACTGGCTGTACGCCGATGAGGACGGCGTGCTGCTGGCCCGACAGGCGCTCGATCCGCCGAACCGATAAAACCGATGGCTGCTGCACGCAGCACCTGACTCTCCGACAACTACAACAATGGAGACACCCGATGACCACCCTGACCCAGAGCGCTGACAGCGGCGCTCGCGACCTGCAGGAACTGCTGCTCTACCGCCGCGTCGCCTGGCGCATCCTGCCGCTGACGATCGTCTGCTTCCTGTTCTCGTATTTCGACCGCATCAACATCAGCTTCGCCAAGACCCAGATGCAGGCCGAACTGGGCCTGAGCGACGCGGCCTACGGCTTTGCCGCGAGCATCTTCTTCTTCGGCTACGTGCTCTTCGAGGTGCCCAGCAGCTACGGCCTGAAACGCTACGGCGCGCCCAGCTGGATCTGCCGGATCATGGTCTCCTGGGGCCTGGCCACCGCCGCCCTGGTGTTCGCCTACAACGAATTCACCCTGTACTTCCTGCGCTTCCTGATCGGGGTGATGGAGGCCGGCTTCGGACCGGCGCTGCTGTTCTACCTCGCCTGCTGGTTCCCAAAGAAGAACCTGGCGAGCATGAACGGCCTGTGGTTCCTCTCCATCCCGCTGTCGGGGATGCTCGGTGCGCCGGTGTCGGGCTTCATCCTCGAATACATGAACGGCTTCCTCGGCCTGGCCGGCTGGCACTGGCTGTTCGTGCTGTCGGGCCTGCCTTGCGCGCTGCTCGGGGTGATCGTGCTGTTCCGCCTGGACCGTGATATCCAGTCGGCGAAATGGCTGAACCAGGCAGAAAAGGACATCCTCCAGCGCAACCTCGACAACGACCGCAAGGAGAGCAAGCCGATCCATGCCTCGCTGCTGAAGGTGATCTTCACCCGCGAAGTGGCGATCCTCTCGGTGATCTATTTCATGATCAAGCTCACCGGCTACGGCCTGAACTTCTGGATGCCGCACCTGATCAGCTCGGCCGGGGTGAAGAACCAGCTGGCGGTCGGTTTCCTCACGGCCCTGCCCTATCTGGTGGCCGCCGTCGGCATGATCATCGTCACCCGCCGCTCCGATGCCTCGGGCGAGCGGCGCAAGTACCTGTGGCAATGCATGGCGGTGGGGGCCATCGGCTACTTCGCGGCGTGCTTCTTCAACGATCACTACGTGCTGCTGACCAGCTTCCTGATCCTTGCCACGGCGGGCGTGTTCATCGCCATCCCGATCTTCTGGACCATTCCCCAGCAGGCCTTCGCCGGGTTGGCGATCGCCGGCGGCATCGCGGCGATCAACACCGTGGGGCAACTGAGCGGCATGGTCGCGCCGCTGCTGGTGGGCTGGATCAATGACCTGACCGGCAACACCTACATGGGCATGCTCGCCCTGGCGCCATTCTGCGTGATCTGCGTCGGTGTGATTCTCTGGGGCCTGCCGAAAGAGCAGGTGGCGAAATGAGGCTCGGGCACAGCGTCATCCTGCTGGGCGTGGGGTTGGGTTCGGGCCAGGTCATGGCCGATTTCGTGGGGGATACCAAGGCAGGGCTGGAGATCCGCAACTTCTACTTCAGCCGCGATTTTCGCAATGCCGAGGCCAGCCAGTCGAAACGCGAGGAATGGGCCCAGGGCTTCGTGCTCAAGGTGCAGTCCGGGTACACCGAAGGCACGGTCGGCTTTGGCCTGGATGCCCTTGGCCTGCTCGGCATCAAGCTCGACTCCAGCCCGGATCGCAGCGGTACCGGGTTGCTGCCGCGCAATGCCGGGCTGCGAGCGGCGGACGACTTCTCCACCTTCGCCCCTACGGCCAAGGTGCGCCTGGCGAACAGCGAGCTGCGTATCGGCGCGCTGACACCGACCCTGCCGCTGCTCGCAGCCAACTACAGCCGGTTGCTGCCGCAGGTGTTCAATGGCGGGCTGCTGACGTCCTCGGATATCGACAATCTCACGGTGACGCTGGGGCGGATCGACCAGGTGAAGTATCGGGATTCTTCGGATTTCGAAGACCTGGCCGTCAGCGGCATGTCCGGGGCTTACGCCAGCAGCGCGCGCAGCGACGGGATGGATTATGCCGGGCTGGACTACAAGCTCGGAGTGCTGACACTGAGCTACCACCATGCGCGGCTCGACGATATCTACCGGCGCGACTATGCCGGGCTGCAATTCAGTCAGCCTGTGGGTGACGGCAAGGTGTTCGGCGAGCTGCGCTACTTCGTCGCCGGGGAGGACGGACGTGCGCTGGCGGGCGAGGTGGACAACCGGACCCTGAGTTCCAGCTTCGGCTACAAGACAGGCGGGCACGGTTTCAGCGGTGGCTACCAGAAGGGCTCGGGGGACACGGCCTATGCCTATCTCAACGGCAGCGACACCTACCTGTTCAGCGAGATGCTGGTCAGCACCTTCGCGATGCAGGACGAACGGGCCTGGCATCTGCGCTACGACTACGATTTCGCCGCGCTGGGGGTGCCGGGGCTGACGTTCAACCTGCGCTACGTGAAAGGCGACCAGGTCGATCCCGAGCACATCCGCACGGTTCGCGGCGCTGCCCTGCGGGCTGCCGGGGACGATGGCAAGGAATGGGAACGCGCGACGGACCTGACCTACACGGTCCAGAGCGGGCCGTTGAAAAACCTGTCTTTGCGCTGGAGGAATGCCACCAATCGCTCGAACTATGCCGACAGCGCCGACGAGAACCGGGTGATCCTGAGCTATCAGCTCAAGTTCCTGTAGTCCGTTTACCCGCTACCTCGGGGTGCCGTGGTGATCTGTTCCGGTGGCTGGAACAACACCCCCCACGGCGCCCCCAGGCAATCCCTGCCCCGCAAAAGTCTGTAGACTGCCACTCCTGCCTCCCCGGACAGCTTCACTAAGGACGAGCCGTGTCTACAGATACCGACAACCTCCAGGACAACAACGAAAGCAGCCCGGACTTCAACAACAAGTCCGTGGTCAAGGCGATGGCCCTGCTGACCGAGCTGGGCCGGCACCTGGACGGCGTTACCGTGACCGAGCTGGCGCAGCACGCCGGCATGCCTCGCCCCACTGCCTTCCGCCTGCTGCTGAGCCTGGAACAGACCGGCTTCGTCGAGCGCACCGACAACAAGTACAAGCTGGGCTGGAAGATCGCCCGCCTCGGCCGCCTGGCCGATCCGTACAAGGGCATCATCAACAAGCTGCAACCGATCCTGAAGAGCATCGCCGACGACCTGAACGAGATGATCGGCTATGCGGTGGTCAACGGCGATGCCGATTTCGACCTGATCGCCGAGGCCCATGGCTCGCGCCTGCTGACCTTGTCCAAGGGTTACGTGGGCACCGATTTCCCGATTCATGCCAGTGCCACGGGCAAGATGGTCCTGGCCGAACTGAGCGACGAGAAAGTGCGCCAGTTGCTGCCGGCGACCCTGCCGGGCATGGCCAGCCGGACCATCACCGATCGCGAGAAGCTGATCGCGTCGCTGGCTGAAATCCGCGAGCGGGGCTATGCGGTGGTGGATGACGAGCTGGAAGAGAGCCTGTTCGCCCTGGGGGTGGGGGTGCGGGATCGGGCCGGGCGGCTGATCGGCGTGCTGGCGGTGACCGGACCGTCGCAGCGCATGCATGCGCGGAGCATCGAGAGCATCGTCGGGCCGTTGCGGACCACGGCGAACCTGATTGCGGCGCTGTTGCAGGAAGGCCAGGGGTAAAAAGGGAGGTGGGTTATCCATTTGTAATGGAGCCCACCTTTTTTTTGGTGATCCGCGTCGAGAGCACCATCAATCCCGATATGCAGTAAAAACCGGCGGCGCACCTTGTGAGCAGCACCGCCGCATCACCCTTGCGGGCAATCCTTCTCAGTACTTCAAAACCCCATCCACCCGCTGCGGCAGCGCATCCGGATTACCATCCTGCAACGCCGCCACCAGCAACGCCTGCGGGAAATCCTGGTACGACACCGGCCGCAGGAACCGTGCGATCGCCAGGCTGCCCACCGACGTCGTCCGCGTATCCGAAGTCGCCGGGAACGGCCCGCCATGCACCATGGCATGGGCCACCTCGACCCCGGTGCCGAAACCGTTGAGCAGGATCCGCCCGACCTTCAGTTCCAACTGCGGGATCAATCCCCGCGCCGCCGGATAGTCTGCTTCGCTCAGGTGCAGCGCCGCCGTCAATTGCCCTTCCAGCACCTCGATCACCCGGCTGACCTGCGCACTGTCCTGGCAGCGCACCAACAACGACGCCGATCCGAACACTTCCTCGCGCAGATGAGCATCGGCGATGAAATCCTCCGCCGAGGTGGCGAACAGCGCCGCACGGCCCTGGTGGGTACCACCTTCGATCCCCAGCCCCAACTGCACGACCCGCGGATGCGCCTGCAACGCCGCCACGCCACGGCAATAGCTGGCGTGGATGCCGGGGGTCAGCATGGTCTGTGCCGCCGCCTGCCCCAGCGCCTCGCTGGCGCTGTCGATGAACGCCTGCAAGCCCTCGCCTTCCACCGCGATCAACAAGCCGGGGTTGGTGCAGAACTGCCCCGCGCCCATGGTCAGCGACCCGACGAAGGCCTTGCCGATCGCCGCGCCACGTTCAGCCAGGGCACCCGGCAACAGGATCACCGGATTGATCGAACTCATTTCCGCATACACCGGGATCGGCTCCGGTCGCGCGGCAGCGATATGCATCAACGCCGTGCCCGCGGCCCGCGAGCCGGTGAAGCCCACCGCCTTGATCCGTGGATCGGCCACCAGGCCTTGCGCGATGCTGCGGCCGGAATCGAACAGCAGCGAGAACACGCCTTCCGGCAGCTCGCTTTCCTTTACCGCACGCTGGATGGCGCGGCCGACCAGCTCCGAGGTCCCGGGATGGGCCGAGTGCGCCTTGACCACCACCGGGCAGCCCGCTGCCAGCGCCGAAGCGGTATCGCCACCGGCCACCGAGAACGCCAGCGGGAAGTTGGACGCACCGAACACCGCCACCGGCCCGACGGCGATATTGCGCAGCCGCAGGTCCACCCGTGGCAGCGGCTGGCGCTGTGGCTGGGCCGGGTCGATGCGCACGTCGAGGAAGCTGCCGTCACGCACCACCGCAGCGAACAGGCGCAATTGGGTCACGGTACGCCCGCGCTCGCCTTCGATGCGCGCCCGTGGCAGGCCGGTCTCGGCCATGCAGCGCTCCACCAGTTCATCGCCGAGGTCGAGGATGTTCGTAGCGATGCGTTCGAGGAATTGCGCACGCTGCTCCAGCGAGGTTTCCCGATAGACGTCGAAGGCATCCCGCGCCAGGGCGCAGGCCCGTTGCAGATCTTCTGCCGTGGCACCACCGAAGCCCGGCTGCAGTTGCTCGCCGGTCGCCGCCTCGATGCCATGGAAAGCAGCATTCAGGCCGAGCACTTGCGCCTGGCCAATCAGGTTTCTACCCAGTAACGACATATTCACTCCCAGGGTTCAAACGTAGTCGAATGCGATTTCCCAGCCGGCGAAGCTGCCCACCACCTGGGTACCCGGCACCATTTCCACCGCCGCCAGGCAACTGCCGGGCAGGATCACGTCGCCCTTCTTGAAGGTCACGCCGAAAGTCGCGACACGGCGGCACAACCAGGCGATGGCCGACACCGGATTGCCGAACACCGCGTTGGTGTTGCCGCTGGCCACCACCTCGCCGTTGAAGCGGATCTCGCCGGCCATGTCCGACAGGTTCAGTTCGGTCAGCCGGCGTGGCTGCGACGACAGCAGCACCGCGCCCACCGAGGCACCGTCGGCCAGGGTTTCAAAGATGCCGATCTTCCAGTCCTTGACGCTGGAATCGATGATCTCCAGCGACGGCACGACATAGTCAGTGGCCGAGATCACGTCGGCTACGGTGACATGGGCGCCGCCCAGGTCTTCCTTCAACACGAACGCCGGCTCCAGCTCGACATAGGGCGCGATGAATTCCTCGTGGCTCAGGCGATGGCGCTCGTAGCGGAAATGCGAGTCGTAGAGGTAGCCGAAGTCCGGCTGGTCGACGCCGAACTTGCTCTGCATGGCCTTGGCGATATTGCCCAGCTTGAAGCCGACGATGCGGTCACCCTTGGCAACGCGGCGGCGCATCACTTCCTGCTGGATGCGCATGGCGTCCTCGATGCTGGTCGGGGTGCCGGCGGGTACCAGGCGCTCCACCGGGGTGCGGGTCTTGCGGGCCTGGACCAGGGTGTCGGCGACGGCGTTGATATCGATGCTCATGGAAAGACTCCTTGCGGGTGTTCAGGCAGGCTGATGGTTGAGGTGCCAGATGTGCATGCTCGACAGCAGTTCGCGGGGGTCCCAGACCACCCATTCCTCGGTGATCCGGCCATTGCGATGGCGGATGAACGAGGCGCCGTGCACGGTGACGCTGCGCTGGGTCGGCGGCACGTCCATGAACTCGCCCGTGTGCTTGGCCACGGTGCGCCAGTGCAAGGAGATCAGGCCTTCTGCCTCGGTGGCATGGAGGATCTCCACCTTGAAGTCGCTGAAGGCGGCGTGGGATTCCTCGATCTGCTTCAGCATCTCCGGCAGACGCACTACTTCGCCGAGCTTGGAGTGACGCACGTAGTCCGGAGAGACCAGGGCCTCGAAGGCACCGGTATCGCCTTCGCCCCAGGCCCGGCGCCAGGCGTCGGTGATGCGCTCCTGCAGGCTCGGTGCATCACTGGCCTGGGCCTCGGCGGCGGCCGGGTCCCAGAGGTTGCAGTCACCGAACTTGCCGCCGCAGAAGATCAGCGCGTCACCGCTGCCGACCTTCATGGCCTTGACCGAACCGACGATCATGAAGTGATCGCCGGCCACCACTTCCGAGAGCACGGTGCAGTCGATCCAGGCGGTGGCGTTGCGGATGTGCGGGGTACCGAACTCGGTGATGTCGAAGTCCAGGCCCTTGAATTTCTCGTCGCCCTTCTTGCCCAGGGCCTTGCATACGTCCAGTTGCTGGTTGGACAGCACGTTGGCGGTGAAGCGGCCCTTGGAACGCAGGATCGGCCAGGTGCTGGAGGTCTTGGCGATGCTGAAGGTGACCAGGGCCGGCTCCAGGGACAGGGACTGGAAAGTGCCGACGATGAAGCCGGTGGGGGTGTCTTCGGCGGTAAGGCCGGCGATGGCGACCACGCTGGTGGGGAGCAGGCCGTAGACCTTGCGCTGTTCGGCGGGGGTCAGGGTTGGGGTGGAGCCAAGCACGCTGGACATGTTTTTGTTCTCTTTGAAATGTGGTGGGGCCAGGGACCGCTCAGGGAGCGCCCGTGCCTTGCAGGAGTCCGCTGGCGAAAGGGCCGCAAAGCGGCCCCATACGGACCTTCAGCGATAAATCTTCTTGGCGATGGAAGCGCCCGGATGGTCAGCCGCCAGACGCGCCTGCCCCGCCCCGAACAGGTTCTCCCGCAAGGTCGAACCCTCATACCCGACCCGCATCGCCCCACGACGCTGCAGTTCCGGTACGACGAACTCGGCGAAGTCCTCGATATCGCGGAACTTCAGGCCATGTCCGAGGTTGAAGCCATCGATCCCGGTGTCTTGCATCCAGCCGATCAGCTCGTCCGCCACCTTCTGCGGCCCACCGACGATCACCGGCGCGGTGCCGCCGATGCCGATGTAGGCGGCGATATCCCGCGGGGTCCATTCCTTGCTCGGGTCCATCTTCGAGAACAGGTCGACCATGGTCTGCCCGGCGTTGGTCTTGACGTGGCGCAGCGGCACGTCCGGGTCGAAGGTGGCCATGTCCAGGCCGGCCCAGCCGCTGTAGCGGGCCATCGCCCCCTCGTAGTCCACCAGCGCGGCGTATTCCTCGTAGCGCTGTTGCGCTTCTTCGTCGGTGGCAGCGGTGATCACCGTCATCATCTGCACCACGGCGATATGCGACGGATCACGACCGGCCTCGACGGCCTGCGCCCGCAACTTGTCCACCTGGTTCTTCAGGCCGACCTTGGAGGTGGCATTCATGAACACCGCTTCCGCGGTGGCCGCCGCCAGCGCCACGCCACGGCTGGAGCCACCGGCCTGGAAGATCACCGGGGTGCGTTGCGGCGACGGCTCGCAGAGGAAGATACCCGGGACCTTGAAGTGCGTGCCTTCGTGGTTGATCGGGTGCACGCGGGTCGGGTCGACGTAGGTGCAGGTGGCCTTGTCGCGAACCACGGCGTTTTCTTCCCAGGAACCTTCCCAGAGCTTCAGCGCCACCTCGATGAACTCCTCGGCGATGCCGTAGCGATCATCGTGGGCGTTCTGCTTGCCCGAGCCGAGGTTGCGCGCCGCGCTGTCGGCGTAGGAAGTGACCACGTTCCAGCCGATGCGGCCCTGGGTCAGGTGGTCGAGGGTGGCGAACTTGCGCGCCAGGGAATACGGGTGGTCGTAGGCGGTGGTGGAGGTCACGCCGAAACCGAGGTGGGTAGTGGCGGCGGCCATCGCCGGGATCAGGTAGGCCGGGTCGTTGGCCGGGATCTGCGCGCCATCGCGCAGCGCCGCGTCCACCGAGCCCTTGTAGACATCGTGGTAACCGACGTTGTCGGCGAAGAAGATGCCGTCGAAGCAGGCGCCTTCCAGCAGGCGGGCGTAGTCGACCCAGGCCGAGAGGGATTTGTAGTCGCTGGCACCATCGTCCGCATGGCGCCACAGGCCGGCGGACAGGTGAGCCGGGCCGTTGAAGTCGAAGGCGAAGAGTTTCATCTGCTTGGTCATGCGCACCTCTTATTTTTGTTCACATATCGAACACTGCGTTCGATTTATGATCGAGGCTACGAGGGGAAAATCGCTGTGTCAACACACCGTCCATCGGTATCGGGGGGCTGCGGGGCATGCTGGAATGCCGCGCAGGCCCGTATTTGGCGGCTGTGCGGGGAATGACAGGGGCAGATTAAAAATTTCGAATTTCGAACGCACCGGCAAATAAAACCAAATTGAACGTTCACATACCGAACAAGATAACCAGTGATCGATTATTGAACGCAGCGTTCATTTTCTGCTTGACGCCCAGCGAACGACCATGCCAAAGATAAAAAACACATGAAGTGACCGAGCGCGGGAAATGGCCAGATTCGAGCCGTGCGTTCGGGGTGCGGTACTTGCGTGAAACACCACATCCAACAAAAACAATTAGAGGAGCTGTCCTCGTGTCCAAGCACACCTCTGCCTCATCCTCGTCCTTGCGGGCGATGCCGGAACAACAACGCCGCTTCATCATCAAGCTCACCGCGCTGATCTCCGGCGGCATGCTCATCGACGGTTTCATCCTCGGCGCCATCGGCATCGTCATGCCGGCCATCACCAAAGACCTCGAACTCTCCCTCGTCTGGCAAGGCCTGATCGGCGCCTCGGCACTGATCGGCATCTTCATCGGCGGGCCGCTGGGCGGCTACCTGGCCGACAAGATCGGGCGCAAGCCGATGTTCACCATCGACCTGGCGATCTTCCTAATCGGTTCGGTGTTGCAGTTCTTCGTCACCGAGGGCTGGCAGCTGTTCGCCGTGCGCCTGCTGATGGGCGTGGCGATCGGCGCCGACTACTCGATCGGCTGGCCGTTGCTGGCCGAGTTCGCCCCGGCGCGCATTCGCGGCAAGCTCCTGTGCATCCAGGAAGTGGGCTGGTACGTCGGCTACCTGGCGTCCTACGCCATCGGCTGGGTGCTGACCGTGTCGGACAGCGCCAACTGGAACGTGATCCTGGGCCTGAGCACCATTCCCACCGTCATCGTCTTCCTCGCCCGCCTCGGTACGCCGGAGTCGCCGCGCTGGCTGATGAGCAAGGGACGTCGCGAGGAAGCCCTGGCCCTGGCCGAGCAGTACATGGACCCGGCGGATCGCGCCGACCTTGGCCAGCAGACCGAGCCTGCGCAAGGCGGCTTCAAGCGCCTGTTCTCGCCGGAGTACCGCAAGGCGACGATCTTCGTCTCGGTGTTCTGGATCTGCAACGTCACGCCCTACTTCGCCATCGGCACCTTCGTCCCCGTGGTGCTGGAGCATCTGGGGCTGGAGGACGGGCTTACCGGCGGGCTGGCGATCAATGCCATTGCCGTGCTGGGTACGCTGATCGCCGTGGCGTTCATCGAGAAGGTCGGGCGGCGGATGCTGGCCGTGCCGCCCTATGGCATCGCGACCCTGGCGCTGTTCATCGTGGCGTTCTTCTACCATGCCTCGCCGGTGGTCACTGTGGCCTGCTTCCTGGTGTTCGCATTGGCTAATGCGATTTCCACGACATTGACCGGCGTGTATCCGGGCGAAGTGTTCCCTACCGAGATTCGTGGCGTGGGGGTTGGCTTTGCCACGGCGGCGTCGCGGATTGGTGCTGCGGGCGGGACCTTCCTGTTGCCGATGGCGATGGATGGATTGGGCATCACCGCCACCATGTTGATTGCAGCGGTGATCAGCCTGATCGGCTGGGTGGTGACCTGGATGCTGGCGCCGGAGACCAAGGGCAAGCTGCTCAGCGAGACCTCGGCGCCTGGGGTGCGGAGCCAGCGGGTGGGTGAGGCGGTATTGCAGTCGAATCACTGACTGCTGGAATGAAGAATCCCCGGTCCAGGTGGCCGGGGATTTTTCATTCCTGCCTTGTATCGGTGTGTTGAATTTGATGGCCTCATCGCTGGCAAGCCAGCTCCCACAGGTACCGCGCAAGCCTCAGGCCTGAGGTGATCCTTGTGTGGCTTGCCAGCGAGAGGCCCTTGAGACCACCGCCGCTAGATGGGAACGCTAAGCGTCTTGGCCGCCAACGCTACCGTGATCATCGCCTTGGTGATCCTCAGGTTGAACAGGGCGTCGGTGAGCATCTGCATCTGCATCTCCTGCTCCAGTGGTGGATTGGGCAGGCAGACCAGGTCGGTGATTGCCTTTTCGAGGTATTCCACTGCGTGACCCAAGGCTTCCTCGCCGGACAATCCTGGGAGTGTGTGGAGCGAATAGGGTGGATCGGGGACGAGCTTTTTCATGGTTTCAGGTCTCGGAAGTTGAGGGTTTGAAAACCACGATTCGCTGCTAAACGAAGGGTGGCGACTGTACGCGGGTTAGCAGACCGAGCTCCGAAACCCAACTACCCGGCGCACCCTGGGGTGCCCACGCGCACAGCCGCCATAAAAATGATTGGCTGGTAGATTTCGAAAACTGCGGACTGCTAAATCCGGCCGTTGATTTGGCAACGACCGACGCAGCCTAGGCACCCTTTCCTAGTCACGCAACCAAAAAGCGAGCCAGGGAGTATGCTTGGGAAATTGCCTACAAGAAAGCCGGAAATCGATGAAGTTTCTGGCTGATATGCAACATTTTATGGGGGTGTAGAATCCAGGGCCTTCGATTATTTTTTGATCTGACGCCGAGGCTCTCTGGAAATTTTTCAAGGTGAAGATGAAATGACAACCCGTACTTGTTCCCATGAAGACAGCGTTCTTGAAATGCTCCGTGATGACGAAGCATTTGCCATCGAATACCTGTCCGTGGCGCTGGAGGAAATTGATCAAGAAGGTGGAGTTGATGCCTTCCTTCTCGCCATTCGCCGCCTCGCAGAAGCTAGAGGAGGCATGAGCTCTCTCTCATAGAACACCAAATAATTCATTGATTTAGCGCGGACGGCGTGGGAGCGGATTCATCCGCGATTGGGCGCGAAGCGGCCATAAAACCTGTATCCGCAGTGTGCCAGAAGAGCCCGGGACTCAGGTTTTACGACGGCTGCGCCGCCGATCGCGGATGAATCCGCTCCCACGCCGACCGCATAGTTCTCTTCGAGGCATTCGAAAAAAAAGATATACACTCCCCAGCACCAACAAAACTCATAAAGCCCCTCCCCCCATGATGACCCTCCGCCAGATCCGCCACTTCATCGCCGTAGCGGAAACCGGTTCCATCTCCGCCGCCGCCCAGGCCGTGTTCATTTCCCAATCCACGCTAACCCTGGCCATCCAGCAACTGGAACAGGAAATCGGCGTGAGCCTGTTCAACCGCCACGCCAAGGGCATGACCCTGACCCACCAGGGCCATCAGTTCCTGCGCCAGGCGCACCTGATCCTGGCCACCGTGGACAACGCCAAGCGCAGCCTGCAACAAAGCACCGACCAGGTGGCCGGCCAGCTCACCATCGGCGTGACCAGCCTGGTCGCCGGCTACTATCTCGCCGACCTGCTGACCCGCTTCCAGCGCGCCTATCCCAACGTGGAAATCCGCGTGACCGAGGACGAACGCCCCTATATCGAGCACCTGCTGGTGTCCGGCGAAATCGACGTTGGCGTGCTGATCCTGTCCAACCTGGAAGACCGCCTGGCCCTGCAGACCGAGGTCCTCACCCACTCGCCGCACCGCCTCTGGCTGCCCGCCCAGCACCCGTTGCTGGAACGGGACAGCATCAGCCTCGCCGACGTGGCCGACGAACCCTTGATCCAGCTGAACGTCGACGAGATGGAGCAGAACGCCCGGCGCATGTGGGCCGGCGCCGGTCTGCAGGCGCAGATCAGCCTGCGCACGGCGTCCACCGAGGCGGTGCGCAGCCTGGTGGCGGCAGGCCTGGGGGTGTCGATCCAGCCGGACATGACCTATCGCCCCTGGTCGCTGGAAGGCGACATCATCGAGGCCCGGCCCCTGGCGGACCTGAGCCAGACCCTCGATATCGGCCTGGCCTGGCGCCGAGGCACGGCGCGCCCCGCCCTGGTCGATCCGTTCCTGACGGTGGCCCGCGAACCGGGCACGGGACGCAAGCTTTCGATTTAATCGAACGCCCCCTTCAGTATTTAGAATTTGTCGACCTGCGCGCTCCGCTCTAGGCTCTGTAAGAAATATCGCCCACTCCGGTAGGGCGATGCATAAAAAACAGAACAATGAGAATTCCAATGTCCGGCGCGCACCCGACCCTGTCCACCGCATTGCTGATCGACGGCGAACTGGTCGCCGGCGCAGGCGTCGCCGAACCGATCTTCAATCCGGCCACGGGTGAAGTGCTCACCCGGATCGCCGAGGCAAGCACCGAGCAGGTCGAGGCCGCCATCCAGGCCGCCCACCGCGCCTTCGCCAGTTGGTCGCGCACCACGCCGCAACAGCGCTCCAACCTCCTCCTGGCCATCGCCGACATCATCCAGAAACAGGCCGACCATCTCGCCCGGCTGGAAGCCCTGAACTGCGGCAAGCCCCTGCACCTGGCCCGCCAGGACGACCTGGTGGCGGCCATCGATGTGTTCCGCTTCTTCGCCGGCGCGGTGCGCTGCCAGACCGGCCAACTGGCCGGCGAGTACCTGCCCGGCTACACCAGCATGGTGCGCCGCGACCCGCTGGGCGTGGTCGCCTCCATCGCGCCGTGGAACTACCCGATCATGATGGCAGCGTGGAAGATCGCCCCGGCCCTGGCCGCCGGCAATACCCTGGTGTTCAAGCCGTCCGAGCACACCCCGCTGTCGATCCTGGCCCTGGCGCCGGCGCTGGCGGAGCTGCTGCCGGCGGGCGTGCTGAACATCGTCTGCGGCGGCGGCGAAGGGGTCGGCAGCCATCTGGTCAGCCACGCCCGGGTACGCATGGTGTCGCTGACCGGCGATATCGTCACCGGGCAGAAGATCCTCCAGGCCGCCTCCAAGACCCTCAAGCGCACCCACCTGGAACTGGGCGGCAAGGCGCCGGTGATCGTGTGCAACGACGCCGACCTGGAAGCCGTGGTCCAGGGCGTGCGCACCTACGGCTACTACAACGCAGGCCCGGACTGCACCGCGGCCTGCCGCATCTACGCCCAGGCCGGCATCCACGACAAGCTGGTGGCCGAACTCGGCTGGGCAGTGAGCAGCCTGCGCTTCGCCAGCAAGCGCGACGCCGACAACGAGATCGGCCCGCTGATCAGCACCCGCCAGCGCGACCGCGTGGCCAGCTTCGTCGAGCGCGCGCTGAGCCAGCCGCATATCGAGCGGGTCACCGGCGCCGCCGTGCATTCGGGGGCCGGCTACTATTACCAGCCAACCTTGCTGGCCGGCTGCCAGCAACGCGACGAGATCGTCCAGCGCGAGGTGTTCGGCCCGGTGGTCACCGTGACCCGCTTCGACGAGCTGTCCCAGGCGGTGGAATGGGCCAACGACTCCGAGTACGGCCTGGCCTCCTCTGTCTGGACCCGCGACCTGGACAAGGCCATGCAGATCGCCGCGCGCCTGCAGTACGGCTGCACCTGGATCAACAGCCATTTCATGCTGGTCAGCGAGATGCCCCATGGCGGGCTCAAGCGCTCCGGCTACGGCAAGGACCTGTCCAGCGACTCGCTGCAGGACTACAGCGTGGTCCGCCACATCATGGCGCGCCACGGCGAGACCCTGGCCTGAACCCGTTCGCACTACAACAAGCTGTACCGCTGCACCGTTTGCCAACCTGCCCCCGACAATGATTTGAACAAGAGGGAACACCATGTTCGTGCACAAGACCGCAATGCTCAGTGCCCTGAGCACCGCCCTGCTGGCCAGCGCCAGCCTGCAGGCCGCCGAACCACTGAAGGCCGTGGGTGCCGGCGAAGGCCAGCTGGATATCGTCGCCTGGCCGGGCTATATCGAACGCGGTGACAGCGACAAGGCCTACGACTGGGTCACCGGTTTCGAGAAGGAAACCGGCTGCAAGGTCAGCGTGAAGACCGCCGCCACCTCCGACGAGATGGTCAGCCTGATGGCCAAGGGCGGCTACGACCTGGTCACCGCCTCGGGCGACGCCTCGCTGCGCCTGATCGTCGGCAAGCGCGTGCAGCCGATCAACACCGCGCTGATCCCCAACTGGAAGAACATCGACCCGCGCCTGCAGGACGGGCCGTGGTACGTGGTCAACAAGCAGGTCTATGGCACCCCGTACCAGTGGGGCCCGAACGTGCTGATGTACAACACCAAGGTGTTCCCGCAGGCGCCGACCAGCTGGGGCGTGGTGTTCGAGCCGCAGAACTTCCCCGATGGCAAGCCGAACAAGGGCCGCGTGCAGGCCTACGACGGTCCGATCTACATCGCCGACGCGGCGCTGTACCTGAAGTCGGCCAAGCCTGAGCTGGGCATCCAGAATCCCTACGAACTGAACGAGACCCAGTACAAGGCCGTGCTCGACCTGCTGCGCCAGCAACAGCCGCTGATCCACCGCTACTGGCATGACGCGACGGTGCAGATGAGCGACGTGAAGAACGAAGGCGTGGCGGCTTCCAGCTCCTGGGGCTACATGGTCAATGGCCTGAAGGCCGACAACCAGCCGGTGGCCTCGACCATTCCGAAGGAAGGCGCCACGGGCTGGGCGGATACCACCATGCTGCACGTCGAGGCCAAGCACCCGAACTGCGCGTACAAGTGGATGGACTGGTCGCTGCAGCCGAAGGTGCAGGGTGATGTGTCGGCGTGGTTCGGCTCCCTGCCGGCGGTCCCGGCGGCCTGCACCGGCAGCGAGCTGCTGGGTGCCGAGGGCTGCAAGACCAACGGCTTCGACCAGTTCGACAAGATCGCCTTCTGGAAAACCCCGCAGGCTGAAGGCGGCAAGTTCGTGCCGTACAGCCGCTGGACCCAGGACTACATCGCGATCATGGGTGGGCGGTAAGCCTTAGCCCTGGGTTGCCTTTCAGGGCCTCATCGCTGGCAAGCCAGCTCCCACAGGGACCGCATGTACCGAGGCTTTGTGGGCTGGTTTGAGGACCTCATGTACCGAGGCTTTGTGGGCTGGCTTGAGGACCTCATACAGGGTTCTGTGTGCGCCGCGAACCCTGTGGGAGCTGGCTTGCCAGCGATAGGGCCCGAGAGGGCAACCCAAAAACCACCTGCAAAAACACGCACCACCGTCGTCAGTCGTCCAGGCCTGGGCCGCTGCACACACCCACGCCTATCCGGAGCACCGCACCATGACCCTTGCAGTCCAGTTCACCCAGGTTTCCCGTCTGTTCGGCGAGGTCAAGGCCGTCGACCGGGTATCCATCGATATCCAGGACGGCGAGTTCTTTTCCATGCTCGGCCCGTCCGGCTCGGGCAAGACCACCTGCCTGCGCCTGATCGCCGGCTTCGAACAACCCAGCGACGGCTCGATCCGCATCCACGGCGCCGAAGCCGCCGGCCTGCCGCCCTACCAGCGCGACGTCAACACGGTATTCCAGGACTACGCCCTGTTCCCGCACATGAGCGTGCTGGACAACGTCGCCTACGGCCTCAAGGTCAAGGGCATCGGCAAGCAGGAACGCCACGCCCGCGCCGAGGAAGCCCTGGGCATGGTCGCCCTCGGCGGCTACGGCTCGCGCAAACCCGTGCAACTCTCCGGCGGCCAGCGCCAGCGCGTGGCCCTGGCCCGCGCCCTGGTCAACCGTCCCCGCGTGCTGCTGCTCGACGAGCCCCTGGGCGCCCTCGACCTGAAGCTGCGCGAACAGATGCAGACCGAGCTGAAGAAGCTCCAGCGCCAGCTGGGCATCACCTTCATCTTCGTCACCCACGACCAGACCGAAGCGCTGTCCATGTCCGACCGCGTCGCCGTGTTCAACCGCGGCCGCATCGAGCAGGTGGACACCCCGCGCAACCTGTACATGAAGCCGGCCACCACCTTCGTCGCCGAGTTCGTCGGCACCTCCAACGTGCTGCGTGGCGACCTCGCCAGCCAGCTCGCCGGCAACGCCCAGCCGTTCTCCATCCGCCCCGAGCACATCCGCCTGGGCGAGTCCGCCAGCAGTGGCCAGGTGCAGGTCAGCGGCGTGCTACACGACATCCAGTACCAGGGCAGCGCCACCCGCTACGAACTCAAACTGGACAACGGCCAGTTGCTCAACGTCAGCCAGGCCAACAACCAGTGGCAGGCCGACGCCGCCCAGTTGCAGCCGGGCCAGCGCCTGGCCGCGCACTGGGCCCGCGAGGCGATGACGCCGCTGCAGGAAACCGTGCTGGGCGAGGGTCGCTGAGATGAGCCTGGCCCTGGAAAAACCGGCCCTGGCGCCGACCTCGATGTCGCTCATGCGGCGCTTCTCCAACCTGCTGTACCGCAAGCCCAACCTGTACCTGGCGCTGCTGCTGATCCCGCCGCTGATCTGGTTCGGCGCGATCTACCTCGGCTCGCTGCTGGGCCTGCTGTGGCAAGGGTTCTACACCTTCGACGACTTCACCATGGCGGTGACGCCGGACCTGACCCTGGCCAACTTCGCCGCGCTGTTCAACCCGGCGAACTTCGACATCATCCTGCGCACCCTGACCATGGCCATCGCCGTGTCCATCGCCAGCGCCGCCCTGGCCTTCCCCATCGCCTACTACATGGCGCGCTACACCACGGGCAAGACCAAGGCGTTCTTCTACATCGCGGTGATGATGCCGATGTGGGCCAGCTACATCGTCAAGGCCTACGCCTGGACCCTGCTGCTGGCCAAGGGCGGCGTGGCCCTGTGGTTCGTCTCGCTGCTGCACCTGGAGCCGGTGCTGCAATTCCTGCTGGGCATCCCCGGCGTGGGCGGCAGCACCCTGTCGACCTCGCACCTGGGGCGCTTCCTGGTCTTCGTCTACATCTGGCTGCCGTTCATGATCCTGCCGATCCAGGCTTCCCTGGAACGCCTGCCGCCGTCGCTGCTGCACGCCTCGGCAGACCTGGGCGCGACCCCGCGGCAGACCTTCATGCAGGTGATCCTGCCGCTGTCGGTGCCGGGCATCGCCGCCGGTTCGATCTTCACCTTCTCCCTGACCCTGGGCGACTTCATCGTCCCGCAACTGGTGGGCCCGCCCGGCTACTTCATCGGCGGCATGGTCTACGCCCAGCAGGGCGCGATCGGCAACATGCCGATGGCCGCGGCCTTCACCCTGGTGCCGATCGTGCTGATCGCCATCTACCTGTCCATCGTCAAACGCCTGGGGGCCTTCGATGCACTCTGAAAAAGCTTCGCTGGGCCTGCGTATCGCGGCTTGGGGCGGGCTGGTGTTCCTGCACTTCCCGATCCTGATCATCTTCCTCTACGCCTTCAACACCGAAGACGCGGCCTTCAGCTTCCCGCCCCAGGGCTTTACCCTGAAGTGGTTCAGCGTGGCCTTCTCGCGACCTGACGTGCTGGAGTCGATCAAGCTGTCGCTGCAGGTGGCCTGCCTGGCCACGCTGATCGCCCTGGTGCTCGGCACCCTGGCCTCGGCGGCGCTGTACCGGCGCAGCTTCTTCGGCAAGGAAGGCATCTCGCTGATGCTGATCCTGCCGATCGCCCTGCCCGGCATCATCACCGGTATCGCCCTGCTCTCGGCGTTCAAGAGCCTGGGCATCGAGCCGGGGATCTTCACCATCGTGGTCGGTCACGCGACCTTCTGCGTGGTGATCGTCTACAACAACGTCATCGCCCGCCTGCGCCGCACTTCGCAGAGCCTGATCGAGGCCTCCATGGACCTCGGCGCCGACGGCTGGCAGACCTTCCGCTACATCATCCTGCCCAACCTCGGCTCGGCGCTGCTGGCCGGCGGCATGCTGGCCTTCGCCCTGTCGTTCGACGAGATCATCGTCACCACCTTCACCGCCGGGCACGAACGCACCCTGCCGATCTGGCTGCTCAACCAGCTCAGCCGGCCGCGCGACGTACCGGTGACCAACGTGGTCGCCATGCTGGTGATGATGGTGACCATGCTGCCGATCCTTGGCGCCTACTACCTGACCCGCGGCGGCGAGAGCGTCGCTGGCAGCGGCAAATAACCTGACGAGGACTGAATCATGCAAACCAAGCTGCTGATCAACGGCCAACTGGTGGCCGGCGAAGGACCTGCCTACGACGTGCTCAACCCGTCCCTGGGCGCCACCCTGGTGAGCATCAACGAAGCCACCGCCGCCCAGGTCGATGCCGCCGTGCGCGCCGCCGACCACGCCTTCGACGCCTGGTCGCAGACCCCGCCCAAGGAGCGTGCCGGCCTGCTGCTGAAGCTCGCCGATGCCATCGAGGCCCATGGCGAGGAACTGGCGAAACTGGAATCGGACAACTGCGGCAAGCCCTACGCCGCCGCGCTGAACGACGAGATCCCGGCCATCGCCGACGTGTTCCGCTTCTTCGCCGGCGCCAGCCGTTGCCTCAACGGTTCGGCGGCCGGCGAGTACCTGCCGGGCCACACCTCGATGATCCGCCGCGACCCGGTGGGCGTGATCGCCTCCATCGCGCCGTGGAACTACCCGCTGATGATGGTGGCGTGGAAGATCGCCCCGGCACTGGCCGCCGGCAACACCGTGGTGCTCAAGCCCTCCGAGCAGACCCCGCTGACCGCCCTGCGCCTGGCGCAGATCGCCGCCGAGATCTTCCCGGCCGGCGTGCTCAACATCGTCTTCGGCAAGGGCCCGAGCGTGGGGGCGCCGCTGGTGACCCATCCGAAGGTGCGCATGGTCTCGCTGACCGGCTCCATCGCCACCGGCTCGAACATCATCTCCAGCACCGCCGACAGCGTGAAGCGCATGCACATGGAGCTGGGCGGCAAGGCGCCGGTGATCATCTTCGACGACGCCGATATCGACGCGGCCGTTGAAGGCATCCGCACCTTCGGCTTCTACAACGCAGGGCAGGACTGCACCGCGGCCTGCCGCATCTACGCGCAGAGCGGCATCTACGAGAAGTTCGTCGAGAAGCTGGGCGCCGCCGTTTCGAGCATCAAGTACGGCCTGCAGGACGACCCGGAAACCGAGCTCGGCCCGCTGATCACCGCGCAGCACCGCGACCGCGTCGCCGGCTTCGTCGAGCGCGCCATCGCCCAGCCGCACATCCGCCTGGTCACCGGTGGCAAGGCGGTGCCGGGCGACGGCTTCTTCTTCGAGCCGACGGTGCTGGCCGATGCCCAGCAGGACGACGAGATCGTCCGTCGCGAAGTGTTCGGCCCGGTGGTCTCGGTGACCCGCTTCGACGATGAAGCGCAGGTGCTGGACTGGGCCAACGACTCCGACTACGGCCTGGCCTCGTCGCTGTGGACCGCCGATGTCGGCCGCGCCCACCGCGTCTCGGCGCGCCTGCAGTATGGCTGCACCTGGGTCAACACCCACTTCATGCTGGTCAGCGAGATGCCCCATGGCGGGCAGAAGCTGTCCGGCTATGGCAAGGACATGTCCATGTACGGGCTGGAAGACTACACCTGCATCCGTCATGTGATGTTCAAGCACTAAGGACTGTTCATGCAGATCACACGACGCGATTTTCTCAACGGCGTCGCCATTGGCATCGCAGCGGGCCTGACCCCGCTGCAGATCCTCCAGGCCGCACCGGACGGGCGTTACTACCCACCGTCCCTGACCGGCCTGCGCGGCAGCCACCCGGGCGCCTTCGAAGTGGCGCACCAGATGGGCTGGGAGAAGAAGACCTTCGACACCGATGCCCTGCCGATCGCCGAGCAGTACGACCTGGTCGTGGTGGGCGGTGGCATCAGCGGCCTGTCGGCGGCCTGGTTCTATCGCCAGAAGCACCCGCAGGCGCGGATCCTGGTGATCGAGAACCACGACGACTTCGGCGGCCACGCCAAGCGCAACGAGTTCAGCGCCGACGGGCGGACCATCATCGGCTACGGCGGCAGCGAGGCGTTCCAGTCGCCGAACCACCTCTACAGCAAGGAAGTGAACGGCCTGCTCAAGGCGCTGGGGGTGGAGATCAAGCGCTTCGAAACGGCGTTCGACCGCAACTTCTACCCGGACCTGAAGCTGTCCCGCGCGGTGTTCTTCGACAAGGAGACCTTCGGCGAAGACAAGCTGGTGACCGGCGACCCGACGCCGATGGTGGCCGACGACATCGCCCCGCAGCGCCTGAATGCCCGTTCGATCCGCGACTTCATCAACGACTTCCCGCTGCCGGAAGCCGACCGCAAGGCGCTGATCGACCTGCACGAAGCGCCGCGGGACTATCTGGCCGGCAAGAGCCTCAAGGAGAAGAACGCGTACCTGGAGCGCACCAGCTACCGTGATTTCCTGCTCAAGGATGTCGGCCTGTCAGCTACGGCGGTGGCGTATTTCCAGGGTCGCACCAACGACTTCATGGCCCTGAGCATCGATGCGGTGGCGGCGTCCGACGCCTACAACGTCGGCTTCCCCGGCTTCGCCGCGATGCAACTGGAGCCGATCAGCGAGGAAGCCCGGGCGGAGATGGAAGAGCCGTACATCTACCACTTCCCCGACGGCAACGCCTCGCTGGCGCGCCTGCTGGTGCGCGACCTGATTCCCCAGGTGGCGCCGGGCAAGGGCATGGAAGACATCGTCCTCGCCAGGTTCGACTACAGCCAGCTGGACCAGGCCGCGCACCCGGTGCGCATTCGCCTCAACAGCACGGCGGTGAGCGTGCGCAACGTCGACGGCGGGGTGAACATCGGCTACAGCCGTGGCGGGCAACTGGCGCAGGTGCGCGGCAAGCACTGCGTGATGGCCTGCTACAACATGATGATCCCGTACCTGCTGCGTGACCTGCCGGCCGAGCAGGCCAATGCCTTGAGCCAGAACGTCAAGTTCCCGCTGGTGTACACCAAGGTGCTGGTGCGCAACTGGCAGGCGTTCCACAAGCTGGGCGTGCATGAGATCTATGCCGCAACCCAGCCCTACAGCCGGATCAAGCTGGATTATCCGGTGAGCATGGGGGGTTACGAGCATCCGCGGGATCCGTCGAAGGCCATCGGCTTGCACATGGTGTATGTGCCGACCACGCCGAACGCCGGAATGAATGCCCGGGACCAGGCGCGCACCGGACGGGCGAAGCTGTATGCACAGAGCTTCGATCAGCTGGAAGCGCAGTTGAGGGATCAGTTGCAGCGGATGCTGGGGCCGGGTGGGTTCGATCATCAGAAGGACATCCTGGCGATCACGGTCAACCGTTGGTCCCATGGGTATGCGTGCTTTACCAATACGCTGTTCGATGATCCCGAGCAGACCGAAAAGTGGATGGAAACGGCGCGCAAGCCACTGGGCAACGTGACCATCGCCAACTCGGATGCGGGGTGGAGTGCCTATGCCCATGCAGCGATCGACGAGGCGTGGCGAGCGGTGGGCGAGCTGGCCTGACGCAGAGCAGGGACCGCTGACGCGGTCCTTAGCTCTGCCATTTTTCGTACAACAAGACAGTTCCTACCCGACCCACCTCCCTTTCCTACAGCCAAAGGATTGAGCTACGCCATCTGGTATCATAGTTTGATACCATGAATAATCACCAGCTCAATACCCTGAAGTTGATCTTTGGCAAGCCAATACCCAAGCACCTCGAATGGTCACGAATCGAGTCATTGCTCATCAGTCTCGGCTCCATCGTGGTCGAAGGCAGGGGTTCACGGGTCCGTTTCGAACTGCGGGGAGAAATTGCGACTTTCCATCGCCCTCACCCGGATAAGCATGCCAAGCATTATCAGATCCGCGATGCACGCCGCTTTCTTGAGCTGGCAGGAGTGACGCCATGAATGTAATGACCTACAAGGGCTACGCCGCCCGAATTGAATACAGTGATGAAGATCAGTTGCTGATCGGCCACGTGGCGGGCATTCGCGACGTGATCGGCTTTCACGGCGAGTCGGTCGCCCAATTGCGCAGCGCTTTCGAGGAGGCTGTGGACGATTATCTGGAAACCTGCATCCGCTTGGGTCGAGAACCGCAGAAAACTTATTCGGGAAAATTGAGCCTGCGGCTGGAACCAACATTGCACGCCAGCGTTGCAGCCAAGGCAGAACTGGAAAACAAGAGCATCAATCAGTGGGTCAGCGATGTGCTGAACCAGGCAGCACACGCCTGACGATGGGGCAGATCGAAAGACCTGCCCCTTTCAGCTTTCAATCCCTCAGATCAGACTCATGAATCGGCTGCTCCCGACTCGTCGCCCGCTGATACTGCGCCGGCCACGTCGCCTTGTTGCCGCCAAGATCATCATCGGCATGCAGCGGCCAGTACGGATCGCGCAGCAGTTCCCGCGCCAGGAAGATCAGGTCCGCCTGCCCGGTGCGCAGGATATGCTCGGCCTGCGCCGGCTCGGTGATCAGGCCGACCGTGCCGGTGGAAATGCCCGACTCCTTGCGCACCCGCTCCGCAAAACGGGTCTGGTAGCCAGGGCCAGTGGGAATCTCGGCATGCACCGATGTCCCGCCGGATGACACATCGATCAGGTCCGCCCCCAATGCTTTCAGGCGCCGGGCCAGCTCCACGGTCTCGTCCGGGTTCCAGCCATCCTCCACCCAATCCGTCGCCGACACCCGCACGAACAGCGGCAAGGATTCCGGCCATACCTCACGCACCGCCTCGGTGACCTGCAAGGTCAGGCGAATGCGATTGTCGAAACAACTGCCATAGCTGTCCCGCCGCTGGTTGCTCAACGGCGACAGGAACTGGTGCAGCAGATAGCCATGGGCCGCATGGATCTCCACCACCTTGAACCCCGCCACCAGCGCGCGCTTGGCCGCGGCGACGAAGGCGTCGATAACGTCACGGATCTGCCCTTCGCTGAGTTCGCTGGGCGGCGTATGTTCCGGGTCGAACGCTATCTTCGACGGCCCCACCGGGATCCAGCCGCCGTCATCCGGCCTGATGCTGCCGTGCTTGCCCAGCCACGGCCGATGGGTGCTGGCCTTGCGCCCGGCATGGGCCAGCTGGATGCCGGGCACGGCGCCCTGGGCAGTGACGAAACGGGTGATGCGTTGCAGTGGCGGGATCTGCACGTCGTCCCACAGGCCCAGGTCCTGGGCGGTGATGCGACCTTCGGCGGTAACCGCCACGGCTTCGGTGAAGATCAGCCCGGCACCGCCGACGGCACGGCTGCCGAGGTGGACCAGGTGCCAGTCGTTGGCCAGGCCATCGACGCTGGAATACTGGCACATGGGGGATACCGCGATGCGGTTGGGCAGGGTCAGCTGACGCAGGGTGTAGGGCTCAAGCAGAAGGCTCATGACAGCACCTCTCTGGACTCCGAATGGTAGGCCGGACCGAGCGCTCATTCTTCCCTTTGGCTCAGTGCCGGTCCTACACAGCCTAGACCACAATCCTACGCCCGATCAGCGCGGCTCCATATGCGCGATCATCAGTTGCACGCTTTCCTGGCCACGGAACTCGTTGACGTCGAGCTTGTAGGCCAGCTCCACCCAGCGCACCGTGGGGTTCGGCCAGACTTCGCGGTCGACGCTGAAGGCGATGCCGTCCAGCTTCACCGAGCCGCATTCGCTCTTGAGCACCACCTTGAGGTGCCGCTCGCCGACCACGCGCTGTTCCACCAGCTGGAACACGCCGTGGAACAGCGGTTCGGGGAAGTGCTGGCCCCAGGGACCGGCATGACGCAAGGCGCGGGCCAGTTCCAGGTGGAATTCCTCAACCGCCAGGGTGCCGTCGGAGAGCAGGCGCCCGGTCAGGTCCTCTTCCCGCAGCTGCCGGCGCACTTCTTCGTCGAAGGCTTCGGCGAAGGCCGGGAAGTTGTCCGCCGGCAACGACAGGCCGGCGGCCATGGCGTGGCCACCGAACTTGCTGATCAGTTGCGGATGGCGCGCTGCCACCGCATCCAGCGCATCGCGGATATGGAAGCCCGGCACCGACCGCGCCGAGCCCTTGAGCATGCCCTCGCCGGCATCGGCGAAGGCGATGGTCGGCCGGTGGTAACGCTCCTTCAGGCGCGAGGCGAGGATGCCGATCACGCCCTGGTGCCAGTCGGCCTCGAACAGGCACAGCCCGAACGGCATGGACTCGACGGGCAGGTCCTTGAGCTGGGCCAGGGCCTCGCGCTGCATGCCCTGCTCGATGGACTTGCGGTCCTGGTTCAGTTCGTCCAGTTGCACCGCCATGTCCCGCGCCAACGTCTCGTCCTCACTGAGCAGGCATTCGATGCCCAGGCTCATGTCGTCCAGGCGCCCGGCGGCGTTGAGCCGCGGGCCGAGGATGAAACCGAGGTCGGTGGAGGTGATGCGTCGGTGATCACGGCGGGCCACTTCGAGGATCGCCTTGAGCCCGGCACGGGCACGACCGGCGCGGATGCGCTCCAGGCCCTGGTGCACCAGGATGCGGTTGTTGGCGTCCAGCGGCACCACGTCGGCGACGCTGCCCAGGGCCACCAGGTCGAGCAGTTCGCCGAGGTTCGGCTGTGCCCTGTTCTCGTAGTGCCCCTGGCTGCGCAGGCGGGCGCGCAGGGCCATCAGCACGTAGAAGATCACCCCGACCCCGGCCAGGGACTTGCTCGGGAACTCGCAACCCGGCTGGTTGGGGTTGACGATGGCATCGGCCTGGGGCAGTTCGTGGCCCGGCAGGTGGTGGTCGGTGACCAGCACTTTCAGCCCCGCCGCCCGCGCAGCCGCCACGCCCTCGACGCTGGAGATACCGTTGTCCACGGTGATCAGCAGGTCTGGCGAGCGCTGCAGCGCCACCGCGACGATCTCCGGGGTCAGGCCGTAGCCGTATTCGAAACGGTTGGGCACCAGGTAGTCGACATGGGCCGCGCCCAGCAGGCGCAGGCCGAGCACGCCGACGCTGCTGGCGGTGGCGCCGTCGGCATCGAAGTCACCGACGATCAGGATGCGCTGGCGACTGGCCAGGGCCTCGACCAGCAGGTCCACCGCCGCGTCGATGCCCTTGAGCAGGGTGAACGGCAGCAACCGCGCCAGGCTCTTGTCCAGCTCTTCGGCGCTCTGCACGCCGCGTGCGGCGTACAGGCGGGTCAGCAGGGGCGGCAGGTCGCCGAGGAACGGCAGGGTCGGCGGCAGGGATCGCGGTTCGATACGCATCGGGGCTCAGCCACGCTCGCCGAGCAGCCACTCCAGCTGCACTTCGTGCTGGCCGCGGTCGTCGGTGACGAACACCGTGCCTTCGCTGATCATCACGTCCCACTTGATCGAACGCGGCATATCGGTGGCCAGGGTTTCCAGGACGTCCTGGGGAACGGCGGCGATATTCAGGTTCTTCAGACCCTTCACCGCATCCACCACCTTGTTCTGCCAGACCCGCAGGCTGCCGTAGGCCAGCAGGCTGGTGCGCTCGGTGCGGCGCGAGCACCAGGTCAGGCGGTCGGCGTCCGGCTGGCCGACTTCGATCCAGTGCAGGATGCGGTCATCCAGGCTCTTTTCCCACAGCGCGGCTTCGTCTACGTCCGACAGACCACGGCCGAACGACAGGTTCTCGTTGTACCACAGGGCGTAGGCCAGCAGCCGCACGGCCATGCGCTCCTCGGTTTCCGACGGGTGGCGGGCGATGGTCTGCTTGACGCTTTCGTAGACGCCGCGGTCGAGGTCGGTGAGGTTCAGTTCGAATTTGTAGGTGGTGGACGGCTGGGCCATGGGGGCGGGCTTCTGGTATCGGAAAAGTCGCACAGTCTAACCGATGCGCCGGCAATCGACGACGCGCTGCCACAATCCTGAGCTACAACAGTATCTGGCGCTCTCGCCCTGTGATAAAAACGAGCGCTCCCCCCATCGCCACGGATGCCCTGATGTCGCTGCCCAGCAAACCCCTCGCCGGTCTGAAAGTCGTCGAACTCGGAACCCTGATCGCAGGGCCCTTCGCCTCGCGCATCTGCGCCGAATTCGGCGCCCAGGTGGTCAAGGTCGAGTCCCCGGACGGCGGCGACCCGCTGCGCAAGTGGCGCAAGCTGTACGAGGGCACCTCGCTGTGGTGGTTCGTCCAGGCCCGCAACAAGCAGTCGCTGACCCTCAACCTCAAGCACCCGGAAGGCATGGCGATCCTCAAGCGCCTGCTGGCCGACGCCGACATCCTGATCGAGAACTTCCGCCCCGGCGTGCTGGAAAAGCTCGGCCTGGGCTGGGACGTGCTCAAGGCGCTGAACCCGAAGCTGGTCATGGTGCGCCTGTCCGGCTTCGGCCAGACCGGGCCGATGAAGGACCAGCCGGGCTTCGGCGCGGTGGGCGAATCCATGGGCGGGCTGCGCTACATCACCGGTTTCGAGGACCGCCCGCCGGTGCGCACGGGGATTTCCATCGGTGACTCGATCGCTGCCCTGTGGGGAGTGATCGGCGCGCTGATGGCGCTGCGGCATCGCGAAGTCAACGGCGGCGAAGGCCAGGTGGTCGACGTGGCGCTGTACGAAGCGATCTTCGCCATGATGGAAAGCATGGTCCCGGAATTCGACGTGTTCGGTTTCATCCGCGAGCGCACCGGCAACATCATGCCGGGCATCACGCCCTCTTCCATCCACACCAGCGCCGATGGCAAGCACGTACAGATCGGCGCCAACGGCGATGCCATCTTCAAGCGCTTCATGCTCGCCATCGGCCGCACCGACCTGGCCGAGGATCCGAGCCTGGCCAGCAACGACGGCCGCGACCTGCGCCGCGACGAGCTGTACGGGGTGATCGACCGCTGGGCCAACAGCGTGCCGCTGGATGCATTGATGCAGACCCTGAACGACGCGCAGGTGCCGGCCAGCCGCATCTATAGCGCCGAGGACATGTTCACCGACCCGCAATTCCTCGCCCGCGAGATGTTCCTCCAGGCGAAGCTGCCGGACGGCAAGCCGTTCAAGATGCCGGGCATCGTGCCCAAGCTGTCCGACACTCCCGGCTCCAGCGAATGGGTCGGACCGAAGCTGGGCGAACACACCGACCGCTTGCTGGGCGAACTGGGCTACAGCCCGTCGGCCATCAGCGACCTGCGCGAGCAGGGTGCCATCTGACGCGCCTGCTGCGCGGCACCGGCCTGGGCCTGCTGCTCGGCATGCTGCTGGGCGCATCCGGCCTGGTGTCGGCCAAGGAGCGGCTGGTCTGGCTGCTGCGCGACCTGCCCCCGCTGACCATCTTCGAGGGCACGCGCAAGAGCGAGGGTGCGGTGGACCAGATGCTCGCCCTGCTGATCGAGCAGATGCCCGAGTACGAGCACAGCATCCTGCGGGTCAACCGCGCCCGGGCGTTGCAGATGCTCCAGGAACCCAACTTCAACTGCGATCCAACCCTGCTGTGGACGCCGGAACGAGCGCGTTTCATCCACTTCTCGGTGCCGAGCATGGGCACCCTGAGCAACGGCCTGATCGTGCGCAAGCAGGACGAGGCGATGGTCGAGCCCTTCCTGGTGGATGGCCAGGTCGATCTCAAGGCCCTGCTGGCAAGCCGGACCGCGCGCCTGGGTATGGTCGCCGAGCGTAGCTACAGCACGCCGGTGGACCTGCTGCTCAAGGCCACCCCGATGGACACGCTGACACCGCACTACGGCAGCGACGCGGTACGCAGCCTGCTGCAGATGCAGAACCTGGGGCGCCTGAAATGGCTGCTCGGCTACTGGCCGGAAATCCGCTACCTGGCCCAGGAGCTGGGCCAGCCGCTGGACGCCCTGGCCTTCTTCCCGATCCAGGGCGTTGCCGAATACCAGTTCATCCATGTCGGCTGTTCCGACACCCCGCTGGGCCACGAGGCCGTGAGCCACATCAACGAGCTGCTGCTGAAGATGCGCGAAGACAACCTGCCACCGCTCTATGCCGAGTGGCTCGATGCGCAGACGCGGGAAACCTACCTGGAAGACGCCCGGCACTTCTTCACCGAAGACCACCCCTGATCTGCAGGCAAAAAGAAACCCCGAACGGTGGGGAGCCCGAACGGGGTTAAACGAAGGCCAACTTGGGGGGCCTTGCGTGTAGGCAGTCAGTCAGCATCGGAGCAAAATGCTCACCGCCTGCCTGTATGGTGTCTGATTGCCTTCTGCGGCAAAGGTTCCTTTCACAAGGTAGCCGATAATCCACGACCCTGCCGGGCATGCTGCCAGGCCGCGATCACGCAGGGCTGCAGGCGCCCTTCGGCGATGCGCAGGTCGCGCTGCAGGCCATCCACCAGGTCCACCAGCAGGCGCTGGTCCTGCAACTGGCTGGCGCGGGCAGTGCGTTGCAATATGTCGAAACCATTCTCGTCACGCAGCGACACGCTGAAGTCGCCAGCGCCCTGGGGTTCCAGGGTGACCTGATAAGGTGCCAAGGCTTCATTGAGCAACATGCTGATCGATTCCATCTTCACCTCGTTAGGACCAAGTGGTTTTCGACTGACCCCGCACCTGCCGGAAAAGTTCGGAAAAACGGGGTTTTCACCAGGGGTTAAAGCGAGCATGCCCGGGAAACATGACAGATTGAATTGCGATATCAAAAAGCCACCTAACTACAAGGCCAGCCCCTTCTGATCCCGTTTTTCCGGCTCACGGGCATCTATCCACTGGAGCAGTTCGCCACCTGACATCGGCCTGGCGATGAAACGGCCCTGCATCAACGGACGCCCCAATCCGTGCGCTGCCTGCCAGTCACCGTGGGTGTCGACGTGCTCTACCAGCACGCCGAGGTCGGCGCGTCGTGCCAGGATCAGTGCGGCGGCGACCACGGCGGCCTTGGTGCCATCCTCGGCCATCCCGCGTACGAACTCACTCGACAGCTTCAGTTCGCTGAGGGGCAGGTCGAACAGTTGTGCCAGGTTGCTGGTGCCGCGGCCGAACTCGTCGAGCGACAGACGGCAGCCCAGGCGATGCAGCTTCTCCAGGCACTGCAGTTGCTCGCCTGCGAGTTGTGCGCAATGGCTTTCGCCGATTTCCAGGGTCAGGCTGCTGGGTGGCAAGCCTTGCTGCCGCAGAAGCCGTTCCAGGCGAGCGAGCAGTTCCTCGTCGAGTAGCAGCGCCGGCGGCAGCCTGACCGCCACCGGCAATGGACGGCCGTCGTCCAGCGGGATGGCGGTGCTGAGTGCCAAGGCCTTTTCCAGGACATGCCAGGTGAGCATGTCCAGCAGACCGGCGCCTTCCAGCACGGTGAAGAACTGCCCGGCGGCCAGTGAGCCTAGGGTCGGGTGGTGCCAGCGCACCTTGGCTTCGACACCCACCAGCGCGCCATCGATGTCGACCCTCGGCTGGTAGTTCACCGCCCATTGCTCCCGCAGTTGCGCCAGTTGCGCGGTGGACAACCGGTGCAATTCGCGGATGGGAGGGACCATGGGCGACGGCGACGGCTCGCCGGGTGCCTCACGGTAGTCGCTCAACAGGCGGTGCAAGGTCGCTCCGCTGGCCGGCTTGCGCAGGCAGCCCAGCAGGCGCAGGCCCAGTTGCGGGGTGAGGTCGGCGATGGTGTCGAGCAGCGCTGGCTCGGCGTCGCTGAGGACGATCAGTGCGCTGGCCAGGCGTTGCTCGGCGAGATGGCGAATCAGGGCCAGGCCGTCCGGCCCGTCCATGTACAGGTCGCAGATGGCGACATCCACCGGCCCGCGCCGGGCGAGCATCTGCGTGGCACAACTCACCGACTCCGCCGCGAGCACGTCGAACACGCCATTGGCATTGAGCATCTGGTGCAATGCCATGAGCTGGAAAGGATGGTCTTCGAGGATCAGGACCTTGAGCGAGTGCATGGGAGCAGGTCTCCGTGGTGGCACGAAGCTGCGACTCTAGGAAATTAGTGCGGAGGGACCTATAGGATAAATCCGAAAGAACGGCGATTGTTTCCGACAGGGAGGGGTCTGAAGCGCCATCCTCGTGCCCGCCGTGCTTTTGGTCAAAATGAAAAAGCCCGTCACTGAGGACGGGCTTTCTTCAAGGCCAATCGCTTACAGCGGCTTGCCACGATTGCCATGCTGGCTGACGAACACCTGAACCTTGCCCAGGTCATTGGCCAGCACGGTGCAACGCTCTTCCCGCGAGAACAGGTCGGCCAGGTGCGCCGGCAGTTCCAGGGCCTTGCCGACACCGGCCTTCTCCACCGCATCCGGGAACTTGACCGGGTGCGCGGTGCCCAGCACCACCATCGGGGTGTCCAGGCTGCGACGGCACTCGCGGGCGGCCTTGACGCCGATCGCGGTGTGCGGGTCGAGCACTTCTCCGGTCTGGGCGAAGACTTCGGCGATGGTCTCGCAGGTCTGCGCATCATCCACGGCCAGCGAGTCGAACAGCTTGCGTGCTTCGGTCCAGCGGTCTTGCTCGACGCTGAAGCCGCCACCCTGCTTGAAGTTGGCCATCAGCTCGGCGATCGCCGCGCCGTTGCGACCGTGCAGGTCGAACAGCAGGCGCTCGAAGTTCGACGAGACCATGATGTCCATCGACGGCGACAGGGTCGCGTGCAGGGTTTCCTTGACGTACTGGTTG
The DNA here is from genome assembly GCA_031253995.1 of Paucimonas sp. Lineage (GTDB taxonomy): Bacteria > Pseudomonadota > Gammaproteobacteria > Pseudomonadales > Pseudomonadaceae > Aquipseudomonas. Next base: position 81,728 of record JAIRVG010000065.1, on the reverse strand, counting down.
CCGCTCATGAAGCGGTGCAGGATGTCGTTGCGGTTGGTCGCGACGATCAGTTGGCTGATCGGCAGGCCCATGTTGCGCGCCAGGTAGCCGGCGAAGATGTCGCCGAAGTTGCCGGTCGGCACCGAGAACGCCACGGAACGAGCCGGGCCGCCCAGCTGCAGGGCTGCGTGGAAGTAGTAGACGATCTGGGCCATGATCCGCGCCCAGTTGATCGAGTTGACCGCCACCAGGCGAGTGCCCTTGAGGAAGCCCTGGTCGGCGAAGCTGGCCTTGACCATTTCCTGGCAGTCGTCGAAGTTGCCTTCGATGGCGATGTTGTGGATGTTCTCGCCGAGGATGGTGGTCATCTGCCGGCGCTGCACTTCCGACACGCGCTGGTGCGGGTGCAGGATGAAGATGTCGACGTTGTCGCAACGACGGCAGCCTTCGATCGCCGCGGAACCGGTGTCGCCGCTGGTGGCGCCCATGATCACCACGCGCTCGCCGCGCTTGGCCAGGACGTGGTCGAGCAGGCGACCGAGCAGTTGCAGGGCGAAGTCCTTGAACGCCAGGGTCGGGCCGTGGAACAGCTCCAGGACCCACTCGTTGCTGTTCAGCTGGCGCAGCGGGGCGATCGCGGCGTGAGCGAACGCGCCGTAGGTTTCTTCGAGGATCTTCTTGAAGTCAGCGTCGGCGATGCTGCCGGTGACGAACGGGCGCATCACCCGGAAGGCCAGCTCGTGGTACGGCAGGCCGGCCCAGGAAGCGATCTCTTCCTGGGTGAAACGCGGCAGGTTCTCCGGTACGTAGAGGCCGCCGTCGCTGGCCAGGCCAGCCAGCAGCACGTCTTCGAAATTCAGGGCCGGCGCCTGGCCACGGGTACTGATATAGCGCATGGGACAAACCTTCTTTGAGCTTCAGGCTGCAAGTTTCAAGTGGCAAGAAAAAGCAGTTGCGCTCGTTCTTGAGGCTTGTGGCTTGCAGCTTGCCGCTGGACTTAATTGAGTTGTTCGACGCGGATCCGCACGACCTTGCCGATCACATCCTGCAGCGCTTCCAGAGCGACGATCGCGTCGTTCATGCGCTGCTCCTGCACCTCGTGGGTCAGCAGGATCATCGGGACCAGGCCGTCCTGTTCCTCGACTTCCTTCTGCATGATCGACTCGATGTTGATCCCGCGTTCGGAAAGGATGCTCGCCACCTGGGCCAGTACGCCCGGGTGGTCCTTGGCCTGGATGCGCAGGTAGTACGCGGTTTCGCAGGCTTCGATCGGCAGAATGGGGTGGGCGGACAGCGAATCCGGCTGGAAGGCCAGGTGCGGTACGCGGTTTTCCGGGTCGGCGGTCATGGCGCGAACCACGTCCACCAGGTCGGCGACCACCGAGGACGCGGTCGGCTCCATGCCGGCGCCGGCGCCGTAGAACAGGGTCGAGCCGGCGGCGTCGCCGTTGACCATGACCGCGTTCATCACGCCATTGACGTTGGCGATCAGGCGGTCGGCCGGAATCAGGGTCGGGTGCACGCGCAGCTCGATGCCGGCGGCAGTGCTGCGGGCCACGCCCAGGTGCTTGATGCGGTAGCCCAGGGCCTCGGCGTAGTTGACGTCGGCGGTGGTCAGCTGGGTGATGCCCTCGGTGTAGGCCTTGTCGAACTGCAGCGGGATGCCGAAGGCGATGGACGCGAGGATGGTCAGCTTGTGCGCGGCGTCGATGCCTTCGACGTCGAAGGTCGGATCGGCTTCGGCATAGCCCAGCGCCTGGGCTTCGGCCAGCACGTCAGGGAAGGTGCGGCCCTTCTCGCGCATCTCGGTGAGAATGAAGTTGCCGGTGCCGTTGATGATGCCGGCGACCCAGTTGATGCGGTTGGCCGAGAGGCCTTCGCGGATCGCCTTGATCACCGGGATGCCGCCGGCCACCGCGGCCTCGAAGGCGACGATGACGCCCTTCTCGCGGGCGCGGGCGAAGATCTCGTTGCCGTGCACGGCGATCAGCGCCTTGTTGGCGGTGACCACGTGCTTGCCGTTGTCGATGGCCTTGAGCACCAGGTCGCGGGCCACGGTGTAGCCGCCGATCAGTTCAATGACAATATCGATCTCGGGGTTGCTCGCGACCTCGAACACGTCAGCGGTAATGGGGGTACCGGTAATCTGGCAGTTCGGGTTGGGCGAACGCATGGCAACCTGTGCCACTTCGATGCCACGCCCGGCGCGGCGGGCGATTTCCTCGGCGTTTCGCTTAAGAACATTGAAGGTTCCGCCACCGACGGTCCCCAACCCACAGATGCCTACTTTGACCGGTTTCACTGTGAACTCCCCATTGAACGACCGACCTGCGGCCGGTCGTGAAAAAGGCCGTCTCCCCATGAAGACGGCCCGCTGATTGAATTACTTGGCGCTGGCCAGGGCCAGCTTGGCCACCTGTTTTGCCGGCTGGTAGCCCGGGATCACCTGGCCGTCCTCAAGGACGATGGCCGGGGTGCCGTTGACACCGATCGACTGGCCCATGGCGAACTGCTTGCCCACCGGGTTCTCGCACTTGGCCGCCTTGATTTCCTTGCCGCCGATCATGTTGTCCAAGGCCGCGTTGCGGTCCTTGGAGCACCAGACCGCCTGCAGCTGTTCGTCACCCGGCGAGCCGAGGCCCTGGCGCGGGAAAGCGACGTAGCGCACTTCGACACCGAGCTTGTTCAGCTCGGCGACTTCCTCGTGCAGCTTGTGGCAGTACGGGCAGGTGGTGTCGGTGAAGACGGTGATATGGGACTTGGCCTGGCCCTTGGCCGGGTAGATCACCATTTCCGAAGTCGGGATGGTGTTGATGGTCTTGGCGATGCCGGCACGCTCGGCCTTCTCGGTGAGGTTGACCGGCTTGCCGTTTTCCACCTGGAACAGGTTGCCCTGCATCACGTACTGGCCGTCGGCGCTGGCATAGAGGACGCGACCGCCCTGCAGCTTGACTTCGTACAGGCTGGAGAACGGGCTCTTGGCGATACTCTCGACCGGGATTTCGGAATCCAGCGATTTCAGCGTTTCGCGGATCGCCTTTTCGGCATCGTCAGCCACGGCCAACGAAGTGACCAGCGCCAGGGCGGCGGCCGCGAGGGTCTGGATCAAGCGCATGAGGGGAAACTCCTTGCATAGGACCGGAATAGGGACGCCCGTGCTGAAAACGCGGGGATTTCGCCGGCCCAGGACGTAAACATTGAGAGACTAACACATTCACCGCCCAGTACACGGGCCGTCTAGAAGCCAAATAGCGGCTAACCCCGCGGATGATGACGAGCGTGCAGTTCCTGCAGCCGGGCCTTGGCCACGTGGGTGTAGATCTGGGTGGTGGACAGGTCGCTGTGGCCCAGCAGCATCTGCACCACCCGCAGGTCGGCGCCGTGGTTGAGCAGGTGGGTGGCGAAGGCGTGGCGCAGGGTGTGGGGCGACAGCGCCTTGCCGATGCCGGCCACGGTGGCATGGTGCTTGATGCGGTGCCAGAAGGTCTGCCGGGTCATCTGCTCGCCGCGCTGGCTGGGGAACAGCACGTCGCTGGGGCGGCCGTTGAGCAGGTCGTTGCGGCCGTCGCGCAGGTAGCGTTCGAGCCAGACCACCGCCTCCTCGCCCATGGGCACCAGGCGTTCCTTGCTGCCCTTGCCCATCACCCGCAGCACCCCCTGGCGCAGGTTGATCTGGTCGAGGGTCAGGCTGACCAGTTCGGTCACCCGCAGGCCGCAGGCATAGAGCACTTCGAGCATGGCGCGGTCGCGCTGGCCGATGGCTTCGCCCAGGTCGGGCGCGCGCAGCAGTGCTTCGACGTCGGCTTCGGACAGGGACTTGGGCAGGGGCCGACCCAGTTGCGGCATGTCTACCTGCAGGGTGGGGTCGACGGCGATCAGCTTTTCCCGCAGCAGGTAGCGATAGAAGCCACGCACGCCAGAGAGAAAACGCGCCGTGGAGCGAGGCTTGTAGGCATTGTCCAGGCGCCAGCCAAGGTGATCGAGGATCAGCTCGCGGCCGGCGTCGGGCAACTGGATGCCCTTTTCCTGCAACCAGCCGTTGAACAAGGCCAGGTCGCTGCGGTAGGACGCGCGGGTGTTGTCGGACAGGCCTTTCTCCAGCCACAGGGCATCGAGAAACTGGTCGATCAGGGGATGGTCTATTGCGGGCATGACGGCTCTGGGAACAGGCGATGAAAACGCCTAAATGTCGCTAGTCTTCCATAACCGGTCCTGGATAGGGAATCCGCATGAGCGAACACGGGCCGTGAAAGGCTCAGAAGCCCGGCAGCACCGGCACCGGGCGCTTGTCCTCATCGATAGCGACGAAGCTGAACAGGCCGTGGATGGCTTTCTCCCGGGTGTCGCAGCTCATGCTTTCGACGAATACTTCGACTTCCACCTTGAGGCTGGTGTTGCCGACCTTCACTACCGTGCCGACCAGCTCGACGATGGAGCCAGCGGCGATCGGGTGCTTGAAGTCGATGCGATCGGTGGACACGGTCACCAGCGGCAGACGGCAGAAACGCGTGGCGGCAATGAACGAGACTTCGTCCATCCAGGCCAGGGCGGTGCCGCCGAACAGGGTGTTGTGGTGGTTGGTGGTGGACGGGAACACCGCCTTGGTCACGCGGGTCACCGACAGTTCGGTGCGGCGCTGGATTTCCTGGTCTCGGGTGGTCATGGGGGACACTCAACAAAAACGATGAAGCGACGCGGACCCTGTGGGAGCCTTGAAAATGCAAAAAGGGCAGCCCGTAGGCTGCCCTTTCTTTCGCAAAGGTCGGACTGGACTCAGGCCAGTTTTTCCTTGATGCGAGCTGCTTTACCGGACAGGTCACGCAGGTAGTACAGCTTGGCTTTACGCACGTCACCACGACGTTTCACGGCCAGGCTGTCGATTTGCGGGCTGTAGGTCTGGAAAGTACGCTCAACGCCAACACCGTTGGAGATCTTGCGAACGGTGAATGCGCTGTTCAGGCCGCGGTTACGCTTGGCGATTACAACGCCTTCGAACGCCTGCAGACGGGAACGATCGCCTTCCTTCACTTTCACCTGAACGACAACGGTGTCGCCCGGGGCAAAGGTAGGGATCTCTTTGCTCATCTGTTCAGCTTCGATCTGCTGAATGATTTTGTTGGTCATCTCTGTGCTCCTAAGGCAAATCGTCGGATTTACCATCGATACGTTAACTATCGTCCCGCTCGCGGATGTATTCCTCGAGCAGCTTCTTCTCTTCTCCAGAAAGTGAGCGACTTTCCAGAAGATCAGCGCGTCGTTCCCAGGTCCGCCCAAGGGACTGCTGCAAACGCCAGCGCCGGATGTGTGCATGGTTGCCACTAAGCAACACGTCGGGAACACGCTGATCCGCATACACCTCCGGTCGGGTGTAGTGCGGGCAATCCAGCAGACCGTCGGTGAAAGAATCTTCCTCCGCCGAGTCCACATGCCCTAAAGCTCCGGGCAGCAGCCGTGTAACCGCATCGATCAGGACCATCGCCGGCAGCTCGCCGCCAGACAGTACATAGTCGCCAATCGACCACTCTTCATCGACATGAGCATCAATGAAACGCTCGTCAATGCCTTCGTAACGACCGGCTATCAGAATCAACGATTCATGCTTCGCCAGGTCCTTGACCGCCGACTGATCCAGCTTGCGGCCTTGTGGCGAGAGGTAGATCACCTTCGCCGAACCTCCGGTTGCCTGCCTGGCCTGGACCAGGGCGTCTTCCAGGGGCTTGATCTTCATCACCATGCCCGGACCACCGCCAAAAGGCCGATCATCCACCGTATGGTGACGATCCGTGGTGTAGTCCCGCGGGTTCCAGCAGGTCAGTTGCAACAACCCCTGTTTCACCGCCCGGCTGGTAATGCCGTACTCACTGATGGCCGAGAACATCTCGGGGAACAAGGTGATGACTTCTACGCGCAGGCTCGCCATTGCTTAGAAATCCGCGTCCCATTCGACCCTCATCTCACTTGCCGCCAGGTCGATCGCCAACACGCATTGCCGGGTATACGGCAACAGTCGTTCACGATCATCGAGGCTGCCAGCACAGGGCTTGACCACCATTACATCGTTCGCGCCGGTCTCCAACAGGTGATCAACCTTGCCGAACAGATGTCCGTCCTGGTTGATGACACTCAGGCCCACGAGCTGGTACCAGTAGTACTCGTCGTTGGCCAGGTTGGGCAAAAGGCTTCGCGAGATACAGATCTCATAACCGCTCAGAAGACGAGCTTCATCGCGATCGTCGAGCCCCTTGAGCTTGGCGACCAGATCCTTTTGACCGGATCGGCCCTTGACCAGCTCTACCTGCTTGACCACGCCTTCGCGCCGAAGCGTCCAGTGGCGGTACTGCAACAGGTTGTCGATCGGATCGGTAAAGGAAAATACCTTCACCTCGCCGCGAACGCCGTGTACCGAAAAAATCTTGCCGACGACGATGAGGTCATCCGCATTTTCTGGCGTCGCGTTCATAGTGCTCAGGCAGCAGCCTTGGCAGCTTCCTTCAGCAGCTGAGCAACGCGCTCAGACGGCTGTGCACCTTGAGACAGCCAGTAGGTGGCACGCTCTTGGTTTACGGACAGTTTGACTTCTGCGCCCGAAGCAATCGGGTTGAAGAAGCCGATACGCTCAACGAAACGACCATCGCGCGCGTTGCGGCTGTTGGTCACGGTGAGGTGGTAGAATGGGCGCTTTTTGGAGCCGCCACGGGCAAGACGGATGGTTACCATGTGAACATCGTTCCTGTAGTCGGTGCTGCAAATCTATAGGCCAAACGGGCACGGGTGCCCGAAAGGCCGCATATTCTCGGGGAATACACGGACTTTTGCAAATGCCTTTTTTCTGGCAACTGCCTGTCTGTCATACAGATCTGCAATGAGGCCACCTATATAAGGTGGCGATTTTCCCGCCGGGGCGGGTTTCGAGGGTGATGCCGCATGCGCCACCACCCCGGAATAGGGTTTACAGCTTGGGCATGCCGCCGCCGGGCATCATGCCGCCCAGGCCGCGCATCATCTTGGCCATGCCGCCTTTGGCAGAAAACTTCTTCATCATCTTCTGCATCTGCTTGTGCTGCTTGATCAGGCGGCCGATGTCCTGCACCTGGGTGCCGGAACCGAGGGCGATGCGGCGCTTGCGCGAACCGCTGATCAGCTCGGGATCGCGACGCTCGGCCGGGGTCATCGAGTTGATGATCGCTTCCATCTGCTTGAACTGCTTCTCGGCCGCGCCCTGGGCGTTGCCCATCTGCGACAGGTTGACCCCGCCGATGCTCGGCAGCTTGTCCATCAGGCCGCCGAGGCCGCCCATGTTCTTCATCTGTTGCAGCTGGTCGCGGAAGTCTTCGAGGTCGAAGCCCTTGCCCTTCTTCAGCTTCTTGGCCAGCTTGTCGGCCTTGGCCTTGTCGATGTTCTGCTCGGCCTGCTCGATCAGGCTGAGCACGTCGCCCATGCCGAGGATGCGCGAGGCGATACGGTCCGGGTGGAACGGCTCCAGGGCCTCGGTCTTCTCGCCCATGCCGATGAACTTGATCGGCTTGCCGGTGATGGCGCGTACCGACAGCGCGGCACCGCCACGGGCATCACCGTCGACCTTGGTCAGCACCACGCCGGTCAGCGGCAGCGCGTCGCCGAAGGCCTTGGCGGTGTTGGCGGCGTCCTGGCCGGTCATGGCGTCGACCACGAACAGCGTCTCGATCGGCTTGACCGCAGCGTGCAGGTCCTTGATCTCGGTCATCATGTCGGCGTCGATGTGCAGACGACCGGCGGTGTCGACGATGACCACGTCGATGAATTTCAGCTTGGCTTCGCGGATCGCCGCTTCGGCGATGGCCACCGGCTTCTGGCTGATGTCGGACGGGAAGAAGGTCACGCCGATGTCGTTGGCCAGGGTTTCCAGCTGCTTGATCGCCGCCGGGCGGTAGACGTCGGCGGAGACGACCATGACGGTCTTCTTCTTGCGTTCCTTGAGGAAGCGCGCCAGCTTGCCGGCGGTGGTGGTCTTGCCAGCACCCTGCAGACCGGCCATCAGCACCACGGCAGGCGGTGCGGCGTTGAGGCTCAGGTCTTCGTTGGCCGCGCCCATCAGCTCTTCGAGCTCGGCCTGGACGATCTTCACGAACGCCTGGCCCGGGGTCAGGCTGCGGGAAACCTCGGTACCGACCGCACGTTCCTTGACCTTGTTGACGAAGTCCTTGACCACCGGCAGGGCGACGTCGGCTTCGAGCAACGCCATGCGCACTTCGCGCAGGGTGTCTTTGATGTTGTCTTCATTCAGCTTGGCCTTGCCGGTGACATGGCGCAGCGTCTGTGACAGACGATCGGTCAGGTTTTCAAACATGGGGATCCTTTCAGGCTCTGTGGAACCGGGGTTTAGCCAGCCCAGGGGCGCGGGCAGGGGCGCGATTATAACGAAGACTGGCGCCAGCGCACACCATGCCGTCGGCGCGCAGTCTTCCTAGGGGCCCGCGTTCTATGCCAAACTCGACGACTTTCGGGCTTGCCTAACAGGACTTATGCTCCCCTTGTCACCCAGCTTGCTACCCAACCTGATCGCCGCCTGCCTGTATGCCGCCGCGTTCGCCCTCCAAGCCACCGGGCTGTCCCGCGGCGTCAAGGCCGACAAGCGCCTGCTCGGCCTGCTGGGCGCCGTGGCGGTCGTCGCCCAGGGCACCGCGCTGTTCTGGCAGTTGCTCACGCCCCTGGGCCTGAGCCTGGACTTCTTCAGCGCCGCCAGCCTGATCGCCACAGCAGTGATCGCCATCACCCTGCTCGCCTGCCTGCGCAGCCCGGTGGAAAACCTGCTCCTGCTGCTCTTCCCGCTCGGCCTGCTGACGGCGCTGATCGCCCAGTTCGCGCCGTCCGGCACGGTGCCGCTGATCAACGAGGAACCGGGCATCCTCGCCCATATCCTGCTGTCGATCCTGGCCTACGGCCTGTTCACCATCGCGGTGTTCCAGTCGCTGTTGCTGCTGGTGCAGGACCATCAGCTCAAGCACAAGCACCCGTCGGGCCTGATCCGCAACTTCCCGCCGCTGCAGACCATGGAAAGCCTGCTGTTCGGCTTCCTCTGGGCCGGCTGGGGCCTGCTCACGCTGTCGCTGATTTCCGGCTGGCTGTTCCTCGACAACCTGTTCGCCCAGCACCTGGTGCACAAGACCCTGCTGGCCTGCGTGGCCTGGATCGTCTTCAGCGTGCTGCTGTGGGGCCGTACCCGCCTCGGCTGGCGCGGACACAAGGCGATCCGCTGGACCCTGGCCGGGTTCTGCCTGCTGATGCTGGCGTACTTCGGCAGCAAGCTGGTACGCGAATTCATCCTGCATATCTGACGGGCGATCGATGAACACTCTGCCGTTGGCTCCGCTGCTCGGGCTCCTGGCCCTGGCCCTGTTGTGGTCGGCACTGTTCACCGCGGTCGACGCCGCCCGCCTGCGCCTGGCCAACGCCCGGCGCAGCGACAATCATCCCGCCCTCGACGGCATCCCGGCCCAGGCCCTGGTCCTGGCCGCAAGCCTGGGCAAGCTGCTGGTGTTCGCCCTCGCCGCCCTCACCGGCCTGCGCTGCCAGGGTGAAAGCGGCTTCTGGCTGGGCTGCCTGGGCGCCGCCCTGCTGTTGCTGGTCTGCGCCGAATACCTGCCGCGGCAGCTGGCCCGGCGCAACCCCGAGGCCTTCATCGGCCTGGGCATCATCCTCAAGCTGCCCCTGCGCCTGCTGCAGCCCCTGGCCTGCCTGCTGGACGGCATCGCCCGCCTGATCGTACGCCCCTTCGCGGTGCAGCCGGCGGTGGTGAATCACCAGGAGAACGATGCCGAGGAAACCGGTGACGACCAGGAAAACCACGAGAGCGCCGGCACCCACACCCTGCCCAACAGTCTCCTGGCCCTGGAAAAGATCACCGTCAACCACATCCTGGTACCACGCAGCGAGGTCGACGGCGTCAACCTGGACGACCCGATCGAGGCCATCATCCAGCAACTGGTTGCCTGCAAGCACACCCGCCTGCCGGTGTTCCACAGCGATATCAACCAGGTCCAGGCGGTACTCAACCTGCGCCACATCGCCCACCTGCTGCCCACCGCCGAACTGACCCACGAAAGCCTGCTGGCCGCCTGCTACGAGCCCTACTTCGTCCCGGAAAGCACCCCGCTGCAGATGCAACTGCTGAATTTCCACAAGCAGCAGCGGCGCATGGGCATCGTCGTCGACGAGTACGGCGAGGTGCAGGGCATCGTCACCCTGGAAGACATCCTCGAAGAGATCGTCGGCGAGTTCGAGGAACAGGACAGCCAGGACAACCCGCACATCCACCCGCAGGGCGACGGGCGCTACGTGATCGAAGGCGCCATCGCCATCCGTGAACTGAACCGCTGCCTTGGCTGGCACCTGCCCAGCGACGGTCCCAAGACCCTCAACGGCCTGGTCACCGAGGCCCTGGAAAGCATCCCCGACAGCGCGGTCTGCCTGAAGATCGGCCGCTATCGCCTGGAAATCCTCGAAACCGAGGACAACCGCGCCAGCCGCATCCTGGTCTGGACCGTGGCGCTCCTGCCCGCCGCCTGATCCGTTACCCGCCAGGCCACGGGATAGACACATCCAGTATCAAATGTGGCTATACTCGGCCCACGCTTACCCAGCCCTGCCGTCGCGCCCGCTACCCGCATCCGGCGCCTTGCGGCCAGGCACCACGCCTGCATCGTGCGTTTCTGCGGTACTGCTTCACACCCCGAACAGTGCCCGCGCCCGCCCTTATCCCCATGGGGCGTATGCTCGGCGACGCGAGTCATTCCAATAAATAATGCTCCGGCCCCTCGCTGCCATCCGTGCGTGGACGCCAGAAGAGCACTCGACTGTCAGGGGTACACCGCATGACATCCAGCAGCACCTACAACGAAGCGGATGCCGCGCCGTCCGGCAATTCGCCGGCGCGGGTCGCCACCGCCAGCTTCATCGGCACCGCCATCGAGTTCTACGATTTCTACGTCTACGCCACCGCCGCCGCGCTGGTGATTGGTCCGGTGTTCTTCCCGCAGACCTCCGGCACCGCGCAGATGCTCTCGGCCTTCCTCACCTTCGGCATCGCCTTCCTCGCCCGACCGCTGGGCTCGGCGTTGTTCGGCCATTTCGGCGACCGCATCGGGCGCAAGTCGACGCTGGTGGCCTCGCTGCTGCTGATGGGCGTCTGTACCACCCTGATCGGCGTGCTGCCAGGGCATGACAGCATCGGCGTCTGGGCGCCGATCCTGCTTTGCGTGCTGCGCTTCGGCCAGGGCCTGGGATTGGGCGGCGAATGGGGCGGCGCGGCGTTGCTGGCCACGGAGAACGCGCCCAAGGGCAAGCGCGCCTGGTTCGGCATGTTTCCGCAACTGGGGCCATCCATCGGCTTCCTCGCCGCCAACGGCCTGTTCCTGGCCCTGGCCATGCTGCTCAGCGACGAGGACTTCCGCGCCTGGGGCTGGCGCATTCCGTTCCTGCTCAGCGCCGCGCTGGTCATCGTCGGCCTGTACGTGCGCCTGAAACTGGAGGAAACGCCGGTCTTCGCCAAGGCCATCGCCCGCCAGGAGCGGGTGAAGCTGCCGGTGGTCGAACTGTTCTCCCAGTACTGGCTGCCGGTAGTGCTCGGCGCCGCCGCGATGGTGGTGTGCTACGCGCTGTTCTACATCTCCACGGTGTTTTCCCTGAGCTACGGCGTGTCGACGCTGGGCTATACCCGCGAAACCTTCCTCGGCCTGCTGTGCTTCGCCGTGGTCTTCATGGCCCTGGCCACGCCGCTGTCGGCCTGGCTCAGCGACCGCTACGGGCGCAAGCCGGTGCTGATCGTCGGTGCCGTGCTGGCCATCGCCTCGGGCTTCGCCATGGAGCCGTTGCTGACCTCCGGGTCCACCGCCGGGGTGGCGCTGTTCCTGGCCATCGAGCTGTTCCTGATGGGCGTGACCTTCGCCCCGATGGGCGCGCTGCTGCCGGAGCTGTTCCCGACCCACGTGCGCTACACCGGTGCGTCGGCAGCGTACAACCTGGGGGGTATCGTCGGCGCCTCGGCGGCACCCTTCTTCGCGCAGAAGCTGGTGGTGATGGGGGGATTGAGCTGGGTGGGGGGCTATGTATCGGTGGCGGCCCTGCTGAGCCTGATCGCGGTGCTGTGCCTGAAGGAAACCCGGCACTCGGATCTGTAACCGGAAAACGGGGCTGCGTTGCAGCCCCGATGGGTCTTACAGCTCGACCTTGACCGCTTGCGAAGCACGGGTCGCCTTGGCCCTGGCCGCTTCGATCGACTCGTCACGCGCAAGACACACGCCCATGCGGCGCTGGCCATTGACTTCCGGCTTGCCGAACAGGCGCAGCGCGGTGTCCGGTTCGGCCAAGGCGGCGCCGAGGTTGTCGAAGGCGGTCTGTTGGGATTGACCTTCCACCAGGATCACCGCCGAAGCCGACGGACCGAACTGGCGGATCGTCGGGATCGGCAGGCCGAGGATGGCCCGCGCATGCAGGGCGAACTGCGGCAGGTCCTGGGAAATCAGGGTGACCAGGCCGGTGTCGTGCGGACGCGGCGACACTTCGCTGAACCAGACCTGGTCGCCCTTGACGAACAGTTCCACGCCGAACAGGCCGCGGCCGCCCAGGGCCTCGGTGACCGCCTTGGCCACGCGCTCGGACTCGGCCAGCGCCACCGGGCTCATTGCCTGTGGCTGCCAGGATTCCTGGTAGTCGCCTTTCTCCTGACGGTGGCCGACCGGCGCGCAGAAGGTGGTGCCGCCGACATGACGAACGGTCAGCAGGGTGATTTCGTAGTCGAAGTCGATGAAGCCTTCGATGATCACCCGACCCTTGCCGGCACGGCCGCCTTCCTGGGCGTAGTCCCAGGCCTTCTGCAGGTCGTCGGCGCTTTTCAGCAGGCTCTGGCCCTTGCCCGACGAACTCATCACCGGCTTGACCACGCAGGGGAAGCCCAGGTCCAGGGCGGCGGCCTTGTAGTCTTCGAAGGTGTCGGCGAAGTGATACGGCGAGGTCGGCAGGTCCAGCTCTTCGGCGGCCAGGCGACGGATGCCTTCGCGGTTCATGGTCAGTTGCGCGGCGCGAGCGGTCGGCACCACGGTGAAGCCTTCGGCTTCCAGCTCCACCAGGGTGGCGGTGGCGATGGCTTCGATCTCGGGGACGATGTAGTGCGGCTTCTCGGCCTCGATCACCGCGCGCAGGGCGGCGCCGTCGAGCATGTTGATCACGTGGCTGCGGTGCGCCACCTGCATCGCCGGGGCATTGGCGTAACGGTCCACGGCAATCACTTCAACGCCCAGGCGTTGCAGCTCGATCACCACTTCCTTGCCCAGCTCGCCGCAGCCACACAGCAGTACGCGGGTCGCGGTGGGCGACAATGGAGTTCCGATACGAGTCATTTCAGGTCCTCAGGGGGAGAAATCCAGGACCGCCCCAGCACGGTGCGGGCCAGCGAAAGGGGCGTATTTTACACGAGGGCCGGGGGGTTTAGGCGGCGATGATCGCGAGTGGTACGCGTTCCCCTGTGGGAGCGGGTTTACCCGCGATTGCGGCAGTGAATCCGCCATCGCAATCGCGGGTGAACCCGCTCCCACAAGGGACCGCGTCCCGCCTTAGTTGGCGATGGCGTTCTTGCGCACCCGCCAGGCCATCGCCAGCCACACCGCGGTGACTCCGGCGAACTTCGAGGCCAGCGCCGTGCCGACCACCGCCGGCGTCAGGGCGCCGATCATGCCGAAGAAGATGAAGGTGTCGATGGGAATGCTCAGTGCCGAACTGATCCACAGGCGGTCATGCAGCGGCCTTTTGGTGATGCTGAACACCAGCCAGTCGATCAGCTCGGACACGGCGAAGGCCGTGGCACTGGCCAGGGCGATAGCCGGGTCCGAGGTGACATAGGACAGCACCAGCGCCACCAGCATGGCGACCAGCGCGCCATGGCCGAAGCGGGTCTGCACCATGTCGCGCAGGACGAATACCAGCCCGCCCCAGGCGGACCAGATGACATCCAGGTGCGGTGCACTGGAGAAGGCGTAGTTGATCAGCACCACGCTGCTGATATAGGCGATGAGAAAGAACATGGGAGAGGACCGATGGATAAGCCGCACAGGGTAATGCACAGGCCCCGCGCGGCCAAGTCCCGGAAGAGTCAGCTGGCCTTGGCGCCCTGGCCGAAGATCAGCCCGGCAGCCAGCGCGCGCTCATGACACAAGGCCAGCACCTGGCGGCGCTCGGCGTTGTCCATGCGGCCCCAGCGGGTGATTTCCATGGCGGTGCGCTGGCAGCCGGTGCAGATGTCGTGGTCGTCCAGCGCGCAGATGCTGACGCACGGCGAAGCCACGGGTTTTTCGACGGTGTTGCTCATCAATCCTCCTGCGGCGCGAGGTCGCGGGCGTAACGCTGGGCGTTGTGCACATAGTGGGCGGCGCTGGCTTCCAGCAGCTTCTTCTGCGCGTCGGTCAGCTCGCGCACCACCTTGCCCGGCGAGCCCATCACCAGCGAACCGTCGGGGATTTCCTTGCCTTCGGGGATCAGCGCGTTGGCGCCGATGATGCAGTGCTTGCCGATCTTCGCGCCGTTGAGGATCACGGCGTTGATACCGATCAGGCTGAAGTCGTCCACCGAGCAGCCATGGAGCATGGCGTTGTGGCCGATGGTCACGCCCTTGCCGATGGTCAGCGGCGAGCCCATGTCGGTGTGCATCACCGTGCCGTCCTGGACGTTGCTGTTCTCGCCGATGTCGATCAGTTCGTTGTCGCCACGCAGCACCGCGTTGAACCAGACACTGGCCCCCGCCTGCAGGCGCACCTTGCCGATCAGCGTGGCGTTGGGGGCTACCCAGCTTTGCGGATGGGTCTCGACCCGCAGGTCGCCCAGACGGTATTTCATGCGTGGATCCTCACGGTGTATGCGCGGCGGGTGGTCCCGCTCGTCAGATTGGGGTGAAGCGTTCGGGGGGCTGGTGCAGGCTGATCCTGGCGTCGTAGAGCAGGTTGACCAGCTCGACGATCATGATCGCCGACAACCCCCAGATCTTGTATTCGCCGAACCGGTAGCTGGGCACATACCAGCTGCGGCCCTGGTAGTCGATGCGGTGGGTGTGGTCCCGCGGGTCCTGGCGGAAGAACTCCAGCGGCACGCTGAACACCGCGGCGATCTCGGCGTCGTTGGGCCGGTACTCGACGTAGTCGGGAATCAAGCCGACATAGGGCGTGACCTTCAGGCCATGCAGCGACACCAGCGGCGTCAGCGGACCGATCACCTCCACCAGGCCCGGCGGCAGGCCGATTTCCTCCTCGGCCTCGCGCAGCGCGGTGAACACCAGGTCCGGGTCTTCCGGATCACGGCGTCCACCGGGAAAGGCCACCTCGCCACCGTGGGTGGATAGGCCCTTGGCGCGCAGGGTGAGGACCAGTTCCGGCTCTTCGCTGCGGGTGATGGGCAACAACACCGCGGCCTCGGGAAAACGTCGATCGGTTTCCAAAGTGCCCGGGGTGTGACTGCTCACACGGCGAAGTAGCTCGTCCAGCATGGTTTCTCTCGTCCAAAAGCGTCCTGCATCATGCACCAAAGCCGCGCCGCGCCCAACCCCCGCTGACGATCGCACTTGCGGCCCGCGCGAACGCAGGGCGAAGATAGCGGCAACTCTCAGGAAGATAAGCATGAAATACTGCAGCGCGTGCGGCAAGGCGGTCACCCAGCGCATCCCCGACGGCGATTCCCGTCTGCGCTATGTCTGCGAACACTGTCAGACCATTCATTACCAGAACCCCAACATCGTCGCCGGCGTGCTGCCCAGCCATGGCAGCCAGGTCCTGCTGTGCCGCCGTGCCATCGAGCCGCGCCGCGGCTACTGGACCCTGCCCGCCGGGTTCATGGAGAACGGCGAGACCATGGAACAGGCCGCACGTCGGGAAACCGTGGAGGAAGCCTGCGCCCGCCTGCAGGATCTGACCCTTTACCATCTCTACGACCTGCCCCATATCAACCAGGTCCATGTGTTCTTCCGCGGCGAGCTGGCCGACCTGGACTTCGACATCGGCGTCGAGAGCCTGGAAGTGCGCCTGTTCGAGGAACATGAGATCCCATGGGACGAGCTGGCTTTCCGCACCGTGCGCGTCACACTAGAATGCTACTATCGGGACCGCGAAAAGCAGCACTACCCGGTGCGCAACGACTGCCTGCCGCCCTCTTTCGCCCCGCCACCTACTATCGATTCGTGAAACCGCTTTTCGGGGATACCGTAAACATGCGCTGGTTGCTCGCTCTTTTCTGCCTCGGTGTGGCTTCGGTGTCCCAGGCCGCGTTTACCGAAACCATCATCCGCAAGCCCGTCGGCCAGGATGCCCCGGCCGCCTCGCCCGCGGACCTCAGCCCCTCCCTCGACCGCATCGACAAGGTGCTGGTGATCAAGTCGCAACGCCGCCTTGAGCTGATCAGCGCCGGCGAGCCGATGAAGACCTATCGCATCTCCCTGGGCAAGAAACCGCTCGGCGCCAAGGAGCGCGAAGGCGACAAGCGCACTCCCGAGGGTTTTTACTGGCTGGACTGGCGCAAGGTCTCCGACCGCTACAACCTGGCGATCCATGTGTCCTATCCGAATGTCAGCGACGCGGCCAGGGCACGGCGCGACGGGGTGAATCCGGGCGGGATGATCATGGTCCACGGCACGCCGCTGGGGGACGAATACCCGGAAGAAGTGTTCCACACCCTGGACTGGACCGAAGGCTGCATCGCCATGCGCAACCAGGACATGCGGGAGGTGTGGCGACTGGTGAAGGACGGAACGATGATCGAAATTCGCCCCTGAACCGCGTTTTTTTCGCCCCTCCCCAGCCCCGGGGTGGGGCAGCCAGACCCCGCGCTGCCTATTCCCTTCGGAAATTTCCCTAGCAATCCCCGCTGTTTTCCCACTCTAGATCGCGCATTTCTCCAGCATCCAGATGGATGCCCGCTGCCTTAGATTTTCCTCCCATCGAGTTGCCCTTCCGTCCTACAACAACAAGATAGGGACGTGTCATGCCTTGCCCTTCACGAACCGGATGCCTGCTGGCGTGCGTTATGTTCGCCGCCCCGATTTTCCTGGGTGTACGCCCGGTCCAGGCCGATCCGGCCCTGCAGCAGTTGCGGGAACAGCAACGCGAACGCCGGGTGCTCGAACGCCAGCAACGGCTGCGCCAGCTGTCGCGCCCCCCGGTCAACCTTCCTGCGGAGCCCACCGCTCCAACCATGCAATCGGATCACTGCTGGCCGATCAGCGGTCTGCGCCTGGCCGGCAACACGCTGATCACCCGTGAAACCCTCAACGCCCATCTCGACCCGCTGCTCCAGTCGTGCATGGGCGAAGCGCAGATCAACGAGGTGCTCAAGGCGATCACCCGGCTTTATGTGCACGAAGGCTATCTGGCCAGCCGGCCCTACCTGGCGAATCCACCGGAGGCCGGCGCCAGCCTGGACATCATGATCGTGGAGGGCTTCGTCGAGTCGGTGGAATTCGCGGATCCGGACCTGCCACTGTCGCTGGAACGGGCCTTTCCCGATTTGCTTGGCCGGCCGCTGGCCCTGGACGCACTGGAACAGGGCCTGAGCCAGATGAATCGCCTGCAGAGCTTCGACCTCAGCGCAGACCTGGAACCCGGCACCCTGCAAGGCGGGACACGGGTGGTGATCCGCTCGAAGCGCCGACGCGCCTCGCGCTGGCAGCTCATGACCCATCTGAACAACACTGGCGCCGCACTGACCGGACGCAACCAGGCCGCCATTGACCTCATCCTCGACAGCCCCCTGGAGCAGAACGATCGCCTGCATCTGCGTGGCCGGCGTACCTTGCCCTCCGCGCCCGGTGAGAGCCTCAGCTTCGGCCTGGGCTACAGCATTCCCCACGGCGCCTGGAGCTTTGCCCTGAATGCCGACTACCCGAACTATCGCGCGCCACTACCCGGCGTGTCGCTCAACAGCACCGGCCAGAGCGCGATCTACAGCCTGGGCCTGGAGCGGTCGCTCTGGAACAAGCGGTCCAGCGCCCTCGGCGCCAGCCTGCAACTGAACTACAAGCGCCTGGACAACCGCATCGGCAACCGCACCGTCATCCTGCAAAGTCCCACCCTCACCACCCTCGACGCAGGCCTGAACCTGAGCTGGCGAGACGACGCCCTGTGGAGCATCAACCTGGGCTACAGCCTGGGACTGCCTTTTCTTGGCGCCGACACGCAAACGTTCAACTCCCGCACTCCGCAACCGCAGTTCCGCAAGTACCGCGCCAGCCTCTGGCAACGCCGCGAAGGCCTCGATCCTGCCCTGCCCTGGCGTTGGGACAGCGACCTCGTTGTGCAATACAGCCCCGACCCGCTACCTGCGGTGGAGCAGATATCAGTCGGGGACTCCGTCGTGCGCGGCCAGGGCGACTACACAATGACCGGCGCCAGCGGCGCGCGCTGGCGCAACAACCTGAGCCTGGCGCTGGCCACGCCACTACCCATCCAGGTCCGCCCGTCCATCGGGCTCGACCTCGGCTGGAGCCGCTTCGACCACGGCCTCCCCTCGCAACGCCTGGCCGGCGCCTTCGCCGGCATACAACTGGCCACCCCCCGTGGCCAGTTGAACCTCGATTACCAACGCACCTTGTACGTCAGCCACCTCTCAAGCCGCCTCCTCGAACCCGGCCAGTGGCGCGCCCGACTGACCCTGCTTTTCTGACTCCCAACCGAGAGAAACGCACCGTGAAAAAAGCCCTGCCCCGCTTTACCCCAGACCTTCTGCGCCTGGCGATCGCCACCAGCCTGCTGGCCCCCGCGACCGCCTGGGCCACCCCAGCCCTGCAGCCCGCCAGCGGCCCCGGCGGCACACCGCAGGTCAATCCCCACAACGGCGTGCCGGTGATCGATATCGTCCCGCCCTCCGCCAGCGGCCTGTCCCACAACCAGTTCCTCGACTACAACGTCGGCCAGCCGGGCGTGGTCCTGAACAACTCGGTGCAGGCAGGCCAGTCGCAACTCGCCGGAGCCCTGGGCGCCAACCCGCAGTTCCAGGGCCAGGCCGCCTCGACCATCCTCAACGAAGTGATCAGCCGCAACGCCTCGACCATCGAGGGCCCGCAGGAAATCTTCGGCAAGCCGGCGGATTACATCCTCGCCAACCCCAACGGCATCACCATCAACGGCGGCAGCTTCATCAACACCACCAGGAGCACCTTCCTCGCAGGTCGTCCGGAGCTGGAAGATCAGCGCATCAAGTACCTCGACAGCCGCAACGCCAGCGGTGAAGTCACGGTCGGCGCACAAGGACTGGTCAACGCCGAAGGCGCCCTGTCCCTGATCGCCCCGCGCATCCACACCCGCGGCGAACTGGACACCCCTGGCGACCTGGACGTGATCATCGGGCGCAACCGCCTGGACCACGCCAGCGGCCAGGTCGTCGAGCACCTGCCGGGCACGCCGGGAGGCATCGACGCCAGCCTGTTCGGCGCCATGCAGGCCGGGCGCATCCGCATCATCAGCACCGCCGAGGGCGCGGGTGTGCGCATCGAAGCACCGCAGATGCGGGCCAGGGACGGCCTCAGCGTGCGCTCGGCCGGTGACCTCGACATCCACGGCACGCCCCGGCAACGCAGCCGCATGGCTGTCGACAACGGCAACCTCGACCTGCACGCAAATGGCGACATGCGCCTCAGCGCCGTCGAGGGCCACGCCGACCGGATCGAGGCCAAGGCTGGCAAGCGCCTGACCCTGGATGGCAAGACCCGCGAGAAGATCACCCGCGACAGGGAGAAATGGGACAAGAAATGGTGGTTCGTCACCACCGAGACCTACGACCGCCAGCGCACCACCACCGAACGCACCAACCAGGGCAGCGAACTGTGCGCCGGCGACAGCATCGAGCTGTACGCCGGCGACGACCTGCGGCTGCGCAACGCCAGCGTCAAGGCCGGCGGCGACCTCGTCGCACGCAGCGACACGACGCTGGACATCGGTGCCGCCATCGACAGCGTCCAGGTCGATGAAAGCATCCGCCACCGCAAGCACCTCTGGCGTGGCGACCAAGACAAGCAGGACTACCGCGAGACGGCCAGGGGCAGCGAACTGTCCGGACGCAACCTGAAGCTGGAGGGCGCACAACGCACGGTGGTGGCGGGCAGTACGCTGCGCAGCGAGCGCGACATCACCGTGAAGACCCCCGAGCTCGACGTCGGCGTGGTGGAACAGGGCAGTCGCGACAGCAGCAAGCAATACCGCGGTGACCTGGTCTCCGGCACCTTCTTCGGCAACCGCGACGACAGCCAGGGCAACGCCGCGAAAAGCCTCGGCAGCCAGGTCGACGCGGGTGGCGCGATCACCGTGGTCGCCGACAAGGTGCAGGTCAGCGGCAGCCGCATCGCCAGCAAGGGCGATGCCCTGCTCGCCAGCGAGAAGGCCGCCCTGAACATCGACGCCGCATACGACACCAGCTCGCGCAGCACCAGCAGCAGCGACAGCAAGGTCTTCGGCCTGATCAAGAGCAGCAGCGAACGCCAGCAGCAAAACGACACGGTGCTGGTCAGCGACGTCGCCTCGGACAGCAACCTGCGCCTGGCCAGCGCCGACGAACTGCGGGTGATCGGCGCGAAATTGCAGGCCGGGGGAGCGTTGAAACTGGAGGCGGCCAAGGACCTGACCGTCGGCGCGGCCAGCGAAACCCGGCAGCAAACCGGCCAGGATGTCGAGCGCGGCTTTTATGCCAAGGCCAGGGAAACCGTGCAGGCGGGGGATGGCAAGCCGGGATCGAAGCAATACACCGCCTCGGTCGGCTACCAGGTGACCCGCAAGGACAGCAGCGACCAGCAGACCACCCTGGTCCCCAGCCAGCTCAGTGCAGGCAGCATCGAACTCGCCAGCCAGGCCAACGTCGCCGTCGACAGTTCGAAGCTGGACGCCGGCCGCGGCGCCATCGACATCAGCGGCCAGCAGATCACCCTCGGCGCCCAGCGCAACGAGCAGCGCCAGGAAAGCACCACCACCCACGCCGGCGGCGGGCTCGCGGCGACCGGCGGCATGGACCGCATCGGCAGCGGCCAGGAGGGCTTCCACCAGCGCCAGGGGCGCGAGGAACTCCGCCAGGAAGCGCTGTCCAGCGAGTTGAAGGCAGCAGGCGATATCCGTCTCAAGACACCGAACCTGGTCAACGAGGCGGCGAAGATCGACGCCGGTGGCGAACTGCTGGTCGAGGCGAAAGAGGTGGAAAACCGCGCCACCGCCAAGGTCCATGAAGTGCGCGAAAGCCAGACCAACTGGGAGGGCCAGCTGGGTGCCAGCCTGGAAATCCGCGACCTGGCCCGTCCCATCGAAAACCTGGTGACCGGCAACGAAGCCGCGCGCTTCCAGCAGGCCGCCACGGAAGACGCCTTCTCCCCGCCGTCCATCGGTGCCGACCTGGCGCTGGATCACCTGAATCGCCAGGAAACCCGGCGCAGCGAAACGGCGACGGTCAGCGAACTGAACGCGGCATCGGTGAAGGTCAAGGCCGACACCGTGAGCGACACCGGAACCCGCTACCACGCCAGCAACGGCACGGTGAGCATCGAGGCGCAGAATCATCAGCTCGTCGCGGCCCAGGACAGCACCCGCGTCAGCACCGAACGCCTGGATGTGAACGGCGCCCTGCGGGTCGAGACCACCACCGGCAAGGACATCGCCGTGCGCCTGTCGGGCAAGGGCGGGTCCCTGAGCGAGACCAAGGACAGCGTCGTGGCCCGCCCCGGCAGCCTGTATGGCCAGCAGGGCATCCAGGTCCAGCTGGGCAGTGATGGCCTTTACGAAGGCACCACCTTCGATGGCGGCGCGGGCTCGGTGACGCTGGATGCCGGCGGCGACCTGAGCCTGACCCAGGCCAGTGATCGCCAGCAGCACGACCTGCGCCAGCTCGACGGCAACGGCTGGGTCAAGGCCGGGACCACGCCGGCGACCAAGGGCGCGGAGGTGCGTGGTTACCTGGATCACAAGCAGAACAGCAGCAGCGACAGCCAGGCACGGGTCGCCAGCATCGACGCGCAAGGCAAGGTGCAACTGACCTCGGGTGGCCAGACGACCCTGGTGGGCACCCGTATCGGCGATCCGAAGGCGCGGCCGACGGATATCGTCGTGGACGCGCAAGGCCCGTTGAGGGTCCTTGCGGCCACCGACACCCACGAAGCCAATGGCCGCTCCCTCGGCGGCGGTGGCGAGGGAGCGCTGAAAATGGCCGAGACCGGCAACGGCGGCGGTCTGGGAGGCCATTTCAGTAATGGCCGGATCGACGAGACCAGCAGCAAGGCGACCGGGGCGGTGCTGACCGCGAAGGACTCGCTGGTCCTGCGCAGCCAGGATCACAGCGACACGGCCGTGCATCTGCAAGGAGTCCAGGCGAGCGCCGGGGAGATCGTCGTCTCGGCGGAAAACGGCGGCATCCTCGCCGAGGCCACCAGCAGCAGCGAACACCGGGACAACCTGGATATCACCGCAGGCGCCGGCATCGCGCGGACCCAGGCGCAGGTCAAGGCCGACACCAAGAAGGCCCTGTATGGCCGGGCGCAGTTCAACCTCGATCAACTGGATTCCCTGCAACACCTCAACAGCGAGCTCAACGGCCAGCACGTCAGCTTCAACAGCCTCAACGACACCCAGCTCAAGGGCGTGCGCGTGAATGCCGGGCGTGTCGACGGGCAGATCGGCGGCGACCTGCTGCTGGCCAGCCAGGTGGACCGGATCAATGGCCTGAAGCTGGACGTGGATGCGCGGCTGAGCCAGGAGAAGAACCCGCAGGGTTATCTCAATGCGGTGAAGTCGTTCAGTGGGCCGGCCGGCGCCGGGGTGGAGAAGAAGATCGGCTCGACGGTGCAAAAGGTCGATCCTGGTTTCTCGCCGACGCTGGAAGTGAAAGTGGATCACCGTCAGCTCGAAACCGTCGCCCAACCGTCGCGGATGGTCGGTGCGGAGGGTATCGCGCTGGAGGTGGCGGGCGAGGTGCGCTTGTCCGGCGCCGACCTGCGTGCGCCGCGTGGCGAGGTGACGCTGGGGACGGACCGGGTCAGCACCGAAACGCTGGCCGGGCGTGACTACCGCAGGGTGGTGGGGACCAACCTGTCCAACGCACCAGCGGAACTGGGGACGGACCTGGTGAATACCTACAAGGACGGGATGGGGCTGGAGCCTGGGGATTCGTCAGTGGACCTGGGGCTGTTCAGGACCGGAGGGCATGATCGCAATGTGAGCGTGGAGTCGAATGTGATCGGCAGGAAGTGAGCCGGCAAGGAGAGTGATGGGCAAACACTGGGCCCTGTGGGAGCTGGCTTGCCAGCGATGACGTCGGTGAGTTCACCATCGTGATCGCGGGTGAACCCCACAGGGTTCGCAGGGCGTCAGATATCAGCGAGTTTCCAGGCCTCGTAGGCCGGGGTTTCATAGGGATGGCTCTGCTTCAGCGCCGCAACGACCTGATGAATCAGCTCGTCCGCCACCACCAGTTCCACCCGCCACTCTTCCACCGACTCCACGACCCCAGCCTTCCCGATGAACGGCGTTGCACCGTCCAGCGGGCGGAACTGGCCCTGGCCCAGCACCTGCCAGGCACAGCTGTCATAGTCGCCGATCCGCCCGCCACCCGCGGCGAACACGGCCTGCTTGACCGTGTCGACGTGGCTTGGCGGGACGAAGAACGCGAGTTTGTACAAACTCAGTTCACCCAGGCCCGCGCGTTGCGGAACATGCGCATCCAGCCGGCATCTTCATTCCAGTCGTCAGGACGCCAGGAGTTCTGCACGGCACGGAACACACGCTCAGGGTGCGGCATCATGATGGTGACGCGACCGTCGCGGCTGGTCAGGCCGGTGATCCCGCGCGGCGAGCCGTTCGGGTTGGCCGGGTAACGCTCGGTGACCTTGCCGTGGTTGTCGACGAAGCGCAGCGCCACGCAACCGGACAGGTCGGCTTCGAGCAGGGCTTCCTCGCTGGCGAACTCGGCATGGCCTTCACCGTGGGCGATGGCGATCGGCATGCGCGAACCGGCCATGCCCTGCAGGAAGATCGAGTTGGACTCCTGGACCTGGACCATGGCCACCCGCGCCTCGAACTGCTCGGAGCGGTTGCGCACGAAGTGCGGCCAGTATTCGGTGCCCGGGATCAGCTCGTGCAGGTTGGACATCATCTGGCAACCGTTGCACACGCCGAGGGCGAAGCTGTCGGTGCGGTCGAAGAAGCCCTGGAAGGCATCACGGGCACGGGCGTTGAACAGCGCCGACTTGGCCCAGCCTTCACCGGCACCGAGGACATCACCGTAGGAGAAGCCACCACAGGCCACCAGGCCCTTGAACTCGTTCAGGTCGACACGGCCAGCGAGGATATCGCTCATGTGCACGTCGATGGCGTTGAAGCCGGCGCGGTCGAAGGCCGCGGCCATTTCCACCTGGCCATTGACGCCCTGCTCGCGCAGTACGGCAACCTGCGGACGCACGCCTTTCTTGATGTACGGCGCGGCGATGTCCTGGTTGACGTCGAAGCCCAGCTTGACGCTCAGGCCCGGGTTCTCTTCTTCCAGCAGCAGGTCGAATTCCTGGTCGGCGCAGTCGGCGTTGTCGCGCAGGCGCTGGATCTGGTAGCTGGTCTCGGCCCAGACGCGTTGCAGCAGGCGACGCTGGCCATCGAACAGCACTTCGCCGTTGAGGCTGATGGACACTTCGTTGCTGTTGACCGGCTTGCCGATCACTGCGACGCAGTCTTCACCCAGGCCGGCGGCGCTGAACTGGGCCAGCACGTCCGGGGTGGCGTCCTGACGGACCTGGATCACCGCACCCGGTTCTTCGTTGAACAGGATGGCAGCGACTTTCTCGCGCTTGCCGGTCAGGGTGTCCAGCTCCAGGCTGAGGCCGCAGTGACCGGCGAAGGCCATCTCCAGCACGCTGACCAGCAGGCCGCCGTCGGAACGGTCGTGGTAGGCCAGCAGGTGGCCGTCGGCGTTGAGGCCCTGGATCACGGCGAAGAAGGCCTTCAGGTCTTCGGCGTCGTCGACGTCCGGCGCCTGTGCACCCAGCTTGCCGTGGGTCTGCGCCAGGATCGAGGCGCCCATGCGGTTCTGCCCGCGGCCCAGGTCGATCAGGATCAGGTCGGTCTCGCCCTTGTCCATGCGCAGTTCCGGGGTGAGGGTCTTGCGGATGTCGGTGACCGGGGCGAAGCCGGTGATGATCAGCGACAGCGGCGAGGTGACGGTCTTCTCGGCGCCTTCGTCGCTCCAGCGGGTCTTCATGGACATGGAGTCCTTGCCCACCGGGATGGTCAGGCCCAGCTCAGGGCACAGTTCCATGCCCACGGCCTTGACGGTGTCGTACAGGCGGGCGTCTTCGCCCGGGTGGCCGGCGGCGGACATCCAGTTGGCCGACAGCTTGATGTCGGACAGCTTCTCGATGCGCGAGGCGGCCATGTTGGTCAGGGTCTCGCCGATCGCCATGCGGCCGGAAGCCGGGGCGTCCAGCAGGGCCAGCGGGGTGCGCTCGCCCATCGCCATGGATTCGCCGGTGTAGACGTCGAAGCTGGTGGCGGTGACGGCGCAGTCGGCCACCGGGACCTGCCATGGGCCGACCATCTGGTCGCGGGCGACCAGGCCGGTGATGGTGCGGTCGCCGATGGTGATCAGGAAGCTCTTGCTGGCCACGGCCGGGTGACGCAGCACGCGCTCGATGGAGTCGGTCAGTTCCAGGGTGGACGGGTCGAAGTCATCGCCCTGCTCGGCTTCGCGGGTCACCGAACGGTGCATGCGCGGCGGCTTGCCCAGCAGCACTTCCAGCGGCATGTCCACCGGAGTGTTGTCGAAGTGGCTGTCGGTAACGGTCAGTTGCGGCTCTTCGGTGGCTTCGCCGACCACCGCGAACGGGCAACGCTCGCGCTCGCAGATGGCCTGGAAGCGCTCGAAATCGACCGCGCTGACGGCCAGCACGTAGCGCTCCTGGGACTCGTTGCTCCAGATTTCGTGCGGGGCCATGCCCGGCTCGTCGTTGGGCACGTTGCGCAGCTCGAAGCGACCGCCACGGCCGCCGTCGTTGACCAGCTCGGGGAAGGCGTTGGAGATGCCGCCGGCACCGACGTCATGGATGAAGGCGATCGGGTTCTTGTCGCCCAGCTGCCAGCAACGGTCGATGACCTCCTGGCAACGACGCTCCATTTCCGGGTTTTCCCGCTGCACGGAAGCGAAGTCCAGGTCGGCGGAGCTGGCGCCGGTGGCCATGGACGAGGCTGCGCCGCCGCCCAGGCCGATCAGCATGGCCGGGCCGCCGAGGACGATCAGCTTGGCGCCGACGGTGATTTCACCCTTCTGCACGTGCTCTTCGCGGATGTTGCCCATGCCGCCGGCGAGCATGATCGGCTTGTGGTAGCCGCGCACTTCGTCGCCGTGAGGGGTGCTGATGGATTGCTCGAAGGTACGGAAGTAGCCGGTCAGGGCCGGACGACCGAATTCGTTGTTGAACGCGGCGCCGCCCAGCGGGCCTTCGATCATGATGTCGAGGGCGTCGACGATGCGCTCCGGCTTGCCGTACGGCTTCTCCCACGGCTGTTCGAAGCCCGGGATGCGCAGGTTGGACACGGTGAAGCCGGTCAGGCCGGCTTTCGGCTTGGCGCCGCGACCGGTGGCACCTTCGTCGCGGATCTCGCCGCCGGAGCCGGTGGAGGCACCCGGGAACGGGGCGATGGCGGTCGGGTGGTTGTGGGTCTCGACCTTCATCAGGATGTGCACCGGCTCCTGCACCGCGCCGTACTGGCGGGTCTCAGGGTTCGGGAAGAAGCGGCCGGCCACGGAACCGACGATCACCGAGGCGTTGTCCTTGTATGCGGACAGGACGCCTTCGCTGTGCATCTGGTAGGTGTTCTTGATCATGCCGAACAGGCTTTTTTCCTGGCTCTGGCCGTCGATATCCCAACTGGCGTTGAAGATCTTGTGACGGCAGTGCTCGGAGTTGGCCTGGGCGAACATCATCAGTTCGATGTCGTGCGGGTTGCGCTTGAGGCCCTGGAAGGCGTTGACCAGGTAGTCGATCTCGTCTTCGGCCAGGGCCAGGCCCAGCTCGACGTTGGCCTTCTCCAGCGCGGCGCGACCACCACCGAGGATGTCCACGGCGGTCAGCGGCTTGGGCTCGGCATGGCTGAACAGGCCGGCGGCCTCTTCCAGCTTGCCCAGCACGATCTGGGTCATGCGGTCGTGCAGCAGCTCGGCAACGCTGGCGGCGTCGGCGTCGCTCAGCTCACCGGCGACGTAGTAGGCGATGCCGCGCTCCAGGCGACGAACGACTTCCAGGCCGCAGTTGTGGGCGATGTCGCTGGCCTTGCTCGACCAGGGCGAGATGGTGCCGAAACGCGGCATGACCAGGAACAGGCGACCGGCAGGCTCCTGCACCGGGACGCTCGGGCCGTACTTGAGCAGGCGCGCGAGCACTTGCTGTTGGTCGGCGGTCAGATCGCCGTCAACCTCGGCGAAATGAGCGAATTCAGCGTACAAACCATTAACAGCGGGGACTTTCTGGCTCAGTTGCTCAAGGAGCTTACCGTGGCGAAAGGCAGAAAGGGCAGGAGCGCCGCGCAGGATCAACATCGTCGGGACAGCCTCAGGAAGGGGGTGTGCTTAGAGGCCGTGCATTCTAGCCTAAACCGTTGCGTCAGGCACCCGAAACGCAGCATTGGCGGCCATCCGAATGTCGGCAAGGCGATTCCAGACGTGTCGGAGCATTCGCCAAAGGTGCAAACTGCGGTGAAAAGTCGCAATCCCGGGGGATCGATAGCAGACAAGCTATCGGTTGTCGAGATATGGCGCGGCAAGCCCTTTGCGTATACTGCACCTTATGTCTGCCCACATAGCTCTGCGCCAGCGGTGCGCCCAATGGCTCATCGCACTCGGACTCTTCCTGATGCTCGGTGCCTGCGTTGAAAAACCCAGCACCCTGGAACGCATCAAGGAGGACGGCGTATTGCGCGTGATAACGCGCAACAGCCCGGCCACCTACTTCCAGGACCGCAACGGCGAAACCGGCTTCGAATACGAGCTGGTCAAGCGCTTCGCCGACGATCTGGGCGTGAAGCTGCAGATCGAGACCGCCGACAACCTCGACGACATCTTCAGCCAGCTCGGCCAGCCCAACGGCCCGGTCCTGGCCGCGGCCGGCCTGGTCAGCAGCGAGCAGCGCAAGAACCAGGCGCGCTTCTCCCATCCTTACCTGGAAGTCACCCCGCAGGTCATCTACCGCAACGGCAAGACCCGTCCGACCAACGCCGCCGGCCTGGTGGGCAAGCGCATCCTGGTGCTCAAGGGCAGCAGCCATGCCGAGCAGCTGGCAGAACTGAAGAAGCAGTACCCGGGCCTGGAATATGAAGAATCCGACCAGGTGGAAGTGGTCGACCTGCTGCGCATGGTCGACGAAGGGCAGATCGACCTGACCCGGGTGGACTCCAACGAACTGGCGATGAACCAGGTCTACTTCCCCAACGTTCGTGTCGCCTTCGACCTCGGCGATACCCGTGACCAGCGCTGGGCGGTGGCCGCCGGCGAAGACAACAGCCTGCTCAACGAGATCAACGCCTTCCTCGACAAGGTGCAGAAGAACGGCACCCTGCAACGCCTGAAGGACCGCTACTACGGCCATGTCGACGTACTCGGCTACGTCGGTGCCTACACCTTCGCCCAGCACCTGCAGGAACGCCTGCCGCGTTTCGAAAAGCATTTCCGCGCGTCGGCCAAGCAGGAACAGGTGGACTGGCGCCTGCTGGCGGCCATCGGCTACCAGGAATCCCTGTGGCAGGCGGAAGTCACGTCCAAGACCGGCGTGCGCGGCCTGATGATGCTGACCCAGCGCACCGCCCAGGCCATGGGCGTGTCCAATCGCCTCGACCCGGTGCAGAGCATCCGCGGCGGCGCCAAGTACTTCATGCACGTGAAGGAAGAGCTGGACGACTCCATCAAGGAGCCGGACCGCACCTGGTTCGCCCTCGCCGCCTACAACGTCGGCGGTGGCCACCTGGACGACGCGCGCAAGATGGCCCAGCGCGAGGGGCTGAACCCGAACAAGTGGCTGGACGTGAAGAAGATGCTGCCGCGGCTGTCGCAGAAGAAGTACTACAGCAAGACCAAGTACGGTTACGCCCGCGGCGGCGAGCCGGTGCATTTCGTCGCCAACATCCGCCGCTACTACGACATCCTCACCTGGGTGACCCAGCCGCAGCTGGAGGGCAGCCAGGTGGCCGAAGGCAACCTGCATGTGCCGGGCGTCAACAAGGACAAGCCGGCGGAGCAGAGTCCTCAGCTCTGAACGACGCGGACCCGCTCCCACAGGTCCGCGCTGAATCAGGCCTTCGCCCTTCTCGCCTTGAAGAACTCGCTCAGGATCGCCCCGCACTCCTCCGCCAGCACCCCGCCTTCATAGATCACCCGGTGGTTCAAAAACCCCTGGGTAAAGAACTGCCCCTGGCTCTGCACGATCCCCGCCTTCGGCTCCAGCGCCCCATAGACCACGCGGTTGACCCGCGAATGGACGATCAGCCCGGCGCACATGCTGCAGGGTTCGAGGGTGACGTACAGGGTGCTACCCGGCAGACGATAGTTGCTGGCCGCCTGCGCCGCGGCACGGATGGCGACCATTTCCGCGTGGGCGCTGGGGTCGCTGTCGGTGATCGGCCGGTTGAACCCCTGGCCAAGCACCTGGCCATGCTGTACCAGCACCGCGCCCACCGGTACCTCGCCCAGGGCAGCACCTTGCGCCGCCAGTTCCAGGGCCAGGCGCATGAATTCCTGGTCGCGGCTGCGATCGATGATCTGCGGACGCATCAGACCACCGCGATCGCGGCCATCAGGCCGGTTTCCATATGGTCGATGACGTGGCAGTGGAACATCCAGGTCCCGGGGTTATCCGCCACCAGCGCCACCTGGGCGCGCTCGTTCTTGCCCAGCAGGTAGGTGTCGGTGAACCACGGCTCGACGATCTGCCGGCGGTTCGAGGCGATCACCTTGAAACTCATGCCGTGCAGGTGGATCGGGTGCTGGTACTGGGTCATGTTCTTCAGCTCGAAGATGTAGCTCTTGCCCTTCTGCAGCGTGGCGATGGGGCGGTCGGCGCAAGTCTTGTCGGTGATGTCCCAGGCCAGGCCGTTGATCTGCCACAGGCTCGGTGGACGACCGCTATCGGACTCGACCGAGACCTTGCCCACCCATTCGAAATTGAAGTTCAGTTTCTCCGCCGTCTCCAGGTCCGGCTCGGCGATCGGGTTGGCCGGCAGGGCCAGCGGCCAGTCGCCTGGCTTGTCGCTGTTGGCCACCGAGCGCAGGGTGCCGAGGCGCACGAAGCCGTCGCGCAGGGAGATTTCCTCGCCCGCCTCGGGAATGCGGATCGCCAGGCAGATGCGCATGCCCGGGCCGAGCCAGTAGTCCTCTTCCAGCGGGCGCGGGGTGATGGGGTTGCCGTCGAGGGCGTAGATCATCGCCTCGCAGTTGCCCTTGAGGTTGAGCCGGTAGGTCCAGGTGTTGTCGAGATTGAGCAGGCGCACCCGCACCACCTGGCCGGCCGGCAGCTCGGTGACCTGGTTGGCCTGGCCGTTGATGGTGATCAGGCGCCCGGCGGTGCCGTTGCGCGCGGCTTCGCGGGGGATGCTGAAGGGCAGGAAGGCGCCCTGCTCGTCCACGTGCCAGGTCTTCAGGCTCAGGGTGCGTTCGTGCTTGAAGCCGGTGGGCTCGCGCTCCTCGACGATCAGTGGGCCGACCAGGCCGCGGCCCAGTTCCTCGCTGCTGCTGACGTGGGGGTGGTACCAGTAGCTGCCGGCGTCCGGGACGCGGAACTTGTAGTCGAAGAACTCGCCGGGCTTGACCGGCAGTTGCGAGACATAGGGCACGCCGTCCATTTCCAGGGGCAGGCGGATGCCATGCCAGTGGATGGTGGTTTCCACCGGCAGGTGGTTGATGAAGCGCACCCGCAGCCATTCGCCCTGGCGCACCCGCAGCTCGGTGCCCGGCGCCGACGGACCGAAGGCCCAGGCCTCGGTCTTGAAGCCGGGGACCAGCTCAACGTCCAGCGGCGCGGCGATCAGTTCGTAGTCGTGCCCGGCATTCTCGTCCTCGACCTTGCCCAGCCAGTAACGGGCCGCACCACCGGCACCAAGACCAACCACCACCAGGCCGGTGAGGCCCTTGAGCATTTGTCGACGGGTAAAGGACATTGGAGCAGGCACCTCGTATCGCGGGGGACTGGCCATTGCTGCGCCAGTATGAAGGGCGAATACGATACACCCGCATTTGCGAAAATTTAAGTGAAGTCTTGTCGCAGGAGGGTTTGGTGTTGCTGATGGCCTCATCGCTGGCAAGCCAGCTCCCACAGGGTTTTGTGCTGGCCACAAGATCTGCGGTCGACGCGGACACTGTGGGAGCTGGCTTGCCAGCGATGAAGCCATCAGCAACACCACAAGGCTCTCAGTGAGACATCCCCTCGATCACCCGATGCAACGAAGCCGGCAACATCGGCCCATGGTTCAGCCCTTCGAAGCGCTGATAACTCACCTCCAGCCCCGGCACCTGCTGCAACTGCGCCACCAGCGCCCGCGCCGGCCCTTCGTTATCCCCGCCACTCGGCCCGCGCGGCTGCGCCGGCTCCGCAGTCCCGCGCATCAGCAACAACTTCGGCCGGGCCTCACCCAGGCGCCCCGCCAAACCCTCGGCCTCGGCCACGATGGCCCCGTCCCGCCACCACAGCGACGGACTCGCCGCCGCATAGTCACTGAACGCCCCCGGCCGGGTAAACAGCGTATGCAACACCGCCACCCCACCATAGGAATGCCCCCACAGGGTCTGGCGCTTGCCATCGATCGGCGCGACCTGCGCCACCATCGGCCGCATCCGCCCAATCAGCAGATCAAGGAACGCATCCACCCCGCCACTGGTCTGCCCGGTCAATGGATCGACCTGCGCCTCCAGCCCCGGTACCACAGGCGTGTAGTCCCGGGTCCGGCCATTACGGTCGATACGCTGTTCGGTCCGGTACCCTACTGCCACTAGCAGCGGTGCCTGCCCGCCCGCCAGCTTCTCCAGCTCGGCCGGCTCAAGCGCACTCAACGCGGCATTGCCATCAAGCATCCACAGCACCGGATACCCGGCCGCAGGTGCCGGCCGGGCCGGCTTGCCGACCCACAACCGGTAATGCCGCTGACCATCGACGGAATCAAGATCAAGCGTGCTGAAGCGATAGGCCGCGTCATGCGCCTGCAGCACCGCAGCCTGCATCTTCTGCTCAGGCTCCGGCCGCGCCACGGCGCCGCCGGCAACCAGCAACAGGCCAAGAAACAATGGCGACAACTTCATCAGAAGGACGCGGTCAGGCTGGTGTACAAGGTCCGGCCCGGCTCGTTGTAGGTCGCCGCACCGGCACCATCGATATTGGCCACACCCTGGGCATTACCCTCGCGGAACAGGCGCTTGTCGAACAGGTTGTCGACGCCGGCGGTCAGGCTGAGGTGCTTGGTGAAGGCATAGGTGCCGCTCAGGCCCACCAGCGCGTATGGCGACAGCTGGTTGTTGGCGTTACCGGTAACCCGATCGCCGTGGTAGTCGTACTTCTTCGGCGTCTGCTTGCCATACCAGGCCACGCTGGCCTGCAGCGACAGGTCGTCGGTGGCCTGCCAGTCGAGCATCGAGTTCAGGGTGTACTTCGGCGTGACCGACAGGGCTTCGCCGGTCTGCTTGTTCTTCGATTGCAGCATGTAGGTGAAGTTGTTGTTCCACTTCAGCTGTTCGGTCAGCGGGATGGTCAGGGTGCCTTCCAGGCCCTCCACCAGCGCCTTCGGCACGTTTTCCCACTGGTAGATCGCGGCGTTGGCATAGCTGCCGGTGCCGCCGGTGGCGCGGCCGATCGGGCTCAGGCCGGACTCGATCTTGTTCTTGTAGTCGTTGCGGAAGTACGTCAGGCCCGCGACCCAGCCGTCCTGCTGGAACTCGATCCCCAGCTCCTTGTTGACGCTGGTTTCGGCCTTGAGGTCGTCGTTGCCCTGCAGGTAGCAGCTGGTGCTCTGGCCGTAGCAGCCCTGGCCGCGGCTATACAGCAGGTAGTCGCTGCTCAGCTGGTACAGGTTCGGCGCCTTGTAGGCCCGGGCGATACCGGCCTTGAGGGTGACGGTGTCGGTCAGGGCATGGGACAGGTTGAGCGACGGGCTCCAGTTGTCACCGACGATGCTGTGGTGGTCGAAGCGCAGTGCCGGGGTGAGCATGGTGCCCGGCAGCAGCTCGATGTTGTCCTCGGCGAACAGCGAGAAGATCTGCGCCTGCGAGCTGCCGTCGCGACCGGTGCTGGTCAGGCCGCTGACCGCACCGCCTTCGCTGGTGGTCTGGGTGTTGGCGCTCGGGTCGTCGAGTTTCTGCTGGCTCCACTCGCTGCCCAGGGTCAGGGTCTGGTCGCGCCAGGCGTGCAGCGGCAGGTTGACCTCGCCGTGGGCGGTGAGGTTGCGCAGGGTGGAGGTGTAGAAGTCGGTGTTGCTGAAGATGCCCTCGGTACCGCCGGCCAGGCCTTCGTTGATCCGCTGGTTGCGGGTTTTTTCGTATTGCAGGTAGGCCATGGTGCTGCCGAAGTCCCAGTCGCCGCGGTGGGTCAGCGCGTAGTTCTCGCGGTAGAGGGTGTTGGTCTCGTGGCCAAGCATGCTCTTCACGTTGGCGTTGGAGTTGGTGTTCTGGGTATCGCCGGTATAGATGTTGCCCTGGCGGCTGAAGCCGGCTTCCAGCTCAAGTGTCTGCTCCGGGCTCAGGTGCCAGCTCAGCTGGCCGTTGACGTCCTTGTTGCGCACGCCTTCGCGGCCCGCCGGCAAGGTGCCGACCTGGTTGCCGGTACGGGCGGACTCATGGCCGGAGTTGATGTCCCAGTCGTCGGCGTCGGTCTTGGCCACGTTGCCGTAGAAGCGGTAGCTCAGGGTGTCGGTCAGCGGGCCGTTGAGGCCGAAGGTCATGCGCTTGCTGGTGCCTTCGTCGCCGTGGGTCGGGAAGTTTTGGTAGACGGTCATGTTGCCGTGGGTCTCGCCACCGGCCTGCTTGGTGATGATGTTCACCACGCCGCCCATGGCGCCGGAACCGTAACGGGCCGCCGCCGGGCCACGGATGACCTCGATGCGCTCGACCTGGTCGGCCGGCACCCAGTTGGTGTCGCCACGGGAGTCACGCTCGCCACGCCAGCCGTAGCGCACCGAACTGCGGCTGGCCACCGGCTTGCCGTCGACCAGGATCAGGGTGTTTTCCGGGCCCATGCCACGGATGTCGATCTGCCGGTTGTTGCCGCGCTGGCCGCTGGTGGAGTTGCCGGTCAGGTTGACCCCCGGCATGGTTCGGATGATCTGCGACAGGTCGGTGGCCGGCGGACGCTTCTTGATGTCCTCGGCGGTGATCACCGACACGCCCGGCGCCTGCTTGGTCTCTTCCAGCGCGGTGGCGACCACGTTCTGCGGCGCCAGCTCGACGGCCTCGGATTCACCGGCCGCGTGCACGGCGGTCGACAGCAGGCAACTGGAGAGCAGCAGGAAGGGAATGCGAGGGACAGGACGGGGCAACATCATCGATCTCCGGGACGGGCGCTGAATGCGAGAGATCACGAATGATAATGACTGCTAATTGAGAGTAAAGCTCATTAACTTTCTAAACATTCCACCGCCGGCAGCACCAGATGCAGGATCAACCCCGGATCGCCGTTGCTCGCCCACAGCCGTCCACCCTGCAACTCGATGGCGCGACGGGCGATCGCCAGGCCCAGGCCGAAGCCCGCGCCACTGCCGGCCAGGCGCTGGTAGGGTTCGAAGATGCGCTGCAGATCGGCCAGGGGAACGCCGGGGCCCTGATCCCGCAGTTGGAAGTGCCAGTACTCGCCTTGCCGCTGCCCATCGAAACTGACGACACCCCCTTCGGGGGAATGACGGATGGCATTGCGCAGCAGGTTTTCCAGGGCCTGGGCGATGCTGTCGAGATGGCCCAGTACCCGGCACTCCGCGTCCAGGTCGCTGGGCAACCGGGTGCGCGCCCAGCCGCTTTCGAAACAGCTGTCTTCGCACAGCGCCTCCCAGACCGAGAGCATCTGCACCGGCGCGCTGGGCAACTGCGGCTTTTCCGTGTCCATCCAGGCCAGGTCGAGGGTGTCTTCCAGCAGGCGCTGCATGTCGTCCACTTCCCGGTCGAGGCGCTGGCGCAGTTGCTCCGGCGGCAGCTCGCTGTCATGGGCGATGCGCAGGCGCGCCAGGGGCGTGCGCAGTTCGTGGGACAGGGTGCGCAGCAACAGGCGTTGCTGCTCCAGGCTGCGGCGCAGGCGCCCGGCCATGTGCTCGAAGGCCTGGGCCAGTTCGCCGAGTTCGTCGCGGCGCTTCTGCAACGGCAGGCCGGGGCTGTCCAGGTCGTCCGCGCGCAAGGCGTCGGCGCGGTCGCGCAGGCGATTGAGCGGCACCACCAGATGGCGATAGAGCAGCAGACCCAGGAGCAAGGCGAGGATCGCCGGAGCCACGCCGTGGGTGACCACGTGGGTCCAGGGCGTCAGGCCGGTGGGCAGCAGGCGCTCCGGCAACTGGATCACCAGGCGGCCGTCCTCGGGGTGCCGGGGAAACTCGATGCTGACATAGGGCAACTCGTCCTGCAGGCGCTTGCTCATGGGCCAGTCGAGCTTGCGCATGAAGGTCAGGTGACTGGCTTCTTCGGCGCTGAACGGCGTGGTGCCGAGACTTTGCAGATGCGGGCCGACCAGCGCCACCCACGTGTCTTCCTCGTTCGCCAGCGTCTTCCGGTAAGCCTCGGCCCCCTGCGCCCCGCCATCACGCCAGGCCTGTTCCGCCTCGCCGGCATACCGGGCCAGGTACTCCTGGTCGGCAGCACTGAGGAAGTACGTGCTGCGCTCCACCGACAGGCCCCAGGTCCAGATCAGCCAGGTCAGCAGCAGGCAGAAGCCGACCAGCAGCAGCGCCAGCTTCCAAAGCAACGGATGACGACGCATCAGGACGGCTCCGACTCCACCAGGATGTAGCCCTGGCTACGCACCGACTGGATCTGCAGGTGCATCGCGCCGATGGCCGCCAGCTTGCGCCGCAGGTTGCACACGTGCACGTCGAGGCCGCGGTCGAGACGGGTGTAGGCCCGGTGCAGCACGGCCTGGTAGAGAAACGCCTTGCTCAGCGCCTCGCCGGGATGGGCGCGCAAGGTGGCCAGCAGGCGGTATTCGGAGCCGGTGAGGCCGGCATTGCGGCCCTGGTGCACCACGTCCTGGAGTTCCTGGTCGAGGGTGACGCTGCCCGGGTCCCGCCGCCGGTCCAGGGCCACCCGCCGCAGCAGCGCGTCGACCCGGGCATCCAGCTCGGCCAGGCTGAAGGGCTTGGGCAGATAGTCGTCGGCGCCACGGGTGAAGCCGCTGATGCGGTCCTGCTCGGCGCCCAGGGCAGACATCAGCATCACCGGCACGGCCTGGTCGCGGCGCAGGCGGTCGAGCAGGCTCAGGCCGTCGACGCCCGGCAACATGATGTCCAGCAGGATCAGGTCGAACCCGCCCTGCTCCAGCACCGCCTGCGCCTCGCTGCCGCTTTCGCAGGCATGCACGTGAAAGCCACGGCGCTGGAAATGCTGCTGGAGGTCCTGGCGCAGGTTGAGGTCGTCTTCGGCAAGGAGAAGTCGGGGGGACACGGACGGGCTCGGCATGGGAAGTGATTGCAATTGCGAATCATCCCATTTCGCCACGTGCCTGGGCAATGACGCTGGTCAGGCGGCCAACCGGATTATTCCATCTGAAGCAATAAAGAACTGCCAAGAAAGCGTATTCCGCCGAAATCCATCCAGTTCCACACTGTGTTCACGGATCGGGAAGTACCCCGCCCCGCCAAACCTACCAGGAGCCGGACCATGAAAATCCATCACCACCCGCTGTCGGGCCACGCCCATCGTGTCGTTCTGTTCGCATCGCTGCTGGGCGTGCCCCACGAACTGGTCGAGGTCGACCTGGCCGCTGGGGCACACAAGT
Organism: Paucimonas sp.; assembly: GCA_031253995.1. Taxonomy (GTDB): domain Bacteria; phylum Pseudomonadota; class Gammaproteobacteria; order Pseudomonadales; family Pseudomonadaceae; genus Aquipseudomonas. The sequence goes on along the minus strand of JAIRVG010000065.1, from coordinate 44,794 downwards.
CCCCGGCCTTCCTCGCCCTCAACCCGTTCGGGCAGATCCCGGTGCTGGAGGATGGCGACCTCGTCATCGCCGACTCCAACGCCATCCTCGTCTACCTGGCGAAGAAAGCCGGGCGCAGCGACTGGCTGCCTGAAGACGCCGAAGGCGCCGCACGGGTCCAGCGCTGGCTGTCGGTGGCCGCCGGCGAACTGGCCTATGGCGCCTGTGCCGCACGCCTGATCACCGTGTTCAACGCCAGCTTCAACGCCGATGAAGTGATCGCCCGTGCCCACGTCTTGCTGGGCCGCCTGGAACAACACCTGGTCGACCGCGAGTGGCTGGCCGCCAACCATCCGACCATCGCCGACGTGGCGATCTACAGCTACATCGTCCAGGCACCGGAGGGCAATGTCGACATCTCCGGCTACCCGGCGGTGAATGCCCTGCTGCGCCGCGTCGAGGCACTGCCGGGCTTCGTGCCCTTCACCCAGAGCCGCGCCGGCCTGCGGGCCTGATACCCCCTGCTGCATTCCACGGGAGCGATGACCATGGCCGCACACCTGAAAAAACTCTCCACCTGGCATGAAGGCGAGACCTTCATCCAGGAGAAAGTCGGCGTCGCCGAGCGCATGGAAGGTGTCGGCCAGCGGGTGGTGCGGGACTTCATGCCCGACCAGCATCGCGAGTTCTATGCCCAGTTGCCGTTCATGGTGCTGGGCAGCGTGGACGGCGACGACGATGCCTGGGCGACCTTCATCGAAGGCCCGCCCGGCTTCATGAGTTCGCCCTCGCCCACCACCCTGGATATCGCTGCCCGTGCACATCCGCTCGACCCGGCCGCACGCGGCATGCACGCAGGCGCTGCGGTCGGCCTGCTGGGCATCGAGATGCATACCCGCCGGCGCAACCGCATGAACGGCGTGCTGGCGGATACCGCGCAGGGCTTTCGGGTCGAGGTCGACCAGAGCTTCGGCAACTGCCCGCGCTACATTCAGTTGCGCGACTTTTCCTTCGCCCGGGATCCACGGCAGCCGTTCGCCGGCCAGGCCGAGGAACTGACCCAGCTTGACGCCCAGGCCCGACGCCTGATCGAAAGCGCCGATGCCTTCTTCGTCGCCACCTACGCCGACCGCGAGGAGCGGCGCCAGGTCGACGTCTCCCATCGCGGCGGCAAGCCGGGCTTCGTCCGCGTGTCTCAAGACGGCCTGCTGACCATCCCGGACTTCAACGGCAACCTGTTCTTCTCGACCCTGGGCAATATCCATCTCAACGGCAAGGCCGGACTGCTGTTCGTCGACTACGAAAGCGGCGATGTGCTGCAGATGACCGGTGATGCCGAGGTCATCTTCGACTCACCGCAAATTGCCGCCTTCCAGGGCGCCGAGCGGCTGTGGACCTTCCGTGCCCGGCGTATCGTGCGCCGTCCCGGCGGGCTGGCCCTGCGCTGGATCGCCGAGCAGGACGGCGCCGCCGACAGCTCGCTGATGACCGGCGACTGGCAGCAGGCCGAGGAACGCCTGCGCGCCAGGGAGCTGGCCACCCGCTGGCGCCGCTTCCGGGTGACCCGGGTGGTGCGGGAAAGCGCCTCGATCAACTCGTTCCACCTGGAGCCCGAGGACGGCGCGGGCCTGCTGCCCCACCTCGCCGGACAACACCTGCCGATTCGCGTGCACCTGCCGGGAACGGACAAGCCGCTGATCCGCACCTACACCCTGTCGACCGCACCGTCCGACGGCTACTACCGCATCAGCGTCAAGCGTGATGGCCTGGTATCCAGCTGGCTGCATGACCATCTGCACCAGGGCGACACGCTGGAAGCCCGCGCCCCTGCCGGCGACTTCATCATCGATGCCAACGCAACGCGTCCGCTGGTTTTGCTGGCGGGCGGAGTCGGCATCACGCCGATGCTGGCGATGGTCCGTCACCTGGTGTTCGAGGGCCGGCGCACGCAACGGATGCGCCCGGTGGTGCTGTTCCATGCCTCCCGCTCGAAACACGACCGGGCCTTCGACCGCGAGCTGGCCGAGCTGGACATCGGCGTGATCCGCATCCTGAGCGACACCCGTGGCGCCCGGGAAGGCATCGACTACGACGCTGCCGGGCGGATCGACATGCCGCTGCTCAGCCGCTACCTGCCGTTCGGCGACTACGAGTTCTACCTGTGCGGATCGCCGTCCTTCAGCCAGTCGCTGTACGACGGCCTGCGCGGCTACGGCGTGGCCGACGAGCGGATTCATGCCGAAGCCTTCGGCCCCGCATCGTTGAAGCGCTCCGGTGTACAGCCGGCAGCCGCCCCTGCCGGCCCGCCACCTGCCACCACATCGATTCCGGTGACCTTCATCGACTCGCTGAAGGAAGCCCGCTGGGAGCCTGGCTCGGGCACCTTGCTGGAGCTGGCCGAAGCCCGTGGGCTGGTCCCCGAATTCAGTTGCCGCGAAGGCCACTGCGGCACCTGCAAGACCCGCCTGCTCAAGGGCGCGGTCAGCTACCTCAAGGAACCTGCCGCCAGGGTTGGCGCCGACGAAGTCCTGGTCTGCTGCGCGGTCCCCGCCGGCAGCGACCCGATCCAGCTTGCACTTTGATCCACCTCACTCATCAGGAGAAACGCCATGTCCCGTCCCCCCCTGCCCCCGTTCAACGAACAGAGCGCCATCGAGAAAGTTCGCCTTGCCGAAGATGGCTGGAACAGCCGTGATGCCGCCAAGGTCGCCCTGGCCTACACCCTCGACACCCGCTGGAGAAACCGTGCCGAGTTCGTCACCAGCCGCGCCGAAGCCGAAGCCTTCCTCACCCGCAAATGGCATCGCGAGCTGGAGTACCGGCTGATCAAGGAACTCTGGGCCTTCACCGGCAACCGCATCGCCGTGCGCTACGCCTACGAATACCGCGACGACAGCGGCCAGTGGTTCCGCGCCTATGGCAACGAGAACTGGGAGTTCGCCGAAGACGGCCTGATGCGTGCACGCCACGCCAGCATCAACGAGCACCCGATCAGCGAGGAACAGCGCCAGTTCCGCTGGCCACTGGGCCGTCGTCCGGACGATCACCCGGGCCTGAGCCACTTCGGTTTCTGAAACCGGCACTGGAAGGAACGTGAAAATGGCACATAATCCCGGGCACCCTGAGCGTGTCCCGGGCCTCACCGGAGACATACCCGACAAGCATTCGAAACGAAGGAAACACAGCGCCATGGACCGTTGGCTGGCAATGCGGGTTTTCGTCAAGGTCGCGGAAACCGAAAGCTTCGCCAAGACCGCCCGCGCGGTGCACATGAGCGCGCCGGCGGTGACGCGGATCATCGCCGCGCTGGAGGACCTGGTCGGCGCCCGCTTGCTGGTTCGCACCACCCGCTCGGTAAAGACCACCGAAGCCGGCGCGCGCTACCTCGCCGACTGCCGGCGCATCCTCGGCGATATCGCCGAAGCCGAGGCTGCCGCGGCCGGACACTACAGTGAGCCTTCCGGAACCTTGGCGATCACCGCGCCAATCCTGTTCGGCCAGTTGTACATATTGCCGATCGTCACCGACTACCTCGATGCCTACCCCGGCATGCATGCCCGCACCCTGTTCATCGATCGCCAGGTCAATATCGTCGAGGAAGGCCTCGATGTCGCCTTGCGTATCGGCCATCTGGCGGATTCCGGGCTGACTGCCGTGCGCGTCGGCGCGGTGCGGCATGTGATCTGCGCGGCGCCGGGTTACCTGGAAAAGCGCGGTATCCCGCAAACCCCGGCGGACCTCAAGGAACACCGCATCGTCGCCTCCAACAGCTCATGGGCCTCGCCGGAATGGCGCTTCGCGGGCGGGCAGCGGATCAGCATCGACCCGGCGCTGATGTGCAATACCAACCAGGCGGTGATCGATGCAGCGCGCTCGGGTTGGGGCGTGACCCGGGTCCTGCAATACCAGGTCGGACCGGCCTTGCTCGCGAGGGAGTTGCAGATCGTCCTGGAGGATTTCGAGGAGCCGCCGCTGCCGATTCACCTGGTGTATCCGGAGGGGCGGCAGGCGCCGGCGAAGGTGCGCGCGTTTGTGGATATGGCGGTGGAGCGGTTGCGCGGGGATGCGCTGTTCAGGGGGTGATTCACAACGCTTGGTGGCGTTGTGCCACAACCTCATAATCACGTAGGATCAGGTGAATCGCTGTGCTCACGCAATTGACGGCACTGCAAATCGATCTTTCACCACGACGTGCCCATGAGGGATACATGCCACGATTTTTAAGCTCTTCAGACGCTCAAGAAATCGAACTGATGCTGGATCTCACGATGGAGGAGATCGGCGGCGATGACCCGCGCTATGCGGCGCTGTACAACGCCTATAACGCGTTCGAACCCGACAGCAATACCGCGGCCACCATTGCGCAAGTCGTTGCGGCGATTCGCCCGGTCAACAACCAGCGGGCGGACCAACTCGAAGGGTTCATCTTCGATCGCATCCGCCAGAACAACTACCCCTCGGCCTGGAACACCACGGCCACCCAGGCGAAGAACACTTACGTCACCAACCATCCGGGTGGTAATGCCAGTTCCTGGATGTGCCCGGGAGTCGGTCGCACGACACACCAGGCAACCGTGGCCGACGTGACCATCGACCACATCGTGCCGGTGGCACAACATTGGAACCTGACCGGATGCAATACCAGCAGGCTGGCACGGGCGACCTGGTACCAGGACACCACTAATCACGCCTATCTGTGCCGTGCCTGTAACAGCAGGCGCGGCAGCGGCGGCATTCGCTACAACATTGCCGTGGGCGGGGCCTATACCAACTAGGTCCCACCCGAAACAAAAAGCCCGCATGATTGCGGGCTTTTTGTTTCGGGTGGGCTGCTGGTCAGGCCGAATGGACCTTGCGCCCGCTCACCCAGGTTTGCAGCACGACGGTATCGCGCATACCGCTCGCTTGTGCATCCTTCAGCTGCAACGGGTCCTTCGCCAGAATTACCAGGTCTGCCTGCTTGCCTTTGAGCAACGAACCGATCTGATGGTCGAGGTGGCATTGCCACGCCGCGTCGATGGTCACCGCGCGCAGTGCCTGGTTCACATCGAGGCATTCCTTCTCGTTCAGCACCTCTCCGTTGGCCTCCATCACCCGGCCGATCGCCTGCTCCATGTAACGCAGCGGGCCGAACGGGGTGACGAAACGGTCACTGTGCAGGCTGATGCGCAGACCGGCGTCCAGTGCCGAAGCGCAACGGTCCAGAAGGTCCGCGCGCTCGTGGCCGAGGATGGTGGTCTGGAAGGCGTTCCCCCAATAGCCCACGTGACCGATCAGGAAACTCGGCGAGATTGCCATACGCTGCATCAGGCCAATGGCATCGTCGTGCAGTAGCGAGCAGTGCTCGATGCGATGCCGCTGCTCGGCCCAGGCCGGCTCGATCGGGATGGGCCCTTGCGAGGCCGGCACCTTGTACAGTGCCAACTGGTACGCGGACAGCACGTTGGTGATGGCTTCGTCGCCATTGGCGTGGGTGAGGATAGGCCAGCCCCTGGCGGTCACGTCCACCATCACATCAGCCAGCAACCGAACCGGGTTGTAGTTGTACAGTCCATAGGCACCCACACCCGGCACGTGGTGCTCGTCGCAACAGGCATAGGCCTTGCTCTGCAGCCCGGTCAGGCCCTGGTTCGAACCGTCAGCGATCAGTTTCATCGCGCGCAAGGTAAACAAGGTATTGCCATCGCTGTCGAGCTGGGGCGAGTAGGCATCCGTGAGCCAGATCGGCAGATCTTCGTTACTGCCGTACAACGCGCCACCAACACGGAGCGTCAACTGCCCGGTAGCTTCCATGTCATTCAGGCGTTGCACTTCATAGGCCTTCTGGAACAAACCGACGCTCGCATCGAACACGGTGGTGATGCCACATTGGTTCGCCTCACGGAAGATTTCACCCAGGTTGATGCGGATCTGCTTTTCGTCTGCCTGCGGGATGACCGCGAGCATCTGCGACGATTGCTCTTCGGTCAGCACGCCGGTCTTGAACTCGTCCGGCAGCTTTGCCGCAGCCCACGCAGCCGTGTTGATGTAGCTGATATGGCCAGATGCATTGAGCAGGAAGACCTTGATGGTGCTTTTGATGGGTAGCGTGATGTCATCAATCATCTGCGCATTGAAGTCTGTCCAGCTCGCCATCAACGACGGGTCCACGCCGTAGCCCAACACCCATTGCTCCTTCTCGGGCTTGTCCTTGATCAGGTTGGCTGCGGTGACGAGCTTGCGTTTGATCTGCTCGAAACTGTATTCGGTGTCCAGCCTCTGGTGGCTGATCGGCGAGAGATCGGTCCAATCAAGAATCATCGCGCTGGACAACAGGTGCGCGTGCGGGTCGATCAGGCCAGGCAGCAACGTCTGCTCACCGGTGAGTGGCTGATCGGCCGGACGGTACGAGGTCATCGCCTCACGCACGTCCTCGAGCGAGCCGCTGGCGATCACCACACCGTCGGCAATGCCAAGGGCTTCGACGGTCAGACCCGGCTGCTCCGGATCGGGGTAGATCGTTCCGCCGAAGAAAATCACGGCTTGCTGCGGCACCTGCAGATTCTGCCGGGCAGCTTCCTCGGTCAACGCCTTGGCAAGCTCGGGGTCATGTTGGATACGCGGCAGCATGTGAGGCGTACAGCAGGCACAACCGAATTGAGGACGTTGCGACATGATGATTCCTTTCAGTGCGTGGTGGTCTGGGGAATGACGCTGAACATCGCATGGCACGATTGCAGTCCGGTTATCCACGCGTCCCACCGCTCGGCGGGTTCGAGAGGCCGTCCTGTTCCGTGCTCGATCGCGTCGCTAACGTATCACCACGAATTGTGCGTGTACTCAGGATTCGGTCAGCACGCATAGCAATTGACCGCCACTTGTCTGCCGCCCGGCGGTACAGTGCCAAGGCGAAGATCATGGTGCGCAACCCACAAGCGCTCCGGCCCGCCCTCATCCTGTTCCGTATCCAAGGAGGCACGATGCAATACAGTCCGAAAGAATTGGCTTACCTGTCGACCATCATCAAGCGAACGGCCGCCATCCGGGATTGGGATACGGATCTCGACAGCAGCGGGACGAAAAAGATCTCGGAGGTCCAGTGCATGCAGATTGTCGGCGATGACAAGATCTTCATCGCCACCAACCCCGGTGAACAGGATGCAGTGCGGTATTACCTGAGCGGCTTCGGCGTCAACAATGCCCTGGACTTCGAGCGCTGCCTGTTCATGAGCCATGAGCTGCTGAGCATGCGCCATCAACTGTTCAGCGATGCCGTGACCGTCCGCCTGAAACCCGACACCAAGCGCAAGTACAGCGGCCAGGAAAAGCTGGTGGTCGACAGTTTCAGGAAACCATCCTTTCTCGCCGGCAATTACCTGAAGCTGTACCAGGACATGTTCAATGCCATCAATGACGGGGGCACCGATCCCGCAGGAAAGAAACTCAGCTGGTTCCTGCGCAAACTGATTGCCTGTCCCATCACAACCAATGCGGTCAAGAGCACCGGGGCGCCGCTCGCGGTACTGAATGAGTATTCCAAGGCCGTTGCGGTCAATGTGCTCGACAGCATCGAGAACGTGCATGCCGAGATCGTGCTGCTGACCTTCCTGGCGGAGGAAGTGACGACCAACCCGCACATGTTCGAGAACAAGGTGATTCACCTGGGCGGCGCGAAGAAAGCCTGCGCGCATTGTGCAGCGTGGATTGCCCTGTACAAGCGCTGGATGCTGAACACCTACAAGGTCAAGGTCAGGACCACCGAGAACGACGGCGGTGACACGCGGGGCGAAGCCAACGCAGCGGAGACCAGCAAACGGCCGAGTCGTCCCACGCTCGCGACCCTCAGGGGCGCACCCAAACTGTTGTTCACTCCCGCCGGTGCGACCGAGCTGCATCACCTGAACACAATGGCCGATGATGAAAACCTCTGGTTACTGAAGAAACACGCCTGAACGGGCAGCCAAAACGCCGAAAGCCCGCAATTACGCGGGCTTCCGGGGTGTTTCTTACCGCTTGATGCCGGCTTATGCCGGACGCGGGATCACTCCCACTCAATGGTCGCCGGCGGCTTGCTCGACACATCGTAGGTCACCCGCGAAATCCCCTCGATCTCGTTGATGATCCGGCCGCTGACGGTTTCCAGCAGCTCGTACGGCAGGTGCGCCCAACGCGCGGTCATGAAGTCCACGGTCTCGACGGCACGCAGGGCCACGACCCAGGCGTAGCGACGGCCGTCACCGACCACGCCCACCGATTTCACCGGCTGGAACACCACGAACGCCTGGCTGGTCTTGTGGTACCAGTCGGCCTTGCGCAGTTCTTCGATGAAGATGTGGTCGGCACGACGCAGCAGGTCGGCGTATTCCTTCTTCACTTCGCCGAGGATGCGCACGCCCAGGCCCGGGCCCGGGAACGGGTGGCGGTAGACCATGTCGTACGGCAGGCCCAGCTCCAGGCCGATCTTGCGGACTTCGTCCTTGAACAGCTCGCGCAGCGGCTCGACCAGCTTGAGGTTCATTTCCTCAGGCAGGCCACCGACGTTGTGGTGCGACTTGATCACGTGGGCCTTGCCGCTCTTGGCGCCAGCCGACTCGATCACGTCCGGGTAGATGGTGCCCTGGGCGAGGAACTGGATGTTTTCCAGCTTGCTGGCCTCGGCATCGAAGATGTCGATGAAGGTGCGACCGATGATCTTGCGCTTCTTCTCCGGGTCGGCTTCGCCTTCCAGGTTGCCAAGGAACTGGGCTTCGGCATCGGCACGGATGACCTTGACGCCCATGTTCTCCTTGAACATGGCCATGACCTGGTCACCTTCGTGCAGGCGCAGCAGGCCGTTGTCGACGAAGACGCAGGTCAGCTGGTCGCCGATGGCGCGGTGCAACAGCGCGGCAACCACCGAGGAGTCGACGCCGCCGGACAGGCCCAGCAGGACATTGGCCGAACCCACTTGCTCGCGTACCTGGGCAATCGCGTCCTCGACGATGTTCGAGGCGGTCCACAGGGCTTCGCAGCCGCAGATGTCGAGGATGAAGCGGGACAGGATGCGACCGCCCTGCTTGGTGTGGGTCACTTCCGGGTGGAACTGCACGCCGTAGTAGCCGCGGGCATCGTTGAACATGCCGGCGATCGGGCAGCTCGGGGTGCTGGCCAGGACATGGAAGTCTTCCGGCATGCGGGTGACCTTGTCGCCGTGGCTCATCCACACGTCGAGGCCGAGGACGCCGTCGTCATCGACGTGGTCTTCGATGCCGTCGAGCAGGCGGCTCTTGCCGACCACGTCGACACGGGCGTAGCCGAATTCGCGCAGCTCGGAACCTTCGACCTTGCCGCCCATCTGCTCGGCCATGGTCTGCATGCCGTAGCAGATGCCCAGCACCGGTACGTTCAGGTCGAATACGGCCTGTGGCGCGCGCGGGCTGTTGGCTTCGTGGACCGACTCAGGACCGCCGGCGAGGATGATCCCGCGCGGGTTGAAGGCACGAATCGCTTCATCGTCCATGTCGAACGGGTGCAGTTCGCAGTACACGCCGATTTCGCGCACGCGGCGGGCGATCAGCTGGGTGTACTGGGAACCGAAGTCGAGAATCAGGATGCGGTGAGCGTGAATGTCGAGGGCCATGACTCAATCTCGTCAGTGGAAATCGGAAACGACGCGGGGCTGTTCGATAACAGCCCCGCTTCAAGGTGTTGCCAGGAGCATCAACCTACGCGGTAGTTTGGCGCTTCCTTGGTGATCTGTACGTCATGCACGTGGGACTCGGCCATGCCGGCACCGGTGATGCGCACGAACTCGGGCTTGGTGCGCATCTCTTCGATGTTGGCGCTACCGGTGTAGCCCATCGAGGAACGCAGGCCACCCATCAGCTGGTGGATGATCGCGGCCAGTGCACCCTTGTACGGTACGCGGCCTTCGATACCTTCCGGCACCAGCTTCTCGGCGCCGGCCGAGGAGTCCTGGAAGTAACGGTCGGAGGAACCTTGCGCCTGGGCCATGGCACCCAGCGAACCCATGCCGCGGTACGCCTTGTAGGAGCGGCCCTGGAACAGCTCGACTTCGCCCGGCGCTTCTTCGGTACCGGCGAACATCGAACCCATCATCACGCACGAGGCGCCAGCGACGATGGCCTTGGACAGGTCACCGGAGAAGCGGATGCCGCCGTCGGCGATCAGCGGTACGCCGGTGCCTTCGAGGGCGGCGGCGACGTTGGCGATGGCGCTGATCTGCGGCACGCCGACACCGGCGACGATGCGGGTTGTGCAGATCGAGCCAGGGCCGATACCGACCTTGACCGCGTCGGCGCCGGCTTCAGCCAGGGCCTTGGCAGCGGCGCCGGTGGCGATGTTGCCGCCGATCACCTGGACTTGCGGGAAGTTTTCCTTCACCCAGCGAACGCGGTCGATCACGCCCTTGGAGTGACCGTGGGCGGTGTCGACGACGACCACGTCAACGCCAGCGGCAACCAGTGCGGCCACGCGCTCGGCGGTGTCCTTGCCGGTACCGACGGCAGCACCGACGCGCAGGCGACCCTGGTCGTCCTTGCTCGCCAGCGGGTAGGCCTTGGCCTTCTCGATGTCCTTGACGGTCATCATGCCCTTCAGGGCGAAGTCGGCATCGACGATCAGGACCTTTTCCAGGCGGTGCTTGTGCAGCAGCTCGCGGACTTCGTTCTTGTCGGCGCCCTCGCGGACGGTGACCAGGCGCTCTTTCGGGGTCATCACGTCACGGACGGCGATGTCCAGGCGGGATTCGAAACGCACGTCGCGGGAGGTGACGATGCCGACCAGGTCGCCGTTGTGCAGCACCGGCACACCGGAGATGTTGTTCAGGCGGGTCAGTTCGAACAGGTCGCGCACGGTGGCGTCGGCGTCGATGGTGATCGGGTCCTTGACCACGCCGGCCTCGAACTTCTTCACCTTGCGCACTTCGCCGGCCTGCTGCTCGACGGTCATGTTCTTGTGGATGATGCCGATGCCGCCTTCCTGCGCCATGGCAATGGCCAGGCGGGCTTCGGTCACGGTATCCATGGCGGCGGAAACCAACGGAATGTTCAGCTCGATGCCACGGGTCAAACGGGTCTTGAGACTGACTTCGTTGGGCAGTACCTCGGAGTAGCCAGGTACAAGGAGAATGTCGTCGAAGGTCAGGGCTTCTTGGCTGATACGCAGCATCGCGGGGGCTCCCGGGCGGGAAAAATGGAAGCGCGCCATTATACTCATGCGCGCCGATTCGCTCAATGTAAAGATGGGCCTTCGGTCAGTTGCCCGACAGCTTCACCCGCACCACGGCCACCGGCTGGTCCAGCCAGTCGGCGAAGGCGTCGAGGAAGGCCGGCTTGAAACCGGCGTCAGCCCACCCGTTGAAGATGAAGCCCAGGTTGGAAAAGGCACATGGCTGGAGGAACAGGAAGCCGTTGATGTCGTCTTCGTGGGCGCATTCGGGGCAGATGAAGTTGTCGGTCTGGGCCGGCATCCATGCTTCCAGGCTGTCGAACAGGGCCTCGCCGATCTCCTGGCGACACTCCGGGCAGCCCGCTTCTTCGAGAAAACCCTCGTTCGGCGTATAGATGCAGCGCTTGGTGACGATCTCCAGGCCGTTGACCCGCTTGCCGAACGGCAGCAGTTCCGGCCGCTCGACGATCTTGCGCGCGCCCTCGGCGATCGCGTGGCCCATGCGGTTGCCGGTGCCGCCGCAGGTGCTGAGGCTTTCCTCGACGATCTTCTCGCGCACCAGCCAGCGCAGGATGGCCCGTGCACGGGCTTCGTGCACGGGGATGGAGGACATGCGGGGAACGATGATGCTCTGGGTGATCATGACAACGGTCGGATTGGTTCAAAGCGCCAGTCTACCCGAGTCAGCGGCCGGCATCTGACAGGCTGACCCTGAATCTGCCGTTGATCATCTTCAACTCGTAAGGGCGATCGGGACCGATGCCGATCTGGTCGTCGATCTTGTCGACCCGGACCACGACGTCACGCATACGCCCCTCAAGCACACCCCGCTCCCAGTCGTTCATCAGGATGAGCGTCCCGCTGAGCACGTCGAAGGAATACGCTATATCGCCGTCGGGGTAGAACGGCGGATTGCGGAAGTACAAACCATAGTTGAGGGTGATCGGAGCATCCGCGCCCAGTTCGGCCAGTTGGTAGTAGCCGTTCGGCACATTTTCGAGAAAGGCGACCCCTACCGACTCTTCGTAGGCCTCGTGCGGCGGCGCAGCATGATGGCGTCCGGTGACGAGCTTGCCGGCGAACCCCGGAACATCGAACAGGGTTACGGTCTCGGGCAGGAACGACCGTCGCTCCTCGCCTTCCACCAACTCGAACAGGGCCGAGAAATGGCTGTCGAGGGAGCTGGTGCTGTCCTGTACGGGCTCGCGCTGAGGAGCGACCTGCCAGATCCGGTTTTCTCCGACCTTGGACAAGGGGTGCAGCAGGCCGCTGCCGTGGCGCACGAACGCTTGAATATCTTTCATCGCAGTAACTCCGGAACAACCCTCTCGATGGTGGAGGGCATGTCCCGGAGTTTAAAAGTCGCACCACCGGCAACAACTGGCAGAAATACCAGGTAGAGACCGCAACGCCTCTAAATCGGCGCTTACCAGGCGACCTGACTCAGCCAGCGACCGATCAACGCCACGCCGCTGGCCAGCACCAGCCAGGTGACCAGGCGCACGAAGGCCTCGCGGGACATGTTCAGGGTCAGGCGGCGGCCGATGCGCAGGCCGAGGAACATCATCGGCAGCAGGCACAGGGCCAGGAGCAGCAGCGGCCAGTCGGCATAGACGCCCGCGATCAGGAACAGGCTCAGGCGTACCACGGTGCTGCAACTGATCAGTGCACTCTGGGTCGCCCGCGCCTGTTCGGTGGAGTCCAGGCGGGCATTGAGGTAGAGCGCATAGAGGAAGCCGCCACTGCCGAACAGGGCGCCGAACAGTCCGCCCACGGTCCCCGCCGGCACCGACCAGCCCGCCGCCAGGTTGGCCGGCTTGACCTTCACCGCCAGGCTGTACAGCGCATAGGCCGTGACGAACAGGCCCATCAGCAGCATCAGCACGTCGGCGTGCAGGTTGAGCAGGAACACCACCCCCAGGGTGCAGCCCAAGGCCATGAACGGCAGCAGGCGCAGCAGTTCACCCCGCGCCACCGCCTTGCGCGCCGGCAGCCAGTTGCCGAAGGCGGCGACGAAGTCCAGCAGTACCAGCAGCGGGATGATCCGCGACAGCGGCATGAAGTTGATCAATACCGGCCCTGCCACCAGCGCGGTACCGAACCCGGCGATGCCGAAGACCACGTAGGCGGCGGCCACGCCCAGCAGGATCGGCAACCAGTCGAGGGTGGAAAACGGCAGTTGGGCGAACAGGGTCGAGAGCATCCGGGCAGCACCTTCAATGTTTTCAACGCACCTTAGCCAGCCGGTAGCCATGCCGACTAATATGCAATTTCGCCATCAGCCATCTCGAAACGGCATAGCTCATGATTTCCACCCGCCAGTTGCGTTACTTCGTCGAAATCGCCGAGAGCGGCAGCTTCAGTGCCGCCGCCGAGCGCCTGTACATCGCCCAGTCGGCCCTGAGCCGGCAGATCCGCGAACTGGAACAGCAACTCGACACCGCGCTGTTCGAACGTACTGCGCGCCAGCCGCGGCTGACGGCGGCCGGTGCAGCGTTCCTGCCTCGGGCTCGGAACCTGCTGCAGGACCTGGACAAGGCCGGCGACCTCGCCCGCGCCGTTGGCCAGGGGCTACGCGGCAGCTTGCGTCTGAGCCATTCCAGCACGGTGCCATTGACTGGCGCCTTGTTGCAGCGAGTCAGTGGTTATCTGCATGACAACGAGGGCGTGTCCATGGAGATAGCCCAGCTTTCCTCGGAAGGCCAGCTTGAAGAACTGGCCGAGGGCCGCCTGGATATCGGCCTGCTGCGCCTGCCGGTGCTGCGCCAGCATGAAGGGTTGTGCGTCGAGCCGCTGCTGGAGGAACCGCTATTGCTAGCGGTGGCCGGCTCCCACCCGCTGGCCGGCAGGCGCAGCGTGCATCTGGCGGACCTGCGCGAAGAGGCCTTCATCTCCATCCCCCATCGCCAGCGCGGCGGGCTCAGCTACCTGTCGGCGGAGCTGTGCATGGCGACCGGGTTCTTCCCGCGGCCGGCGCGGGTGGTGTCGCGCAAGACCACCCAGTTGCAGCTGATCCAGGCGGGGTTCGGTGTCGCCCTGTTGCCCCGCTGCATGCAGGACATTGCCCCGGCGGCACTGCGCTTCATTCCCCTGGACGACCCGGGCTGCGTGAGCACCGTGGCGATCGCCTACCGCCGCGATGCCGGGACGCTGGTCAGGCAATTCCTGGCGCATATGCGAACCACTTGCCCCTGAAGTAACTACAGGGTCCAGCCTTGGCAAAACAAGGAGGCTTTGCCATGAACCAGGACTATCTGCAACGTACCGCGATCCTCGACTTCGACGTCCCGGTGATCAGCAACCTCATCGACGCCCGCGGCTGGCGCCAACTGCCGACGGAACAGGCAGCACGGGCCGTGTACGAGTTCTGCCGCGACGAAATCCTCTTCGGCTACAACGCCGGCGCCGACAGCCTGCCGGCCTCGGCGATCCTCGACGAGGGCCTGGGACACTGCAATACCAAGTCGAACCTGCTGATGGCGCTGCTACGCGCGCTGGGTATTCCCTGCCGGCTGCGTGCCTTCACCATCGACAAGCGCCTGCAGAAAGGCGCGATGACCGCATTCGTGTATTTCATGGCGCCGCGGGAAATCCTGCATACCTGGGTCGAGGTCGAACTGCAGGGCCAGTGGGTGGTGCTGGAAGGCGTGATTCTCGACGAGCGCTACCTGCGTGCGGTGCAGGACAGGTTCAGCGACTGCCAGCACGCTTTCGTGGGTTATGCGGTGGCCACCTCGTGCCTGGCCAGGCCGGCCGTGCAATGGACTGGGGGCGACACCTATATCCAGCGGGAAGGCATTGCCCGGGAGCTGGGGCTGTATGCCTCGCCGGATGATTTCTACCGCGAGCACAAGACCAACCTGAACGGGGTGAAGGGCTGGCTGTATCGCAACTTCTTCTACAAGGCGCTCAACGATAATGTGCGGCGGATTCGTGGGGGCGGAGCAGGCAATCAGGTCTGCGATCATCGGTAGAAGATCAAAAGCACGCCGCGGACCCTGTGGGAGCGACGCTCTTTCGACCTTGTGACACCCGCACCCACGATCCTTTATAGTCCCACCCCATGATCAGAGACCCTTTCGAACGCCTAGGCCTGGACCGTGAAGTCCTCACCGTCAGCCAACTCAACGGCCGCGCCCGCGTGCTGCTGGAAGATGTCTTCAGCAGCATCTGGGTCGAGGGCGAGATATCCAACCTCGCCCGCCCGGCTTCCGGCCACGTCTACTTCACCCTCAAGGACAGCGGTGCCCAGGTGCGTTGCGCGCTGTTCCGCAACAATGCCGCGCGGGTCCGCCAGGCCCTGCGCGACGGCCTGGCGGTCAAGGTGCGCGGCAAGGTCTCGCTGTTCGAGGGCCGCGGCGACTACCAGTTGATCCTCGACACCGTCGAGCCGGCCGGCGACGGCGCCCTGCGCCTGGCCTTCGAAGCGCTGAAGGAGAAACTCGGCGCCGAAGGCCTGTTCGCCGCCGAGCGCAAGCGCGCCCTGCCCGCCCATCCGCAGCGCATCGGCATCATCAGTTCGCCCACCGGCGCGGTGATCCGCGACATCATCAGCGTGTTCCGCCGCCGCGCGCCGCAGGTCGAGCTGAACCTGCTGCCCACCGCAGTGCAGGGCCGCGAGGCCATCAGCCAGATCGTCCGCGCCATCCAGAAAGCCGACGCCCAGGGCTTCGACGCCCTGATCCTGGCCCGCGGCGGCGGCTCGCTGGAAGACCTCTGGTGCTTCAACGAGGAAGCCGTGGCCCGCGCCATCGCCGCCTGCGTGACGCCGATCGTCAGCGCCGTGGGGCATGAAACCGACGTATCCATCAGCGACTTCGTCGCCGACGTCCGCGCCCCGACCCCGTCCGCCGCCGCCGAGCTGCTGGCGCCGGACAGCAGCGACCTGCAACGTCGCCTGGAAAGCCTGCAACGCCGCCTGCTGCTGCGCATCCAGAACCGCCTGATGCACGACCGCCTGCGCCTCGACGGCCTGAGCCGGCGCCTGCGTCACCCCGGCGAACGCCTGCGCCAGCAGGCCCAGCGTCTCGACGACCTGGACATGCGCCTGCGCCGCGCCTTCGAGCAGCGCCTCAACCAGCGCCGCGAGCGCCTGGCACGCCTCGACACGCGCCTCGCCGCCCAGCATCCGGGACGCACCCTGGCCCTGCTCAAGCAGCGCCTGGACAACCTCGCCGAACGCCTGCCCAAAGCCATGCGCGACACCCTCAAGGACCGTCGCCAGCGCCTCCAGGCCCAGGTGCAGATGCTCGACGTGGTCAGCCCGCTGGCGACCCTCGGCCGCGGCTACAGCATTCTTCTCGACGAACGCGGCCAGGCGATCCGCAGCGCGGCGCAAACGCAAAATGGCCAGCGCCTGAAGGCCCGCCTCGGCGAAGGCGAATTGCTGGTGCGGGTCGAAGACAACCACCAGACTCCGGTCACGCTTTCCCTTCTGGACTGACACATGCCACGACTGCTCGTATCCCTGTTCCTGCTGTGCCTGACCTTCGCCAGCAGCGCCCACGCCAGCTACATCACCCGCCAGTTGAACAAGCCGGTACCCGGCGGCGTCGCCGTGGTCGACCTCGGCCCCTCGGCCCAGCCACTGACCGCACGCTTCGATGGCAAGCCGGTACTGGTGGTGAAGGAAGGTGCCAACTGGCTGGCCATCGTCGGCCTGCCGCTGACCCAGAAGCCCGGCACCGCGACCCTGACCCAGGGCGGCCGCAACCTGAGCTTCACCGTGGGCAGCAAGAAGTACCAGGAACAACGCATAACCCTGAAGAACCAGCGCCAGGTCAACCCGAACCCGGCCGACCTCAAGCGCATCGACGCCGAGCTGGCCGAGCAGATCAAGGCCTACCGCAGCTTCAGCCCGGGCACGCCGAGCAACCTGCTGCTGGACAAGCCGGTCAACGGCCCGCTGTCGAGCCGCTTCGGCGTGCGTCGCTTCTTCAATGGCGAGGAACGCAACCCGCATTCCGGCCTCGACTTCGCCGTGCCCGCCGGCACCCCGATCAAGACCCCGGCCAACGGCAAGGTGATCCTCACCGGCAATTACTTCTTCAATGGCAACACGGTATTCGTCGACCACGGCCAGGGCTTCATCAGCATGTTCTGCCACCTGTCGAAGATCGACGTGAAGCCCGGCCAGGTCCTGACCCGCGGTGCGGTGGTCGGCAAGGTCGGCTCCACCGGCCGCGCCACCGGCCCGCACATGCACTGGAACGTCAGCCTCAACGACGCGCGGGTCGACCCGGCGATTTTCATCGGCGCCTTCCAGCCCTGAGCAACAAGCCGAACGGCGCCCTTGCGCCAATCAAAAAGACCGCGCAACCGACGCGGTCTTTTTCGTTTCAGTGCGCGATTAAATGCCGATAAATTGCTGTTTCCGCACATTTCTATCAATTTTTCCGAGGCGCTTGCCATCTTTCACCCCACTGGGTAGGGTTGAGGGCATGAAAACCTTTGAAACCCTCATCCGTCTTCGTCAACACCGCAGCCTTTGCCTGGTCAGTGCACGACTACCAAGCTGAACCGCGTCGCCTCGCCCATCCAAAAATTTTCAGTTTCGGCAGGCCCGTTCCAGGCCGCATTCAAGGATTGCTCACATGACCATGCTCAAAGACCCTTCGAAGAAGTACCGCGCGTTCCCGACCATCGACCTGCCTGACCGCACCTGGCCGTCGAAGACCATCACCCAGGCGCCGATCTGGTGCAGCTCCGACCTGCGCGACGGCAACCAGTCGCTGATCGAGCCGATGGACTCGGAAAAGAAACTGCGCTTCTGGAAGACCCTGGTCAGCGTGGGCGTGAAGGAAATCGAAGCCTCGTTCCCTTCGGCCTCGCAAACCGACTTCGACTTCGTCCGCACCCTGATCGAAGACGGCCACATCCCTGACGACACCACCATCCAGGTCCTGACCCAGGCCCGCGAAGACCTGATCGCACGGACCTTCGAATCCCTGCGCGGCGCCAAGAAGGCCATCGTCCACCTGTACAACGCCACCTGCCCGTCGTTCCGCCGCATCGTCTTCAACCAGGACAAGCAAGGCGTGAAGGACATCGCGGTGAACGCGGCCAAGCTGTTCGTCAAGTACGCAGCCCAGCAGCCGGACACCCAGTGGACCTTCCAGTACTCGCCAGAAACCTTCAGCGCCACCGAGATGGAGTTCGCCAAGGAAGTCTGCGACGCGGTCATCGAAGTCTGGAACCCGACCCCCGAGCACAAGATCATCCTCAACCTGCCGGCCACCGTCGAAGTCTCGACGCCGAACGTCTACGCCGACCAGATCGAGTGGTTCTGCCGCAACGTCAGCCGTCGCGACAGCGTGATCATCAGCCTGCACACCCACAACGACCGTGGCACCGGCGTTGCCGCCACCGAGCTGGGCCTGATGGCTGGCGCCGACCGTGCCGAAGGCTGCCTGTTCGGCAACGGCGAGCGTACCGGCAACGTCGACCTGGTGACCCTGGCACTGAACCTGTACACCCAGGGCATCGACCCTGAGCTGGACTTCTCCGACATCGACGGCGTGCGCAAGGTCGTCGAGGAATGCAACCAGCTGCCGGTGCACCCACGTCACCCGTACGTCGGCGACCTGGTCCACACCGCGTTCTCCGGCTCGCACCAGGACGCCATCCGCAAGGGCTTCGCCCAGCAGAAGGACGACGCCCTGTGGGAAGTGCCGTATCTGCCGATCGACCCGGCCGACATCGGCCGCAGCTACGAGGCGGTGATCCGCGTCAACAGCCAATCCGGCAAAGGCGGCATCACCTACCTGCTCGAGCAGGAGTACGGCATCAGCCTGCCACGCCGCATGCAGATCGAGTTCAGCCAGGTGGTACAGGGCGAGACCGACCGCCTGGGCCTCGAGATGACCGCTCAGCAGATCTACAGCTTGCTGCACAAAGAGTACCTGCAAGCCAACACGCCGTACGCGCTGGTCAGCCATCGCCTGCAGGAAGAGAACGGCCACAGCGCCGTGGAAGTGGAAGTCGCCGGCGAAGGCGAAACCACCCTGCACTGGCGCGGTAAAGGCAACGGCGCGCTGGAAGCGCTGGTCGCCGGCTTGCCGGTCAGCGTGGAGATCATGGACTACAACGAACACGCGATCGGTGCCGGCACCAACGCCAAGGCCGCGGCCTACATCGAACTGCGTGTGGCCGGTGGTCGCCCGGTGCATGGTGTGGGGATCGACGAGAACATCACCACCGCCAGCTTCAAGGCGCTGTTCAGCGCCCTGAACCGCTCGCTGAGCCAGCAGGAAGCCAAGGCGGCGTAAACTTCAGTCGTCCCTGAAAAGGGCCCGTATCCACCGATACGGGCCCTTTTTTTCGCAAGATCGCTCGGCCACACACAGAAAGCACATAGCCATCACTTTGCTCAAAATGCTGGGTATACTCGCTCCATCTTCCACCGCTTCGATCAAGGATGACGGCCCGTGGACCCGTCCGCCATCACTCGATCACCGGCATACGGACCATGGACGCTGCTTCTGATGACTCCCGTCACCCTCATGGCACTGGCTGACCAAAATAGCCACGACTACTTGGGTCGTCTAATCGACAGCCTGCGCAGTTGCTCCCAACTGCACACAGAGCACCTGCAATTACAAGTACACATTCTCAGTGATCTGTACGACATCGCCGATGACAGCTTCGAAGCCCGTCAGATCCAGCACGCGCTCGGGCAACGTCAGCAGCGGCAAGATCAATGCTATGCGCAACTGGAACAGGCACGCCAAGACATTGCCGAATTGACCCAGACGCTGCGCGAACATCAAGCCAAACTGGACCAGGGTCTGCAACAGGCGCTCGGCGAATCCAGCCAGAGCCCCGCGATGCGTGAGTGCCAGCACGAACTGCAACAGGCTCGCAACGCACGCGAGCCCGTCAAGCGCGACCACCTGCTGCTCAGCCAGGAGTGCACGCAGAAGCTTGCGACCTATGTCCGCCATCCACTGTATCGGTATCTGCGCCAGCAAGGCTTTGCCAGCACGACCTATCGACGCAACGCACTGAACCGGCTTCTGGACGAGTGGCTCGCCAAGCACTGCAATTTCAGCCAGAACCTGCGCAATGAACAGTTGCTCAACGCCATGCAACAACACAGCGCCGCACAACTGGCCGAGCATGACAAGCACATAGGCGCGCTGGAGCAGCGCTTTGAGGATTTACGCAAGGCATTGACTCAACAGCCCGCCCAGGCCAAGCAAGTGCAACGCATCGAAGCGCTGGCCGATCAGGTCATCGCTTGCTGGATCCAAGCCGAGCCCCTTTATCTCGAAGCCTTTCGGTATGCGCGGTGCGAGGACGAGGACAGCCCGGATGCCCTGCGCTGGCTGGAATACGAACTCCAGGCCGACTCGCTGGAAGAGGCACTTGAGCAATGGGCAGCCATCGGCTCGCCCCAGCCAGAGCGCTATCAGCGGCAATTGCTCGCACTGCAGCAGCGACTGGACCTCGCCACCGAGCAGATCAGCGAGGCATTAGATGCCCTTCGACACGCCGAGGCACTGGAGTTCGCCTTGCGCGCCAGCATGAGCCCATTCGCTTGCACGTGCGGCGCCCAGTCCAAGGAACCCGTACGGTGCACCTGTCATCTGCTGTTGCCCATAGGCGAGCGCTATGCGCCGCGCCCGGACTATGCGTCACTGATCGACAGCTACATGAATCGCACGTTGCTGCTGGGTTCCCTGATCAATACGATCAAGGCCGCACGCCTGGCACCGGCCACGGCACTGGAACACAGCGTCAGCGACACCCTCTCCCCAGCCCCACAACTCATGCAAGGACACCCATGAGCCAATATCTGGAACGAGCCCTCAATGGCCTGCAACAACTCGGTATCAGCTTCGGCCAGCCCGCCGCTCAGCCCACCCCGGTGTTAGTGCTGCTGGATAAAGTCGCGCATTACGACAACGACCGTGTCACGGCCATCGCCGCTGTATTGCAGCAAGCTACCCTGTTCAACCAGATCGTGCGCGACCAGATCGAGGGGATGGACATCGCCAACCGCTACCTGGACATCACCGAAAGCTTCACCTCGATCCGCGAAGACGCCGCGAACATGGCCTCGTGGATGGACGATGGTCGCCTGGACACCCTCGAACGCCTGAAACTGGGTTGGATGAACATGGCCCGCGGCTCGATTCCCAGCCGTTTCGGCGACATTCGCAAGCACTACCTGGAGGTGAGCAAGGCCGCCAGCGACCAGATCACACGGGAAAACCTCATTCTGGAAGCCTATATGGATTTCCGCCTGGCGATGAAGACCGCCGAGGTCGAGGCCCAGCAGGTGCTGGCCATCGCCGCCCAGGCGCTCAAGGCGCGCACCCAGGCCCTGGATGCGGCCAGCGCCCAGGTGACCGCAGCCGAGCAGCAGGACCCCGCCCGGCGCGCGGCGCTGGAACTGGCCCGCGACGAAGCCGTGCGCGCACTGCAAAACGAAGACAAGAGCTACCAGATCATCAAGGATATCGCCGATGACCTGAGGGTTGGCTACAACACCGCCGAAATGGTCTTCGCCCGTATCAGCCAAGTCCACGTGGTCAAGGAACGCCAGTACCAACGCATGGTTTCGTTCTTCTCCACCAACGAAGTGGTGTTGACCAGCCTGGCCGTTTCGTTCACCGCCAACCAGGGCATGAACGAGGCCACCCACACGCTCAATGCCACCACCGATGGCATCAGCAAGGGGCTCGAAGCCCTTGGCCAACTGGGCAACCAACAGCTGGACGCCGCGCTCAAGGCCAGCTATGGCTCGACCGTCCGCGTCGATTCGGTACGCGCCCTGGCCCAGGCCACCCTGGACTTCCAGAATGACATGAAAGGCCTGACCGACACCTACCGTGCCGAATCCACCAAGGCTGCACAGGAAATCGCCACCGCCGTGGAAGACGCCAAGCGCGCCTTCTCCGCCCTGCTGACCAAAGCCGCGCAATGAGCAACGGCACATTCCGCGAACAGATGGGGGCCATGGCCCTGGTCGACGAGCTACGCCTTCAGCAACGCCAGATGCAGGAACACCTGGACCTGCCGCGGCGCCGCGAGGAAGTCGCCGAACGCATCCGTGGCTACTATCAACGCCAGGGCATCGCCTGTGATGACGCGCTGATCGAACAAGGCGTGCACGAGTTCTTCGCCCGCCGCCTGATGTTCGAAGCGCCTGCGCTGAGCTGGCCGCGCCGATTGCTGGCCGGACTTATCCTGCGCCGCGCGCTGATAGTGTGGTTGCTGGTAGGCGTTGCCTTGCTCGGCGGCACGCTGCTGGCGACCAAGCAGCGTCCATCGCCGGCGCCCTCCCAACCGAGCAAAACCAGCGTCGCCAACGCCGGCAATGGCCTGGCGGTGCCCGCGCCACAGTGGTCGTCAAAAGCGGAACAGGCCGCCTACCAGGCACGCCTGGAGCAATACACGCAGCTGATGGCCCGCATCGAAGCCATGCCGCTGTCGAGCGACATGCGTGCCAGGCTGATGCCGTACGCCCTGTCAGCCGGCCCGCTGGTAACCGACCATCAACCGGCCGCATCCAGCCAAGCGCTTCGCGAATTGCAGTTGTTCACAGACTTCGTCGAGTCGAAACTGCAACTGGTGATTCCCGACGGCATGGACGAAGTGTCCGGTTACGAACGCTGCCTGATGGGTGACACGTGCCGGCGAGGCAGTAAAGACGGCAAGGCATGGTTCCTGGTCTTCCAAGGGCACGACCCTCAGGGGCGGCTGGTGACAATGCCGGTGTTAGGCAGCAACGGCTTTACCACCTTCACCGACACCGTGGGCGTGCAGGTCAGCCGTGCGCAATATCTCAAGTCGCGCAAAAGCAAGAGAGCCACGGGCCACATCGACAAGCCGATCTTCGGCAAGAAGGACGCCTACAGCCTTGACCGAGGTTTCGACGCTCGCATCATTCCCGGTGGCAGATACGACAACCCATCCGAAGACCCGCAGTCCATCACCGCCCGCTTCTGACCCGGACCGACCGCTGGCACGCCTGCGCAGCCTCAATTGAGGACCGCTCCCCCAGGCAGCGCTCACACATCGTCTTCATGGCAGGCAAAAAAAGGGGGCGCCAATTCGGCGCCCCACAAGCGTTGTAGCACACAACAGAATCAGCTTCAGTCCAGCAGCGCCATCGCCTCGGCACTGCAAGCCTCGATCCGCGCCCAGTCGCCGTTCTTGATCCAACTGCTGTCGAGCATCCAGGTCCCACCCACACACATCACGTTGGGCTGGGCCATGTAGTTGCGCACGTTGGCCGGATTGACGCCACCGGTGGGACAGAAGCGGATGTCGCCGAACGGGCCGGCGAAGGCTTTGATCGCTGCCACCCCGCCACTGATTTCGGCGGGGAACAGCTTGAAGCGACGGTAGCCCAGGGCATAGCCCATCATGATTTCAGACGGCGTACTGATGCCGGGCAGCAGCGGGATGTCGCTTTCGACGCCCGCCTGGAGGATGTCCTGGGTTACCCCAGGGGTCACCACGAACTGTGCGCCAGCGGCTTCGACAGCAGTGAACATAGTGCGATCCAGGACGGTGCCGGCACCGACGCACAGCTCCGGGCGCTGCTCACGCAGCACGCGAATGGCCTTGAGGCCATGCTCGGAACGCAGGGTCACCTCCAGGGTGCGGATGCCACCGGCGGCCAGGGCGTCGGCCAGGGGCAGGATGTCTTGCTCACGGGCGATGGTGATCACCGGCAGAATGCGCGCCTTAGCGCAGATCGCGTCGATCCGGGCGGCTTTCTCGGCCATCGAGAGCAGAGGCTGTTGGCGTTCGAGCGTGGTCATGAGAGTGGATCCTTGGCTCATGGGCACCAGTAGATGTCCAGGGGGTCGTGAAGAAAGGCGCGAATCGGCATTTCGGTTGGGTCAGCGGCCGCCAATGCGGCGCGCAGGGTAGCGAGTTTGCCCGGGCCTTGCACGGACAGGGCGGTGAAGCCGGCGCTGGCCAACAGGGCACGGGTCATGCTCAGGCGCTGGCGCGGCACACTCGGTGCCAACATCGGCAGGCAGCGGCGGGCGCTGCGCACATCCAGGCCTTCATCCAGATTGGGGCTGGCCGGGAACAACGAGGCCGTATGACCGTCATCGCCCATGCCCAACACCAGCACATCGATCGCAGGCAGCGCAGCCAGGGCTTGGTCAGCCAGGACAGCGGCGGCCTCGAGATTCTCGGCGTAGTGATACAGGCCCACGAAGCGGGCCTTGGCAGCCGGCCCCTTGAACAGGTGACGTGCGAGCAAGCCGGCGTTGCTGTCGGCGTGCGCGACCGGCACCCAGCGCTCGTCGGCCAGGCTGACCGTGACGTTCGACCAGTCCAGCGCTTCGCCCGCGAGCTTCTCCAGGAACGGCACCGGGCTGCGGCCACCGGACAGCACCAGACACGCCGCGCCTTTGCGGGCAATGGCCTGACGCAGCTTTTCGGCCACGTCATGGGCCAGCGTCGCCGCCAAGGCTTTGCTGTCAGCCAGCGAATGCATCGTTACGCTTGCCGGCAGTTGCAGTTCAGATATCGCCATACCACGCCCTCCCGTCACGTGTGATCAGTGCGATGGAGCTCATCGGCCCCCAGGACCCCGCCGCGTAGGGCTTGGGTGCGTCGCCGGCGTTCTTCCAGCCGGCGATCAACTGGTCGCACCAGGTCCAGGCATATTCGATTTCATCTTTGCGCACGAACAGGTTCTGGTTGCCGCGCATCACTTCCAGCAACAGACGCTCGTAGGCATCCGGGATACGCGTACTGCGCCAGGTATCGGAAAAATTCAGCTGCAAGGGCCCGCTGCGCAGTTGCATGCCTTTGTCCAGGCCTTGCTCCTTGGTCATCACCCGCAAAGAAATGCCTTCGTCCGGTTGCAGGCGGATGATCAGTTTGTTACCGATCTGCAAACGCTGCTCGGGGGCAAAGATGTAGTGCGGTGTTTCCTTGAAGTGGATGACGATCTGCGACAGCTTTTGCGGCATGCGCTTGCCGGTACGCAGGTAGAACGGCACGCCGGACCAACGCCAGTTGCGGATGTCCGCGCGCAGGGCGACGAATGTCTCGGTATCGCTCTGGGCGTTGGCGTTGTCTTCTTCCAGGTAGCCTGGCACCGGCGCGCCATCGCTGTAGCCAGCGATGTACTGCCCGCGCACCACACGGGTGCTCAGGGCCTCGCCAGTGATCGGCGCCAGGGCCTTGAGCACCTTGACCTTCTCGTCGCGAATGCTGTCGGCGGACAGGTCGCTCGGCGGGTCCATGGCGATCAGGCAGAGCAACTGCAGCAGATGGTTCTGGATCATGTCGCGCAACTGCCCGGCCTTGTCGAAGTAGCCCCAGCGTCCCTCGATCCCCACTTTCTCGGCCACGGTGATTTCCACGTGGGAGATGGAGTTCTGGTTCCACTGGGTTTCGAACAAGCTGTTGGCAAAGCGCAGGGCAATGAGGTTCTGCACCGTCTCCTTGCCCAAGTAGTGGTCGATGCGATAGACCCGGTTCTCCGGGAAGAACCGCGCCACCGCATCGTTGACCCGACGGGACGACTCCAGGTCATGACCGATGGGCTTTTCCAGTACGACGCGAGTACGGGCGGCCAGGCCGGCTTTGTCCAGGTTCTCGCAGATCGCGCCGTACACCGAGGCGGGTGTGGCGAAATAGGCAATCAATGGCAGGTCTGCTGCGACCTGCTCGGCCAGCGTCTGGTAGCCGTCGGCCTGGAGAAAATCCAGGCGCAGATAGTTCAGACGGCCGAGAAAGCGCCCCAGCACGCCGGGTTCGATGTCGGCCTCTGGCACGAAGCGGCGCAGGTGCGCCTCGATGGTCGCCAGATGCTGCTCGCCGTCACCGGCTTCACGAGCCAGGGCCAGCAGGCGTGAATCGGCATGCAGCAAGCCGGCTCGGTCGAGCTGATAGAGCGCGGGAAACAGCTTGCGCAGTGCCAGGTCGCCGAGGGCGCCAAACAAGGCAAAGGTGCAAGGTTCTACACTGATCGCAGCCATGATGTTGGTTCTTTCCTAAAGTTGGCCTAGGAATATCGTTTTCAACCGCGGTTTTCAAGGGGTAATGTAGTAAAAACCACAACATTACCGACAACTGTGACAGACAAGTGGTACGGCAACCTCGCCGACAGTACGATAGACACCATGCAAAAAGCCCGCTGTTCCCTCAGCCGGCTGTCTTCCCGACCCAAGGACATACCATGGACCGCGTGAGAAACCTCCTGGAACAGATCCAGGGACGCCTCGACGAGCTGAACAAGGCCGAACGCAAAGTCGCCGAAGTCATCCTGCTCAACCCGCAACAAGCTACCCGCTTCAGCATTGCCGCGCTGGCCCAGGCCGCCAAGGTCAGCGAGCCGACGGTCAACCGCTTCTGCCGCTCCTTCGGTGTCAGTGGCTACCCCGAACTCAAACTACAACTGGCCCAGAGCCTGGCCAGCGGCGCCGCTTACGTCAGCCGTGCGGTGGAAGCCGACGACGACCCAGCCGCCTATACCCAGAAAATCTTTGGCAGCGCCATCGCCTCGCTCGACAGCGCCTGCCAGGCACTCGACCCACACCAGGTCAGCCGCGCCGTGGACATGATGATCCAGGCCCGGCAGATCCACTTCTTCGGCCTGGGCGCCTCGGCCCCCGTGGCCCTCGACGCCCAGCACAAATTCTTCCGCTTCAACCTCGCGGTGTCGGCCCATGCCGACGTGCTCATGCAGCGCATGCTGGCTTCGGTCGCCCACACCGGCGATCTGTTTGTAATCATCTCTTACACCGGCCGCACCCGCGAACTGGTGGAGGTGGCCCGCGTGGCGCGTGAAAACGGCGCCTCGGTGCTTGGCCTGACCGCCGCCGGCTCGCCCCTGGCAAAGGCCTGCAGCCTGAGCCTGAACATCCCGTTGCCGGAAGACACCGACATCTACATGCCGATGACCTCGCGGATCATCCAACTCACCGTGCTCGATGTGCTGGCCACCGGCATGACCCTGCGCCGCGGCGTGGATTTCCAGCCGCACCTGCGCAAGATCAAGGAAAGCCTCAACGCCAGCCGCTACCCGATCGAGGACGACGAACTCAACTGAGCCGGTGCGCCTGCAGGCTCAGATGAGCCTGTTGCCCCGGCGCCAGGCTCAGGCCCTCGCCACTGCCACTGGCGATCTCGACGCAGACGAACCGCTGACACTCCCGCCCGCTGACACCCACCAACGGGCGCTTGCCCGGGTGCCAGACCACGGTGTCATCGGAATCGCCACTGTCGATGCACAGCTCACGCTCCCAGGCGGGATCCTGCAACTGCACCCGGGGCGTACCCGGGTAGACCTTCTGGCAGCCGCCCTTGACCTTGAGCGCACCGTCTTCGCGGCAGGCCTGACGATTGAGGCGGTCGTAGCCTTCGATGTCCTCAAGCCCAGACAGCGCTATCTCTGAGACGTCACTGATACGCCAATAGGCCAGCAGCGCATGGCTCAACTGGCACGGTTCGCTGTCTTGGTGCTCGGTGGTCAGGCTCAGTTCCATGCCACTGCCCAATCGCGCGTGCAGGTCCACTTGCCAGTCGCACAGCTGCAGGCGCCAAGTCAAGGTCACGCCCTCTTCGTCCTCCTGGCTCTCGACCAGCTTCCAGTCGAGCAGGCGCGCC
Source organism: Paucimonas sp. (assembly GCA_031253995.1). GTDB lineage: Bacteria > Pseudomonadota > Gammaproteobacteria > Pseudomonadales > Pseudomonadaceae > Aquipseudomonas. The sequence continues at coordinate 17,074 of JAIRVG010000065.1, read as the reverse complement.
CAGCCATGGGACGGCCACAGGTCTTCGCTGGGATGACGCCCATACCAAGGCCAGCACACCGGTACGCCACCTCGGATCGCCCCGGCCAGCGGCCACTGTTCGGCGCACCACAACCAAGGCCGTTCACCGGCAGGCTGGAAATGCACCAGTTGCGCGCCCTGGCGACTGAACACCGCCTGACAACGGGGGTGATCGATGATCAACACATCGCGCTGCTGATAACGCTCCCACTCGAACGTCGGCCGGGGCCTCTGCGCGCAAAAGAAGCGATGTAGCGGATGTTCGGGCATGGTTCCAAGCTCTTGTTGTTTGAGATAGCGCTGTCTCGGCGCAAGCTTCATTTCCACTGAGTTCCAGTGGAAATGAAGTGGCCGGGAATGGATGGCGTAAATTTACAACAATTTTTCTCAGAATGACGACTGAATCTTCAATCCCGCGACCAGCGCGTTGTCGACCTCATCCACCGCGCCTGGACTCTTGATGTACTGCAGGTTGGGCCGCACGGTCAGCCAGTTGGTGACATGAAAGCCATAGTAGAGCTCGGCGTTGTACTCGGTGCGCTGCAGCGGCACGAAGCCTGGATTATCGTAGTCGTCGATGCCGCTGGCGGCGTTGAGCTGCTCGGCGCGCTTCTTGACGTCGTCATTGACATGGATCCGCGCGATGCCAAAACCAATGTCGTCCTTGGGCCGGGCCTCGAAGGGGCCTTTGTAGACCATGCCCACTTGCTGGTAGTTGTCGATGACGTTGGTGGCCTTGTCATGCACGGTGAAGTTGGCAAACAGGCTCAGGCCCCGGTTGACGTCACCGTTGTGCGCCGTCACCTGCTGCTGGGCCACGACCCACCAGCCGTGCTTGCTGGAATGGGATTTGAAGTCGTTGCCGGTGATGCCTTGGGGTTGGCCGTTGACGTCCTCATAGACATCGTCGGCGTTGGCAGTGCTGTAGTAGTAGCCCAACCGGTACTCGCCCGGCAGGCCGTTGACCTTGGGCGACCAGACCATCTCCACCGGCAGGATCGCACCCTTGGTGCCGCTGCCGCTGAGCTTGAAGCCGTTGCCGGTCTCAAGGTTCGACGGATTCTGTTCGAAGGCCCCTACCTGCACGAAGAATTCCGGGTTGATGTTGTACTTGACCCGCAGCGCCCATTGGCTGACCGGCCAGTTGTACCAGATGCCACCGACCCAGTTGCCCACCTGGGAGCCGCAGAAGGCCAGGTTCTGGAAGTCGCACGGGAAGCTGTTGAAGTCCTCTCCTTCGCCGAAGCGGCCGAATTTCACGTCCAGGGCGCCATCGAAGTACTTCTGCTTGATCCACATCTGGGTCAAGCGCCAGGTCTGGCCCCGCCCCCAGACCTCCTGAACCGAGCTCAACTGCCCAGCGCGTGGGTCGCTGATGCGGTCGTTGGACAAGTTACGGCCGCTGCGCTCGGTGATGGCCAGCTTGAACTCGGCGTCATGCCAGCCCAGGATCTTCTCAAGGTCCAGATGTGCGCCCAGGGCGAACTGGTCGCTGTAGCGGGCGGTCTTGTCGTCGTTGTAGCCGCCGTGCAGGTTCCCGGCCACCTCGCCGACATAGTCGAGGGTGAAGTCGTAGCCTTTTTCCAGCAGCTCGGTGCGGGTACCGCCCCAATCGCCGGTCATCCACTTCGAATCCGCCGAGAAGGCCTCGGCCGCGTGTGCCCCACCACTGCCGACAAAGGTCAGCACCGCCAGCGAGCCCAGCGTCCTGATGCGTTTGCGATGGTCCATCCCTTGTTCCTCACTTTTCTTGTTATTGATGGTTTAGACGACTCAGCGCCCTTTGAAACGCGCAACAGTGCCTGTGGCGATCTGCTCGGGCGCGACCTGCCCCAGGCGCTCGCCACTGGCGGCGTCGAACAGCAGCACCCGCGCGGGGTCGAACTGCAGGTTCAGACTGTCCCCCACACGGCAGGCGACATCCGGCGCCAAACGGCAGCACACCTTGACCTGATTGAGGGTGACGAACACCAATAAGTCAGGCCCGGTGGGCTCAGTCACCTGCACCTCGGCGCGAATGCCATGCACGCCATCGCCCTCTCCCACGCCAATCTGCTCGGGGCGAATGCCCAGCAGCACCTCGCCCCCTTCAAGCTCATCCGACAGGCCAGCCACAGGTAGCTCGCAACGGGCCTGCCCACTGTCGAGCAACGCCACCAGACGTCCTTGCTGTTTCGTCAGGCGCGCTGGAATGAAGTTCATTGGCGGTGAGCCGATGAAGCTGGCGACGAACTGGTTAGCCGGGTCGTTGTAGATCTGCTGGGGCGTACCGAACTGCTGGATGACGCCGTCCTTCATCACCGCCACTTTGTCACCCAGGGTCATGGCCTCGATCTGGTCATGGGTGACGTACACGGTGGTGGTCTTCAAGCGTTGGTGCATCAGTTTGATCTCGGTGCGCATCTCCACCCGCAGCTTGGCATCGAGGTTCGACAACGGCTCGTCGAACAGGTAGATCTTCGGCCGCCGCGCCAAGGCCCGGCCCATGGCCACCCGCTGCTGCTGACCGCCAGAAAGCTGGCCTGGCTTGCGCGTTAGCAGATGCTCGATCTGCAGCAGCTTGGCCACCCGCGCCACCTCCTCGTCGATCGCCGCCTGAGGCATCTTGCGAATCTTCAAGCCGAAAGCGATGTTGTCGCGCACGTTCATGGTCGGGTACAGCGCATAGGACTGAAATACCATGGCAATGTCCCTGTCCTTGGGGCTCATGCCACTGATGTCGGCGCCATCGACCAGGATTTCGCCGCCACTGATGTCCTCCAGCCCGGCGATGCAGTTCATCAAGGTCGACTTGCCGCACCCGGAGGGGCCGACCAGGATCAGGAACTCGCCGGACTCGATGCCCAGATCGATGGCCTTGAGGGTATCCGGCAGGCCGCTGCCGTAGCGCTTGTTGACGTTGCGAAGTTCGAGCCGTGCCATGTGTCACCCCTTGACCGCGCCGGCAGTCAGGCCGCGCAGGAAATATTTGCCGGCCAGCACATAGACCAGCAGGGTCGGAAGCCCCGCGATCATCGCCGCCGCCATGTCGACGTTGTATTCCTTGACCCCGGTGCTGGTGTTGACCAGGTTGTTCAGGGCCACGGTGATAGGCTGGGCGTCGCCGCTGGCGAACACCACGCCGAAGAGAAAGTCGTTCCAGATCTGAGTGAACTGCCAGATCAGGCAGACCATGATGATCGGCACCGACATCGGCAGCAGGATCCGCCCGAAGATGATGAAAAACCCCGCCCCGTCCAGCCGCGCCGCGCGCACCAGGGCCTCGGGCACGCTGCAGTAGTAGTTGCGAAAGAACAGCGTGGTAAAGGCCAGCCCATACACGATGTGCACCAGCACCAGCCCCATGGTGGTGCTGGCCAGGCCCAGCTTGCCGAGGGTGAACGAGGCCGGCAGCAGCACAGTCTGGAACGGCAGGAAGCAACCGAACAGCAACAGGCCGAAGAACAGCTGTGAGCCTCTAAAGCGCCACATCGACAGCACATAACCGTTCAAGGCGCCCACCAGGGTGGAGATGAGCACGGCCGGTATGGTGATCTTCACCGAGTTCCAGAAATAGCCACCGACCGTGTCCCAGGCCTTGATCCAGCCGATCCCGGTGACTACTTCCGGCCAGCTCAGCAGGTTGCCGGCGCGGATGTCCTCCGGCGATTTGAAGCTGGTCAGCAGCATCACCACCAGAGGTATCAGGTACAGCGCACAGGCGATCAGCAACGTGGCATGGATGGCCAGGCGGCTGGGGGCAAACCAACGTGGACTAGTCATGGCGCTTGGTCCTCAGTTCCGAATACAAGTAGGGCACCAGGATCGCCAGGATGGCGCCGAGCATGAGGATCGCGCTGGCCGACCCCATGCCCATCTGCCCACGGCTGAAGGTGAAGTTGTACATGAACATCGCCGGCAGGTCGGAGGCGTAGCCCGGGCCACCAGCGGTCATCGCAGCCACCAGGTCGAAGCTCTTGATGGCGATGTGCGCAAGGATCATCAAGGCACTGAAGAACACCGGCCGCAGGCTTGGCAGCACGATGCGCAGGTAGATCTTCGGCAGGCTCGCGCCATCGACCTGGGCGGCGCGGATGATCGAGGGGTCGACCCCACGCAGGCCCGCCAGGAACAACGCCATGACAAAGCCTGAGGCCTGCCACACCGCGGCGATCACCAGGCAATAGACCACCCGGTCCGGGTCCACCAGCCAGTCGAAGCGAAAGCCTTCCCAGCCCCAGTCGCGCAGCAGTTTGTCCAGGCCAAGGCCAGGGTTGAGCAGCCATTTCCAGGCGGTGCCGGTGACGATCATCGACAGCGCCATCGGGTATAGGTAGATCGTGCGGATGACGCCTTCGCGGCGGATGCGCTGGTCGAGCAGCACCGCCAGCAATACCCCCACCACCAGGCTGATGGCGATGAACAGGCCGCCGAACACCAGCAGGTTCTTGCTGGCGACCCACCAGCGGTCGTTGGCCAGCAGTTTGGCGTACTGGCTCAGCCCGGCCCATTTGTAGCTGGGCATGAAGCTGGAGTTGGTGAAGGAGAGCACGAAGGTCCAGAGGATGTAGCCGTAAAAGCCCACCAGGACAATCAGCATGCTAGGCGCCAGCACCAGTTTCGGGAGCCAGCGTTGCAGGGCGTCCAGGGGGGAGGCCCGCAGGGTTGCGGTTGCTGTGTTCATGTGAAGTACCGAAGAACATGCATCTAGCGCGAGTCCTGTGGAAGCGGGTTTATCCGCCTCCACAGGGGCCAGTAAGGTCAGAGAGACCGCCAGCGGTGCTACTGCGCGGCCTTGATCGCCGCGCCCAGCTGCTTGGCCGCCTTGGCAGGGTCTGCCTTGGGGTCGTTGAGGAAGTTGGTGACCACATCGAAGATGGCCCCCTGCACCGCCAGTGACGAGGCCATGTTGTGCGCCATGCTCGGTTGCAGCCCCTGGCCTTTCTCGGCCTCCTGGAAGTCCTTCTGCGACTGCTGGGTGCAGGCGTCGAACGCACTCATGTCCATGCCCTGGCGCACCGGCAGCGAGCCCTTGGCCTGGTTGAAGGCGGTCTGGAAGGCCGGCTCCAACGCGACCTTGGCCAGGTCGTTCTGGGCCTTGATGTCGCTTTCGTTCTTGAGCTTGAACATCGCCAGGGAGTCGATGTTGTAGGTGAAGCTGCCCTGGGTGCCGGGGAATGGCACGCACTGGTAGTCCTTGCCGGCCACCTTGTGGGCGGCGGTCCATTCGCTCTTGGCCCAGTCGCCCATGATCTGCATGCCGGCCTTGCCGTTGATGACGTCGGCGGCAGCGATGTTCCAGTCTCGGCCGGCGCGGTTGGCGTCCATATAGGTGCCAAGGCGCTGCAAGGTCTTGAAAGTCTCGACCATCTTGTCGCCGGTGAGCGTCTGCTCGTCCAGCTCGACGAAGGCCTTGTGGTAGCCCTCTGGGCCCAGGATGCTCAGGACCAGGCTTTCGAACACCGTGCTGTCCTGCCACGGCTGGCCACCATGGGCCAGTGGCTGAAAACCTGCGGCCTTGAGCTTGTCGGCGGCGACGAACAGCTCATCGAGCGTACGCGGCACTTTGGCGCCCGCCTTCTCGAACACCACTGGGTTGACCCACAGCCAGTTGACCCGGTGGATGTTCACCGGAACGGCCACATAATGGTCATCGTACTTCCAGATGTGCGTGAGCTTGGCCGGCAGCAGTGCGTCCCACTGGTTGGCGTTGGCCACCTCGTCGAGTTCGGCGAGCAGGCCCAAAGCGCCCCACTCCTGGATGTCGGGGCCCTTGATCTGCGCGGCGGCAGGTGGGTTACCCGCCACGGCGCGGCTCTTGAGCACGGTCATGGCCGCAGCACCGCCGCCACCGGCCACGGCATTGTCCTTCCAGGTGAAACCGTCTTTTTCCACCTGCTGCTTGAGGGTGTTGACGGCGGCGGCCTCACCGCCGGAGGTCCACCAATGCAGGACTTCGACGGAGCCCTTTGCATCGGCAGCAAGGGCGGTCAGCGGCATGAATGAGGCGAGGGAAACGACAGCGGCTAGGCGAGTGATCGCATTCATCGTGGAGAACCTTTCTTGTTGTTATGCGAAGGCAAGTCATGGGTGCTTGCGCTTGCCTTGGAGTCTAAACAGCCGGCAAAGGCCGCCAGGTAACGAAGGGATGCGCGAATGTCACCAAGCGGTGACATTCGCCACTCAATCGATGCTGCGCGGCAGGCTCAAGGTGACCCGCAAGCCGCCCTGACGCAGGTTCAGCAAGCTGACCTCTCCGCCATGGCTGTGGGCGATATTGCGCGCGATGCCTAGCCCCAGCCCATAGCCCTGCTGCTGACCGGCCAGCCGAAAATGCGGCTCGAACACCTGTTCCAGGCGTTGTTCCGGCACCCCGGGCCCTTGGTCATCCACTTGCAGGACAAACCCCGTGGCGCTGTCGAGAATGCGCAGATGCGCCCGCTCGCCATACTTGATGGCATTGTCGATCAGGTTACCGATGCACCGACGCAGGGCCAGGGGCTTGCCCGCGTAGGGCGCCAGGGCACGGCCTTCGAGGGTGATGCGGCCGTCGCCCAAGTAGGGCTCGGCGAGTATCTCCAGCACCTGGTTGAGGTCCACCGGCTCGATGTTCTCGTGGATGTCGGTGTCCTTCACACACTGCAATGCCCCTTTGACCAGCAGTTCGAGCTCGTCCAGATCACGACTGAACTTGGCCTGTAGCTGTTCGTCCTCGAGCAGTTCGACCCGCAGGCGCAAACGCGTGATAGGCGTGCGCAGGTCATGGGAAACGGCGCTGAACAGCTGCGCGCGCTCAGTCAGGTAACGACTGATGCGCTCGCGCATGCTGTTGAAGGCCCGCCCCACTTCTGCCACTTCGCTGCCCCCACCTTCAGTGACTGGCGCGACATCGGCGCCCAGGGACATCTCCCGCGCCGCCCGCGCCAGGCGCTTGAGCGGGCGGCTCTGCCAGTGCACGAGCAAGCCGATGAACAGCAACAACAAGGCGGTGGTCAACGCGATGAAGCCGATCTGCTGACGCGGCAGACGCTCGGCCTCAAGGCTCGTATAGGGCTCCGGCAACAGCGAGGCGATGTACAGCCACTCGCCTTCGTCCAGGCGGATCTGGGTGACCAGCACCGGCGGATTGAGCGGCTCCAGGGTGAGGGAATAATGCGCCCAGGAGCGCGGCAGCTCGTCGAGCTTCAAGCCGCTGTTGAAAATGCGCAGTTCCTGGGGGCTGACGAATTCCACGGAAATTTCCATCTGCGGCCCCAGCCGCTCGTGCAGCACCGACTGGAACACGTCGATCACCGCCTGCTTGCGTGGCGTGATCGGCAGCATGGGCATGTCCAGCGGCTTGTCGTTGAGCGAGACGAAGAACCGCGTGCCGCCCATGCTGCGCAACTGGTCCAGGACCATGGGCCGATAGGCGACCGGCAACGAACGGAAGTAACTGACGCTGGCGCTCATCGAATGGGCCAGGCTGCGGGCACTGGCCTGCAGGCCCTGGAGCTGGCTGGCGCGCAACTGGGAGACCCAGATCAGGCTCGACAGCCCTTGGGCCAACAGCACCACCAGCAACGTCAACGACAGCATGCGCCCGAGCAGTGAGCGCGGCAGCAGGCGCCGGCGCCGCTCAGCAGGCAGGGCAGACATGGGCCGCCAGCAGGTAGCCACTGCCACGCACAGTGCGGATCAGCCGTGGTGGTTTGTCGGTGTCACGCAGGCGTTGGCGCAGGCGGCTGACCGCCATGTCGACGATGCGGTCCAGCGGCATCGGCTCACGGCCTCGGGTGGCATTGCCGATGGTGTCGCGATCGAGGATCTGCTGCGGATGGTCAAGAAACAGCTTGAGCAGGGCGAAGTCGGCGCCGGAGAGAATCACCTCTTCGCCATCGCGATGGAACAAGCGATGACTGATGGTATCCAGGCGCCAATCGTCGAAGGCCAGCACCGCCTGGCTGGGTGCCGCCTGACCGAACTCGGCGCGGCGCAGCAACGCTTTGATCCGCGCTTGCAACTCACGGGGGCTGAACGGTTTGCCCAGGTAGTCGTCGGCGCCCAGTTCCAGACCAATGACCCGGTCGGTCTCGTCGGAGCTGGCGGTCAGCATGATGATCGGCACCCGCGCCAGACGCGGGTGCTGGCGCACCCAGCGACACAGGCTGAAGCCATCCTCGTCAGGCAGCATCACATCGAGAATCGCCAGGTCACAGGGTACGGACTCCAGCGCCTGGCGAAAGCCCCTGCCATCGGCCTCGGCATGCACCTGAAAACCCGAGCGGCTCAGGTAGGTCTGCAGCAGTTCACGGATTTCCTGGTCGTCGTCGACCATCAGGATCGATTTACCGGCGGTGGTCACTGAACCTTCCTCTGGTGGTGATAACGGATGGGCACCCAGGGCCCGGCGATCAATGATCCAACGCCTGCTGCAGCGCCACCCCTGCCCCCAGCAAGCCGGAAAACTCCGCCGTCACCAGCCACACCGGCACCCCCTCGAAATAGCCACTCATGCAGCCCTTGTCGGCAAAGCTCGTGGCAAAACCGCTCTGCAGAAACAGCTCGGCGAAGCGCGGAATCACGCCGCCGACAATATAGACCCCACCCCGTGCCCCCAGGGTCAGGACATTGTTACCGGCCACACGCCCAAGGAAGCGGCAGAACTGCTCGACCACCGCCAGGGCTCGCGGCTCGCCGCCCAGCGCGGCATCGGTGATGTGCGCGGGCGTCTTGTGCCGGGGTACGTCGCCATCGAGCGCGCACATTGCCTGGTACAAGCGCACCAGCCCGCCCCCGCTCAATACCGTCTCGGCGCTGACATGACCGATCTGCCGATGGATCTGCTGATGGATCGCCGCCTCGCGCTCGTTGCCCACCGGCAGGTCGACATGCCCGCCCTCCCCTGGCAAGGCCAGCCAGTGCTGGTTGTCCAGGCGCAACAGGCTGCCTACGCCCAGGCCGGTGCCGGGGCCGATGACCAGGGCCGGGCGTGCAGGGTCGGCGGCGCCCGGGCACACCTGGCGATACTCGCCAGGCTGCAGACGCGTCATACCCAGGGCCATGGCGCTGAAGTCGTTGATCAACAGCAGGTGCTCGACCTGCAAGGCTTGGCAGAAAGCGCGGCGGCTCAGCCGCCAGTGATTGTTGGTGAAGCGAAACGCATCGCCGCTCACCGGCCCGGCGACCGCCAGGCACACCGCCGCCAGCCCACCATGGGCAATACCTTGCCCCGTCAGATAAGCCTCGATGGCCTGCTCAGGGCTCGTGTAGTCGGCAGTCGCCAGGACCTGCACCGCCTGTAACTGGTTGTCGTGCCACAGGGCAAAGCGGGCGTTGGTGCCGCCGATATCGCCAACCAGCAGTGCTTTCATTTCAGTCGCTCCAGGGCCGAGGTGAAGGCGCTGGCACCCTGCTCGGCTGGGCTGAACGCCACACGCATGAAGCCAAACAGCTCGCGTCCCATGCCCAGGTCATTGCCCTGGGGAGGCGCCGGCTGGTCACGGGTGGCCAGTTCCTCGGCCGATACCATCAGTTGCAACGAGCCCTCGATGCCATCGACCCGCACGATATCGCCATCGCGCACCCGCGCCAGCGGCCCCCCGTCGTAGGCCTCGGGGCACACATGGATGGCTGCCGGGATCTTGCCCGAGGCGCCGGACATCCGCCCGTCGGTGACCAGCGCCACCTTGTAGCCACGGTCCTGCAGCACGCCCAGGAAGGGGGTCAGCTTGTGCAGCTCGGGCATGCCGTTGCAACGCGGCCCCTGGAAGCGCACCACGGCGACGAAGTCCCGCTCCAGCTCGCCGGCCTTGAACGCATCGGCCAGGGACTGCTGGTCATGGAACACCCGGGCCGGTGCCTCCACCACCTGATGCTCGGGCGCCACCGCCGACACCTTCATGACCCCACGCCCGAGGTTGCCGTTCATCACTCGCAAGCCGCCTTCGGCCGAGAACGGTCGCGCCACCGGGCGCAGGATGCTCTCGTCCAGGCTCTGGCGCGGCCCTTCACGCCACACCAGCTTGCCCTCCTCGAGGAACGGCTCCTGGGTGTAGCGGCGCAGGCCGTGGCCAGCCACGGTATTGACGTCCTCGTGCAGGAGCCCGGCATCGAGCAGTTCACGAATGAGGAAGGCCATGCCGCCCGCTGCCTGGAAGTGGTTGATGTCGGCCTTGCCGTTGGGATAGACGTGGGACAGGGTCGGCACCACCTCGGAAAGGTCCGCCATGTCCTGCCAGGTCAGCTGGATGCCGGCAGCCTGGGCGATGGCCGGGATGTGCAGGGTATGGTTGGTGGAGCCGCCGGTGGCGTGCAGGGCGACGATCGAGTTGACCAGCGCCTTCTCATCGACGATCTCGCCCAGGGGCATGAAACTGCCGCTGGCCTTGGTCATGCGCGTGACCTGCTGCGCCGCCTCGGCGGTCAGGGCGTCACGCAACGGCGTGTACGGATTGACGAACGAAGCCCCCGGCAGGTGCAGCCCCATGACCTCCATCACCAGTTGGTTGGTGTTGGCCGTGCCGTAGAAGGTACAGGTGCCGGGGCTGTGATAGGACTTCATCTCCGACTCCAGCAGCTCTTCGCGACTGGCCTTGCCTTCGGCGTAGCGCTGGCGCACGTCGGCCTTTTCCTTGTTGGAGATGCCCGAAGGCATCGGCCCGCCGGGGACGAAGATGGTCGGCAGATGACCAAAGCGCAAGGCGCCCATCATCAGGCCCGGCACGATCTTGTCGCAGATGCCGAGCATCAATGCGGCGTCGAACATGTTGTGGGACAGGGCGATGGCGGTGGACATGGCGATCACTTCACGGCTGGCGATGGCCAGCTCCATGCCTGGCTCGCCCTGGGTGACGCCATCGCACATGGCTGGTACGCCACCGGCGAACTGGCCGACCGAGCCGATCTCGCGCAGCGCCTGTTTGATCTGTTCCGGGAAGTGCTGGTACGGCTGGTGCGCCGACAGCATGTCGTTGTAGGCCGAGACGATGGCCACGTTGGCGGCGTTCATCATCCGCAGGCTGTGTTTGTCCTCGGCGCCGCAGCCGGCCACGCCGTGGGCGAAGTTGGCACATTGCAGGCTGGCGCGCATGGGGCCATCGCTGGCCGCGCCGCGAATCAGCTCCAGGTAGCGTTCACGGGTGGCACGGCTGCGTTCGACCAACCGTGCGGTGACCTCAAGGATGCGCGGATGCATGTACTGGACTCCAGGCTGACTGTAAGGGTGGCGTCGATGGGCATTTCCCCTTCAAACGATTGCGGCCTAGGCTCAAGGGAAGGGGCCTGACGCGATCTGGGGGTGGTCTGCCCGACCACTCGTTGTAGGTTTAACAAAATACTGCCATCAAAAAGGCTTGTTTTCTATCCAGCAGTGAATAATCTTGTAATTCCAATAACAAAACCGTTTCAGTGAAGTGACCTTTTTGCCATAAGCTTCACTCGGACTGCCAGAGGTAATGCCATGACCCTTCGCATCGCCATCAATGGATTTGGCCGCATCGGACGCAACGTCCTGCGCGCACTCTATACCCAAGGCTACCGCCAGGACCTGCAGGTCGTCGCCATCAACGACCTGGGCGACAGTGCAATGAACGCCCACCTGCTCAAGTACGACAGCGTGCACGGCACCTTCGATGCACAAGTGGAGTCCGACCAGGAGAGCCTGACGGTCAATGGCGACCGTATCGCGGTCAGTGCCATCCGCAACCCAGCGGAACTACCCTGGAAGGCCGAAGCGGTGGACGTGGTGTTCGAATGCACGGGCTTGTTCACCGATCGCGCCAAGGCTGCCGCCCACCTGAGCGCCGGTGCGGGCAAGGTGATCATCTCGGCGCCCGCCAAGGGCGCTGACGCCACGGTGGTGTATGGGGTCAACCACGACACCCTGCGCGCCTCGCACCAGATCATCTCCAATGCCTCCTGCACCACCAACTGCCTGGCGCCGATCGCCCAGGTGCTGCACCGCGAGTTCGGCATCGAGCAAGGGCTGATGACCACCATCCACGCCTACACCAACGATCAGGTGCTCACCGACGTCTACCACACCGACCCCTACCGCGCGCGCTCGGCCACCCAGTCGATGATCCCGAGCAAGACCGGCGCCGCCGAGGCCGTGGGCCTGGTGTTGCCGGAGCTGGCCGGCAAGCTCACCGGCATGGCGGTGCGGGTGCCGGTGATCAATGTGTCGCTGGTGGACCTGACCGTCAACCTCAAGCGCGAAGCCCGCGCCGAGGAGGTCAACCAACTGTTCCTCGAAGCCAGCCGACATTCGCGCATCCTGGGCTACAACGCCCTGCCGCTGGTCTCCTGCGACTTCAACCACAACCCGCTGTCGTCGATCTTCGATGCCAACCACACCCGCGCCAATGGCCGGATGCTCAAGGTGCTGGCGTGGTACGACAACGAATGGGGCTTCTCCAACCGCATGCTCGACAACTGCCTGGCGCTGTGCAACGCGAATTGATCGGGCAGCCCATCGCAGGCTTTGTCAGTTCGTTTTTAGGACGGGTGAAGCCTGCGGTGCCTCTGCCGCAAGCTCGCCGCACAGCGATACTTACCCATTCTTTACTTCGATGAGACTTGACCAACACAACAGATGATAAGCATTATCATTTGCCTTTCATCGGTCAGGTTTCCTCGTGAGTCAGTCCCGGTTCAACACAGTGTTCCTCACCCAGCGCCTCCCTTTGCTGCGCACCTTGCAGCGCATGGTGGGCAACCCCAGCACGGCCGAGGACCTGCTCCAGGAGACCTACCTGCGGGTCACCCGTGCCCTGGGCGAACGCCCCATCGAGCACCTGGAACCGTTCGTGTTCCAGACCGCGCGCAACCTCGCGCTCGATCACCTGCGCGCCCGCCGGGTGCAGGCCCGCACGCTGGTGGACGATGTTCCTGACGAGGTGCTGCACAATGTCGCCGCGCCGACCAGCAGCAGCGAAGATGCCGCCCATGCGGAGCAATTGCTCGAGCACCTGAGCGTCAGTCTCAACCAACTCACCCCACGCCAGCAGCGCATCTTCATCCTCAGCCGCCTGCAGGGCGCCAGCTACCTGGAGATCGCCGAGCAATTGCAGGTATCGGCCAGCACGGTACAGAAGGAGCTGAAACTGATCATGGCCATCTGCATGGGCGTGGCCGACCGCCTCAAGTGAGCCGACCATCCGCCGGCCGGCAAAGGCAAAGCCCTTGCCACGCTCCCTCGCAGCCATGATCATTCGCGAAAAACCCACAGCAAGGATTCTCCGTGACAGACAGCCCCGCTCCTCGCCCGTCACCCGACGCGCCTGATGCCCGTGCGCGTGCCATGGACGAAGCGTTGGACTGGCTGGTACGTCTGCAATGCGCCAGCGAGCAAGACACCCGGGATTTCGAAGCCTGGCTGGGCGCCGCCGCGGAAAACGCCGAAGCCTACGTCGAAGCCGAAGCCCTGTGGAACGGCGCGCCGCTGCATCAGGCCGCCGTGCAATTGAATCACCGTCGCCGCACCACGTTGAGCGGTCGTCTGCGTACCCATTGGAAACCCCTGGCCACTGCCGCCGTGCTGCTGGTCGGGCTGTTCACTTTCGGCAACCTGCCCATGCGCCTGCAGGCCGACCACCTGACCGTGGTCGGTGAACGCCAACGCCTGCAACTGGACGACGGCGCCCGGGTGTTGCTCAACACCAACTCTGCGTTCGCCAACGACCTGCGTGACGGCCGCCCGGTCGCACGCCTGTTGCAGGGCGAGGCGTACTTCCAGGTACCCGGCAACAGCCCTGCTCCGCTGGAACTGGAAGCAGGCCCGCTGCGCGCGCAGGCACAAGACACCGACTTCGCCGTACGCTACCTCGATGGCGAAGCGCAAGTCAGGGTGCAACGGGGCGATATCGACCTGCAAAGCGCCCGCGACCAGCGCATCCGGCTCTCGGCCGGCGACAGCATCAGCGTCGGCCCGCAGGGATTCGGCCAGCGCCAGCGCCGGGACATGCACAAGGACCTGGCCTGGGTCGAAGGCCGCCTGGTGTTCGAGAACTGCCCGCTCAGCCAGGTGCTTGCCGAAGTGCGCCGCTACTACCCCGGCTGGATCATCAACCGCAACCCGAAGCTCGAACAGGTGGCGGTGACCGGCAACTACCGCCTGGACCAACCTCTGGAAACCCTGCGCGCCCTGGCCCACATCACCTCTGCACAAGTGCATGAGTATCCGGCGCTGGTGATCCTCAATTGACGCCCTGAAGTTTTTTTACGCGATCGCGCCTTCCCGTCCGTCTCGTTATAGCCAATGCAACTGATTCTTGTTTGAAACAAGAACGGTCACCACCTATAACAGTTCGCGCGTCAGGGAGCGCCTTCGATGTCCACAGGTCCAATTCGCCCGTCCACCCCTTCTCGCCGCATGGGGCAATTGTCCCTGCTGACCCTGGCCCTGCTCGCCAGCGGTGCCTGTAGCTTGCCTACCCTGGCCGCAGAGCCGGCCAAGGCCAGTAGCCCACGCCTGGGCGACTACCGCTTTGCCATCGAGCAGCAGCCATTGGTTTCGGCGATCAACGCGTTCAGCCAAGTCACCGGCTGGCAGGTTGGCTTCAGCGCCGAACTGGCCGAAGGCGTATTGTCGCCAGGTGTACGGGGCTCGCTGCCAGCGGAGGCCGCCCTGCGCCGCCTGCTGCAAGGCACGGGGTTGAGCCTGCGCAAGATCGGCAATGCCAATGTGGTGCTGGAACGCCAGCAGGCCGGCAATACCATAGCCCTGCAGCAACTGACCGTCAGCGCCACCCGCAGCGCCCAGGACGTCAGCCAGGTACCGAGCACCGTGAGCGTGCAGACCCGCGAGCAACTCGATCGCCAGAACGTCAACGACATCAAGGAGCTGGTCCGTTACGAGCCGGGCGTCTCCGTCGGTGGCGTCGGCCAGCGCAGCGGCCTGAATGGCTACAACATCCGTGGCATCGATGGCGAGCGGATCCTCACCCAGGTCGATGGCGTCTCGGTTCCGGATGGCTTCTTCTACGGCCCCTACGCCCAGACCCAGCGCAACTACGTCGACCCCGAGATCGTCAAGCGCGTGGAGATCCTACGGGGCCCAGCCTCGGTACTCTATGGCAGCAATGCCATCGGCGGCGCGGTGAGCTACTTCACCCTCGATCCGGACGACATCATCAAACCCGGCAAGGACGTGGGCGCCCGCCTGAAGACCGGCTACAGCTCGGCCGATGAAAGCTGGCTGACCTCCGCCACCGTCGCCGGCCGCGAAGGCAACTTCGACAGCTTGCTGCATCTGAGCCAGCGCAACGGTCACGAGACCGAATCCTACGGCGAGCACGGCGGCACAGGCCTTGACCGTACCAAAGCCAACCCCGAGGACGTGCGCACCACCAACGTACTGGCCAAGCTGGGCTGGAATTACGCCGATGATGCACGATTGGGCTTTACCTATGAGCGCTACAAGGACGATCGCGACCAGAATGTACTGAGCGCCGTGGGTGGGCCGTTCATTCCCGGCATGGGCGCTTCGAACCTGTATCGCGCTCGCGGTACCGACGACACCATCACCCGTGAGCGCTTCGGCATCAACCATGAGTTCGGCCTCGACAGCGCACTGGCCGATCACCTGAAATGGAGCCTGAACTACCAGATCGCCAAGACCGATCAACGCACCGAGGAGCTGTACTTCGCCCGCGGCCGTGAAGTGCTCCGTGATCGCCAGACGACCTACAAGGACCGCCAATGGGTGCTGGATGCACAGCTCGACAAAGCCTTCACGGTTGGCGCCACCGACCATCTGCTGACCTACGGCACAACGCTCAAGCAGGAAAAAGTCACCGGTGCTCGTAGCGGCACTGGCGTCTGCCTGAATGTAGGGGGCACCTGCACAGCCATCGGCCAGATCAGTCCTGCCGACAGCCTGGCCCGGGTCAGCGACTTCCCCGACCCGACCATCAACACCTACAGCCTGTTCGCCCAGGACGAGATCCGCTGGAACAACTGGACCTTCCTGCCAGGCGCGCGCTACGACTACACCCAGCTCAAGCCGCACCTGACCGATGAGTTCCTGGCCACCCTGCCGACTTCGGGCAATACCACCGTCAGCGACAAACAGCAGAACTGGCACCGCGTTTCACCCAAGCTGGGCGTGACCTATGCCTTCAACGACCATTACACCTGGTACGGGCAGTACGCCGAAGGCTTCCGCACGCCGACAGCCAAGGCGTTGTATGGCCGCTTCGAGAACCCGGCCGGCGGCTATGTGGTCCAGCCGAATCCGAATCTTGAGCCGGAAAAGAGCAAAAGCTATGAAACCGGCCTGCGCGGCAACTTCGATGCGGGCAACTTCGATGTCGCCGTCTTCTATAACAAGTACCGCGACTTCATCAATGAAGACGCCCTGCTCAACGGCGACGATGCGCTCGATTTCCAGGCGCAGAACATCAAGCACGCGACCATCAAGGGCGCCGAGGTCAGGGGTCGCCTGAACCTTGATCGCTTTGGTGCGCCGCAGGGCCTGTACACACAAGGCTCGGTGGCCTATGCCTATGGCCGCAACGACGACACCGGCCAACCGCTTAACAGCGTCAACCCACTCACCGGCGTGTTTGGCCTGGGGTATGAACAGGACAGCTATGGCGGCCTGTTGAGCTGGACACTGGTCAAGCGCAAGAACCGCGTCGACGACACCACGTTCTTCTCCCCCGATGGCAGCACTTCGCGCTGGCGCACCCCCGGCTATGGCGTGCTCGACCTGAGTGGCTTCTACAAGATCACCGACGACCTGACCGTCAATGCCGGCCTGTACAACCTGACCGACAAGAAGTACTGGCAGTGGGATGACGTACGCAGCTACGCCACCGTCGGCCAGAACGGCCAGAGCGAAGCCGCCGTCACCCAGCCGGCCAACCTCGACCGTCTGACTGCACCAGGGCGCAACTTCGCCATCAATTTGATCTGGGATATCTGAGTGCCGTCGTGCCCAGGCACCGCATCGCCTGCTTCACGGCTGAAGCCGCTCCCACAGGTTCTCCGGTGTTCTCAACAACACCGCTGTGTCTGTGGGAACTGCGCCAGGGCTGGTATTTGCACGGCTGAGCCCCGGCGCTGACCTGCGGGTTTACCCGCGAATAGGC